>JAFSUW010000029.1 GCA_017450465.1 Clostridia bacterium | reverse complement strand
TATTATACAACTACAATATTATCTAACTCTGTTACTCCTGAAGACATATATGAATTAGAAGCTAAAGTTGATGGATATTATATTATTGATCCAGATGATATTGAAAGTGCGAATGAAATACTTTGCAAAAATAAAGCTGATAGAACAGACCAAGAAACAAAGAAGATTATTTTCTATCTTAACAAGTGCAAAAAATTACTAGAACAAAATGATATAAAAGATCAGTTAGAATTTGTTGGCAAAGTAAGAAGGTTTATCAGATTTTATGAATTTTTGATGCAGGTATCTTGCTTTGAGGATAAAGAACTTCATAAAAAATATCATTTTCTTGTAGCTTTAAATGCATTTTTAGATGTTAGAAGACCTGGTGGTGGATTTAATCTTGATGGGAAGATTACAGCTTCAGATTTTGTTCAAAAGAAAGGTCAAGAAATTAAAAAGAGCAATATCAAACCAGACCCAATTGTACATTTAACAGTTGCTGATGCTTTTGATTTAACAGAGGATAAAATCAAGAGATTATCTGAAATAATTGAAGAAATAAACAATAAAACAGGCAAAAAGTATGATAACGATGTCGCCGTCAAAGCTATGTTACAAATAAAAGATATACTTATGAAATCTGAAAAGTTAAGAAATAGTGCTAAAAATAATACAGAAAAGGACTTTGAATTCTCGTATTATGATGATATTGATGATGCATTAGTAGAGGGACTTGAACAGAATAAAGATTTCTTTACTTTATTACTTAATAATAAGGATATAAAGAAAGAAGTGCTCGGTATATTTGCAAGTGAAATATATAATATGCTAAGAAGAGATGAATAAAAAGACATCGTTTGATGTGAAGTGATAAAATAAATGTAAGCTTTTTTGTAGCTGTATTTATTTTATCACTTCTAATTTTTTATAGTGCTTTTGAAATTATTTGTAAAAAGGTACTTAAAAATTGTTGCATAATAGATTTTAAAATAATTAGATAAATCGAGAAAAAGCGTGAAAAATAAATATTTAAATGTTGCATTTTTATTTGCTATAATTAAAATGTAAATATAAAGTAATTATTTCGTGTTTGTAATGGAATTATAAGTAGATATATGTAATAGAAACCTAAAATTTAACTGAAGTAAGGATGGTAAAAATGATAAAAAAAACGAATATTGCTAAATCATTGGTAAAAGTT
Source organism: Clostridia bacterium (assembly GCA_017450465.1). GTDB lineage: Bacteria > Bacillota > Clostridia > TANB77 > RGIG9151 > RGIG3495. The sequence continues at coordinate 144,349 of JAFSUW010000029.1, read as the reverse complement.
ACTGTAGGACAAGTACCATATGTAGGACAAGTTGTAGCTGAAGTTATAAATTTTATAGATGCGGAAATTGTTAATAGAAGATTAGAAAAATTAGAAGAAGAAATTAATAAGCGAAAAATGTCTATAGAAGAATTTGAAAGTAGAATTTCTGAATTTGATGAGCATCAGTATTATTTTGTTAGAAATAATTTAAGATATTATTTGTTAAATTGTATACCCGAATCATCTAAAGAATTTTGCAGGAGTGTAGTTAGATATATTGCTAATGAAGACGAAGAATTGCAAGAAGAAATTTGCGAAATAATACAAAATTTGAATGAGCAAGATATTAATTTTATAAAATTAATTAATTCATTTATAAAATCTTCAAATAAAAATGAATTAAATTCGAAGATGAGTATTGCTAATAAAAAAATGAGAATAAAGACATATTACACGATAGAAATATTATATTTGGTGAAAATACTATTTTCTTAAAAGATTTAAACGATTTTTTACATATACCTGAAGGTACTTTGGTCAATATGTTAAATTCCGAATATAAAATATCTGGTAAGAGTACATTTGATATTATGTACTTAGGACTTTCAATAATAAAATTAGAAAGATTGGGTATATTGCAGACAGAATTCCTTTTAACATTGGGGACATCATCTCCTAATAATATAGATAGGATACATATTACTTTACTTGGTCAAAAAATATTAGAATGCTTTCTAAATTGTGATGCGAATATTCGAGGTGAAGAAAATGGATGATTTAGAGAAAATTATAAAAGTGTATAATCATGTATTTATAAAACAAATAAACAAGATACAAAAAACACTAGAAACTCAGAATATGGATGATTCTGCTAAGAATAATCTTAATGCATCAGGTGATTTGCTTATAAAAATAGTAAAATTAATGCAAAAAGGAGAAATAATTGTTGCACTGCCATGTTTAAGAAATGTCTATGAGATGACGCTAATAGCAATAGTTTTAGAAGATAATAAAGAGATTTTCGATTTATACAATAAAATGTTGGATGAAGAAAAGCGAAGTATGATGAGTAAAGTGAGATTTTTTATAGGTAAAAATTTAAATAAATATTTTTGCGTTTTTAATGATAATGGAGAATTAAAGAAATATTTGGGTGATGGAATTTTAACATATCTTTACCATTGCTTGTGTAGATTGGCACATGCAACAAAAGTGAATGAAGTGGTATATTTGGCCCAAAAAGACACGGAACTTTGGAAAAGTATATGTAATTTTTTTACTATATTTTTAATTTATCCAATGATTATGGTATATATAGATGCAGTATATACTAAAATTGGACGTGGTTACGTGTCTCAAGAAATAAGTGGTGTATTCACAGTTGGTATTATTTTGGTATTATTAGTGATAAAAAATGATAATAAGCTAATGGATAGTCTAAAAAATATTAACAAACATATGTGTAATATAGTTGATGAATCATGTTTTAAGGATATGGATAGCCAAAAAGAATTAGCTCAAAAGTATATTAATGATATGCAAAATCTTATGTCAAATAATGGTATAGATGAGGGAAAATTAAATTTACAGATAAATAAGTTGGGCAAGTTTTTTTCAGAGCAACAAAAAGAGGAGCTAATAGAAATATTCTTAAAAGAAATTGTAAATACAGTTAACTAGACAAGTTAGGTATACTAGGAGATTTAAAAACACTTTCCCCCCCATTTGCATTTTTCCCAACTCCATAGTATAATAAACCAAACGAATAAACCACAATCCAACAAGGAGGACGTGTTATGAAGCTAACTAGCGAAGAACGCACACTACTTCGTTTGTTTTTCCGCGCCAATGCCGATTGGTTAACCGAAAATGCACAGAACAGGGAACAAATCAAAATACGGTTTACCCAGTTCGCTGCAATTAGGCGTGAGGCAAGGTTGCCGGTGTACAAGACGTTCATGAAGAGTCTTGACGGCAAAGTTCCGCGTATTCCAAAAGCCACAGCTAGTGGCGGGGCTCCGCGTCTTTCGAAGGAACAGTTTTTCGAAGACAAATTAAGGAGCTTGATGGAACCCATCTTTGTCACGGATGATCCTATTCTTAGCTTCTGGGAGAAGCAAGCACGTGAACCGTAAAAAGCATTGTTAGTTTGTTGTGAGGGGAATAATGTGTGTGGCGTTGCCACGGAGGACGTATAATGAAACAATTTGAAGATGATGCTATCATTACCACTAATCCCGCGCCTAAAAAGGTTATAAAGCGGCAGAGAAATGTTGGTAGAAAAGGAACCATAAAGATAAATAAACTTCAAGTTTCTAAACAAGAGCAAAACAAAGAAGACTACAGGCGTAACAAGAAGGTTTCGAAAAACACTGCCTATAGCAAGTAAACCACTTAACGAGCGAGTAACATCGCTCGTTTTTATATAAATTGACAAAACCGTTTCCTATGATAAAATATACATGGAGGTAGTACTATGCTAATCACAACCAATATGCGAATAAAAAAGGGCAAAAGTTTAGTCGCAACTCCAAGCTCTTTTGTGGTTTTCGATATAGAAACAACTGGCTTAAATACAAAACAGAACGAAATTATTGAAATAGGTGCCTTAAAAGTAAAAGATGGTGCGGTTATAGACAAGTTTTGCACACTCATTAAGCCGGTGTACCCTATAAGCAGCTTCATTACTAATTTAACGGGCATTACTAATCAAATGGTTGTAAATGCTCCGCCTATAGATGAAGTGCTTACTAAGTTTGTGGATTTTGTTGGGGACAATACTCTAATGGGGCACAATGTGAATTTTGATATCAATTTTATTTATGATAAACTTTTAGAATGCCGTTTAAAGCCACTTACAAATGATTTTGTCGATACATTGCGTCTGTCACGTATGGTTTTAACAGGTCTTACTCATCACAAGCTTTCCGATTTAGCAAATTATTATCACATCGATACAACGGGTAGCCATAGGTCACTTAAAGATGTTGAAATGACACTTGAAGTATACAACAGGTTAAAGCCAGAAATAGCGTCGAAAATGGGGGTGTAGGTATGGATGATGAATTAAAAAAGTTTGAAGAAGAAGCAAATAAAAAGTTACTTTCATACGAATGGGTTATTGGATATATAGCACTTGCGTCTTTCTTGGTTATAATGTTTTTGGTAGCGTTTGTAATTGAAGACGAGTATTTGCAACTCGGCATAGGGATAACGGCTTTTGTTATTTTTATGATAGCATGTGCGTATGCGGTAAAAATTGAAACGGAAGCAGGATATTATGAATGCGGGAATTGCAAAAATAGATATGTTCCAAAGTATAAAGATGTGTTTTTGGCAATGCATGTTGGTAGGACAAGATATTTAAAGTGCCCAGAGTGCAACAAAAGATCATGGAATAAAAAAGTTTTGACAAAATAAGGGGGATTTCTTATGAAGGGTATTACAAAGATAATAATTGCAATTTTATGTGTACTTTTGATAGTAGGTATTTGTAAGTTTGTTGCGAATAAAAATGCTGCAAAACCAGCATTGCCAGATGATTATGATGGCATACCAAACCCAATGATTGAGTATGATACGTTAGAGGGAGCAAGTGACGATGTAGGTTTTAACGTAACACTCCCAAAAAAGTATAAAGATTTAGCACAAACTGTTTTTGTAATAAATGGCGAACTTTTAGATGTGCGTTTAAGCCGTGATGAAGAGGAAATAGCAACCATAAGAAAGGCAAGAGGCACAGGGGACATAAGTGGCGTTTATACAGAATATGCTGAAGAAGTAGTAACAGAAATTGAAGGCGATGACGTAACGTTAAAGGGTAACGAAGGAAAAGCAAGTTTAGCAACTTGGAATACAGGCGATTTTAGTTATTCGGTTTATATAGAAAAAGGCGTTGCAAAGGATGAAATGATTAGCATGATAAAAGAAATAAATTAAAAAACGGGGAGCTCCCCGTTTTTTTAATCTATTCGTTTATATTTTGTCCCGTCAATTTCTACAATAGAATAAGCGTTTATTGCATCTGTTGTGCCATATGGTAGTTCATCTTTACTTACTTGGTTTAAAATGTTTATATCGCCATTGTAGTGTTTTAACTTCCAGTATGAGCCAAGTGGGAATTTATAATCGCTCATCCCGATAACTTCTGATATAATTTCTACTTGATTTTCTATTGGCAAAAGTACAGCAAAGTCTGCTTTTAATTCGGGTTGGCCATTTATATATGTGCCAGATGGATATACTTTTATTAACCTTCCGTAACATTCTTCACCTTTTTTATCTGTTAATTTGTCTGTAATAAATTTTTTAATTCCAATTGCTAACATAATGATGCCAATTACTAAAAAGAAAGCAAGCATTAGTTTACACCAAAATGGTGCTTCAGGAATGCTAAAAAATGCGATTGCTAAAATAGCAGATACAAAAGTCCAAATAGCTCCAAATAAAAAATAAAACATAAAAATCCCTCCGATATGTTTATCGGAAGGATTTATTATTTTTTTAGTGAAATTAAGATAGTACTTATTATAAAACTATTTAACGTTCATATCTTTCTGAAGAAAAAGAAGAATATTCGACAGTAGAATTAGTTTCTATTGTTTCTAAAATAACATAAGGAACTTCTGAGCTATCTATTTGTTTTAAAATATTTATCTCTCCATCATAGTATTTTAATTTCCAGTATGAACCTGCTGGAAATTTCTTTAGATTTGTTCCAATAATTTGCGAGAATATTTTAACTTGATTATCTGATGGCATAAATATAGCAAAATACCCTTTTAGTTCGGCTTTGCCATTAACCCGTGCACCAGTAATATGGTTATCAACTAATCTTCCGTAGCATTCTTCACCTTTTTTTGCTGTTATTAAGTGTCGGATAATTTTTTTGATTTCGAATGCTAAAATATAGATACCTATTATTAAACCAGCAATGCCGAATGCCAAAGTAAAGAATATAATTATTTTGTCCTGTAGCGTTGTTGCTGATGAAGAAACTTTAAAAGATAAATATAAAAAAAGTATAGAACTCAAAATCCACATAAGGGCACAATAAATGCGAAATATCATAAAAATCCCTCCGATATGTTTATCGGAAGGATTTAGTATTTTTTTTAGTGAAATTTATTTTATTCCTGTAACACTAAAACCTGCATCAGTAATAACTTTCTCTATATCGCCATTACTAACTTCATTTTTAGAATAAATAGTAGCATTTTTGTTTTCTAAACTAACGTCTACACTAGTTACACCATTTAAGCCACCAAGTGCTTTTTCTACAGTCATTTTGCAGTGGTTACATTGCATTCCATCAATTCCAATATTTTTTGTAAATTCGCTCATCTTTTTATCTTCCTTTCGTATATATTTATTTTTGAATTTCCTAAGCCTTAAAGCATTGGTTACAACGCACACAGAACTAAAGCTCATACATGCTGCCCCAATCATAGGGCTTAACTTAATACCAAAACTATTATATAATATTCCGGCTGCAATTGGTATACCAAGTGTGTTATAAAAGAATGCCCAGAATAAGCTTAGTTTTATGTTTTTTATTGTAGCACGGCTTAAATCGATTGCAGTTAAAACGTCGAGCAAACTATTTTTTATCAAAACTACGTCGGCCGATTCTATGGCGATATCGGTTCCGTTACCTATTGCAATACCAACATCGGCACGAGCAAGTGCTGGGCTATCGTTTATACCATCGCCTACAAATGCTACTTTTTTACCACTTTCTTGCAAGTGTTTTACTTCACTTTCTTTATTTTGTGGTAATACTTCGGCAATTACTTTATCTATGCCAACCTCTTTTGCTATGCTATTTGCTACGACTTTATTATCTCCAGTTATCATTATAACATCAATGTTTTTATTTTTTAATTCTTCTATTGCTGTTTTACTATCGCTTTTTAATGTGTCTGAAACAGCAACAATACCCAAAACGTCTTTTTTATTTCCAAAGTAAAGTACAGTTTTTCCTTCGGTTAATAGTGAATTTGCTTTTTCATCATATTTATTTAAGTTAATTTTATTTTCTTCCATAAATGTTTTGTTGCCACAAAAGTAGGCTGTGTTTTCAATGTCGCCTTTTATTCCACGACCAGATGTAGATGTAAAGTTTGTAACTGGTAAAAACGATGCAGTTTCTTTTATAACTGCCTCAGCTAGTGGATGTTCAGAATTTTTTTCAAGACTGCCAATGAGGGCCCCAAATTTTTCTTTATCCATATTTGTAAACACATCAGTTAATTTTGGAGTACCATTTGTTATTGTGCCGGTTTTATCGAGTACGACGGTATCTACTTTATGAAGCAGCTCAAGACTTTCGGCCGATTTGATTAGCACACCGTTTTCTGCACCTTTGCCGGTGCCAACCATTATTGCAACAGGAGTTGCAAGTCCTAAAGCACAAGGGCAGGATATAACAAGTACTGCAATTCCAATACTTAATGCAAATTCAAAGGTTTGTCCGCAAAGTAACCAGATGATAGTAGCAAATACCGCAATTGCTATTACTACAGGCACGAATACGCTACTTACTGTATCGGCAAGCCGTGCGATAGGAGCTTTCGAATTATTTGCATCTTCAACAATTTTTATAATCTGGCTAAGTGTTGTTTCACTACCGACCTTTGTAGCACGCATTTTGAATGTGCCATTTTTATTGATTGTTCCAGATATTACGTTATCGCCAACATTTTTTTCAACCGGAATGCTTTCACCAGTGATACTTGCTTGGTCGATAGAAGAATTTCCACTAACTACAACACCATCAACAGGGATTTTTCCACCGGGTTTTATTATTACAATATCGTCTTTTACTATATCCGATGTTTCGATTTCTACTTCTTTATTATCGCGAATAACAGTAGCAAATTTTGGCGCAAGGTCCATTAGTTTCAAAATTGCTTCATTTGTTTTGCCTTTAGATTTTGTTTCTAAGTATTTGCCAAGTGTAATTAATGTAAGAATTGTGCCAGCGGATTCGAAATATAGGTCGTTACTATAGTTTAATACGCCTTTAGTAATCATAAATATTGCAAATAGGCCATAAATTGTTGCGGCACTACTTCCAAGTGCAATTAGCGAATCCATATTTGGACTTAGCTTAAAAAGTCGCTTAAAGCCAACTATGAAGTAGTTCCTATTCACATATATTATTGGAATAAGAAGTATAAGTTGTATAAGGGCAAAAACTAGTGGATGCTGTAAAAATGCGGGTATTGGTAAGCCCATATGGTGCATTGCTATATACATAAGCGGGATCCAGAATATAAACGAGATGATTAAACGTTTTTTCATAGGAAGTAGGATATTATCGCTATTCCTTTTTTTATTCTCTATCTCACAAGTCGCACCATAACCTGCATCTATAACCGCTTTAATTATATCTTTTTGGGATATTTTATTTTCATCATAGGAAACAGTCATGTTATTAGCAAGTAAATTTACGACAACATTTTCTATGCCAGAAAGTTTTTTTACAGCTTTTTCAACATGCGATTGGCAACTTGTACAAGTCATACCAGTTATATAAAATTTTTCTTTTTTCATAATGTACCTCCATAGGTAGTATATCACAAATGTGAAATAGGTTTCAAGTTTTTGCTTGCCGTGATGAAATTTTAATGTAAAACATTAAAATTTCTGTAGGGGCGGGGTTCCATCCCCGCCCGTGTACAATGTTTGCGGGCGGGGATGGAACCCCGCCCCTACGGATTTTGCGAATTCATTCATCCCGACAAACACAAATTTGTCAAAAATGCGTATTACAAAAAATCGAGTTTAAATTTTAAAAAAATATTTTTATTAACTATTTACATCAAAATTTTTATGTTATAATTAAATTTGTAATGTAGGTTTTAAAATACGCAAATTGCGTATAAAAATACTAAGGAGGGAGTTTTTATGCACGAAAGAAAGGCAAAGAGGATTATAAGCCTCGCATTAGTATTTTGCATGGTATTTAACCTAATTCCATTTGGTTCAATATCATTTGCAAAAGATTTAGTTGGAACAGTAGTAGCAACGGCAACAAATTTAGCACCTGAATGGGGCGATGCGGTAGTACAGCCGGTGTTTACTGTAACAACAGGAGAACCTGCCTATGTTTTAACAGGTGGTAATGGTTATTGGTCAAGAAAGATAAATGAAGAATGGGTTCGTTACAATGAAGCTACTTTTATGGGTGGTACGTATAAGTATACAGCACAACTTCGTATTGATGGCGATGGCGCTGAAACTCATGAATTAGCAGGTGTTGTAAATGTTACGATAAATGAAACTGCATGGACAGTCACACCTTCAACTGTAGAAGATACCTATTCATATGCTCAAATAACTTCTCCAGAAATGGAGATAGCATTTGGAGGAGCTGGCTTAACATTTTTAGATGCTCCAAGATTTGATATAGCAGATTCATATGTGGGGACGCCAATAGATGGTTATTCAGTAGCAGCAAACGTTGAAGGCGGAACACCTCCTTACACATTTAGTAAAGTATCTGGACCAGAATGGATAACGGTATCAGCTGCGGGTGCAGTTAGTGGTACACCAGAAGAGACAGCCAATAATGGCAATATGGTAATTCGTGTAACAGATGATGAAGATGGTACAGCAGATATTACGGTTTTCGTTAATCCTACATATATAGACCCAGAAGAAAGGACACAAGTAACAGCATTGGTTGTTACATCTAATATGGCAACTGTTGCGCAGTATGGTGAGGATGTATTAGACCCAACATTTAATGTTACGGCTGGTAATCCAGCATATGTAGAAACTAGTATGGGTCATTGGTATAAAAAGAATGGCGGAGATTATAATCTTTATAACGAAGCAACATTTGACGAAGGAATATACCAATATTCTGTACAAGTACGTATAGACGAACACACAGTAAATAACGAAAATGGAAGAACACATGTTTTAGCAACTCCATTTGTAGCAACAATAGATGGTAACATGTGGGAAGTAGGAGAACTTCACTCTTTCAATACTTATTCATATATTTATATTACTTCTCCAGATATTGAAATTGAAGAACCAGAAGATACTTTTGATATAACAGTAAATGGTGGTACAGCAAAAATTGCTGATGAAGTTGTAACAAGTGCAGCAGAAAATGCTGAAGTTACAATAATTGCTGCAGTTCCTGCAGCTGGTAAAGTATTTGATTGCTGGACAGTTGATTCAGATAATGTTGAACTTGCTTCCGAAACAGCAAGCACAACAACATTTACAATGCCTAGCGAAGCAGTAGAAGTTACAGCAACTTATAAAGATATAATACAAGTTGAAAGTGTAGCAATAACAGGTGTTACAGCCCCAAGAATTGGTAGAGCACCAACACTTGCAGGAATAACAGTTGCAACTGAGGGTATATCACTTGTAAGTGACGCTGAAACTTTATGGAAAGTAAAAGAGAGTTCTACGCCAGTAGAATTTGCAGGTAACTTTGAGTATAACAAACAATATTATATATATATTCACGTAGCAGCAGATGAAGGATATGCATTTGCAAATGGTTGTACATTTACAATAAATGGTGAGGCCGCAACAAATGTATCAACAATTGGAGATGATAAAGCTCCATTTATGAGATATGATCCACTTCAGTATCAACAAATAACGATAACATTAGATGAAAATGGTGGAGAAGCTTTAGCAAATAATGAGTTAGTTGTTAACGAAACCACGACATTTGGTGCTTTAGAAATTCCTGAAGTAACAAATGATGACCCATGTGTTACATTAGTAGGATGGGCAGATGCAGCAGAAGAAGGAACAGCTTATCAAAATGATTATGTATTTTTAGATAATACAACAATATATGCTGTATGGGGACCAAACCACGATTTAACAGCACATGCAGCGGTTGCCGCAACATGTACAGCACCTGGTAACATTGCTTACTGGGAATGTGAAACATGTGGCGGAAAGTTTTCTGACGCAGGTGGAACAACAGCGGTAGATAATGTAACTATTGCAAAACTTGCACATACATTAGAACATCATGCAGCGACAGCAGCAACATGTAATGCAGTTGGTAACGTAGAATATTGGGAATGTACAGTTTGCCACAATAAATATGGTAACGAAGCAGGAACAGGCGACCCAATAGCAGATGTTGTAGTTCCAATAAATGCAAATGCACACGTTTGGAACGAAGGCGAAGTAACAACACCTGCAACATGTACAGCACTTGGTGTAAGGACATATACATGTACAATAAATCCTGCACATACAACAACAGAAGATATTCCTATGGTTGACCATACATTAACAGAGCATCATGACGCAGTTCCTGCAACATGCTTAGTTGCTGGTTGGATAGAATATTGGAAATGCTCGGTATGTCACAGAATGTTTAGTGATGAAGACGGCGAAAACGAAGTAGAAAACGAGGAAGGCCTAAGAACAGGAGTAGATGAAGTAAACGGACATATATGGGATGACGGAGAAGTTACAACAGAGCCAACATGTACAGCAGTTGGCGTAAGAACATATAGATGTACAATAACAAATGTACACTCTAAAACAGAAGATATTCCTATGGTTGCACATACATTACAGCATTATCCAGCAGAAGCAGCAACATGTAGTGCACAGGGTCATATAGAGTTTTGGGAATGTACAGTATGCCACAATATGTTTAATAATGAAGCTGGCGAAGGTGACCCAATAACAACAGGTGTATCAACACCAATAAATGCAGAAGCACACGTTTGGAATGACGGAGAAATAACAACCCCTGCAACATGTACAGCAGTTGGTGTGAGAACATATACATGTACGTTAAATGGCGAACACACAACAACAGAAGAAATTCCTATGATTGCACATACATTAGAACATCATGCAGCATTAGCTGCAACATGTAGTGCACCGGGTAATATAGAGTACTGGGAATGCACAGTATGTCACAATAAATTTAACAATGAAGCTGGCGAAGGCGAACCTGTAGAAGATGTAGTAATACCAATAGATGAAGAAGCACATGTTTGGAATGATGGTGAAGTAACAACCCCTGCAACATGTACAGCAGCTGGTGTAAGAACATATACATGTACAATAAATGGCGAACATACACGAACAGAAGATGTAGATATGTTACCTCATACATTAACTGACCACCATGAAGCATTAGCAGCAACATGTAGTGCAGCAGGTAATATAGAGTACTGGGAATGTACAGTATGTCACAAAACTTTTGAAGATGACGAAGGTAATGTAGAGGTTGATGAAGCAGATAGAGTAATACCAATAGATGAATATGCACATGATTATGGCGATTGGACAGAAACTTTAGCAGCAACTGAAACTGAAGCTGGTGAAGAAACAAGAACATGTGCACATAACCCTGCACATACAGAAACAAGACCAATACCACCACTTGGACATACACATGCATTAGAACATCATGAACAAGTTCCTGCAACATGTACAGAAGATGGTAATATTGAGTATTGGGTATGCGTAGATGCAGATCCTATTGTAGGTTGCGGTGCAATATATTCAGACAGTTTAGGTAATACACAAATTGGAGAATCTGATACAAGAATACCTGCAACTGGACATACATTAGAAAGTCATGCAGCAGTAGTTGCAACATGTATGGTACCTGGAAACATAGCTTATTGGGAATGTACAGTATGCCATGATAAATTTAGCGATTCACATGGTACAACACCTGTAACGGCTGAAGAAATAGCTATTGCAGCAGATTTAGAAAATGGACATACATGGAATGAAGGAGAAGTTACAACAGAACCAACATGTAGTACAGTTGGTGTAAGAACGTATACATGTACAATAAATGGTGAACATACAAAAACAGAAGATGTTGAAATGTTACCACACACACCTGTACATGTTGAAAAAGTTGAAGCAACAACAAGCGCTAAAGGTAAGAAAGAACATTGGAAATGCTCAGTATGTGAAAAAGTATTTACTGATGCAGAATGTACACACGAAACAACAGATGCTGCTTTAGAGATACCTAAGAAAACATCTGGTGGAAGTGGTAGTAGCGAAACAACTACAGATGATACAACATATAAGATTACAACTGAAGCTGGAACTGGTGGAAGCATTTCACCTAAGAACCCAACAGTTGCTAAAAAAGGATCACAGAAATTCACTATAACAGCAAAAAATGGCTATGAGATTGAGGACGTTTTAGTGGATGGTCAAAGTGTTGGAGCAGTTACAACTTATACATTAAAGAATGTAACTGATACTCACTTGATTGAAGCAAAATTCACTAAAATAGAGGATGAAGATAAGAAGGACGAAGAAAAGAAAGAAGAAGAAAAGAAGGATGAAGGAAAGAAAGATAGTTCAACAACAAAGACAGCCGATGACTTTGTGGATGTTAAAGAAGGTGATTGGTACTACGACGCAGTAGATTATGCTGCGAAGAAAGGATTGTTCTCTGGTGTTAGTGAACATGAATTTGCACCAAAACAAAATGTGACACGTGGTATGTTAGTTACAGTATTAAGTAAATTAGCTGGAGCTGACACAAGCAAAAAATCTGGATTTAGTGATGTGCCAAAAGACGCATACTATTCAGGACCAGTAGCATGGGCAGCCGAAAACGGATTTGTTAGTGGTATTGGTAGTAACATGTTTGATCCAGGTAGAGATATTGCAAGACAAGACTTGATAACAATCCTTTACAAGTTTGCAGCATCACAAGGCGTAGATATCAATAAAGGAACAGAGAAAGATGTAGAAGGATATGAGGATATAGGGGACGTTGCAGAATATGCAGCACCTGCAATTCGTTGGGCAGTAAATGTGGGCTTAATGAGCGGAAGATCCGCAACACAGCTTGCGCCAAGAGGAACTGCAACGAGAGCAGAATCAGCAGCATTGATGCAAAAATTAGAAAAATTAATTAAGTAAGATTTTACTCTTTAGGTGAGCTAGTAAGCTCACCTATTTTTTTGCAAATTATTGCTTTTTGGGGATGATTTAATTTCTATTTATAATGATTTATCAAACTAATGTAGGGGAGACCTATGGTCTCCCGCACCCATAAATTAGCTCTTTTTTGCGGGCGAACACAGTTCGCCCCTACAGAATTTTTAATATTTCATATTAAAAATTCATCCCCAACAAACAATAATTTGCAAACCATGTATAATAATGGTATTATAAATAATAAACGTATTAAGGAGAAAATATGAAACAAATAACACTATTATTACTATTAATGACATATATGAGTGTCCCACATAATGATGTTTCTAATGTAGCACAAACATATGTAAATAATGATTTAGGTTATTCAATTGAAATATATAACGATATGCAGGTAGATGATTCACTTAAAGGTATTGTAACTACTATAAAGAACAACGATATAACCTTAAACATTTACTATGACGATTTTACAGGAACGTATAATAATTATAAAACTTATGTAGGGTATTCGAATAATTTCTTAAATGATACAAGAAATCACACTTTACTAGAAGAACAAAACATAGAAATTGATGGTAAACCGGCACATTTTCTGGCGTATACTAGAGGGAAATTAGCATATATCGCAAATGATAAAAATTACTATTGTAGCGCGGAAATAAAGGTAACTGACAAAAAAGTATATACAGTAATTGCTAAGACAAATAAAAGTAATTTAACAGAGTTAAAAGCGATAATAAATTCGTTTAAGGTAATAGGCATGCCACAAAATGCTACTATACCAGATAAATTCTTTAAGAAAAAAGCGTTATCTACGCATACAAAAACACAAGAATTGTATAAAACTTATTTTAGTGATAATGCGGGTCTTACTTGGGGCATTTTTGAACCAGACGCTCCATATGACTTTAATGCACTTGATAACATTGAAAGTATAACGAACTATGATTTTAAGTTTTTGGTGCGGTATCAAGGTTTATCTAGGGGATTGCCACAAGAGGAGCTAAAGAACGCTGAAAATAAGAATAAATACGTAGAGTTGACGCTTCAAACAATGAATACGAATGCAGGCGAAATTGATATATATGAAATATTGAATGGCAGATATGAAGAGTATTTTAGTAAGTATGCAAGAGATATAAAGTCGCTAAATACACCTGTTTTGTTTAGGTTAAATAATGAAATGAATGGCGATTGGTGTGGATATTCATCGTATTTTTACTGTAAAGATCCGGAACTTTATGTAGAAACATGGAAATATATTTATAACATATTTAGGAGAAACAATGTAACAAATGTTCTTTGGGTATGGAATCCAAACCATAAGGATTTCCCAGGATTTAAGTTTAACCATGCACTTATGTATTATCCAGGTGATGAATATGTAGATATAGTAGGGCTTACAGCGTATAATACGGGTAATTACTTTAAAGATGAATATTGGACAAGTTTTGATGAACTTTATGCTGATTACTATAGTGAATATGCAAGAATATTTGAAAAACCATTAATGATAACGGAATTCGGCTCAAGCACTTTTGGCGGCGACAAAGTAGAGTGGGTAAAAGATATGTTTGATAGCATAAAAAATTATCCGCGTATAAAAGTTGCTATTTGGTGGAGCGGAACAGACCGTGACGAAGAAGGAAACCCAGGGAGAATTTATAGAATAGATACGCCGATAGAAGTTTTAAGCGTGTTTAGGGATAATCTTGCTAACTAATTTTATTATCAATGTGGATAAAACGTATAGATTCATAACTATATGTGGATAATTTACGATTATAAGCATCAAATGTGTGGGTCGCGACATAGATGTCGCTTGTATCTTTTTTTACAACAAATAGCGAATGATAAAAATTGTTGTAATTATCGCCAAGTTGGATTATATCGCTAATTTCGATATCTTTTTTATCACAAATTGTGCCATGAGGGCCAACTCCTTTGTTGTTTATTAGAAAGTTATAAAGATATTCAACGCCAGTCCATGATGCAGTTCTGTTATTTAAATTTTTATAGTACCAGCCGGTGACGGGTGTATAATTCATTACTTTTGCACCTGCAAAAAGGCACTGCGAGCAAAAATTAGTACAGTCACCGCCGATATTATCAAAATTGTAATACATAGGGTTACGGCTAAAAGCCCACTTTTTTGCATAAGTTAAAGCGTGTTCACGATTATATTGCATAAAATGCTCCTTTATAAAATTTACTTGCAATATATTATGCAAAAAATTAAAATAAGGTTATGAAAGGTAAGGAATAGAAATGAAAATATATGCATTTGTTGGCCCCAGCGGTACCGGTAAAAGCTATAGAGCACAGTGGGTCGCAAGAGAAAACAATTTAGAATGTATAATTGATGATGGGCTTCTCATAAAAAATAATAAGGTTTTAGCGGGCAAATCGGCCAAGAAAGAGGCAAGTAAAATTGCTTCTGTAAAAAGAGCCGTGTTTACCGATTTAGAGCATCGTGAAGAGGTTAAAGAAGCAATAAAAAGGGAATGTGTAAACGGGCTTTTAATACTTGGTACTTCCGATGATATGGTAGAAAAAATAGCTAATGCCTTAGAATTACCGCCAATAGAGAAGAAAATATATATCGAAGACGTTGCAACAGAAAAAGAAATAGAAAAAGCAAAGTATATGCGTAAAGAACTTGGTAAACACGTTATACCGGTTCCGACAGTTGAGGTAAAAAATCAGTTCTCTGGATATTTCTTAAATCCGCTTAAAGTATTTAAATCTAAAAATAAAGATTCAGAGACTTTTGAAGCCGAAAAAACTATTGTTAGGCCAACTTTTAGTTATCTTGGCGAGTATACAATAAGCGAAAGCGTTGTAAATGCAATAATATATCATGTAGGTGAAACCGTAAAAGGTGTTCAAAGAATGCAGAAAATACGAAATAAAAATACTAAAGATGGTGTAAAAATAACTATAGAATTAATAGTTTGCTATGGTATACCTATTCAAGAAATAATGCAGGAGTTAGCACAGAAAGTAAAGGCAGAGGTTGAAAAGGTAACTGCATTAAATATTATAGAATTAAATATTATTGCGAAGGGTATTTTTATGGCGTAGGTCTGTTAATAATTATTCTATTGCAATTATGGTAAATTAGTGATATTATGATGTAGCGGAGCACTAAAGTGCTCCATATAAAGTGGGGGAGATATTTATGATAGACATTAACTTAATAAGAGAAAATCCAGATTTAATTAAAGAAAAACTTGCTAAAAAGCTAGTTGATGTAGATTTTACAGAACTACTTGAAAAAGATAAAGAAAGAAAAGACTTAATGTACAAAACTGATACATTAAAAGCTGAAAGGAATAAAACATCTGCTTTAGTTCCACAACTAAAGAAAGAAGGTAAAGATGTTACTGAAATAATTGAAAACATGAAAAAGTTAGGCGATGAAATTAAAGAAAACGATGATAAAATCGCTGAACTTGATGAATTTATATATAATTTTATTTCTTATTTACCAAACCCTCCAGCAGATGATTTACTCGCTGGTGGTAAGGAAAATAACAAAGAAATTAAGTCATGGGGCGAGAAGCCAAAGTTTGATTTTGAGCCAAAACATCATGTAGATATTGCTGAAAATCTTGGAATGATTGACTACAAACGTGGTGCAAAACTTGGTGGAAATGGTTTTTGGATTTATAGAAAAGATGGAGCAAAGTTAGAATGGGCATTACTTAATTACTTTATTGAACAACACTTAAGTGATGGTTATGAATTTATGCTATTACCACATTTACTACTTAAAAAATGTGGTTTTGGTGCTGGTCAGTTTCCTAAATTTGCTGATGAAGTATTCCATATAGATAATACATCAGATAATAGTACATCATTCTTACTTCCAACTGCAGAAACTGCACTTGTAAATCTACATAGTGATGAAATATTAGATGAAGATGAATTACCATTTAAGTATTGTGGTTATACTCCATGCTATAGAAAAGAAGCTGGAAGTTATCGTGCTGAAGAAAGAGGAATGATTAGAGGACATCAATTCAACAAAGTTGAGATGGTTCAATATACAACGCCAGAAAATTCTGAAAAAGCATTTGAGGAATTACTTAATAAAGCAGCAGCTCTAGTTCAAGGTTTGGGATTACACTATAGAATTTCAAAATTAGCAGCAGCAGATTGTAGCCATTCAATGGCAAGAACTTGTGATATTGAAGTATGGATACCAAGTATGAACGATTACAAAGAAGTAAGTTCGGTATCAAATGCATACGATTATCAAGCAAGAAGAAACAATACTAAGTTTAGAAGAAAAGATACAGGAAAACTTGAATATGTTCATACATTAAACGGTTCAGGTCTTGCTACAAGTAGAATTCTTCCTGCTATTATGGAACAATATCAAAATGCTGACGGCAGTGTAACTGTTCCTGAAGTTTTAAGAAAATGGGTAGGAAAAGATGTAATTACAAAGTAAATTAACTGGCCGATGTTTCATCGGCCATAAATTTTTATATAAGGGGAGTTTTATTTGGAAACTATTATTGAAAAGTTAACTAAAATAGTTGGGGATGCTTTTGTAAAAGCGGGTTTTGATGAATCTTTAGGACGAGTTACATTGTCTAACCGTCCTGATCTTTGTGAATTTCAATGTAATGGTGCTATGATGGGAGCAAAGACGTATCACAAAAGCCCTATAGATATTGCAAATAGTGTTGCCGAAGTGTTAAAAGAAAATAAAATCTTTGCAAGTGTAGAAGCGGTACCACCTGGATTTATAAATATTATAATAAATCAAGATTTTGTCGTAGATTCAATAAACGAGATAATTGAACATAGCGAAAATTTAATAAAAAAAGTAGAGGGTAAGCCAAAAGTTGTTATTGATTATGGTGGCCCAAATGTTGCAAAACCGCTACATGTAGGGCATTTACGTTCTGCAATAATTGGTGAAGCAGTAAAACGCCTTGCTAAAGTTTTAGGGTATGACACAATTGGCGATATTCATTTGGGCGATTGGGGTTTGCAGATTGGTTTAATAATTACAGAATTTGCAGTACAAAATCCAGATTCGCCATATATGAAAGAAGATTATTTAGGCCCATATGAGCCGCTAAATATAGAGCTTTCTTACTTAAATGAAATATATCCATTAGCTAGTAAGAAAAGTAAAGAAGATGAGGAGTATAGGGCAAGAGCGAAAAGAGCAACTTTTGATTTACAAAATGGACGCCCTGGCTATATAGCTTTTTGGAAAGAAGTAATGCGTGTATCGGTTTCTGACCTAAAGAAAAACTATGAAAATTTGGGTGTTAATTTTGAATTATGGTATGGTGAAAGCGATTCGCAAAAGTACATACCAGATATGATTGAAAAGTTTGTTAAAGATGGTTTTGCTCACGAGGATCAAGGTGCACTTGTAATAGATGTTGCAAAAGAAGATGATAAGGCGCCAATGCCACCTGTTATTGTTAAAAAGACAGATGGCTCAGACATATATGCGACAACTGACCTTGCTACAATTTTGCAAAGGGTTAAAGATTATGATCCAGAAATGATTTTATATTTCGTAGATAATCGTCAAGGACTACATTTTGAGCAAGTATTTAGGGCAGCAAGAAAAACAGGTATAGTAAGTGATGATACATTACTTGAATTTGACGGCTTTGGAACAATGAATGGCAAGGATGGAAAACCATACAAAACTCGTGATGGCGGGGTA
Organism: Clostridia bacterium; assembly: GCA_017450465.1. Taxonomy (GTDB): domain Bacteria; phylum Bacillota; class Clostridia; order TANB77; family RGIG9151; genus RGIG3495. The sequence goes on along the minus strand of JAFSUW010000029.1, from coordinate 125,727 downwards.
ATGCGATTAAGCGATTTAATAGATACCGTAGTATCGGGTGCATTAGAAAAAATGAAAGAGTCAAAAACAGGTAGTGATTTATCTAAAGATGAGCAAGATGAAATTGCGAAGATGATTGGTATAGCAGCACTTAAATTTGGAGATCTTATAAATCACAGAGCAAAAGATTATATTTTTGATTTGGATAAATTTTTATCATTTGAAGGTAAAACAGGACCATACATACTTTATACAATGGTACGTTTAAAAGCAATTTTAAGGAAGGCAAAAGAAAATGGTTATGTGAGTGGAAAGATAAATAAAATTTATTCAGATGTTGAAAAAGATATAATGTTAAAAATATTAAATACATCAGATGTATTTTGGCAAAGTTTTAATGATAGAGCACCTAGTATAGTTGCTGAAAATGCGTATAGCATAGCGTCACTTGCAAATAAATTTTATTATGAAACAAAAATTTTGGCAGAAGAAAATGAAGAAAAGAGAAATTCATTACTTCATTTTTGCGAACTTATGCTAAAAGTTTTACAAATTCATATGGATATATTATCAATTAAGGTGCCAGAAGTAATGTAGAGGGAAGTAATTCCCTCTTTTTTGTTTGCAAATTATTGTTTGTAGGGGAGAATTTTAATATGAAATATTAAAAATTCCGTAGGGGCGGGTCTCCTGGCCCGCCCGTGTACAATGTTTGCGGGCGGGGGGTGGAACCCCGCCCCTACGGATTTTGCGAATTCAATCATACAGACAAACAATAATTTATTTCTCATAAAACTATTAATAAAAAAATTTCTATTGCCGATAAATATCTTGAAGAAATATATTAGAAAGAAGGGCGAATTAATGGCTACAATTCCTGGCTTTACATTTGATTACGATTGCATATCGGATGGTGAAGCTTTAGAAAGAAACCATGAGTATGGCGATAATTTTGTAGATATCAAAGATATTAAAGAATTGGGTAGTTATAGGAAACTACTTGGCTCATATGCAACAGTTTTTAGAAGCAACGTTATAAAAAGAATTGAAATAGAAAAAGTTACAATAGGAGATTTCGTAATATTAGTAAAAGGAGATATAGTTCCAGCAGATGCAGTAGTTATAGAATCTCAAGGTTTAGTTCTAATGTCTCTTACCGACAATAAATTAATAGAAGGGGACTTAAACAATAAAGATGTATATCAAGGCATGAAAGTTTTAGCAGGTACTGCAACAATAATGGTCGCTAAAATAGGTCCAGATACATTTTTAGGTAAAAAATTAAAAGATATAATATCGTATAATCATAAAAGAGAATATAAAAATAAACTTGTAAAAGTATCAATAGTTTATTCAATAATTTGTGTGGTAGCATTTGTAGTTACGGCAATAGTATCACTAATAAGATTTTGGAGTGTTGGAGAACAATATAAAGCAATTACATATCCAATGTATTTGCTAATGGCAATGCTCCCTGTTGAACTTGTTTTAATGAATAAGTTAAATATCATAAAAATGACAAGTAGATTAAAAAATGGTGGCGTAGATGTAAAAACACCATTTACATTAGTGGATTTAGATAAAGTAAAGATACTTTGTGTATATGATGATTTCTTTAGTAGCAAAAATGTAAATGATATGCAAAGAATATATCGTTCCGGCATTAGAGTTATAATGTTAAGCACAAAGAATCCTGATTATTCAAGGCAAATAGCACTTGATTCTGGTATATCATCAGATAAAAGTTTAAGAGTAGTTACAGGCGAAGAATTAAAAGCAATGAATTCTGCCGAAATAAGAAAGACTGTTCTTGAAGTAATGGTATTTGCTGAGATGGATTCTGAGGCAAATGAATTAGTTACAAAAGCATTAAAAGATATGGGTGTTCCAATTTTATCAATGGGCAGAAATATAAACGATGTTGTTAGTGAAAAGATTTCTGACATGGGTATTTTAGTAGATGGTAGAAAAGAAACAGTTGAATATGCAATGGCTAATGCAATGACGAAAGACAAAGATATGAAAACTATTTTAGAGATGCTTCGTGTTGCAAGGAAGTTTAGCGATTCACTAAAGAAATCAATTTTATATGTAATGACTACAAGAATTCCACTTATTTTGCTTACTATTTTTGCAATTATAATGGATGATAAAAGATTTTTATATTTCTGGTTGATACCAGTTGTTTATTGGATATGGAATCTACTCGTTACATCGTTTGTAGGTACGGCAAATGGTGACGAACTTATACTAAATGTTGATGCTAAGAAAAACGTATTTACTGTTCAAGATGTAGTACTTTTAATATTAAAAATATTCGTATTTTCATTGATAATAGCATTAGTATATTTACTTGTAACATATTTAGAATTACAAGATTTCGTAATGAGATATATTATGATTGGTACGATTGCATTTGTATGTTTAGTAATGTCGTACTTTGGTAGAAATAAAGTAAAAGAGAAAGTTATAAGAAAAAGAGTAAAAGCAAAAATCAGACCAGAAAAACCAAAGAAAGTTAAACCAGAAAAAGTAGCAAAAGTAGAACCTGAAGAACCAGAAAAGCCATGGGATTCTGGTGAGAAAAAAGAAGATGATGCACCAAAGGCAAAAGGCAAAATGAATAAAAAAGCAGAAGAATTACAAAGTAAAAAGTTATAATAAAAAGTGGACATTAGTCCACTTTTTTGTATTAATTTTTAGCATGTGCCCTAAAAATTAATGATGCAATTAAACTAAAAAATACAGCAGCAGTAATACCACCGCTAGCAGCTTTTATTCCGCCTGTAAAGATTCCTAAGATGCCTAAACTTTCAACATCTTTTATAACACCTTTTGCAAGTGCATAACCAAATCCGGTGAGTGGTACAGTGGCACCAGCACCACCAAATTCTACGATTGGTTCATAAAGGCCAATGCCTGTTAATATAACACCAACGCATACGAATAAAACAAGAATTCTAGCAGGGGTTAATTTTGTTTTGTCTATTAAAATTTGTCCGATAGAACATATAATTCCACCAGTTATAAAGGCAGTTAAGTATGACATGATTTTAATCCTCCCTTAAACAAAATGTTGATTATATGAGTAAAATTTTTATATTAAATTATTCATAACTACAAAATATAAAAAATAACGCTCACAAGCACTACGTTTTTTCATTTCTAGCCAAAACGATTGCCGGTCGTTCCGATGCGGCATCCATGCCTTAATCGTCACTCAAAAAAACATTCAGTTTTTTTGACCGGCAAAAACTGTTTTGGAGAAATGATAAAAACTTCGCTAAAAGTTCGCTCATATTTTTTATATTTTGTAGTTCTAGTATTTTTCCTCATAAATTTTCTATAGAAATTGCATGTGCAATACCGGGAATAGATTCACCTTGTTGCACAATTGTTGTACTCATAAGTGCACCTGTTGCAATGAGTAGAAGTTTATTTATTTCTCGTTCTTTTAATTTTTTATATAGGTATCCCGAAAAAACAGATGCACAACATCCGCAACCACTACCGCCTGCATGCGTGTCTTGCTTTTCTTTATCAAAAATCAAAATACCACAATCGGTAAATTTTTGTTCAATATTTACGCCGATTTTATTTAGCATATTGTTTGTTAAGTTAGAACCAATATGTCCTAAATCTCCTGTAACGATTAAATCATAGTAATCGATATTTCTACACGTTTCATTAAAATGGGTAAATATAGTATCTGTTGCGGCACCTGCCATAGCAGCACCCATATTGTTTGCATCTTTAATACCCATGTCAATAATTTTACCAGTCGTAATTGTTGTGATTTTTGGACCAGATCCATCGTTTGATAAAACACTTGCACCGCTACCTGTTACCGTCCATTGTGAAGTTTGAGGACGCTGTGATCCAAGTTCAAGCGGGAACCTAAATTGTCTTTCGGCAGTGCAAAAATGACTAGATGTAACAGCAATAACATTATTAGCAAATCCACCATCGATAAGTATTGCACCTAAACTTAATGATTCAACCATGGTAGAACACGCACCATATAAACCAAGGAATGGAATGTTAGTATCACGTATTGCATATGCGGATGAAATACATTGATTAAGTAAGTCGCCAGCTAAGATGTAGTTTATATCTGATGAAGTCTTTTTTGATTTTTGTAAAACTTTATTTATTGTTTCATAAAGAATTTTACTTTCTGTTTTTTCAAAACTTTTTTCTCCCCAATATTCATCTTCTAAAATGTAATCAAAGTAACTTGCAAGTGGACCTTCACCTTCTTTTTTGCCAACGATAGAAGCAGTATCAATTATACTCACAGGGTTTTCTAATTTTATTGTTTGAGTACCAAGTCGTTTCATAAATTCTCCTTTTCGGTAGTTAAATTATTGTTTAGCTAAGAGATTGCCAAATATTTAACAAAAATAAAGTTATTTAAGTAGATAATAAAAAAAACCAACAATAACAGAAGTAGATATACCATATACAAGAACAGGTCCTGCTACGGTAAACATTTTTGCGCCAAGCCCTAAAATTAAACCCTCACTTTTATATTCAATTGCAGGTGAAGCAACAGAATTTGCAAAGCCGGTAATAGGCACGACAGAACCTGCACCAGCAAATTTACCAAGTGTATCATATAAATCAAGCCCTGTTAATATAACAGCAATAAAAATTAATAATATTGGAGTTATAGAAGAAACAGTTTCGCGACTTGCACCACGATTTAAGAAAAAATTTGTTATAAATTGTCCAATAATACAAATAAATCCTCCAACAAAAAATGCTCTTGTTATATTTTTTACAATAGGACTATTGGGTGAAACTTTATCTACGATTTTTTTGTATTCATTATTGGTATAGACTTTATCCATATAATCCTCCTTAAAACATATGTATTTTGTGTAGAATTTATTTTTTTATACAAAAAAATAAAGACGAATACTCGTCTTTATTTTAAGTTAACTTAAAATCTTACTTCTTTTTTGAAGGATAAATAGCATAGTTGTAACCATTGTTATTATCCCAGTTGTCAAGAGCATCTTTGAAGCACATGTTTAATACAGAAGATTTTTTAACTGTAATTGTTGCTGTGAAACCTGTTTTTGTTTTTGACATCTTGATGTCATTGCAATCTTCCCAAGAATCGCCCCAACCAACGTGTGCATAAATTTCTTTAGCTCCACTTTGTAAAAGTAATCCGGTATATGTTATCTTTATCTTATCACCTGATGAAAAAGATGTAGGATTAATAGTAAGACCATTTGTTATATATGAATTGTTATTCATAGTAGATTTCATAGTAGATTTTGTGCTAGATTTTGTAGCTAATTTTGTAGCAACTTTTTTTGTAGCTACTTTCTTAGTAGCAGCTTTCTTTGTTGATGATAAAGATGTTTTCTTAGCTGTACTTGAAGCTTTAGCTTTTGTAGATGATAATTTTGTTGAAGAATGTGTAGCCTTTTTTGTCATCATAATAGGTACCTCCTCTCTCAAAATACTTTTATATAATTTATTTTCTTTTTTTAAATAAAGTTCCTCAACACTCGCATTTGACATTTTAGGAAGATTATGACTTTAATTCTTTAATTTTCTTAAAAATTCTATGTAAATCGTTAAAAAGCAAAATTTATTAAGTTTCTGTTACAAAATGATGAAATTTATAGACTTTAAAGACATTTTCATATAAATTATAATTAAGAAAAAGAGGTGAAAAAAATGAAAAAAATATTTTTATTTTTTACATTTTTATTTTTGATGATAAGTTTTGCAAATGCGGAAAGTGCAAGTACATTAAATAACATAAATGTAATGACATCACCGTATAATACTGTTGTTAATATATCATTTTCAGAACCTGTAACTTTTACTGAAGGAAAACTTACAGATTCAAAAAAAATATATTTTGATTTCAAAAATGCAATTTTAAGATCGCCTATAAATTTAACAGTTGGAACAAATTTTGTAGCAGGTATAAGAAGTGCACAAAATGCAGTTACACCAGAGTACATTACGAGAGTTGTTTTCGATATGGACAAGATAACAGATTATAAAATTCAGACATATGACAATATAAGTTTTAATGTCATATTTGAAGAATATAATCCAAATCCAACTGTAGTTACAGAAGATAAAAAAACTAATAACACTGTTACTAAAACAGAAGAAAATAAAGTTACAGAAACAATTGTTAGTGGAATTACAAATGCTGTTACAAACGCTGTTACAGAAGTTGTTACACCAATTGTATCTACATCAAGATCTTCAGTAGATAGAAGTAAAGATAAGGCAAAAGTTATAGTAATAGATGCAGGTCATGGAGGTAAAGATCCAGGTGCAATTTTTGATTCAATAAACGAAAAAGATTTGAATTTGGATATAGCAAAACGTTTAAGAAAATTACTTGAAGCAGATGGTTATAAAGTAATAATGACAAGAACAACTGATGTTTTTGTAGAGCTTACTGAAAGAGCGGAAATAGCAAATAGAAATAACGCAGATTTATTTATATGCGTACATAATAATTCAATGCCAACAAACTTCAAAGGTGCTATGACATTATATAGTCCTCGAGATATTCAAAATGATTTTTCGAGCAAAGATTTAGCAACTATAGTACAAAAACATATGGAAGACAACTTAGGAAATGGTAGTATAGGTGCAAGAGAAAGAACAAACTTAGTTGTACTAAATAAAACGACAATGCCTGCAATAATTGCTGAAGTATCTTGCATGTCGAATAAAAATGACTTAAAACTTTTAAAGACTGCAAGGTTTAGACAAGCAGCAGCAAACGGTTTATATGAAGCAATTAAGGAAGTATATAGCAGATAATAAGAATAAAAATAAAACTAAAAAAATAAGATTGTATTATACAGTCTTATTTTTTTTGGAGAAACAAAATGAAAAAATATTTAATTATAACGATATTATTTTTATTAAGTATATATACTTTTTTAACGCCAAGTATTTCTTACGAGATAATTAATTATGCATTACCAATAATGAAAATTTCAAAGAATAAAAATATAAAATTTTTATCATATATGCCAATATTAAAAAATTGCATAATTAAAGAAGATGAAAAAGAAGATATAGTTACTACAGAAATCATAGTTGATGAAGAGGTAGAAGAAGTGATAAAAGAAGAGAATGTGGTAAATGCAAAAGAAGTAACACTTGATTGGCAAAACATATTAAAAAATGAAACTAAATTTAATGTGGATATAGATAAATTAAAAAACGAAAAATTAAATTTTAAGTTAAATAAAAAAGATATAGAAGTATTAATTTATCATACACATTCGACAGAATGTTATTCGAAAAGTAAAGGGTATGAGTATGAAGCAAGTGGTGTTTTTAGGACATTAAATAAAAAGGTAAGTGTAATAAGAATAGGTAACGAGATAAAGGCGAATTTACAAAAGTATGGCATAGGTGTGTACCATGACGAAACTTTATATGATTATCCAGATTATAATAAATCATATAGTAATGCAGGTAAATCAATTCCGAAGTTACTTGATAAATATAAAAACGTAAAAATAGTTTTAGATGTTCATAGAGATGCAATAGGTGTTGGCACTGAGCAGTATAAGCCGGTTGTAAAAATAAATGGTGAAAATGTTGCACAGTTTATGTTAGTAATAGGTACAAATGGTGGCGGCTTAAAACATGATGCATGGAAAGAAAACTTAAAACTTGCGTTAAAAATTAAAGAAAAAGCAGATGAAAAATATCCGGGCTTATGTAGATATATAATACTTAGAAAAGAAAGATTTAATCAGCAAGTCACAAATGGCGCTATGATAGTAGAAATGGGTGCTACAGGTAATACCATACCAGAGGTAATAAACGCCTCAAAATACTTTGCGGAAATACTAAATGATGTGGTATAATTAGTTGATGAAAGGAGTACAAACTATGCCAAGAAGATTTATAACCGAAAACTATAAAATTAATAATAACATGATAGAAATTTTTGATGAAGCAAAACATATACAAGTAACAAGAAATAAAATAGGGGATACGATCGAAATAAACGAATATATCTGTAAAATTGTATCAATAGATAAAAGTAGCATCACTTGTGAAATAATAGGTAATGCTGAAAAAGTAGGAATACCGAAAACTAATATAACACTTTATCAAGCATTATTAAAAGCAGATAAAATGGAATATGTAATTCAAAAATCAGTCGAGCTTGGTGTTTCAAAAATAGTTCCATTTATAAGCAAAAATGTTGTTGTTAAAGTTGATGAAAAAGATGCGAATAAAAAAGTAGATAGATGGAACAAAATTGCCATAGAAGCGGTAAAACAATGCGGTAGAAGTGACATGGTAGGAGTAGAAAACGTAGAAAAATTTAGTGAAATGTTAAATAGTTTATTAAGTTTTGATAGAGTTATTCTTGCGTATGAAAATGAGAAAGAGCCATTAAAGAGAGTTTTAAGAGAAATTAATTCTAATGAAAAAATTGCAATAGTAATAGGCAGTGAAGGTGGATTTGATATAAAAGAAGTAGAAGATATTTTAAAAAATAAAAATGCAGTTTCCGTAAGTTTAGGTGAAAGAATTTTAAGAGCAGAAACTGCAAGTTTATATTTATTATCAATTTTAATGTATGAATTAGAAGGGTAAATTATTGCTTATGTGAATAACTTACACAACAATAGGTTTGCCGACAATCAATTTATCATTATCATCAATGTTATTTAATTCTTTTATTTTTTCAATTGTAGTATTAAATTTTTTAGCAATGTTCCAGTAGGTATCAGAAGGTTTTACAAAATAAATTGTAAGACCTGATTTTTTTTCTTTTAAGTTTTCACTTTCTGTTACATCATCAAGTAATTCAACTGCACTATTTGTAATCATGTTACCTAGAAAACTAATATTAATTTTTAAGTCGATTTTTCCAATTTCATTTTGCGTTGCTTCAATATTTTCAATATATACTTCAGAAACGGTATTAATATTGCTATCTATAATGTGCTCTATAGGAATATCCGTAGAAACAGTATTAATGAACCCATTAGAAAGTTTATAGATAATAGATATATTTATATTTCCTTTTAGTATAAATCCATTTTCACATTCTTCAATTTTTATTTCTTTTGGGCGACCGAATGCTGAAATTATTGATATGTTTTCTTCATCAGGAATATCTATAATTTCTCTAAGCATAATGTTACTAGTTTCTTCAGGAGAAATTATATTAAACGTAACTTTTTTTGCTTGTGGCAAGAGTGCTTTTTTAGTACAATATAAATCTCGTATTACATCTATTTTTGTGTTAGAAAAAGCACAAATAATACTTAAAATTTGACTATCAAATTCAATAACACGAGGAAGATCATCGGAATCAGGTAAAATTTTTAGTGATAATGAGTTTACTTTACTTTTAGTAGTTATAATAGAATCGCTATCTATACCATCAATATGTGCAAAATCGGAAAAAGGTATAACAGAATTAAATGAGTAAATTTTATCATCATTTTCTGCAACATAGAAAATTTTTATATTTAGGTCACCCTTAAAAATTATTTTATCATCTGAAACAACATTTTCTTTATTTGTTATACAGGTCTCATATTTTATAATGCTGTCTATGTTAGGTAAGGAAGTAGGAAGCATAACAGTATCTTTTACAGTTGTTTTCTTTTCATCTTTTCCTATAAAAGTATTAATACTTGTAGTTTCATGTAACTCCTCTATAAGTTCTTCAGAATTAACATCTTTTATATATTGAGTCTCTGATTTATTAAAGAAAGAAACTCCCACATTAATTACCGAAGATAAATTTATTTTTCTGCCATTTAGTATTTTTGAATCTATAGTTTTAGGTGAAAGTGATATGTAGATATTAGAATCAGAATTAACATTAGGGACGTCAAAAGAACTTTTATATGGTATGGAAGTGGAAATACGAATTAATTTTTGGGTATCACCTTCTGGAGCATAAAGTATATTATATTCGGCATTCCCTGTTATAGTAATTTGCCCTAAATTAATAATGGTATCCTCTAATGTTGGAACACAGTCTACAAATAAGATAGTTTTAATATCATCTTTAGAATCTGGAATAATTACATCTCCACTAGAAGTAAACGAATAAGTCTTTTCAGTATATGATGTAGGTAAATTAATTGTTTCTTTATTAAATTTTAGCATAAAATCTCTCCAATCTGCCATATGGCCTTTATAGTTCATTGATATGCAACAAACATAAATGTATGACAAAAATTTATATGAATATATAAAAAATAAAAATAATATGATAGAATGTGAGGTAGGGGCGGGGTTCCATCCCCGCCCGTTAGAAAGGACTGAAGTTTATGAATATAGCAATACTTGCAGGTGGAATAAGTAGCGAACGTGATGTTTCTTTATCTTCAGGGTGCAAAATAAGTAATGCACTTAGGAAAAAAGGGCATAGTACGTGTGTTGTAGATTTATATTTTGGGATTAAAGAATTACCAAGTGATTTATCTTTACTGTTTAAAGATGAGGCCTCTGGTGCTGAGGATTATTATGAAATCCCTGAAAATCCGCCAAGCATAGAAGAAATAAAGAGTATGCGAAATGATAAATGTGTGTTCGGGCCAAATGTGCTAAAAATATGTTCTTATGCAGATGTTACTTTTGTGGCACTTCATGGTGGCTGTGGTGAAGACGGTAGAGTTCAAGCAACATTTGATATGATTGGTATAAAATATACAGGTAGTAACTATGTGGGTTGTGCTATGGCAATGGATAAAGAAATAGCCAAAAGAATTGCTAAAGATGCGGGTGTACCAACAGCAAAGTATGAAATAGTAAAGAAAAAGGAAGATGTTACATTTAACTTCCCATTCGTATTAAAAATATGTGATGGTGGTTCAAGTATAGGTGTATACATTGTAAACAATGATGCTGAACTAGAAAAAGCATTTACTGAATTAAAAGATTATAAAGGAAAAATAATAGCAGAAGAATATATAAAAGGACGCGAATTTTCTGTTGGGGTACTAAAAGGCGAAAGTTTGCCACCTATTGAGATAATACCAAAAGTTGGTTTCTACGATTATAAAAACAAATATCAAGCGGGAATGACCGAAGAAATTTGCCCAGCTTCTTTAGATGAAAAAGAAACCGAAACGATAAAAGAATTGGCATTAAAAACACATAATGCGTTAGGCCTTTTAACATATTCAAGAACAGATTTTATGAGAAGAGGATATAATGATTTTGTAATGCTTGAAACAAACACTTTGCCAGGAATGACCAAGGCAAGTCTACTTCCACAAGAGGCGAAGGTAATAGGTATTGATTATGAGACTTTATGTGATATGATTGTAAAAGATGCATTATAATTGAAAGGATTGATTATATGAAGCTATCAGAAATAATAAAATACACAAACGGAAAAGTAGTAAAAAATATAGATAAAGATATAGAAGTGTCTAGTTTTGTAACAGATTCAAGGATAATAAAAGAAGGAGATTTCTATGTGCCACTTATAGGAGAAAAATTTGACGGACACGATTTTATTAATAATGCATTAAGAGATGGCGCGGTAGGATGTATATCTAGTAAAGAAGTAGAAGTACCAGAAGGAAAAGTTTTTATCCTTGTTGAAGATACGTTAAAAGCATTTCAAGATATAGCAAAAGGATATAGAGAAAACTATATAAAAAAGCCACTTGTAGCAATTACAGGTAGTGTAGGAAAAACTACAACAAAAGATATGATAGCAAGTGTACTAAGTGAGCATTATAATACATTAAAAACAGAGGGAAATTTAAACAATTTTATTGGTGTACCAAAGACATTACTTCGTTACACAAACGAAGATATACTAGTATTAGAAATGGGTATGAACCATTTTAAGGAGATGTCTATATTATCTAATATTGCAAGACCAGATTTTGCCGTTTTAACCAACATTGGTCAAGCACATATTGGTAACCTAGGCAGTCGAGAAAACATCTTAAAAGCCAAAATGGAGATAATAGAGGGCATGCCTGACGATGGTACTATTATAATTAATAATGATGATTTGTACTTAAAAACTATAAAGGGAAGCGTTGAACAAAAAATTGTTACATATGGTATTAAGAATAAATCAGATTATATGGCGTACGATATAGTGCTTACTGATGAGAGAACAAGTTTTAAGATAAAAGAAAACAATGAAGTATACACAGTAACTATTAATTTACCAGGAGAGCATTTTGTATTAAACTCACTTGCTGCGTGGGCAGTGGGTAGAGTAAATAATGTGCCACCTGAAAAGATAGTAGAGGGCTTAAAGAACTTTGAGATGTCAAAGCTTCGCATGGATATAAAAGAGGTAAATGGATATAAAATAATAAACGATACATATAATGCGGGCCCAGAATCAATGAATGCTATCTTAGACACTTTAAGTAAGTTAAGTGGTGGAAGGAAAATAGCGGTGCTTGCCGATATGCTAGAACTTGGGGAAATGTCGCAAAAAATTCACTTCGAAATAGGGAAACATATTAGTGACTTAAACATTGATTATGTTTTTACATATGGTAATGAGGCAAAAAATATAGCAAAGGGCTTAATAGATAGTGGAAAAGATGCGAAGATTTTTGAAGATCAAGAAAAGCTAATTGAAGAACTCAAAGGATTTTTGCAAAAAGACGATGTTGTGTTAGTAAAGGGCTCAAGAGCAATGCAGATGGATAAAGTAGTAGAAGAAATTAGCAAATAAAAAAATGGCGATTATAATCGCCATTTTTTTATAGTTTTTTTATTTTTTCTAATTCTGTATTTTTTCCGACCACGACTAGCACATCTTCATCATGTATTATTGTATTAGCGTTTGGCAGTACGTTTATATTGTCTTCCGAACTTTCTATTGCTATTATGTTTATTCCAAATTTATCGCGAGGAGATAGTTCAATAAGTGTTTTATTCCACCATGGTTTAGGTGCTTTTACTGAAATTATGCTATAGTCAGGTGAAATATCTACTAAATCATATATGTTTTTGTGACAAAGATTAGTTGCAAGTTTTCTTGCAGTATCTTTTTCCGGAAGTACTATTCTATCGGCTCCTATTTTTGATAAAACTTTTGCATGCAAATCGTTATGCGCTTTTGCTACTATATATTTTGCTCCGTATTCTTTAAGAAGTACTGTTATCATTACGCTTGCTTCTTGATTATCACCAATTGCTACTATGCAGGCGCTAAATTTATTTACGCCTATGGTTGATAAAAATTCTTCATTCGTACAATCAGCAACAACTGCATGTGTGACATAAGGCGCGATATTATTTACAAGACGAGCATCCTCGTCAACACCCAATACTTCATGATTCATTTCACTAAGTGCCTGTGCACAACTAGTACCAAAACGACCTAATCCTATAACCAAAAAAGATTTCATAAATAAACACCCTTTCATTAATAAATTACGGATAAATTATTGTTTATCGGGACGGTTGTTGCTTCGCAAATTGTTCTTCGCCTTTGAATACATTTAACTAAACAAAACGTTAAATAAAATATACGCGAACTTTTAACGTAGTTTTTTACATTTCTCCAAAACGGTTTATGGTGGGCAAAAAAGCTGGATGCTTTTTTGAGTAAGTATGAGGCATGGATGCCGAATACGAACGACCACCATTTGTTTTGGCTAGAAATGAAAAAACGAAGTGCTTGTGAGCGTTATTTGTTTAATGTTTTGTTTAGGTTTCATGGAGCACAATGTGCTCCACTACAAGTTTGCAATAACCATTAACAATCATCCCGTCAAACATTAATTTGTTAAATTATCCTACTGATATTTTTCCTTCCGAGTACTTGTAAGAAGGTTTATATAGAATTTGTTTTCTTGAGAACGCGATTACCAAGCTAAGTGGACCAAGACGTCCTAAGAACATACAAAACATTATCACTATTTTTGAAAGTGTATTAAGCATTGGGGTTATGCCGGTTGAAAGCCCGACAGTTCCAAATGCAGAAGTAACTTCATATAAAACATCTACAAATTCAAAGTTGTTATTTAATAAAACAATAAAAGCAGATGTGAATATAATAAGAAGTGCAAGCATAAATATACAAACTGATTTAAAAATTGTGCTATATGAAATACTATATCTCATAACTTCTATATCGTCTCTACCGCGTATAAACGATATGGCGGCTAAAATAAGTATTGCTATTGTAGTAACTTTAATTCCGCCGGCTGTAGAGCCAGGGGCACCACCGATTACCATGAATATCATCATAAGTAATTTTGAGGCAGGTGCTAATGCGGAATTTTCAATCGAATTAAATCCAGCAGTTCTAGTGGTAACAGATGCAAAGAAAGAATTTACAAGTTTGTCATTAAAATTCATACCACTTAAAGTGTTGTTAGATTCAAATGCATACATAAAACCAGTTCCAAGTAAAAGAAGCATAAATGAAACTATTAATACAACTTTAGTGTGTAATGTGTATTTTTTGAAATGCCATTTACATCTCCATAAATCTTTCCAAACCACAAATCCAAGACCGCCGATTATAACAAGTGCGGAAAGTGTGGAAAGAATTACTGGATTGGTGTTTAAGCTAGTTAAACTACTAAAAGGTGCTTCGTTTGTACCAAGTACATCAAATCCAGCATTACAAAAAGCAGAAATAGATATAAATATGCTTTTTGTTATAGCAGGTAATGTGCCATATATCGGTTCTAGTTGGAAAAACAAGATTACAGCACCACTAAGTTCAAATGCTAAAGTTACAAAAAGAATTTTCAAAAACACGTTAACAACACTATTTAAGTTAAAATCGTTAATTGTTTCGGAAATTGTAAGTCGTTCGGTTAAGTTTAATTGTTTCCTTGATAGTAAAGCGAAAATCGTAAAAATGGACATAATACCAAGACCGCCGATTTGGATAAGTATTAGAATAACTGCTTTTCCAAAACTAGTCCAAGTTGTGTTCGTATCAAAAGTTACAAGGCCTGTAACACATGATGCAGAAGTTGCTGTAAAAAGTGCATCAATAAAACTAATGTTTTTATCAGGATATGAACTAATAGGAAGCATCAAAAGAATGCTTCCTATTAATATAAGTAAAATAAATCCTAATAATATGATTCGCGTTGGAGTGAAATTATGTTTCATAATTCTCTATCATTCCTTTTCATTAGTATCGTTAGCTTCCTGTTCTTCTATAATTTCTTCAGCCAAACTTTCATCAGTAGATTCTTCAGAAACTTTAGTGATACTTACGAGGTTTGTTCCTTCAGGCATTCTCATAAGTGTAACGCCCTGAGTATTTCTACCTAGAATGCTAATATCTTTTACTTTTAATCTAATGATAGTTCCATCTGAACTAATAAGTATAATATCATCTGCTTCATCAACAATCTTTATTCCAACAAGTTTTCCTGTTTTATCAGTTACTTTGTATGTTAAAACGCCTTTGCCGCCTCTTGTTTGAACTCTATATTCTTCAAGTTCGGTACGTTTACCAAAACCATTTTCTGAAATAGTTAGTAAACAACGTTTATCGTCACTACTTGTTGGTTCCATACCAACTACAAAGTCATCATCGTTTAATTCGATACCCTTTACGCCTTGTGAAACACGGCCGATAGGACGTACGTCTTTTTCATCAAATGTGATTGACTGGCCATCTGCTGTTACAATAACAACTTTATTTGTACCATCTGTAAGTCTTACAGCGATAAGTTCATCGCTTTCACGAAGTGTGATACCAATTAAACCACTCTTTCTAACATTGCTATATTCCATAAGGTTTGTTTTCTTAATTAAACCATTTTTGGTTGCCATGAGTAAGTACATATCGTCTGCATAGTTAGCAATAGGAATAACAGCAGAAATTAGTTCGCCTTGTTCAAGCTGTAGTAGGTTAACTATTGCCATACCTTTTGCTTGACGACCTGCCTCAGGCACTTCGTATGCTTTTAATCTATATACTTTACCTTTATTAGTAAAGAACATAATGTAGTGGTGAGTTGATGCGATAAATATCTTTTCAACAAAGTCTTCTTCACGGGTTGTAATACCGATTATGCCTTTTCCACCACGTTTTTGACTTCTATAAGTATCAACTGGCATACGTTTTATATAGCCAAAGTGTGTAAGTGTGATTACACAGTTTTCTTCTTTAATTAAGTCTTCAATCTCAATTTCTTCAGCTGATGCCTCTATTTTAGTTCTTCTTGTATCAGCAAATTTTGTTTTGATTTCAAGGAGCTCGTCCTTAATAATCTTGTATACTAAAGTTTCGCTGGATAAAACTTCTTTATAGTATTTAATTTTCTCAACTAAGTCATTATATTCAGCTTCGATTTTTTCTCTTTGCAATCCAGATAGTGTACGAAGACGCATATCTAAGATAGCTTGGGCTTGTATTTCGGTAAGACCAAAACGTTCCATCAAGCGTTCTTTTGCATCATCATAAGCTGCACGAATAATCTTTATTACTTCATCGATGTTATCGATAGCTATTCTTAAACCTTCTAATATATGTAGTCTTGCTTCAGCTTTGTCTAAATCAAACTTAGTCCTTCTTAAAATAATATCTTTTTGGTGATCTAGATAGCAATCGATGCATTGACGAAGGTTAAGTATTTGTGGCTTACCATTTACAAGGGCAAGCATGATTGCACCGAATGTATCTTGCATTTGAGTATTTTTATAAAGTTGGTTAAGTACAACGTTTGCGTTAGCGTCTTTTTTAAGTTCAATAACAATTCTCATACCTTCACGGTCGGATTCGTCACGAAGATCAGAAATGCCATCAATACGTTTATCTTTAACGAGTGTTGCAATATTTTCGATAAGGCGTGCTTTGTTTACCATATAAGGTATTTCGGTAACTACAATACGTTGCTTGTTGCCAGAATCTTCGATTTCAGCTTTAGCACGAACCAAAATACGGCCACGGCCTGTTTGGTAAGTGTTTCTAATGCCTTCTTTTCCCATTATAATAGCACCGGTAGGGAAGTCAGGCCCTTTTATAACCTTCATTAAGTCGTCTATAGTTACATTATCTTCATCAATTACTTTAATAATACCATCTATAACTTCTCCGAGGTTATGAGGTGGAATATTTGTTGCCATACCAACAGCAATACCAGAAGACCCATTAACAAGCATATTAGGGAACCTTGAAGGAAGTACAGCAGGTTCTTTTAAGGTATCATCGAAGTTTGGCACAAAATCAACTGTATTTTTATCTATATCTTTTAACATTTCTGTAGAAAGCTTAGTCATACGTGCTTCAGTGTAACGCATAGCAGCAGGACTATCGCCATCGACAGAACCAAAGTTACCATGACCATCAACTAGCATGTAACGAAGTGAAAAGTCTTGTGCAAGTCGAACCATAGCATCATATACAGAAGCATCGCCGTGTGGGTGGTATTTACCAAGAACATCACCGACAATACGGGCAGATTTTCTGTATGGCTTGTCTGGCTCTAAACCTAACTCGTTCATAGAGTATAAAATCCTTCTATGAACTGGCTTTAGTCCGTCACGTGCATCAGGAAGCGCACGAGCGACAATAACGCTCATCGCATAATCTATATAAGATTTTTTCATTTCGGATTCGATATCTACGTTAATTATTTTTTCTTCTTGAACATTGTCGTTTTCCATTAATATTGCCTCCAATCTATATCGACTTCATTATACTAAATGACCTATAAAAAAGCAAGAATTTTTTATTTTTTTTTTGCCTTGTAGATAGCATAAATAAGCGAAAGTTTAAAAAAAGTTCGGTTTACATAAAAAAATTTTTTAAAAAACTATTAAGTTATTTTAGGTTTGACCCGATATATAAAGTGAACGGATGATGGACTTATAGTTCAGGCGTTCATAAGAAATCACGGACGATACAACTTTTCAGGGAAGAAAAGCTTATGGTGTGAATATAACAAATAAGATTTGTTTTATTCTTGTTTGTATGTATTCCTGTGCGTCGGGATTAGAAGTTTTTTTTATTCGTTTTTTTTCGTTTAAATGCTACTCAAACGAAATAGGGAAAGTATCTAATTCACGGGAATCGAGGTACTTTACAAAAGAAAAAGAAATAAAATACACGCGATAAAACGGTCTTAATGTAGAGTTACATAGGGCTTATTTGAGATAAAATAAAAACTCAAGGATGAGGATTAAATTAAAAATTTAAGAATTCAAGGAGGAATTATTATGAAAATTAACACAAACGTAATGGCTTTAAACGCCCAAAACAAATTAACGGTAAACCAAGGTAAGGTTGAAAAATCTATCAGAAAGTTGTCATCTGGCTTTAGAATTAACACAGCATCAGACGATGCTTCAGGCCTAGCTATAAGCGAAAAGATGAGAGCTCAGATTAGAGGTTTAAAACAAGCACACAGTAACGCACAAGATGGTATCTCAATGATTCAAACAGCAGAAGGCGCACTACAACAAACAACAGATATATTACAAAGAATGAGAGAACTTATAGTTAAATCAGAAAATACAGGGGTACTAACAGATTCAGATCGTACTTCAATTACAACAGAATTAACAGCATTAGAAGATGAAATTGATAGAATCGCTAAATCAACAACATTTAACACTAAGAAACTATTAGATGGTAGCTTAGGATCAAGCGGTGCTACATTTAAAATTGGTGCTAATACATATACTGAAGATTGCATAACAGTTACAATTAGCTCAATGAAAGCACTAGATTTAGGTATTACTATCGATATATCTACACCAGCTAATGCAGCAACAGCTCTAACGAATATTGATACTGCAATAAATAGGGTATCAACACAAAGAGCTAATTTAGGTGCAATTCAAAACAGAATGGAATATGCTGTTGAGAACTTATCAACAACTTGTGAAAACTTAACTGCAGCAGAATCACGTATCCGTGATGTAGACATGGCAAATGAGATGGTAACTTACACAAAGAATAGCATCTTAAATCAAACAGCTATGTCAATGCTTGCACAAGCTAATCAACAACCACAACAAATCTTATCTTTATTACAATAGATAGCTTATAAGTAAATGTACTTAGGCGGCTTAAAGTCGCCTAAGGTACATACATTTACTGTAGGTTTAGTTTTTGTTACCTTTTTTTGAAGTACAACAAAACGCGAATAGAAGATCTTGACCTAATGAAAGCGATAAAAAAGTTTATTGTTTTCACTAGGCAAAGATTTGCTTAGGATGGTAATTATTTTGCAATACTTAAGAAACTTCAGGTATTGTAAAAATTACATATAAGATTTTATCTATATACGGCAAAGTAGATAAAGTCTATTCCAAAGACTCGGAACATAGTTTTGTCATTATATGTTTAATGGCACCGAAGTTCACGGAAGATAAAATACTATTTAAGGAGGTAAAAAATAGTAGCGAAGTTTCACGGAAGATAAAAGAAAGTACAAGGATGAACTTTCTTAATAAGAAAATTCTATAATTAGAAAATTCTTAAAAAAATTCAAGGAGGAATGAAAAATGAGAATTAACACAAACATTATGGCATTAAATGCCCAAAACAAATTAACAGGTAACCAAGGTAAAGTAGAAGGATCAATCAAGAAATTGTCTTCAGGTTTAAGAATTAATAGTGCTGCAGACGATGCATCAGGACTCGCTATAAGCGAGAAGATGAGAGCACAGATAAGAGGATTAAACCAAGCAAGAAGTAACGCACAAGATGGTATATCAATGATCCAAACAGCAGAAGGTGCATTACAACAGACAACAGATATATTACAAAGAATGAGAGAACTAGTTGTAAAAGCTGAAAACACAGGTGTTTTAACAGCACAAGACCAGGCATCAATTACAACTGAGTTAACATCATTAAAAGATGAAGTAAATAGAATCGCAAGTTCAACAACATTCAATACAAAGAAACTATTAAATGGAGACTTGTCTACAAATGCAGCTAAATTTAAGATTGGTGCAAATACAGAGACAGTAGATACATTAACAGTAACAATAGGTGCTATGGATGCAACAACACTTCAAATTCATAACTTAAACATAACAACAGCAGAAGGAGCAAGTGGAGCATTAACAGCATTAGACGCTGCAATTAACGCAGTATCAACACAAAGAGCAAAACTTGGTGCTGTACAAAACAGAATGGAATATGCAGTAGAAAACTTATCAACAACAAGTGAAAACTTAACAGCTGCTGAATCACGTATTCGTGATGTAGATATGGCTGCTGAAATGGTAAGTTACACAAAGAATAGCATACTTAATCAATCAGCTATGGCAATGCTTGCACAAGCAAATCAACAACCACAAGCAATTCTATCATTACTTAGCTAATTCACAGTAGAATGATTAAAAATTCTAACTGTTTATTAGTCGTATAAAAAATTATAAAACAATAGAAAAAAAGTACATGGAAGTACTAAAAAATTAAAAATTCAAGGAGGAATTTATTATGAGAATTAACACAAACATCATGGCATTAAATGCCCAAAACAAATTAACAGGTAATCAAGGTAAAGTAGAAGGATCAATTAAGAAATTATCATCAGGTTTAAGAATTAATGGTGCATCTGATGACGCATCTGGCTTAGCAATAAGTGAAAAAATGAGAGCACAGATAAGAGGATTAAACCAAGCAAGAAGTAACGCACAAGATGGTATATCAATGATCCAAACAGCAGAAGGTGCATTACAACAAACAACAGATATTTTACAAAGAATGAGAGAACTAGTTGTAAAAGCAGAAAACACAGGTGTGTTAACAGCACAAGACCAAGCATCTATTACAACTGAGTTAAGTTCATTAAAAGATGAAGTAGATAGAATTGCTTCTTCAACAACATTCAATACAAAGAAACTATTAAATGGTAGTTTAGGAACTGATGAAAATGCTGCTAAATTTAAGATTGGTGCAAATACAGAAACAGTAGATACTTTGTCAGTAACAATAGGTGCTATGGATGCAACAACACTTCAAATTCATAACTTAAACATAACAACAGCAGAAGGAGCAAGTGCTGCATTAACAGCATTAGATACTGCTATTAATAGTGTATCAACACAAAGAGCAAAACTTGGTGCAGTACAAAATAGAATGGAATATGCAGTAGAAAACTTATCAACAACAAGTGAAAACTTAACAGCTGCTGAATCACGTATCCGTGATGTAGATATGGCACAAGAAATGGTAAGTTACACAAAGAATAGCATACTTAATCAATCAGCTATGGCAATGCTTGCACAAGCTAACCAACAACCACAACAAATTTTATCATTACTTAGATAATTGCCTAAATGTTTTGTAGAGGGCGACTAATATCGCCCCCTACAGTAACATTTACTTAATGAAAGCAATTAAAAT
The DNA here is from genome assembly GCA_017450465.1 of Clostridia bacterium. Taxonomy (GTDB): domain Bacteria; phylum Bacillota; class Clostridia; order TANB77; family RGIG9151; genus RGIG3495. Next base: position 104,432 of record JAFSUW010000029.1, on the reverse strand, counting down.
GTTTTAATTGTTTTCACTAAGTAAATATTACTTAGCTTTATAGTATTTTAGGACTTTAGATACTATAAAGAAGCACTATATTTTGACACGGCAAAGAAATATAGTAAAAAGTCTACAAAAGATAAAGAAAAGTATAAGGATGTGCTTTTCCTATCAAAAAATTCAAGGAGGAATGTAAAATGAGAATTAACACAAACATCATGGCATTAAATGCCCAAAACAAATTAACAGGTAACCAAAATAAGGTAGAAGGATCAATTAAGAAATTGTCTTCAGGTTTAAGAATCAATGGTGCAGCAGATGACGCATCAGGACTCGCAATAAGTGAAAAAATGAGAGCACAGATAAGGGGCTTAAACCAAGCACAAAGTAACGCACAAGATGGTATATCAATGATTCAAACAGCAGAAGGCGCGTTACAACAGACAACAGATATATTACAAAGAATGAGAGAACTAGTTGTAAAAGCTGAAAACACAGGTGTGTTAACAAGCCAAGACCAAACATCTATTACAACTGAGTTAACAGCATTAAAAAGTGAAATCGATAGAATCGCAAGTTCAACAACATTTAATACAAAGAAATTATTAAATGGTGACTTAGAAGATGCAGCAGATGCTGCAAAATTCAAAATTGGTGCTAATACAGAAACAGTAGATACATTAACAGTAACAATAGGTGCTATGGATGCTACAAGTCTTCAAGTTAATAACTTAGACATTACAACAGCATCTGGAGCAAGTACAGCATTAACAAAACTTGACGCTGCAATCAATGCAGTATCAACACAAAGAGCAAAACTTGGTGCTGTACAAAACAGAATGGAATATGCAATTGAAAACTTATCAACAACAAGCGAAAACTTAACAGCTGCTGAATCACGTATCCGTGATGTAGATATGGCTCAAGAAATGGTAAGTTACACAAAGAATAGCATACTTAATCAATCAGCTATGGCAATGCTTGCACAAGCAAATCAACAACCACAAGCAATTTTATCATTACTTAGCTAATAACAAGACTTAAGGCGAAGGAAACTTCGCCTACAAGTGTTGGTAATTATTTTATAGTATTTATACTAACGGCTAAGTATATGATGCTATAAAAATTACATAGAAACACAAGGATGTAAAAACAAAAAATTCAAGGAGGAATTTATTATGAGAATTAACACAAACATTATGGCATTAAATGCTCAAAACAAATTAACAGGTAACCAAGGTAAAGTAGAAGGATCAATCAAGAAATTATCATCAGGTTTAAGAATCAATGGTGCAGCAGATGATGCATCTGGTCTTGCTATCAGTGAAAAAATGAGAGCACAGATAAGAGGATTAAATCAAGCACAAAGTAACGCACAAGATGGTATATCAATGATCCAAACAGCTGAAGGTGCATTACAACAAACAACAGACATTCTTCAAAGAATGAGAGAACTAGTTGTAAAAGCAGAAAACACAGGTGTGTTAACAAGCCAAGACCAAGCTTCAATCACAACAGAGTTAACATCACTAAAAGATGAAATCGACAGAATAGCAGAATCAACAACATTTAACACCAAGAAATTATTAAATGGAAATCTTGGAACAAACGGAGCTACATTTAAAATTGGTGCTAACACAGATGCTGTTGACTCAATAACTGTAACAATTGGTTCAATGAAATCAGCAGATTTAGGTGTAACAATTGATATCACAACAGCAGAAAATGCAAAAACAGCTTTAACAAACTTAGATACTGCTATTAATAGAGTATCAACACAAAGAGCTAAACTTGGTGCAGTACAAAACAGAATGGAATATGCAATTGAAAACTTATCAACAACAAGTGAAAACTTAACAGCTGCTGAATCACGTATTCGTGATGTAGATATGGCTAGCGAAATGGTAAGTTATACAAAGAATAGCATATTAAATCAATCAGCTATGGCAATGCTTGCACAAGCTAATCAACAACCACAACAAATTTTATCACTCTTAAGCTAATAATGTAGGGATTTCTTTACCCACAAAAAGTAATTGAAATAGCCGTTAATGTAGTGGCGGACTATAAGTCCGCCTACTACAAAAAAATTTAAGAGATTTATTTGTTGAATTTAAAAAAAGGTAATAATTTTATGGGCGTACTAGATTTAAAAGTATAACACCCCAAAGGTTACATAATAAGTAAAAACGTAATAATTTTATGGGTGTACTGGATTTAAAAGTATAGCGTCATAAAAATTACATAATAAGTAAAAGTAAAGGGATTTACTTTATACAAAAAAATTCAAGGAGGAATGTATTATGAGAATTAACACAAACATTATGGCATTAAACGCACAAAACAAATTAACAGGAAACCAAGGAAAAGTTGAAGGATCAATCAAAAAATTATCATCAGGTTTAAGAATTAATGGAGCTGCTGATGATGCATCAGGCCTTGCAATCAGTGAAAAGATGAGATCACAGATTCGTGGACTTAACCAAGCACAAAGTAACGCACAAGATGGTATCTCAATGATACAAACAGCAGAAGGTGCATTACAACAAACAACTGACATTCTTCAAAGAATGAGAGAACTAGTTGTAAAAGCACAAAATACTGGTGTTTTAACAGCACAAGACCAATCATCAATCACAACTGAGTTAACAGCATTAAAAGATGAAGTTGATAGAATTGCTTCTTCAACAACCTTTAATACAAAGAAATTATTAAATGGTGATTTAAAAACAAATGGTGCAACATTTAAGATTGGTGCAAATACAGATACAGTTGACTCAATAACAGTAACAATAGGTACAATGACATCAACAGCTTTAGGAGTAACAACTGATATTACAACTGCAAGTGCAGCAAGTACAGCTTTAACAAACTTAGATAATGCAATAAACACAGTATCAAGCCAAAGAGCTAAACTTGGTGCAGTACAAAATAGAATGGAATATGCAATTGAAAACTTATCAACAACAAGTGAAAACTTAACAGCTGCTGAATCACGTATTCGTGACGTAGATATGGCTGCTGAGATGGTAAGTTACACAAAGAATAGCATATTAAATCAATCAGCTATGGCAATGTTAGCACAAGCTAATCAACAACCACAACAAATTTTGTCATTACTTAGATAGTAAGCAGTAAATGTATTTCTAGATATTAGTGAGGGGGCTACTCTTATAACTAATATCTAGAACTACAAACTAAATTTACTGTTCTATTTAAGGTTTAAAAAGTTTTGGTAATTTTTTTACAATAATAAGGTTATACGGCTTTAACTTTAGCGTTGTAAAAATTACATAAATGATTAATTTATGATACGGCGAAGTAGATTAGTCACTTCCAAAAGAATTGGTCGGGACATAATAAGTCAAAAATATTTTAATGACACCTAAATTCACGGAAGAAAATCATTCACCTAAAGGAGGATGGTACTAAGTAAATTAGTAAAGAGAAGGTAAAAGGATTTATCTTCTTAAGGAACTCTTCTTATTATAAGAAGAAAAAAATATTCAAGGAGGAATAATTATGAGAATTAACACAAACATTATGGCATTAAATGCCCAAAACAAATTAACAGGTAATCAAGGTAAAGTAGAAGGATCAATCAAGAAATTATCATCAGGTTTAAGAATTAACGGAGCTTCTGACGATGCATCAGGCCTCGCTATAAGCGAAAAGATGAGATCACAGATTCGTGGACTTAACCAAGCACAAAGTAATGCTCAAGATGGTATATCAATGATCCAAACAGCAGAAGGTGCATTACAACAAACAACAGACATTCTTCAAAGAATGAGAGAACTAGTTGTAAAAGCACAAAATACTGGTGTTTTAACAACAAATGACCAAGACTCAATAGTAACAGAATTAACAGCATTAAAAGATGAAGTTGATAGAATCGCAAGTTCTACAACATTCAACACAAAGAAACTATTAAATGGTGATTTGAAGTTAGCAGCAAATGCAGCAACATTTAAAATTGGTGCTAATACAGACGCAGTTGACTCAATCTCAATCACAATTGGTGACATGAGATCTGCTGCTTTAGGTATTACAATCAATATAAAGACAGCTGCAGATGATGCTTTAACAAACCTTGACACAGCAATCAATACAGTATCAAGTCAAAGAGCAAAACTTGGTGCAGTACAAAACAGAATGGAATATGCTATCGAGAACTTATCAACAACAAGTGAAAACTTAACAGCTGCTGAATCACGTATTCGTGACGTAGATATGGCTGCTGAGATGGTTACATACACAAAGAATAGCATCTTAAATCAATCAGCTATGGCAATGCTTGCTCAAGCTAATCAACAACCACAACAAATTTTATCACTCTTAAGCTAATTGTAGGGGCGATTTACTCGCCTACTACATGAGTAAAAAAAATAAAAGGAATTTATTGTTTCAGGGAGGAGGGGATTGAATATGAGAATAGATAATGTAGCTGCGCTTAGTCTTCAAAACATAGCGTCAAGAAAACCAGATGAATCTCGTGAAGAGAGAAATTCTGGACTTAAAATAAGCGAAAACAAGAAAAATGTAGATCCTCGTGTTAACGAGAAAATGCATGAACAAATGAGGGAAATCGATAAACGCCAAGAACCAGAAGTAGTATACTCAAAAGCTAATGAAGTATTAGCTGATATGGAAGGTTTATTCGAATCTAAGGAAGTAGCTATAAAAGGAGAAGATGATATTGTTGCTGAAAACATCAATGCATCTAAATCTCGTATTCGTGATGTTAATATGGCTGAAGAAGTGGTAAATGAGACCAAGAGTCGTATGATTAACCATTCAAAGAGTGCGATATTAGCCCAAGCAAATAAAAAACCCGAACAGATACTAAAATTGCTAGAATAGTAATTTGTTAGATCAAGGAAGAAAAATTATTAAAAAAAATTCAAGGAGGAATTATTATGAGAATTAATACAAACATTATGGCATTAAATGCCCAAAATAAGTTAACAGGTAACCAAGGTAAAGTTGAAGGATCAATCAAGAAATTATCATCAGGTTTAAGAATTAATGGAGCTGCTGATGATGCATCAGGCCTCGCTATAAGTGAAAAGATGAGATCACAGATCCGTGGCTTAAATCAAGCACAAAGTAATGCTCAAGATGGTATATCAATGATTCAAACAGCAGAAGGTGCATTACAACAAACAACAGACATTCTTCAAAGAATGAGAGAACTAGTTGTAAAAGCACAAAATACTGGTGTGTTAACAAGCCAAGACCAATCATCTATTACAACAGAGTTAACAGCATTAAAAAATGAAGTTGATAGAATTGCTTCTTCAACAACATTTAACACCAAGAAATTATTAAATGGTGACTTAGAAGACGCTGCTGATGCAGCAGTATTTAAAATTGGTGCAAACACAGACGCAGTTGACTCAATTAAAGTTACAATAGGTGCTATGGATGCAACAAGTCTTCAAATTAATGCGTTAGATATTACAACAGCTGGTGGAGCAAGCACAGCTTTAACAAAACTTGATGCTGCTATTAATACAGTTTCAAGTCAAAGAGCAAAACTTGGTGCTGTTCAAAACAGAATGGAATATGCAGTAGAAAACTTATCAACAACAAGTGAAAACTTAACAGCTGCTGAATCACGTATTCGTGATGTAGATATGGCTAGCGAAATGGTAAGTTACACAAAGAATAGTATCTTAAATCAATCAGCTATGGCAATGCTTGCACAAGCTAATCAACAACCACAAGCAATTTTATCATTACTTAGGTAATAAGTAGGTCGTATGGGGCTCAATATTGTGAGCCACATTAAAAATTAAACCAAAAGAATATTGAGCCTCATACATAATCCTTCAAGGAAGAGGGTGAATGTATATGAGGATTAATACCAATGTTATGGCCTTAAATGCTAGGAATATGCTTAGTAAAAATAATGGTCACGTTGAGTCTTCTATCAAGAAATTATCATCTGGCTTAAGGATCAATACTGCATCTGATGATGCATCTGGTCTTGCTATAAGTGAAAAGATGAGAGCTCAGATTAGAGGACTTGCCCAAGCTGGAAGTAATGCCCAAGATGGTATATCAATGATTCAAACAGCAGAGGGTGCACTTCAGCAAACGACTGATATTTTACAAAGGATGAGAGAACTAGTAGTTAAAGCACAAAATTCAGGTGTTCTTACGGATAGCGATAAAACATCAATCACTACAGAGCTTACAGCTCTAAACAGTGAAGTTGATAGAATCGCTAATTCAACAACATTTAACACCAAAAAGTTGCTAAACGGTGATTTAGCAAGTACTGGTGCAACATTTAAAATTGGTGCAAACACAGATGCGGTTGATTCAATAACAGTAAATATTAATGCGATGACTTCATCAGCACTTAATATATCTACTGATATTTCGACTGCCGCTAAGACTAATGAAGCTCTAACAAAACTTGATGCTGCTATTAATACAGTTTCAAGCCAAAGAGCAAATCTTGGTGCTGTCCAAAACAGGATGGAATATGCTATTGAAAACATATCTACAACACAAGAAAACTTAACAGCTGCTGAATCACGTATTCGTGACGTAGATATGGCTGCTGAAATGGTTAACTATACAAAGAATAGTATATTAAATCAAACTGCTATGGCAATGCTTGCACAATCAAATAAACAACCTGAACAAATACTTTCACTATTAGGTTAGAATATAGGCTCATGACTTTAATAAGTCAGGGAAGATGTTTATAGTTCAAGGAGGAATGTAAAATGAGAATAAATACCAATATTATGGCATTAAATGCTCAAAACAAATTAACCGGTAACCAAGGTAAAGTTGAAGGATCAATTAAGAAATTATCATCTGGTTTAAGAATTAACAGTGCATCTGACGATGCATCTGGTCTTGCTATAAGTGAAAAGATGAGAGCACAGATTCGTGGTCTTGGTCAAGCACAAAGCAATGCCCAAGATGGTATATCAATGATCCAAACAGCAGAAGGTGCATTACAACAAACAACAGACATTCTTCAAAGAATGAGAGAACTAGTTGTAAAAGCACAAAACTCTGGTGTTTTAACAGATAACGATAAAACATCAATAACGACAGAATTAACAGCACTAAACAGTGAAATTGATAGAATCGCTAATTCAACAACTTTTAATACCAAAAAATTGTTAGATGGTAGTTTAGCAACAAATGGTGCAACATTTAAAATAGGTGCAAATACAGATACAGTTGACTCAATTACAGTAAATATTGCTTCTATGAAATCATCTGATTTAGGCGTAACAATCAATATTAGTAATGCAACAAACACAAATGCTGCTTTAACCAATATTGATACTGCCATAAATACAGTTTCAAGCCAAAGAGCAAGTCTTGGTGCTGTACAAAATAGAATGGAATATGCAATTGAGAACTTATCAACAACTAAGGAAAACCTAACAGCTGCTGAATCACGTATTCGTGACGTAGATATGGCTGCTGAAATGGTTAACTACACAAAGAATAGTATCTTAAATCAATCAGCTATGGCAATGCTTGCACAAGCTAATCAACAACCACAACAAATTTTATCACTCTTAAGCTAATTAAGAGATAAGGTTACATGGAGGTTAAGAAATTAATAAATTCAAGGAGGAATTATTATGAGAATTAATACCAATATTATGGCATTAAATGCCCAAAACAAATTAACAGGTAATCAAGGTAAAGTAGAAGGATCAATCAAAAAATTATCATCAGGTTTAAGAATTAACGGAGCTGCAGATGATGCATCTGGCCTTGCTATAAGTGAAAAGATGAGATCACAGATTCGTGGCTTAAATCAAGCACAAAGTAATGCTCAAGATGGTATTTCTATGTTACAAACAGCAGAAGGTGCATTACAACAAACAACAGATATACTTCAAAGAATGAGAGAACTAGTTGTAAAGGCACAAAACACTGGTGTTTTAACATCAAATGACCAAACATCAATCACAACAGAATTAACAGCATTAAAAGATGAAGTAGATAGAATTGCAAACTCAACAACATTTAATACAAAGAAATTATTAAATGGTGATATGGGTACACAATTAAACACTACAACACTTGGCAGTAATTGCAAAGTAAATGTAGCAAACGCAAAAGAAGGAATTACATATTCTATAGCAGCTACATCAAGTAAGATTACGCTTAGTTGGACTGATGGTACTGCAAAAACAGAAGAAGTTGCTGTACCACAAACAATAAATGGTGTAATTAAATTTGCAAATGCTGGAATAGAAATTGATGTTGGTACAACTGATGTTGCAGCAACATCAATAAACGGCAAAAATATAGTAACAAAAGCAGCATCTGCTGCAGGTGGAAAAGAAAAAGCTGCATTTAAAATTGGTGCTAACACATATGACGAAGACCAATTATTTGTTGGTATTGGTGATATGAGATCAGCAGCATTAGGTGTAACTATTGATATAAGTACAACAGCAAATGCAGATGCAGCATTAAAAAATCTTGATAATGCAATCAACAAAGTATCAAGCCAAAGAGCAAGTTTAGGTGCTGTTCAAAACAGAATGGAATACGCAGTAGAAAACTTATCAACAACAAGTGAAAACTTAACAGCTGCTGAATCACGTATCCGTGATGTAGACATGGCTGCTGAAATGGTAACTTACACAAAGAATAGCATCTTAAATCAATCAGCTATGGCAATGCTTGCACAAGCAAATCAACAACCACAACAAATCTTATCATTACTTGGTTAATAAAAAATAAAAAGGAGGCTTAGGCCTCCTTTTTATTTTTAAATATAAACTTGTTCTCTAAAAAATTTTTTAAATAAATGTTAAGTAATGAAAAAAAATGACGATGAAGGTTTTAGAGAGTTAAACTCAGGGCCGAGGTAAAAAGCTCTCTAGGAAGCCCACGGAAGGGTTTTCTTAAAAATTCAAGGAGGAATGTAAAATGAGAATAAATACAAATATAATGGCTATTAATGCCCAAAACAAATTATCAGGGAACCAATCAAGAGTTGAGGGTTCTATAAAGAAACTATCGTCAGGTTTAAGAATTAACAGTGCGGCAGATGACGCATCGGGACTTGCAATCAGTGAAAAGATGAGAGCACAAATTAGAGGTTTAGCACAAGCTAAAAACAATGCCCAAGATGGTATCTCAATGATACAAACGGCAGAAGGTGCTCTTCAACAAACTACTGATATATTGCAGAGAATGAGAGAACTAGTAGTTAAATCACAAAATACAGGTGTATTAACAGAAGATGATCGAGTTTCTGTTTCGACAGAACTTGCAACACTTCGAGATGAGATAGACAGAATTGCAACATCTAGTACGTTTAACTCAAAGAAAATACTAGATGGTTCTCTTGCAACACAACTGGATTCAACCACAGTAGATGAGAAGTATTCAGTTAGTGTATCAAATGCCGAAGAAGGTACAACGTATTCGATAGAGGTGACAGATGGTAAGGCAAAAATCACCTGGGGAACAGATGGTAAAGAAGAACTTACTATAGGTCAGACAATAAGCGGAGTTGTCAGATTTGCATCCGCAGGAATTGAAATAAATCTTGGTAAAACTCCAATTGCTGCATCAGAATTAAATGGCGCAACTATTACAACACAAACTGAATCTGATGATGGCAAAAGAGCAGTATTCAAAATTGGTGCCAATACTTATGAAGAAGATTTATTATTTATTGGTATTGATGATATGAGCTCTACAGGTTTATCAGCAAACTCAGAAAAGATGACTATTTCAATTGCAACTAATGAAGAAGCCAACAATACTCTAATTGCAATCGATTATGCAATAGATAAAGTATCGGCCCAACGTTCCGTATTAGGAGCAATGCAGAATCGAATGGAGTATGCAGTTGAGAACTTGACGGCTACACATGAAAACTTGACCAATGCAGAATCACGTATTCGTGATGTAGACATGGCTAGTGAGATGGTATCGTATACAAAGAATAGTATACTTAACCAATCAGCTATGGCAATGCTTGCTCAAGCAAATCAGCAGCCTCAAACAATTTTATCATTATTGCAATAATTATATGGTGCTTTTTAAGTATAAACAGGCGGGTTAATATTTTAATAAAAAAATTAATAATATTAAAACCCCCTGTTTATGCGGAAATGCACTATATTTTTTTTAAAAAACCAAAAAAAGTTTAAAAAAACTATAAAGTATTTTCGCTAAAATACGATAATGTTTTTGAAAAGGATTTAAGACATTATTATGGATGTTTAAAGCTTTAAGATCATGGAATGACAAGACGGTAGAAAAATAAGGAGGAATTAATCATGAGGATTAATCACAACATTTCGGCAATTAATGCCCAAAATCAATTGGTAGTAAACCAGAGAGGAACAGTAAGCTCACTTGAGAAATTATCATCAGGCTTAAGAATTAACAGTGCAGGCGATGATGCTGCAGGTCTTGCTATTAGTGAAAAGATGAGAGCACAGATAAGAGGTTTGGAAAAGGCCCAGCTTAATGCACAAGATGGTATATCAATGATTCAAACAGCAGAAGGTGCATTACAACAAGTTAGTGATATTTTCCAAAGAATGAGAGAACTTTCAGTTCAATCTATGAATGGTATACTATCAACAGGTGAAAAAGAAGCAATAACAGCCGAGATAGTACAACTTAGGGATGAGGTTGATAGAATAGCAGAAACAGCTTCATTTAATGGTACGTACTTATTAAAAGGTACACTTGGAATGTCAGCTGACAAGGCTAATTCAACTGTTTATCAAGCAAATGCCGATGGTGGATATGATTTAATTGAAGGAATAAAAACATTAGATGTTGCAGGCGCAGAGAATGAAACAGAATATACTTTTAGTGTAGATAGCGATGGTGTTGTAACAGTTACTTATTCAATACAAGGAGCTACACATACAGCAACAAGTACAACAGGCCCAATTACAGATGCAAAATATTCTGGATTTATGAGGTTTGAAGGTGCAGATGGCTCAAATGTTGGTATTAAGTTTAACTTTAAGGATATGACACTTGCAAGTATTAGTGGACTTAAGATACAAACATCACCTGGAGGAAAGACAAACCTTCAAATTGGTGCAAATTCAATAGATAGAGCTCTTACAATAGAAATGCCAGACTTGCGTTCAGCTGCACTTGGACTTACATATTTAAGTATAGATGACGTAGATCAAGCATGTGATACTCTAGATGCAATAGATAATGCGTTAAATATATTAACAAGCGCAAGAGGCGATCTTGGTGCTTATCAGAACAGGTTGGAATATACCTTAGATGCCTTAGCTGCGAGTGAAGAAAACTTAACAGCTGCTGAATCACGTATTCGTGATGTTGATATGGCAGCTGAAATGGTTACATATACAAAAGATAGTATACTTAACCAAACAGCTACAGCAATGCTTGCACAAGCAAATCAACAACCAAATCAAGTATTACAATTATTACAAGGACTATAATAAAAATAAAAGAGGCGGAAGAAAAACTTCCGCCTCTTTTGCGTTTTAAATAGCAATTTTGTTAAGAAAATTTTAAAAAATACCGATAAATTATATGGGTAATCAGATTTTTTAAGAAAATACTGATTTTTTGCTATTTTTTTGGAAAAATTTCGTAAAAACACTAAAGTTTATGTGAACTTATACCGATATATAATATAAGAGAGTAGGATAATTCTCTCTGATTCTCACACATGGAGGTGTGTAAAAATGAAAGTAGAATTTGCAAATGTAGTTTCAAATTATGAAAGGGTTGAAACTACAAACCCAGAAACCCAAAAAGTCGAAACAAGGGTTCAAACAGGAAGAGAACCCGTTGTTAAAAATGAACCTGAAAAGACAAACCAAGAGGTTGACAGAAAGAAAGTCGAGGAAGCTGTTGAAAAACTAAATAAACAGTTTGAAAAGATCTCTGGTAGTCAAATTAAATTCAAGATTCATGAAACAGAAGGAGAATTAAATAGGGTTTCTATTAAAGTAGTTGATAGAGAAAGTAAAGAGGTAATAGCTGAAATCCCATCTGAGGAAGCTATTGAGCTTTCAGAGAAACTGCGAGAAATTGCAGGTGTACTTTTTGATGCAAAAAATTAACTACCTATATATATGAAACTAGAAGAGGAGGATAGCTATGGCAACTACAAGAATTACGTCTTTAATGTCAGGTATGGACACTGACTCGTTAATTCAAGAAATGATGAGTGCAGCACGTGCACCACTTGATAAATTTGAGAAGCAAAAAACTACGGTAACTTGGCAAAGAGAAACACTTCTTGATTTAAATTCAGAAATGTTGGCTTTCCAAAATGCCGCTTTTGATATGCGATTAGAAGGGACATATAAAAAATATAATGCTGATTCTTCAAACTCTTTAATAGCTAGTGCAGTTGCGGGAACTAGTGCTATCGAGGGTACTTATAGATTAAAAGCTTCGCAACTTGCTTCAGCAACAACAAGAGTTGGTTCACAAAGAGATACAGCAATAACAAGTACAGGTTGGGCCACAACTACAAACTTAAATTTAAGTGGTACAAGTATGAAGATAACACTAAATGGTGAAACAAAGACAATTTCATTTGGTGAAGGTGAAGGCGACTTTAGAGGAATGACATCAAGTGAAATTCCTGGTAAACTTGAAGAGTTACTCAGTAACAAAATAAACAACGCATTTGGTGGTGAGCAAATCGCTGTTGACGTAAGCTCAATGTCAAGTGGTAGAATGGTAAAAGTAAGTATCTCTAGTAAATCAGCCATGAATTATTCAATAGTTGTTGGTTCTGGTGAAGAAGGTGCTGACGCATTATCAAAATTAAAATTAGAAAACAATGCTAACAATATATTCAATACAGGAAAAACTGTTAAAGACTTAATAGGTGAAGAAGCATTAGATGCTTCTGGAAACATATCTGTTAAAATCAATGGTAAAACATTTGAATTTAGCGGTGAAAGAACTTTATCAGAAGTGTTCAAAACATTATCAGACGACGAAGACATAGATATAAGCATGAAATATGATAAGATTGCAAACTCTATCATAATGCAAAGAGATAATACTGGTAGTGGCCGTGAAATTGATATTTCCGATGAACATGGTTTCTTTGCTGCTTTAGGTTTAACAGAAGAAGCTGGCGGAACGTATACAATGGGACAAAACGCAGTAGTAACAATTACTGACCCAGAAGGAAGAGTTATAGAAGATGTTCAAATGACATCAAATAACTTCGAATATCAAGGCGTTGCGTTTTCAGTATTAAAGGCAGATCCTGAATCAGAAGTTGCAATTACAGTTGCTAAAGATACAGAAGCAATTTACAATTCTATAATGGGATTTGTTGATAAATATAACAACTTATTGGGAAAACTAAATGAATTATATAACGAAGAAAAGAATAAAAACTATGAACCATTAACAGATGCAGAAAGAGAAAAATTATCAGATACCCAACAAGAAAAATGGGAGAAGATGGCTCGTAGCGGTATCTTAAGAAGAGATTCAACATTACAAAGTGCTATTTCCGATATGAGAAGTGCAGTACAACAAGTTATGAATACAACAGGAATAAATTCATTATTCCAAATGGGTATTTCAACAACTACATATAGTGCATATGGAAATAACAATGGTAAATTAATTGTTGATTCAGATAAGTTAAAAGAAGCAATAAATAATGATATCGATGGAGTAGCTAATTTCTTTACAAGTACACCAACAAATATAACAGGTACTTCACTTAGCGGAGAGTCAACATTAGCGTTAAATGGTAAATCAATGAATATTACAGTAGGTAGTAATACATATACACTTGCATTTAACCAAAACTATGATATCTCAACTTCAGAAGGGCAAAGTGATTTAACATCATATATCAATGAACAACTTGCAACACACTTTGGTGCTAACAACGTAACAGTATCTATTTCAAGTGGCAGATTTGTAATCAATTCTGCAAAACAAAATACAGTTACTGTAAATACTGGTACAAGTGGTGGCGATGCATTATCAGTATTAAGACTTGATGATGGCGCAACATATGATGGTACAAAAGTTGGTTTTGCAAATAGAATGTATGCAGTAATGTCTACAGCAATGCAAGCAGTACAACAAAAAGCTGGTACATCGAAAACAGGTACTGATGATAGTGTGTTAGGTCAAAAGATGTCTAGATTAAATAGCTATATTTCAAAGCAACAAGATAGACTAGCAACTTTGGAAGAAAGATATTATAAACAATTTGCAGCCATGGAGGATGCGCTTTCTAAATTAAATTCACAAAGCTCTTACATAAACAGTATGTTAGGTTTAGATAGCTAATTGTTAACAGGGAGGTTAATTACATGTCATTAAATAAAGCGGTTTACCAATATCAACAAAATTCAGTCCTTACTGCAACGCCAGAAGAACTAACTTTAATGTTGTATAATGGCTGTATAAAAGGAATAAAGTTTGCTCAAATAGCAATAGATGAAAACGACTATGAAAAAGCTAACTTCTACATTTGCAAAGCGGAGGCAATAGTAAGAGAGCTTAGAAATACACTTGATATGAAATATGATATAGCTAAAAACTTATATGATTTATATACATATTTCTTAGATAGATTAATTGAAGCAAATGTTAAGAAAAATAGAGACATCTTAGAAGAGATTCTACATTTTGTAGAAGACATTAGAGATACTTGGAGCAAAGCTATTAAAGAAGCAAGAATAGAAAATTCACAAAGAGAAAACCAAGGATATGCTGCTGGAGTATAATGAACTAATGAGGTGAGAGTAGTGCTTGAAATAGAAAATGTAATGGAAACACTAATCGGTCTTAGCGAAGAAAAGTATGGCTCTTTAGAAAAAATATATGAATTTACTAAGGAACAAACTACAGCAATAGATGATGAAAACATTGAATTACTCAATGATTTTATCGATAAAAAGCAGATCGAAATAAATAGTATAAAAGCACTCGACATCAAATTTGAGAAAATAGTTGATGATATAAAAGTAGTATATGGAATAAAAGAATTAAAGGAACTTAATGTATGTACTGAAGAAGTAAAAAGAATTCAGTATATCGTAGACATGATAATGAAAAAAGTAAAACAGATACATGACATTGAGTTAAAAAATAGCGAAAGTTTAAGCAAAAAAAAGAATGCAGTAGAAAGCAAAATAAAAGATTTAAAAAAAGGTAAAAAGGTAGTATCCAATTACGGATACAACAATTTACAAAATCCAGTATATTTTGATAAAAACAGATAAAAATCCACCTATGGTGGATTTTTTGTTGCTAAATAAAAATAAATATGTTACTCTAAAACCGAGGTGAATGAAATGAGTATAATAGATGCATATGATAACAGTAAAGAATTATTTATGCCAAGCGTTTTCACAAGTAGCTTAAAAAAGTTACCTGAAACGGCGATAGTTTATTTTAAATCAGAACTTACAAATGTTTTAAGGAACAATAAAGAGTTTTGCGAGTATAGTACATATGGAATGATGGGCGACAATCTGCCTATATTTAGTACAAAGGTAAATGGTAAAGAAGTAGCGATATATAGGACTTTTGTAGGTGGCCCAATAACTGCTATGATAATGGAGGAAATGATATCTCGTGGAGTAAAGAAGTTTATATTCTTTGGCTCATGTGGTGCACTTTCAAGCGCGCTGGGTGCTGGTGAAATTTTTATACCTGAAAAGGCATATAGAGATGAAGGAACAAGTTATCACTATATTCCAGCAAGTGAATATATAGATGTAAAAACAGCAAGTAAATTATCAGAACTTTTTGACAAAAACAATATAAAATACACAAAAGTAAACACTTGGACAACCGATGCATTATATAGAGAAACAGAAGATAGGTTTAAGAAGATGTCGCAAGAAGGGTGCAGTATTGTAGAAATGGAATGCGCTCCTATAATGGCAGTAAGCCATTTAAGGAATGTAGATACATATCAATTCTTATATACAGATGACGTATTAGATGGTGAAGAATATGATGCAAGAACTCTTATCGATGATAGAACAGATATGCTTACAAAATGCTTAAAAATCGCATTAAAAGTAGCAGCAGAAATTTAATTTTTGACAAGCAAAAAAATAAAGGCAACTACATATTATAGTGTAGTTGCTTTTTTAATGCGAAAAGGGGGCCTATATTTGTTATTTATTGCTATTATTAAATACATAATTGAAAACATATTATTTATGTTTGGCTTTATAGGTGGTAGCGGGAATGCATTTCCAAAACCACTTACGCCTAGCGAAGAGAAAATGTATTTTGAATTATACAAAAATGGTGATAATGACGCAAAAAATGTTTTGATTGAAAGAAATTTGCGATTGGTTGTCCATATTGCGAAGAAATATTCTGTTTCGTGGAAAGATAATGATGATTTAATTTCAATAGGCACTATAGGGCTCATAAAAGCCGTTACAACCTTTGACTATATGAAGGGCCATAAATTTGCCACATATGCTGCAAGATGCATTCAAAACGAAATTTTGATGCATTTAAGGAGTAGCAAGAAACTGCAAAACGAAATATCTCTAGATGAGCCAATAGGAAGCGATAAAGAAGGAAATTCGATATCCTTAATAGATATTTTAGAATCAGATGCAAAAGAAACATTTGAAGAAGTTAATTTAAAACTTAATACAAATGCCTTATATAACGATATTGAGAATGTTTTAACTGATAGGGAAAAGCTAATTATTGCACTTAGGTATGGACTTACTGATAAAGGTGAAAAAACGCAAAATGAAATAGCAAAAATGCTTAACATTTCGCGTTCCTATGTGAGTCGCATTGAGAAAAAAGCAATAGAAAAGATAGCAGGAAATATGAATAAATTAAAATAGTTTTATTTCTTTACCATTTAGGTAGTTTAAAATACCGGCGTCTGTTGTGAAATTAAATACTAGCTTATATGCGGTTAAATCCTGAAATTTTTTCTTGTGTTTTTTATTAAATTCATTATTGCCATATTTACCATCGCCAACAATAGGATGCCCAATAAAAGCCATATGGGCACGTATTTGATGCGTACGACCGGTAACCAATAAAACTTCTAGGGTTGAAGTTTCAGCATCGGTTGATAGAACTTTATATTTAGTGGTTATAGGCATATAGCCCTCTTTTTTTTCAGAACTTATATAAACTGTGCTTTTCTTGCTATCTTTGAAAAGATATGCACTTAGTGTATCAGAATCCTTTTTCAAGTGCCCAATTACGCGGCAACGATAGTATTTTTGGATTTCTTTATTTTTTATTTTTTCTTCGAGTATGTGTAAGGCGTCAGTATTTTTAGCAAAAATAACAAGCCCAGTAGTGTTACGGTCAAGCCGATGGCAAGGATATAAATCTATTTTTAGTTGTTCCTTAAGTAAAGTAAGTAGCGATTTGGTTGTATTTTCTTCATTTACTTCTAAACCAATTGTTTTATTAATAACTATAATATTGTCATCCTCAAAGACTATATCTAGTTTATTTTCATAATAAATTTCAATTAAGTCATTTGCAAAAATTTTTGTGTTTTCGTTTATTCTTTTGCCATTTATTTTTATGTCTTTTTTTCGGAGTAGTTTGCAAAGAGTAGAATATGAAATTTGTGGATATAGTTTTGAAACTGTGGATAACAATTGGGTATTGTTATAATTTTTTGGTACTGAAAAATTAATCATTTTGTTTCTCCTATTAAGATAAATTATTGTTTGTTGGGGAGTTTGATTATGGCTTGCCATAATCAAACTCTACATTTAGTAATCTTGCGTAGTTACAATTTAATAATAAAAAACAAATAAAGCGAATTCATCACGTAGTTTGTTAGCATTTTTCCAAAACGGCTTATGATGGTCAAAAAAACCGGATGTTTTTTTGAGTGAGTATGAGGTATGGATGCCGAATACGAACGACCATCATTTGTTTTGGTATAAAATGCAACAAACGAAGTGTTAGAATGAAGCGATTTGTTTTTTATTATTTGTAACTCTAAAAACAATAATTTGTTTATTTAATTATATCACACGTGTTGTAAAATGGTCAAAATAATGGTAATATTATAGCAGAAAATGGAGGAAAAAATTATGACAAGTAAGCAAAGAGCAAAATTAAGAGGTATGGCAAATACTTTAAGCCCTATATTTCAGATAGGTAAGGAAGGAATATCAGAAAACTTTATAAAACAGATATCGGATGCTTTAGAAGCACGTGAATTAATTAAAATAACTGTTTTAGAGACGAGCGGAGATACTGCAAAAGAGTTTTGTAAGTGCTTTGCAGAAAAAGTAGGTGCAGAGCCAGTACAAGTTATAGGTAATAAAATTGTTTTATACAAAAAATCTAAAAATAACCCTAAAATAGAGTTATAATTTGTAGGGGCGGGTGTCCTTGCCCGTCCGTAGATAAGAAAGGATGACTAAAAATGCTAATTAACATCTTAAAGGCGGTAATATTCGGTATTGTTGAAGGAATAACAGAATGGTTACCAATAAGCAGTACAGGGCATATGATTTTACTTGAAGAATTCTTGAAATTTGACTTATCTAAGGAATTTTGGGATATGTTCTTGGTTGTAATACAACTTGGAGCAATAATGGCTGTAGTGATACTTTTTTGGAGCAAATTATGGCCTTTTAGCACGAAGGAAAAGTATTTTATAAAAAAAGATATAATAATGCAGTGGTTTAAGATAGTAGTTGCTTGTGTGCCTGCTGCTATAATTGAACTTGCCGCTGGAGATAAAATAGAAGAAATGTTTTATAATCCGGTAGTTGTAGCAATTATGCTAATATTAGTCGGTATTTTGTTTATAATTGTTGAAAATAATAACAAAAATAAGGAAAGCAAGATAAATACTCTAGGTGAGATAACATTTTTAACAGCCTTTATAATTGGTATGTTTCAAGTAATTGCAGCTATTTTCCCTGGCACATCAAGATCTGGAGCAACGATTTTAGGTGCGATAATGATTGGTGTAAGTAGGAGTGTTGCTGCAGAATTTACTTTCTTGCTTGCAGTTCCAGTAATGTTTGGTGCAAGTTTTATAAAATTATTAAAATTTGGCTTTGCATTCACAACTATGGAACTAGGAGTGTTAATTACAGGCATGGCTGTTGCATTTATAGTATCAATATTCGTAATTAAATTCCTGATGGATTACATTAAAAAGCATGATTTCAAAGTTTTCGGTTGGTATAGAATTGTTTTGGGCTTAATTGTAATTTTATATTTTTGGCTAGTTAAATAAGGAGGATGGCATGGCTACATTAATTGATGGTAAGTTAATTTCAGCTAAAATAAAAGAAGATATAAAGGCAAAGATAGAGGAGCTAAAAGCAAAAAACATAACACCAGGTCTTGCAGTTATATTGGTTGGAGAAGACCCTGCATCTACGGTTTATGTAAGAAATAAAGAGAAAATGTGCGGGGAACTTGGCATAAAAAGCGAAGTTTATAGACTACCAGAATCCACAACGACGAGCGAATTATTAGACTTAATTGATAAATTAAATGAAAATAAAGCCATTCATGGCATTTTACTACAACATCCTGTGCCTTCACATATTGATGAGTATGCTGCATTTAATCGGATATCACCTAAAAAGGATGTAGACGGCTTTACAGACGTAAACATAGGCAAATTAGTTATTGGCAAAGATACATTTGTTTCATGTACGCCAAATGGAATTTTAGCAATGCTAAAGCATGAAAATGTTGATATTAGCGGTAAACACTGCGTTATTGTAGGACGTAGCAACATTGTGGGTAAGCCAATGTCAAGTCTTATGCTTAAGGAAAACGCTACGGTAACCATATGCCATTCTAAAACCACGAATCTTACTGAAATTACAAAACAAGCAGATATTCTAATTGTTGCGATTGGAAAGCCAAAGTTTATAACAAAAGATATGGTAAAGAAAGATGCGGTTGTTATAGATGTTGGAATAAATAGAATAGATGGTAAATTAATAGGCGATGTCGATTTTGATAATGTTAAAGAAGTCGCAAGTAAAATTACACCAGTGCCTGGTGGTGTTGGACCCATGACAATGGTAATGCTTATGAGTAATACAATAAAAGCCAGCACATTATAGTGCGGGCTCTACATAAACGGTTTTGAAATTATTATAGATAACCATACCGGGTTTTGCACCTGGTATTTTTTTTACGTTTTTGACTTCTGTATAGTCAATATCAACCTTTGGTGAATTTTTTGCTTTACTATGTTTTGCGGCAAAACTTGCAGCATACAAGATTACATCATCAGGCACGTCACGATTGTCTGTTTTTATTATAGTGTGTGAACCAGGAATGTTTTTGGCGTGTAACCATATATCAGTTTTACGTGCGACATCGAAGGTTAAGTAGTCGTTTTGGATGTTATTTTTGCCAACATATATTGTAAAATCTTTATAAATAAGCTTGATAGGTTTCGATGGCTCGATTTTTTGAGCTTTTTTAGTGGTTTTTATGAAGCCACTATTTATTAGTTCTAAACGTATGTCGTAAAGTTCATCAACGGATTCTGCAGAATCTATTTCAAAAAATATGCTTTCAAGATAGTTTAATTCTAATTCGATTTCTTCTTTTTGCGAAGTACAAGCCGTATAAGTGTTTTTTAGTTTGGTATATTTCTTAAATATTTTCTTCTGATTTCCTGCTGGAGATAAGTTTATATCAAGTGGAATAGTGATATCTTCGTTGGTATAATAGTTAAATACAGTTATTTCACTAGCATTTTCAGTTATTTTATATAGATTTGCAGTAAGAAGTTCGCCGTATACTCGTAAGTTTTCCATATCTTCAGTAGTTTTTAATTTATCCATGACTATTTTTAGTTTCTTTTCATTTTTGGTGTAACTAGAAGAAACGATGCTAAGTAACTCATTTTTCTTTGATTTAAGGCCATCTTGCGAGATTTTGTTAGTGAAATATGTATCTATAGTTTCCGAGATAGAATCAAAATCTTTTACTGCATACTCATGAATATGGTATATATAAAAATCAATAAATTCACCATTTTTCATTAAAATGCAAGGTGATATAGGTTTAACTATTTCATCGAACAGGTTAAGCTTATTGTTTTCAATTTCTTTTGCAAATAGTGTAGATATCCCTAAATAATTCTTTGTAATATCACTTGCAATTATGGAGTTTGAGTTTTCTTGCTCGATAAAAGGATTTTTCTTGCCGTCGGTAAGAGGAAGTTCATACTTTCTACCAGGCATAACTTCACGAACACTACTTGTTTCAAAATCGACGTGTTTTATGCTATCTATGATGGTAAGATTTTCGGTAAGTAGTATTATGTTGCTATATTTACCCATTATTTCGACAATTAAAACTTTGGTTTCTCTATCGCCTAACTCGTTACTGTTTTCAAATGTGAATTTTATAATACGGTCATTAGAAATTTGCTCAATTTTAGTGATTTTAGCACCGCTTAAATGTTTTCTTAAAACCATGCAAAAGTTAAATGGCTTTTCAGGATTTTCATAGACCATGTTAGTTAAATGAGCCCTCGAAAGTGTAGCGTTGCTTGATAAGATAAGTTTTAAGTTCTTATTAAAACTGCGGATAACAAAAATAACATCATCCTTATTTGGTTGATGCACCTTATCTATTTTGCAGTTTAATATAGTGTTATTTAGTTCATTTACGACGCTACGAGTAACTAATCCATCAAAAGCCATAATTTCACCTCACATGCTAAATTATGGCACAAAGAGAGAAGTTTTGCAAGACAAATTACTTATTAAACAATTCTAAAATTTTGAATTTTACTTTAACTTTTGGTGTTTTGCTACTAATTAGTTCAAATTCTTCGTTTGATAGGTTTTGCTTTAATGTTTCGATAGACTCGTCTGAAAATGAAATTGAGGAATTGGTAAAACATAATGGCGGGAACATAACGCACCACCAGTTTTTGCCTTTGCCTTCGCCAATAGTTACTTTTAGTGCTTCATATTCACCGGCGGGGAAAGAAATATTGTTATAATTTTTTGTTGGAAAATTAGACTGAGTAAGGATGGCAGAAGCTGTATAATCACAATATTTTTTTAGTGTAACATTAGCTATTTTTTCAATATTCCTAATGTTACTAAAAATTATTTCTCTACTTTCGGCTATATTTGTGGCTTTTACTAGCATAGGAGATAATTCTTTTATAATTTCATCACGTACTTTTAGCTTTATTTCTTGATCTACTTTACTATCACTATTTGCAATAATATGAAGCCGAATTACTTTATTTGCTAGATTTTTTTGAGTATTTACGGCATTTACAGTAATAGCCATACTAATTAACAAGAATATAAAAAATATTATAAAAACGCTTTTCTTCTTCATGTGATTCCCTCCAACATAGTTTAAGTTTTGCCACTAAAATAAAATTTATACATTTTTTGATAAATATAAAAATTTATGATATTATAAATTTTAAGAATGGGGGAGAATTATGAAAAATTTTACCAAAGCATACGAAGAAAATGGGCGTAAAGTTTTTGAGGGAATTGGATTATACAATTTTGAAGAGCCCAAAGATTTAAGAGAAATGATGAATAATTCGGCTATTAAATTTGGTAATAAAGCCGCTTTTAAATATAAAGAAAATGGTGAAATAAAGACAAAATCATATATAGAATTAAAGGCAGATGTAGAAGCATTAGGGCAAAGTTTATATGATTTAGGGTTAAAAGATGAAAAAGTTGCCGTAATTGGTGAAAATAGATATGAATGGGGAGTATGCTATTTAGCAGTTATCAATGGTCTTGGTATTGGTGTACCTCTTGATAAGCATTTGCCAAAACTAGAGATAGAAAACTTGATAAAACGTAGTGGCGCAAAGGCAATATTCTTTAGTAAATCATATCTTGAAATTATGGAAGAGATAGAAAAGAATGACGGAACGGTAAAATACTATATTTGTATGGATGATATAGAAAATAAAGGTAAATTTTTTAGTGTAAAAAATTTATTAGAAGCAGGTAAAAAAAGTTTAACAAGCGGCAAAAACGAATTTTTGACACTACCAATTGATAGAGATAAAATGTCGATGCTTTTATTTACATCTGGAACAACAAGCTTGTCTAAAGGCGTAATGCTTTGCCATAAAAACATTACAAGTAATGTTAGAACTATAGCCAATTTAATAAAAGTTTATGATAATGATATATATTTATCTTTACTTCCATTACATCATACTTTAGAGAATACAATTGGCCTTATGTTTATGATATATATGGGTGTACCAATATCTTATTGTGAGGGCTTAAAACATGTAGCAGATAATATACAAGAATTTGATGTTACTGCGTTAATTGCGGTTCCTGCAATATATGAAGTAATGTATAGCAAAATTCAAGATGGTATAAAAAAATCTGGTAAAGAAAAAACAATTAACAATTTAATTAATTTTTCAAATTCTTTACGCAAAATACACATTGATTTAAGAAAACCGCTATTTTCTGTGATTAGAAATAAAGTGGGTAAAAATTTGCGCCTTATGATATCTGGTGCTGCACCAATAGATGTAAATATCGCAAAATTTTTTGAAGATATAGGAATAACATTTATACAGGGCTTTGGTCTAACAGAAACTGCACCGCTTGTTTGTGTAAATAACCCATTTAAAAATTTATACGATACAGTCGGTTTCCCAATGGAACGTGTTAAAGTTGCCTTAGATAACATAGACAATAACGGTATGGGCGAACTATTGGTAAAAGGCGATTTAGTAATGCTTGGTTATTATGAAAACGATGAAGCAACGAAAGAAGCTTTTACTGACGATGGTTGGTTTAAGACTGGTGATCTTGCGATTATAAGTGATGAAGGAGCTGTTAAAATTACTGGGCGTGCAAAGTCTATGATAGTTTTTGAAAACGGTAAAAAGGCATTCCCAGAAGAATATGAGGTGTTGCTAAATCGAATAGAAACAGTAAAGGATTCATTTGTTTTTGGTCAAAAGTCGCCTGATGGAAATACAGATATATGTGCAAAAATTGTCTTGAAAGAAAAAGTAGATGAAAAAGAGGCAATAAAAATTATTGATGAAAAAATAAAAGAAATAAATAATACATTACCAAAGTATAAAATTTTAAGATATTTTGTAGTAACAAATGAAGAATTAGTAAAGACTACAACCCTTAAAATAAAGCGAAATATTGAAAAGGAAAAGATTGATAAACTATTAAAAGATAAAAATTCTACAATGAGAAAATTAAATAAGACTAAAGTTTAATTTAATTTTTGCCGAATATATTTTTTGGAAATTTGTTTATATATCTTGCATTTTATCGAAATTTCTGTTAAAATAAAATTGTAATTATGTATACCAAGGAGGAGTACGGTATGAGTTTTTTAGAAGGACAAGAATTCACAGTACCACAACCAGCAGGAGTAAATGTAGTAGCTTTCTTAGTAAATGAGACTTCACCAGAAAAATGGGATACACTACCTCTATACATGTTAGATAAATTAGAGTGTACACAGTTTGAGGAAAATGGGAAAGTCCTAAAAACATTTAGTGTTCCTACAGACGAAGATGTATTAAACATCATCGTTTTATCACTAGCTAAAAACAGATGTGTTATAGGACACGGAAAGTTACATGACAATCAGTTTATTGCAGATAGTGAAACTGTGCATCTCCAATATACAAATATGGGAGAAATTGAAACTGAAGAAAAAGAATTTACATTCAAATATAATCCAAAGAGGCAAATAGTTATAATTGATGCCGAAACTGGAGAACAAGTAATTCCTAGAATTTCAAAAGATGAGGTAACACAAAGATTTAATGGCAAATATAAATTAGTGCCTTATAAAAATTATGTAGCAATGGAATTAGCAATAAAATTTAGTAATCCACCATTTAGTGGAAGTCAAAAGATGAGTCCGTCGATGGAAGATATAGCAAATATGAAAATTTAGGAGGTTAAACAATGAACGAGGTTGTTATTGGGGCAAGAGCATTTGCAATTGAAGAAGGAAAAGTAAAGGATAAAGATCAAGGGGTAATGTATGTTTGTGATATGCCTACTTTAACACAAGAATTAATAGATAGGTTACCAGAAATTCAAGATATTAAGGCATATAAAGAACTATTAGAAGATTTTAGAAGTAGATCTAAAGAATTTGCAGAAAAACATCCGATGCCAATTGGAGATGTTGCAGTTATAACAGTTGATACTCAAGGAGGTTCAAAGATTATAGGTCCTGGTTGGGCATTTGTATCAAAATCGCCAGTGTCAGCTGAGGTAGCTTTGGAAATAGAAGCAAAAGCAACTTCAATGGAAGAAGCACTAGATATGATTGAAAATGCACAAGGAAGAGAAGAAAGAGGAATAGAGTCTACTTCAATCGAAGATAGTAGAGATGTAAAGCGTGGCAATCCAGATAATAACGAGTTGACAAGAGCACAAATAGCTGCTAGGGGAAGATAGTTTTTTAGGTTACTAAAGAGGAGAGAGATATTTAATGGGATTAAATATTCTTAAAAAAAGAAAACAAAGATATATATTTTATGGAATAGTTTTTTTATTACTCCTAACGTTCTTAGGTGGTGCTTATGGTGCCACCAAAGCACAATGGGAACAGTATAAAAAAGAAAAAGATAGCAGCATTTCGTCTGTAGATGCTGTTCTTTTTGCGCCTAATTTTTTTAAAAACTTAAATCCTCTTACGTTTACTAAATATATTAATAACTCAGATGCTCAACACGGTTTTTTAAGTAGTGTAACACCAATTACAATTTTTTGTTTAATTATTTTTGGTGCTTATGAAATAAAACTTAGGTTCTTTACCGGCGAGTATGAAAATATTGAACATGGTTCAAGCGGATGGGCAAATGGTGACCAATACGAAATATTAAATCCAAATACAGGTATAATACTTGCACAAAAAAATTATTTAACAGTAGATAATAAATTTATAAATAAAAATGTATTAATCATAGGTGGTGCTGGTTCTAGGAAATCAAGAGGTTACATTATGCCTAATATGCTTCAAATGCTTGGCTCATATATCGTAACCGACCCAAAAGGTGAAAACTTTGATACTGCAGCAGGTTTCTTAAAAGAAAATGGCTATGAAGTTCGTTGCATAAACTTAGTAAATCCAAGCTGTAGTGATTCATATAACCCTCTACATCATATTGGTGGAACTCTCGATGTAGATATCGTAAGTGATGCATTAATAAAAAATACAAGTAAGGGTTCAACAAACGAAGACCCATTCTGGCCACAAGCAGAGCGTGCTTTACTTAACTCATGTATATATTATTTATTACAAGAAGCACCAAAGGAAGAACAATCGCTTGCAAGCTGCCTTGCTATGGTAAGAGCAGGACAGGATTTTGACTGGATGGATGACATCTTTATGCGTCTTCCTTTCGAATGTATGGCAAGAAAGAGTTATGAAACGTTTAGATTAGCTGTAGATAAGACAAGGGCCGGAGTTTTAGTAGGACTTGCTACAAGGCTAAACGTTTTTGATACACCGGAAATATCTGCTATAACAGGTAGTAGTTCAATAGATATAGATGCTATGGGGCAAAAGAAAATGGCAACATTCGTTATAACCCCAGATAGCCATAGTGCATTTAACTTCTTGCCTACCATGTTTTTTGGGCAGGTGCTTCAAAGATTATATTTCATGGCAGACCAAAATGGAGGACGGCTTGATATACCAGTATTCTTCCTCCTAGATGAGTTCGCAAATACAGGACAAATTCCTGATTTTAACCAAAAATTAAGTACAAGTAGAAGTAGAAATATAAACATTAGCATAGTTTTACAGAGTATTGACCAATTAATGGATATGTATAAAGATATTTACGAAAACATCATGGCAAACTGCGATACGCATCTATTTTTGGGTAGCCAAGCAGTAAAAACTTGTGAGTATATATCAAAAAGCTTAGGAGAGGCAACAATAACCAAGAAACAAAATTCAGTAAGTGGCCAGTTAGGCGGTATATTTGGAACCAGTTCAGGACAAATGTCACAGAGCATATCTGATCAGTCAATGGGAAGAGTACTTATGACAATTGATGAGTTAAAACGTTTGCCACTTGATACGAGTATCGTAATGGTTAAAGGTATGCGTCCTATAAAAGCTAAAAAATACGATGTAAGTATGCATCCAAAAGACAAAGAGCGTCAAATGTATAAAATGAGCCATAATGACCCAAGCTTAAATCATAGAAAAGAATTTAGGATAATTAATCCTTATGAAATAGGCAAAGGAACAGTTGGTTCGGTAAATGTTGAAAACGGTCTTGAAAAGGATGATTTAGAAGACTTAGATATTCAAAAGCAACTTGAAGCGAAATTTGATGAATTATTTGGAAGTCTTACAGATTAATTTTCTATGTATTTATTTTGTGTGTTTTGAAAAAATAAATACATGAGGTGAGGCAAATGAATAATTTTACGCGTGGCATGGTTATTGGAAGCATAGTTGGCACAACAGTTGGCATGATAAGTAAGACAAATAGCAAATGGATGAAAGACAGTGTGTTAAAGCCAAGTAAACATGCGATAAAAAAAGCTACAAAAGTGATGAATGATGTAGTAGATATGATGTAAATAAAGCTACCGAGTGTATCGGTAGCTTGTTTTTTTCATATAATAATATATGAAGAAAAAAGGTGTATAAAATGTTAACAAATATAGATATAAAAAAGTTAAAAGAATTAATAAAGGAAGGAAACTTATATGTATTTGATTTTAGGGACAAAGAAGAATTTCGTGAAAATAGGTTAAAAGGTGCAATTAACCTAAATATATCAAACGTTGATGAAATTTTAAGAATTGTACCAAATAAGGAAAACAAAATAGTTGTATATTGTGCAAAGGGTGTAAGGAGTTTAGCCGCAGGGGAACGCCTTGTAGAACTTGGTTATAAGAATGTATATAATTTATATAAAGGGATAGGTGGCTAAATAATAGGAGGAAAGATAAATTATTGTTTACATGAGAGAATTTAAAGTTAGAGTTATTCGCAAACTTGTAGCGGCGAACATAAGTGAGAATCAAAATCTTTGATTTTGCTATTCGAACTTATGGCGAGTGATTTCCGAGGTGTGTTCGCCACTCGCATTATCCGCCAAAGGCGGAAATGCGGGAGGTGGGACGGGGCTAACTGAACCTGTTTGTGTCATTTACCCCCGTCCCTTCTTTCGCCGAAATTACTCAACTAAGCAACAATTTCTCAAATAAACTAAAAAGTACTTGATTTTTGCTTAAATCTGTTGTATTATATTTAGGCAAGAGTTATGTGCCTGTAGCTCAGCAGGATAGAGCAACGGCCTTCTAAGCCGTTGGCCGGACGTTCGAATCGTCTCAGGCACGCCAAAGCAGCAATTTCATTAGAAATTGCTGCTTTTTTATAAAAATTTTTTAATAAAAATTTTAACTTTTTAGTTCACATATTGAACGAGAATAGCATTTTAATAGTATTTTCAACATTTTATTAATTTGCATAAAAAATATAATTTGTTACGATATAGTAGACGTAGAAAAAACAAAGGAGGCAGTATAATGAAAAGAATAATTTCATTAGTGGTTGCAATGACAATGATTTTGCAACTTATGGTACCAGCAACAGCGGCTACTGGCTTTAAGGTTTCCGTAGGGAAAACAGGAAGCGGAACAGTAACAGGTGCAGGTACATACCAGGAAGGAGCTCAAGTTGTTGTAACAGCAACTCCCAAGGACGGATATATTTTTACAGGATGGATTAATGTATCTGGCGTAAGCATAGATACAACTAGTTCACAAGTTTCATTCAGAATGCCAGGAGAGAAGGTAAGTCTGAAAGCAAAATTTACTAAAATTGCTACTTACAAAGTTTCAGTTTCAAAAACATCAGGTGGAACAGTAAGTGGAGCAGGTAAGTATCAAGAAGGAGATTTTGTTACTGTAAAAGCAATCCCAAATGACGGATATGTTTTTAACGGATGGACAAATGTAAAAGGTATAGAAGTTCCTACACTAGATGAAATATCTTTTTCAATGCCAGCCACAGCAGTAAGCATGAAAGCTAACTTCATAAAAGATCCAACAAAAGTGTTATATAAATTAACAGTTGGTAAAGTTGGAAGTGGAACAGTTACAGGTACTGGTAAATATTATCCAAATAGTGTTGTTCAAATAACAGCAACACCAAAAACTGGATACAAATTTACTGGATGGTCAACAGAAGGAATGGTAATTGATAATCCAAATTCAGCAGAAGCAACAGTTATAATGCCTATGAGTAATGCTAAAGTAAAGGCAACTTTCGAAAAAGTTCCTACATATAAATTAACTCTTCAAAGAGAAGGGAAAGGTAGTATAGTTGTAGAAGGGAACAAGAAATTTCAGGAAGGCGATACATTAATATTTACTGCTACACCAAATAATGGATATGTGTTCTATCATTGGGAAGTACCAGAATTAGGTTTAATGAATCAAAAAGATAGTGTATTAACACTTGTATTACCTGGTAAAAATGTAACAGTAAAAGGTATTTTTGTAACAGAAACTAAATATCAAGAATTAATTAGTGAAGAAGGCGAAACACCATGGGCTGCACAGCCAGATGGAGAAATCTTATATGGTGATTCAAATGGTGATGGTGAAATTACAACATATGATGCAAGTTTAATAATAGGTGCAATAGATTCTAATAACTATAGTATAGTTAAATTTGCAAATGCAGATGTAGACCTTGATGGAAATTTATCAAGACTTGATTCAAATCTTATTAATGCATATATAGAAGGTAGAACAACATTACCACATGTAGAACACGAATTCATTGATAATGTATGTGTTTGTGGTGAAGTGAGTGCGGCAGGTGCTGGAATAACAATAACATTTAGTCCAGATATAAAAACAGTAAAACCAGGTCAAACACTAACAATGACAGTAACTGATAGTAAATACTTAAGTGGTATAAGTTGGAGTTTATTTGGTGGAATGTCAGGTGCGGCTGGACAAATTCCTGGTAGATTTCCAGGTGTTCAAAAAGAAACAGCTACAATAAATATACCTTCACAAGATGCTGAATATACTTTAGAAGTAACTGTAAAGGCAGCAACTGGGACAAAGACAGAAACTTATATAATTAATGAAAAAGTTAAGTCAAATGAACCAGTGATTTTGGTTGAACCAAAAGATGGTTCAAAAGTTGGTTATAATGAAAAAATTAATTATACAATAACTTCAGATGTTGGAATAAAGAGTTATAAGGCAGTATGGTTAGCTGGTAGTTTCATTGCAGCAGAGCAAGAAGCAGAAGGCACACCTAAGAAAATAACAGGTTTTGCAGAGACTTCTAACTATTCAGCTGAAAGAACCCTTGTAATAAGTGTAACAGATATTAATGGAAAGAATACAAGTAAAACATATAAATATTTGGTTGCTGTAGATAAAAATGATAACACAAAGCCAACTGCAAAATTAGTAACCAAAACAGGTAGTACAATATTCCCATTATCAAATATAGAAGTAAATGTAAGTGATGCAAATAATATAAAAGAAGTAACTTACAACTGGGATGATGATGGCTATATAGAAACTGTAAAGAACCTTTCTAATGTAGCTAAAACTACAGCATTAATTGCGGCACCTTTTGAAGATGGGGAGCATAAGTTAACTGTAACAGTAGTAGATATGTCAATGAATCAGACAACACTTACTGGTAAATTTAATGTGCTAGATAATAAAGGCCCAGTAATTACTGCGTCTCCAGATGGTGGTAAAGTTCCAGTTGGCACAAAAGTAACTGTAAAAGCTACAGATGAGACAGCAATGGGCTCAATAATGATTTCTGTAACACCACCAGAAGGGTTAGGCTATGGCTTTGGAACGGTTGCATCAGAAGAGCATTGGAATAGACAACCTGCAATGGGTACAGGAACAGTGGATAAAGGCAGAACAAGTGGTGTAATATATTCAAAAGAAGTTTCGGATAATCAACTTGTATTAAAGCTTGAAGGGACATATAAAGTTAGCGTAACTGCTACAGATAAAAAAGGTAATAAAACTGAACGTACGATTACATATGAAGTAGGTAATGGCGGAAGTGCAGCAGAACCAGATAATGATGATATAACACCACCAGAAATAAATGTAATTCCAGCAACAAGCCCAATAAAACTAAAAGAAAAAATTCATTTGAATGTAGATGAAGATCAAGGTCTTGATACGGTTACATATCAATGGAATAATGGTACGGTTAAATCAATACCTGATGTAAAGGGCTTGAAGGGATTAGCACCATATACATTGGATGGTCCAAGTACTGAAGGAACTCATACATTAAAAATAGTAGCAACAGATTTGGCGGGTAATAGTCGAACGTTAACAGTAACTTATGAAGTAGTAGATGAAAGCAAATTAGAACAAGAACCACCAGAAATTACTGTAAGTCAGACAAATCCTATAAAACCAAGAGCAGATATAGAAGTAAAAGTAACTGACAACATAGGACTTGAAACAGTTAAATGTTATTGGGATGATGAGGCATATCCTTCTTCAACATTTGCTTATGCAAAAGGAATGACTGAAATCGTAGACACTGTGTCTGCTCCAAGTAGTACTGGAATTCATGCATTAAAAGTAGTAGCAGAAGATTTAGCTGGAAATAGTAGAACATTAGTAACTGAGTATATAGTAGATAATGGTACAACACCACCTCCAACAGAGAAGGTTGCTCCAGTAATTACTACAAATATGCAACATAATTCTGATGTAGAAATGAATACTGTTATAGCATTTACTGTAACAGATGATAGTGGATTAAAAGAATTAACATATCAAGTAAATAATGAGAACCCAGTAAAATCAACTTATACAGATAGTAGAAAGAAAGCTCAAGTAAATGTTGTATTGAATAAAACAGGACATTTGGGTGTAACCATTACTGCTACAGATATTTATGGTAATGTGGCAATGAAGGAATTTGGTTATGATGTATTAAGTGATGACTTGAATGAGTACTATGAGTTTTCATTAAAAGATTTGATAGATTTAGGTATAGTAAGTACATCTGAATCAAAGAAGGTAACAGCTACTATAACGAGAGCAGAATTTGCAAAATATATCTGCAAAATGTATGGAATTACTGAGGAAGAAGCGAATGTTGCTAAAAATTACATAACAATGTCAGATATTAAGAGTAACAAGAATGCTGGTTGGATAGAATTAGCAGTGGAAAATGGCATAATGAGTGCTTATGAAGATGGTACATTTAAGCCAACCACTAAAGTTACATTCAATGAAGCAATAACTTATTTAATAAGGATAACAGGTAGAGGCCAATATGTTGAAAAACAAGGCACATGGCCAGGAAATTATGCACAAGAGGCTGCAAAGCTACAATTAACAGCTAGTTTATTTGACCATGGAACAGATAAATTAACATGGGATAATTTCGTAATATTAATGTTTAGAACATTAGATATACCTACTTGGGATGTTGTTGAATTGATTACAGGTGAAACAGTATTTGGTGAAAGTAAGACATTAAGAGAGAAATTTTTCTCAAATACAGATTCAATAGCA
Source organism: Clostridia bacterium (assembly GCA_017450465.1). Classification (GTDB taxonomy): domain Bacteria; phylum Bacillota; class Clostridia; order TANB77; family RGIG9151; genus RGIG3495. The sequence goes on along the minus strand of JAFSUW010000029.1, from coordinate 71,907 downwards.
CCAGATGTTGAAATAATAAGCCCAAGATCAAATCCAATAGAACCAGGTACGATATTTGAAGTAAATGTGTCTGATGACAAGGGACTTAATACATTCACATATCAATGGGGTAATGGTCAAACTGAAACTATTATGGCAGTAAATGGTAAATTAACATCACTTGTAAAATTCCCTGCCCCATCAGTTGAGGGAAATTATGTACTGAAACTATTAGCAACAGACTTAGGCGGAAATGATAGATCTGTAACAGCTGAATATAATGTACTAGGTAAGGATAAACAAGATCAAGTTCCACCAGAAATAGAAATAGTAAGCCCAACAACAAATCCAATAGTGCCAAATACAGTAATTACTGTAAAAGCAACTGATAATATTGGAATTAGTACACTAACATATCAATGGGATAATGAAAAAGCAGTAGCTATAGCAAATGTAAGCAACAAAGAAACTGTAACTGCAACATTTAATGCTCCTACTGCTAATGGAAAACATGCATTAAAATTAATAGTAAAAGATATTGCAGGAAATGCTAAGACAGTAACTACTGAATATGAAGTGTTAGATGCAGATAAGATTGATGGAGAAGCACCAGAAATTGTATTAGTAAGCCCTAAAAAAGGTCCAGTAGAGCCAAGCACAAATGTTACTATAAAGGCAACTGATAATAAAATGCTTAATACATTAACATATCAATGGGATAACGGTACTGCTAAATCTGTTCCTGGCGTAGCTAATAAAGAAACTATAACTACAACATTTGCTGCCCCTACTACTGATGGAAATCATGTACTTAAAGTAGTAGCAACAGATGTGGCTGGAAATAGTAGAATATTTACAGTAGATATTGAAGTGTTAGATACGAGTAAGCTTGATTCAGAGTCACCTGAAATAACTGTAATATCACCAGTTTTATCAAATATTAAACCAGGTGTTGCAATATCAATTAAAGCAACTGATAATGTTGGCTTAGCATCATTAACATATCAGTGGAACAATGAAAAAACAGTATCATTTAGTGATGTAAAGGGTAAAACTGAAGTTGCTAAAAGTTTTGACTCTCCAACAGCTGATGGAAACTATACACTAAAAATAATTGCAAAAGATACTTCTGGAAACTCAAGGACATTAACAGTAAAATATACAATAAATTCTGATAGAGAAGTACCAGAAATAGTCTTAAATCCAGAACATGGTAGTATAGTAGAACCAGGAAGCAAAATAACAATGACAGTAACAGATGCTGGTAAACTTGATGAAATTACATATCAATGGGACGAAGGTACTATTGTTAATGTATCAAGTGTAACAGGGAAAACAAAGGTTGTAGTGACAACTAATATATCAAAAGAACCAGGAGTACATAAATTAGCAGTAACAGCTAAAGATGTAGCTGGTAACAAGAAGATATTAAAAAATATAACATATATGATAGAAGAGCCAATTGTATATGGTGATGTAAATAGTGATGGTACAGTAACAGCAATAGATAGAGTAATATTAATAAGAGCCTTAGAAGACTGGGAAGGTTATATAGAACAAGTTAATCCAGTAAATGCTGATGTAAATGTAGATGGTATGATAAATCACTTAGATTATGTAATATTATCTAGACATTTAGCAAAATGGAGTGACTATGAAACATTACCATACTTAAAATTCGTTAAGATACTAGGCGATGCTGATGGTGATGGAATAGTAACAGTAGATGATGCAAATCTTGTACTCTATAATGTATTATCAGGTTTCAGCATGGATTATGTTGCAGCAAATAGCGACGTAGATAGTGACGGAAAAGTTACAAAGGAAGATTCAATAATAATAAGAGCATATGCAGAAGGAAAAATAACTGAATTGCCACATACTCATACTTTTGTAGATGGTGCATGTGTTTGTGGAGTAACTACAGATAAAGTTATCTATGAGGTTACAGCAAGATAGAGAATATACTTCAGCACTTATAATTATTCATACAAAAAAGTAGACAAATTTGTCTACTTTTTTTGTGTATAAATCAGTAAAAATATTGAAAAAATAATGGTATATTCTATATAAAACAACATTTTAATTCGCATTGCATAAATAATTTGTTTAGGCGATAATATAAATGAATAGGAGTATGTTTTTTTGGGAAATAAAGGGAGGATAAACTTATGAAAAAGATTATTGCTGTATTAATGGCAATTACTGTTATTATGTCATTAATGATGCTAAGTTTTGCTGCTACAGGCTTTAAAGTGGCGGTAACTAAAACTGGTAGTGGGACAGTAACAGGAGCAGGAACATATGAGGAAGGAGCAAGAGTAACAGTAGAAGCTACTCCTAAAAGTGGATATGCTTTTAGTGAATGGACTAACGTTAGTGGTGTGACCATTAATACTACGAGTAATAAAGTTACATTCACAATGCCTGCTAGTAAAGTAGCATTAAAGGCAAAATTTGTGAAAGTAGCAACTTATAGCTTAAAAGTGAATAAAGCTGGTAAAGGCAAAGTAACTGGTGCTGGTAAATATGAAGAAAATGCACAAGTACTTGTAACGGCTATGGCAGATAGTGGCTATAGATTTGCAGGTTGGACAGATGTTACTGGAGTAAATATAGATGTAACAAGTAGCCAAGTTACATTTAAGATGCCTAAAAATGAAGTAAAAATGAAAGCCAACTTCGAAAAAGATATGTCAAATGTATTGTTTGAAGTAAAAGCATCGGGTACAAAAGGAGGAACTGTTGAAGGCAGTGGTAAATTTACACCAGGTACAGCAGTAGTAGTTAAAGCAACTCCTGATACAGGATATACTTTTGATTCATGGACGTCAGTAAAAGGTATTACAGTAAGTGAAGTAAATAATCCTCAAATTTCATTTAATATGCCACAAGTAAAGGTAACATTAAAAGCTAAGTTTATTAAAATCCCTACATATAAAGTAAATGTAACAAAATCAGGTAGTGGTGAAGTAAAAGGTAATGGTAACTATGAAGCGGGTAGCACAGTTACAATTAATGCAGTACCTAGCAAAGGTTACGAATTTGTAAGTTTTAAAGATATAAAAGGCATAGAAATATATAGTGTAAATAGTAGTGAATTAGTATTTAATATGCCTGCTAATACAGTATCAGCGTGTGCTGTGTTCCAAAAGGTACCGGATTCATATGTAATTACAGCAAGGGCTGATTCAAATGGTACAATAGAACCAAGCGGAGATGTAAAAGTTAAAAGAGGTACAGATCAAACTTTTTCAGTTACTGCAAAAAGTGGATATGTAATAGATAAAATTATAGTAGATGGGAATGAAGTAGCAAACTATAGTGGAGAAAGACAAGGAACATATACATTTAAAAATGTTCTAGAAAAACACCAAATAATTGTTGGATTTAAAAAGTCTGATAACTTAATAATAGATATAAATCCATCAAATGGTAATTTAGTCCCAGGAAGTTCAATAAAGGTTAGTGCATCTAATATGGGAACTGCACCTATTGAAAAGATTTATTTAGAATTAAGATCTGATAATGGGGTATTAGTTACAAAAGAAGTTAAGCCAGGGACAAATACAGCAGAAACTTCTATTGAAACAAAAGATACATGGCTTGGTGAGATAGAACTTTATGGATATGTAAATTGTGGTCAAATTTCTCAAAAAATTGGAGGTTCATATAACTTAGTATCAGGAACAGTAACTACGTATACAATTACAGCAAAAGCAGGCGCAAATGGTACAATAACTCCAAGTGGAGAAATAAAAGTTGCTCCTGGTGCAATACAAACATTTTCATATAAAGCAAATGATGGCTATACACTAGATAAACTTACAGTAGATAGCAAGGAAGTATCACCTGTAGCACCTAATAGTGATAAAAGCCAAGGTGGATATCGTTTTGAAGGTGTTATGAAGAATCATCAAATAAGCGTATCATTTAAGAAAAATACGACAGAACAAACAGTATTATATGGTGATGTAGATGGCAATGGTAAAGTAGATGAAGATGATATTATTGCATTTAGTAACTATATTAATAATAAAGTTGCATTAGCGAATGCTAAAGCTGCTGATGTATTTAGTGATGGTAAAACAGATGTAATGGATCTTGTAACTCTTAAATATTCTTTAAGAAGTGGTAAAAACACAATTTTACCACACTTATGTATAGGTAGTACAAAATCTGGTTATTATAAGGGATTAATAAGATATAGTGATGAAAATCATATAATAGTGTATACATGTAATTGTGGTGAAATAAACTATCAAGAAACAGAAGCACATAAATATTCTTCAGGTAAATGTGCCTGTGGTGAGGTTAAGAAAATTTATGGCGATGTTAATATGGATGGAGTGGTAAATTCGTCTGATTTAACATGGTTAGAAAGTTTCTTAAATAACGAAATTGGATTTACAGATATTCAAATGAAATATGGTGATGTAGATAATAATGGTTATATTGATCTTACAGATTATTATTTACTAAAATTAGCTTTAACAAACACAAGCGTAAAATTACCACACACATGTAAATACGTTATAATCAACGTTAAGCCCGTTGATGCAAATGAGCATCAATTAGATTTCAAGTGTGAATGTGGTAAATTAGATAAATTTACCTTAAAAGAGGGACATTTTATACAAAATGAAATTTGCACAAAATGCGGTTATGGTAAGCAAGAAATAGCAACTTACACAATAACATTTAATTCAAATGGTGGAACAGGCACAATGTCAAATCAAACCTTTAGATCAGGTGTAGCACAAGTGTTAAGTAATAACCAATTTACACGTTCAGGATATAGTTTTGTAGGTTGGGCAACTACTAAAACAAATGCAAATAATGGAACAGTAAGATATGTGGATGGAGAAAAACTTTCTATAAGTTCAGACATGACATTATATGCAGTATGGGAAGAAATTGTAGCAGTTAATCCTCCAACAGTAACAGTAACACCAGATGGAGGTACAATCGATCCAGAAGCAAATGTAAAAATAAATGTAAGTGCATATAATAAAGTAAACGTAGCATCGTTAAGTTATTCGTGGAATAATGGAACTGTAAAAACAATAGATGGAAAGAACACAGCAAGTTTCACACAGTCAACGTATGCACCAAGAGATGAAGGAAAAGCAACATTAAAGATAACGGCTAAAAATGTAAATGGCGAGGAGACATCCGTTACGAAGACATTTACAATTAAAGCCAAAACTAATGACAAAACACCACCATCAATAACCGTATCTCCTGAAAGCGGTAGTATAGTAGAAACTGGCGCAAGTATTAAAATAATAGCTAAAGATACAGGACATTTAAAAGCACTTTCTTATCAAATGTCAGGAAGTAATCTAGTAAATGTAAACATTGGAGCTAACCTAACAGGTAAGACAGTAACAGTTAAAATTGGTAATACAATAGGTAGTTACACATTAACAATAAAAGCTACTGATGTATGCGGTAACGAAACCACTTTGGTTGCAAAGTATACTGCAAAGAAAGAGTTAACTGATTTAGGAAGTGCTACTATTGAAGAACCGATTCCGGTTCCAACAGACCCAACAAAACCATCGTTAGAGGTAATGAGTACAGGAGATAACACTACATTAATTGATAGTTATTATCAAACATATAACAATGGTAGTACAGTAGTAACGCCAAGCGATAGTTTAACAGTATTAAGAAATCTTACACAAGCGCAATAATATAATAAGGTACTCTTTAGTAAGTGATGATTAATTAATATATGGCCGATGTGGGCATCGGCCACTACAGTTTGAAAAATGCTATTTTATTGTAGTGGTCGCTGCCTACAGCGACCAAATTTTGCGAAGCAAAACAATTAATTATCGTTTACTATACGGGTACCTTATTTTTTATGCACTTTAGTTGACATAACTCAAGAAAACGTGGTATAATATTAATGTTAGATATAATTAGTTAAATAACTATTAAGGACGCTAAAAAGGAGGAAGTAATATGAAAAAAATAATATCTTTATTAATGGTGGTAATTATAGGAATGTTTACTATGGCGCCAGCAATGGCAACAACATTAAACTTTAATAAGAAGCTAGAAACAAATTCAAAAATAACAATCAAGTTGGATCAAGATTTGAAAGCTAAAAAAATTATTAGAAGTAAAATAGTAAAACCAATAGAAAATCCAATTCCAGTACCAAAACCTATAAAACCAATATTGGTTGAAAAATAATAGATAAAAAGCACTTGTTAAAACAAGTGCTTTTATATTGCTAAAAAACGAATAATGTAATATAATGAGGCAGGTATGGGACCGGTATATTAAAAGGAGTATGTTATGGAAAAAGAAAAAATAGAAAGAATAAACTTACTTGCCAAAAAGCAGAAAGAAGGAACATTAACTAGTGAAGAGAAAGAAGAACAGGCACGTCTTCGTAAAGAATATATCGAAGAGTATAAAAATAGTTTAAAAGTTCAGCTTGATAACACTTATATAGTTGATGAATTTGGCAATAAAACAAAACTAAAGAAAAAATAGGAGGGAATATGATATATATTTTTGTATCTACACTAAGTTTATTAGTGTTACTTAGCATAGTGTATTTTAAGAAAATCAATTATAAAGAGTTAAAATACGATAGTGAGTTATCAAAAGATATTGAAACGCTTGGAGAAAATGTAGAAATAGCAACTGATATACTTAAAATGCATGGTAATAACCATACTAAAGTTGAAAATAACAAAGAAAAGAATGCTAAAATTAGCTATTATGACCATTCAAAAGATAAGATTGTGGTAGGCGGCTTTGAGAAAAGCGAATACACTCGCATAATAAATATTGCACATGAATGTGTCCATACAACGCAAAACAAGAAGTATTTAGTAATGAACAAGGTATTTTCTAACTTGCAGATATTATATTTTCTGTTCGTGTGTATATATTTCTTTTATATAGATAGTAAAGAGCTAAAACTTATGCTTCTTGTAATACAGATATTTATATGGTTTATAACGACATTTGTAAAAATGGTAATAGAATCAGATGCGTGTTATCGGTCGGTACAGTTTGCAAAAGATTATTTAACACAGAAAATAGGGCAAGACACGGCAGCGAAATTCACCGATAAAGTCGAAATAAAGGTTTATGAATCCATACCAATGTACTTTATCAATTTTCTAGTTCAAGGCGGCATAATGGCCATTATTGCTCAAATAATAGCATTAATTTCGTAAAGGAGGTTTTTATATGGAACAAATAGAGGTTTATATTGAAAAATGTCGAGAAGGTGTAGAAATACCAGCATATGCAAATATAAATGATGCGGGAATGGATGTAAGAGCAGCGGAGGATATGATAATAAATCCTGGCGAAACAGTAATAGTGCCAACCGGCTTAAAAGTTGCTATACCAGCAGGGTTTGAAATTCAAATAAGGCCAAGAAGTGGAATATCTGCTAAAAATCCTTTAAGAGTCCCAAATACTCCAGGTACGATTGATGCTGGTTATAGAGATGAAGTAGGAATAATAATGACCAATATCTCTGAAGAATCTTATAAAAATGAGGGCCCATTTAGTATTGGTGAAAAAGGTAATAAAAAAGGTGTTTATAAAATTAATAAAGGGGATAGAATAGCACAAATGGTTTTGCAAAGGGTCCCTATGATTAAATTTGTGGAGGTAGACGACATTACAAAAATTGAGGGAAACCGCGGTGGCGGTTTTGGAAGTAGTGGTATTCAAAAATAGTTAGTTTGAAAATTGAAAAAAATCGATGAATAAAGAAAAAAACTTTTGTTAAAACTATTGACTTATTTGCCTTATTATGTTAAATTTATTATTGATTTCCGTCTAGGATATTTTTTTTTGGTATCTAAAAATATTTATATCTTTCGGAAATAATCAGGAGGTGTATAAAAATGCGCGAAAAAATAACATTAGAATGCAGTGAATGTAAACAAAGAAATTACGATTCTATGAAAAATAAGAAAAATAACCCTGATAGAATTGAAATGAAAAAGTATTGCAAATTCTGCAAAAAACATACTGATCATAAAGAGACAAAGTAGGCTTATTTTAAAATAAACCAAAGGATGTGAAAGCATGGATAATAATAAAAGTTTTATAAAAGAAACAAAAACAGAGCTAAAAAAAGTAATTTGGCCAACACGTCAAGAAGTTATTAATGGTACTGCTACAGTTATTGTTATGGTAGCTATTGTAGGTATTATAATATTTGCTTTTGATTTTGCAAGTGGTTGGGCAATTGGTAAGATTATTAAATCAGATATCGGTGTTACAGATACAGATACTCCAGATGAATATACGCAGGACATTGATTTAAGTGATTTAGTAAATGTAGAATCAGAAGGTACTGAAGCTACTGATACTACCGAAGGTACAACAACAGAAACTACACAAGCACAAGAAACATCAGAATCTTAAGGGGTACAATAATAAAACTAATTTAGGAGGTGAAATTGTTGGCTCACGAAGATTATGAACAAGATGCTAAATGGTATGTAGTACACACATATTCAGGTTATGAAAACAAAGTAAAAGCAAATCTAGACAAAATGGTAGATAACAGAAATTTACATGACAAAATATTAGAAATTATAGTTCCTATGGAAGAGCAAATTGAGATTAAAGATGGTAAAAGAAAGACATCTCTCAAAAAGGTTTTTCCAGGATACGTTCTAGTAAAAATGTATATGACTGATGACACATGGTATATTGTAAGAAATATCCGTGGTGTTACAGGTTTTGTAGGAAGCGGTAACAAACCAATTCCACTTAGTGACCAAGAAATAATAAATATGGGTATTGAGGAACTTGACATAGTAATTGATTTTGCAGTAGGTGATAATGTAAAAGTTACAAATGGCCCATTACAAGACTTTATAGGAATTATCGAAGAAATAAATATGGAAAAACGTAAAGTAAGAGTATTAGTATCAATGTTTGGCAGGGAAACACCTGCAGAGCTTGAATTTACACAAATACAAAAAATCTAGTTAATGAAAGGAGTGAGAATAATGGCAGCACCTAAGAAGGTTGTTGGTAGCGTAAAAGTACAATGTGAAGCAGGAAAAGCAAATCCAGCACCACCAATTGGACCAGCACTTGGACCTTACGGTATCAATATTATGCAATTTTGTAAAGAATTTAATGAAAAAACTGCAAGTCAACCTGGTATGATCATTCCAGCAGTTATAACAATTTATGCAGATAAATCATTTACATTCATTACAAAAACACCGCCAACTGCTGTTTTGTTAAAGAAAGAAGCAGGAATTGCTACAGCATCAGCAAAACCAAATAGAGATAAAGTAGCTAAGATTTCTGAAGAAACAGTTAGAAAGATTGCGGAAATGAAGATGCAAGACTTAAATGCAGCATCAATTAAAGCAGCTATGAGCATGGTTAAAGGCACAGCAAGAAGCATGGGAATAGTTGTTGAGTAAATTTATTGGGAGGCTAAAAGCCGTTTGAACCAAAGGAGGTATTTATTATGAAAAGAGGAAAGAGATACGATGCGGGTGCTAAACTTATCGATGCAAACAAAATGTACGATACAGATGAAGCATTCAAAATTGTTGTAGAAACAGCAAAAGCTAAGTTTGATGAAAGCATCGAAGCACATATTAGACTTGGCGTTGATTCAAGACACGCTGACCAACAGGTAAGAGGCGTTGTAGTATTACCACACGGAACAGGTAAAACATTAAGAGTACTTGTTTTCGCAAAGGGTGATAAAGTAAAAGAAGCAGAATCTGCTGGTGCAGATTATGTAGGTGGCGAAGAATTAGTTACAAAAATTCAAGGTGAAAACTGGTTCGATTTTGACGTAGTAGTAGCAACTCCAGATATGATGGGTGTTGTAGGACGTCTTGGTAAAGTTTTAGGCCCTAAAGGACTTATGCCAAACCCAAAATCAGGTACAGTTACTATTGATGTAGCTAAAGCAGTTGCTGATATTAAATCTGGTAAGATTGAATATAGACTTGATAAAACAAATATTATTCACTGTCCTATCGGAAAAGCATCATTTGGTGCAGAGAAGTTAAATGATAACTTCAAAACATTAATTAATGCAGTAATAAAAGCAAAACCATCAGCTGCAAAAGGACAATACTTAAAGAGTATAAGTATTTCTTCAACAATGGGACCTGGTATTAGAATCAGTACTTCAAAAGTTGGAGAATAGTTACACTAATAAATTTGAAAATTTTACCTAAGAAAGTAGGAGAGAAATCTTAAAACTATATCCTACCGAGGCAATAACATAGAGCTTGACTCTTATTGCCCAAGGTAATAAGAGTTTTTTGTTGTTACGGTGAGATTTTCCTATACTACGAAAGGAGGAAATAAAAAAATGCCTGGTAAAAAAGCATTAGAGAGAAAAGAAGGAGAAGTAAAAAATCTTTCTGAAAAATTTGATGGTGCAAAGGGAGTTGTTATTCTTGAATATAGAGGAATAACAGTAGATGAAGTTACAGGTTTAAGAAACGATTTAAGAAAAGAAAACGTTTATTATAAAGTAGCTAAAAACAGTCTAGCAAAACTTGCAATCAAAGGAACAGACTATGAAGGTTTAGCAGAATATTTAGAAGGACCTACAGCGATAGTTATAAGTCACGATGATTGTACAGCACCAGCAAGAATAGTTTCAAAAGTTGCTGAAGAAGTTGAAGCATTAAAATTAAAAGCAGCTTGGGCCGAAGGAAGTATTTATGATGCTGAAGGAGTAAAGAAACTTGCAAAGATTCCTTCAAAAGAAGTACTTATTGCACAAATACTTGGTGGTTTCAATTCACCAATCGCATCTTTGGCTTATACATTAAAAGCAATTGCTGATAAAAAAGAAGCAGAGGCAAATGCTTAGTAAAAATAAAAACAAATCAAAATTTATAAATGGAGGTAATATAAAATGGCAAGTGAAAAAGTTACAAAGTTAATGGAAGATGTTAAAGGTTTAACAGTATTAGAATTATCAGATTTAGTTAAGGCATTAGAAGAAGAATTTGGAGTAACAGCAGCAGCTCCTGTAGCAGCTACAGGCGCAGCAGTAGCAGGTGGAGCAGCACCAGCTGGTGGCGCAGAACAAACTGAATTTACAGTAATCTTAAAAGATGGTGGCGCAAACAAGATTAACGCTATCAAGGCAGTAAGAGAAATCACAGGTCTTGGCTTAAAAGAAGCTAAAGAATTAGTAGATGGAGCTCCAAAGGAATTAAAAGCTGGAGTATCTAAAGAAGAAGCTGACAGCATGAAAGCAAAACTTGAAGAAGCTGGAGCAACAGTAGAAATTAAGTAATTAAAATAAAAATAACGCTAACTATTAGTTAGCGTTATTTTTTTGTGAAGAGATAAATTATTGTTTGTAGGGGAGAAATTTTAATATGAAATATTAAAATTTCTGTAGGGGCGGGGTTCCACCCCCGCCCGCAAACATTGTACACGGGCGAGCCAGGAGACTCGCCCCTACAGTTTGATAATTTACCAACACACATTTACATCATCCCTATAAACAATAATTTATCTTATTAATTTCTATTAATAATCTGCCGATAAACGTAATGAGGTGTTATATATGGCAGATACAATAAATGATGCATTGCCAAATGAAATTGAGGAATTTAAGACTAGACTTAATACGATGGAATATGATATTGATTCTGTAGATGATGAACTTTTAAAAATCGTGCAGGATTATTATAATATGCTAGAAGAACAGTTTAATAAAGAGCAGTTAATTGATGTCTCTAGACAAATTATGCGAATAAGAATGTTATATACTGCCTCACAAATAAAGCAAAAGGGCACACTAAAGAAGGTAGATATACCAGAATTTACAACAGACGACCAAGTTGCTGAATTAATAGATATGCTAGAAAACTTAAAAATATCTGACTTAAAGCAAGATATGAAAAGGCAGATGCTAATAACAGAAATAAAAAGAGGCGCATATGGTAGTGGCAAAGTAGATATGAAGAATGTAAATGCTGTGTTGCATCAAGGAAGAATGTGGAACATTTTACTTGGCGAAAATTTAGATTTAGGTGAAGATGCTGCACTAGAAAAGAAAGAAGAAGCCAAGCACGAAAAAGAACATAAAAAAGAAGAAAAAAAAGAAGTTAAAAAAGATACGAATTTCTTAGGTAGATTTATAAGAAGTGGCGTGGGAGGAAAGAGTGCACGCCCAAAAGAACCAGAATTAAGTGATTTAGACGTATATCGTAAAAGGGTGATTGACGTACTAGTTAAGTATAAATTGCCTACGAGATATGAAAAAGCTATATTAAAAACTTCTGCTAGGATGGCTTTAATATATACTATGAATAATGCTAAATATAAAATAAAATTCGTAAATGCTATTAATGGTATAGGCAATAAAAATGCAATTATAGTGGCAGTTATATACAATAAAAAAGTAGAACAAATTAAACCGGGTGAACTTTCTATAAAACAATATAAAATGGCAGCACAAGTTGAAGACATAATTTTTCCTGTAGAATTAAAAGAGATTGGAACTGAAGCTTGTTTAGGATTAAAAAATTTAAAAAGCTTTAATTATGATTCAGTTGAAAAAACATTAAAGATTGGTGATAGAGCATTTTTGGGAAGTGGTCTTCAAGTAGCTACACTATATAATATTTCTTTAGGGCAGCAAGTATTTTCATTTTGCCCATTACGTAAAGTTTCGTTTATATCAAATCATATAGATAAATTAAATGGACGTCCACTGATAGGGAAAATAGTAGAAATAGATGTTACGGCTTTCTTAAATACTCTTATGGAAGAGGTAAGAATTCCAGCAAGCACAAGCACTAAGTTTTATGTGGGCGGGAAGCAAAACGAGGTAATTCATCAGCAATATGGCTATGATATGATATCTTATGCGAATAGCAGTATAAGTTTATGCTATGAGAGTATGGATTTAAGTAAGGTCCCATCGAACAATAATCCTACGCATGAAGTTGTTGTTTATGTGAATGGTAAAATAAATAAAAATTGCTTAAGGGGCGGCAAAGTTTGGGAAAATAACTTAGATCCAACAACATCTATGGCTAGCAAAAATGTAAATGAAATCTTGCAAGAGTTTAGCACTGATAAAGACTTAAAAAGGGGTAATAAAGCAGCATCATTAAGCGTAGAAAATAAAGAAGCAGCAAAATAAGTTAGAGTAAAAGTAGAGGTGAAAAAGTTGTTTGAACTTGTTTATTATCATACATCCAGTGGGAAAATGCCTGTGGCAGATTATATAGCCACATTATCTGATAGAAAAGCAGCAAAAGTAATGGATAGATTAAAAATGTTAAATAAACAAGGAAACAACTTGAGATATCCATATTCAAGCCCAGCTAGAGATGGTATATTTGAGCTACGTGTTAAACTTGGGACAGATATATTTAGGATATTTTACTTTTTCGCAGGAGATAATACTATAATTTTGTCGAATGGTTATACAAAAAAGCAAGAAAAAATGGATCCAGGAGAATTTAGTAAGGCACAAAAATATAAAGCGGATTATGAGACTAGAAAAAGAAAAAATAAACTAGGTCCTCTTAAACATGTTGAAATTGATGATAGTGGTGCTGATGATAACGAGGACGACGAACTCGAATCTGAAATAGAAGAGTTTGGTGAATTGAAAGAAGAACTAAAAAAGGTTGAAGGTGAATTAAAAGCTGCCAAAGCACAAGTAAATAAGAGTGATAAAAAACGGCGCTCGGCTAAACGAGGATCATTTCAGAAATGATAAGGAGGGAAACTATGAATTTTGATGAGCATTTAAATGAAAAATTAAAGGATGAAGGTTTTAAAAAAGAGTGGGATAAACTACAATATGAAAAAGAAATAATAAACCTTTTTATAGAGGAAAGGAATAAACAAAATATAACACAAGAAGAATTAACTAAAAGGGCCAATTTAGAGGATACAACAGTGTTAGATATAGAGACAGGAGATGTAAGCCCAACTATTTATGACTTAAACTCTATGGCCATGGCATTAGGGAAAAAGCTAGTTATTGAACTTAAATAAGAATAATAAAAAAATACCCAGTACTTAGTACTGGGTATTTTAATAATTTACATATTTGCAATTGGTGTTGCAGTTAAAGCAATAGGAACTGAATAACTTAAGTGTTCGCACATTCTCTTATTTTCTTTAGCAAGTAACATTTCCATAATTGTTGATTGACAATTAAATTGTGCTGAATATGTTGGTACTAAAGTCATAAAGTAATAGCTAAATGGATTTACGAAATATGTATCAAACATATTCTGGATATCCATTACATAGATAGCTAAGAATAACTTTTCATCTTCGAAAGCAGCTTCCATTGAATTTACTTTGCTTGCTTTAGAATTGAAGTAGTTAACGTATTTCTTTCTATCAATTCCCATAGAACTAAATATTTCATCATAATATGCTTCGAGATTAACTGTTTTAGCTGTTAGAAGTGATGTTAATCTTTCTTCTGAGAAGAAGTCTAATGAAACTTTTTCATTAGCTTTCTCATTTGTTCTTTCAATTAATGTTGCAAGCATATCTGCTTTGCTAATTAAAGCTGTTTTTAATTGATATGAAGCATAACTAATAGCGGCTTTTTTAAGAGCAGCAAATTTTGCTTCTTTTGAAAGAGTTAAATATTCTTTACCAGCTTCAGAAATCTTTATTGAGTCATATCTGCTTGTTTTCTTTGTGTGTCTTTCAATTAAGTTTAATGTAAGCATTAAATTAGTAAGATAATCTAAATAAGTAGCATCTTCAAAGAACATCTCTTCTGTAAGTGTTGCTTTAGTTTGACCAAGTAAAGTATTGTTTTTTGAACAAGGTATTTTTTTAGATAAGTTCTTAAGTAATTTAATAGAGTCATCTACCATTGGATGATTTTTTGCTGTGATTTCATACAAATTATATTTTGAAACGAAAGTATTTTGTGTTTTGTTTAAGTTAATGTGTAATTTTGGGAATACTACTGTTCCTTTATTATAATTTGTATTTAGTGTTGCATAAGGTGTTTCCTTTGATGAATTTGTTGTGTCAGAATATAACCACTTACTAAAAGGAATATTGATATTTTTCAATACATATTCTTTTTGTGGTTTTGAAATTTCAAGTTCTTGCATATTCTTTAATAAATCTTTTTCAAACTCTGTAAACAGAGTAGCTGTTGTTTTAGACATCTTTTTTCCTCCTTTAAACATCTTACTATCTACTCCATATATCGATTTAGGTTTAAAAAAACTTAACACTTTTTTTGAATATTTTTAAAAAAGTTTAAATATTGAATAAAAATTGGCAATAAATAGTGCTAGAGGGAATGATATAGAATGAAAAAATTTTTTTATTACATATTTTTACTAAATTTAATTCCATATATTTTTTGCTATATTTTTAATATTAGAATTGATATAAAAAATGATGAGGAAGAAATAGCTAAAATTCGTTTATATAGAACAGCTCAAGATAAAGTGGAGGAGATGGATTTAGAAGAGTATATAAAAGGAGTAATATATAAAGAAATGCCAGCGAGTTTTAATATTGAAGCATTAAAGGCGCAGACAGTTGCTGCACGTACATATACGTATCGAAAAATTGGACAAAATGCACATAAAAATGCAGATATATGTGATAACCCGGCGCATTGCCAAGGATTTTGTGAAAAGGATGATTCTACAAGTTATAAGAAAATAAGTGAAGCGGTAGAATCAACCAAAGGAGAAGTCCTTACTTTTGAGGGGAATATAATAAATGCGCTATATCATTCGGCAAGTGGAGGGAAAACTGAAAACGTTTCGGAAGTTTTTGCAGGTGGTGATGTAGTTTATCTATCGTCTGTTGATAGCCCCGGCGAAGAAATAATGCAAAATTATGAGACTAAAGTGGTAATAAGTAAAAAAGAATTTGTGAATGCTTTAAAAAAAGTGGATAAAAATTTTTCATACGATGGCAACATAAAAATTTTGAGTAGGACTGAAGGCGGAAGTGTAGGGAGAATAAAGATTGGAAACACCGAATTTAAGGGTACAAAGATAAGAAATATTTTTAATTTACGTTCTAGTAATTTTAATATAAAAAATGACGATATTAATATAGAGATTAATGTAAAAGGTTATGGTCATGGTGTAGGGTTAAGCCAATGGGGCGCAGAAGCCATGGCAAGAGAAGGGAAAACATATAAAGAAATACTAGCACATTATTATAGGGGAACTACGATAGAGAACTATTAGAGTAAATTATTGTTTATCACTGAGTTTGTCAAATATTTGCGTTTTGGCTACGTTAAACTTCGCATCGAAAATCCTCAACGTACAACTCGTACGCTTCCGGTTTTCTCGCTCGTTTGCCTTGCCAAAACATCAAATCTTTGACAAACATAAAGTTTAAATATATAAAATTATGATTTTAGTTTAATCCCTTTAATAACCATAGCGAACGATTAAATGAAGTTTGTAACATTTCTCCAAAATAGTTTTTGGTGGTCAAAAAAACTGGATGTTTTTTTGAGTGAGAATCGATGCAGGATGCATCGTGCGAACGGCCACCAATTATTTTGGCAAGAAATGTTAACAAACGTAATGGTTAGTTCACGTGGTTATTAAAGAGAAAGACAAACAATAATTTGCGTAGTTTAACTTAAGCCAAAACACAAAATCTCACAAACTCAACGTAATTTGACTTTACATCTATATTATTGTATATTAAACTAAAGACCAGTCTGAAAGGAGACACAGAAGATAAATGGGGAATAGCAGTCATTTGTTGCTGAAGTTTTTCTTATTAATAATACTTATAGCAATTAATGCTTTATTTGCTGCGGCAGAAATTGCAATAATTTCATTAAATGATAATAAAATAAAGAAAATGGCGGAAGAAGGCCATAAGAAAGCGAAACAAATAGTTAAACTTACGAAAGAGCCAAGTAAATTCTTAGCAACTATACAAGTTGGAGTAACACTTGCAGGTTTCTTGGCCAGTGCTATAGCAGCTTCAGGTTTTGCTGGGCCAATAACTTCTTGGGTTATTAGCATTAATGAGAGTTTAGCAGTTTATTCCGATTTAATACATGGCATTGCAGTAGTATTAATTACAATTGTTTTGTCATATTTTACATTAGTTTTTGGCGAACTTGTGCCAAAAAGATTTGCTATGCAAAAACCAGAGCCAATTTCTATGGCTATTATTGGTGTGTTAAATTTAGTTGAAAAACTTACAAGACCATTCGTAATGTTCTTAACATGGTCGACAAATGTTATTATAAAAATGTTTGGATTAGATCCAAATGCAGTTGTTGAGGAAGTTACAGAAGAAGAAATTAGAATGATGGTAGATATAGGAGAAGAAAAAGGAACAATAGAAGTTGCTGAAAAAGAAATGATAGAAAATGTTTTTGACTTTAACAATACATCTGTATCAGAGGCAATGACACATAGAAAAGATATAGTAGCAATTCCTAAAGATGCGGATTTAGAGTATGTTTTAGAACTTGTAGAGCAAGAAAAGTTTACTCGTTTTCCTGTTTATGAGGAAGATATCGATAACATTATTGGTATGGTTCATGTAAAAGACGTAATAAAATACATTAGTGGTAAGACTAAGAAGACATTTAAGATATCAGATATTCTTCGTCAAATATATTATGTGCCAGAGTCGAAGAAAACAGATGATACATTCCGTGAACTCCAAAAAAACAAAATGTACATGGCTGTTGTAATTGATGAATATGGTGGAACAAGTGGTATTGTTACAATGGAAGATTTGATGGAAGAAATAGTAGGCAATATTTTTGATGAATATGATGGCGAAGAGAAATCAGAATTTGAAAAAATAGATGAAACAACACAGATGGTTGATGGAACAGTAAGTTTACTTGATGTTTCTAAGAAATTTGATAGAGAACTTCCTGTAGATGAGTATGATACATTAGGTGGCTTCATAATGGGACATCTTGGAATTGTCCCTGAAGATGATGAAAGACCAGAATTTGAGTATAACGGCTTGGTATTTAAAGTTGAAGAAATAGAGGAAAAGCGTATAACCAAGGTAAAGATTTGCGATACAGGAGAAAAACCAGATAAATTAGATGAAGACGAAGTAGAAGAAGAATAAGGGGTACTGTATGGAAGTTAGATTACAAAAATATTTAGCAGACGCAGGTGTGGCATCTAGAAGAAAAGCAGAAGAATATATATTAAGTGGCAAAGTAAAAGTAAATGGTGTGACCGTTACTGAACTTGGTACGAAAGTAGACTTAAAAAAAGACAAAGTTACATTTAACGATAAGATAATAAAGCCACAAGATGATAAAATTTATATAGTCTTAAATAAACCGCAAGGTTATATAAGTGCCGCAAAAGACCAGTTCGATAATTTATCTGTACTACACTTAATAAAAGATTGTAAAAAGCGTTTATTTCCGGTTGGAAGATTAGATAAGGACACAACGGGCATTTTAATACTAACTAATGATGGCGACCTTGTGAATAAAATAACGCACCCAAAAAACGAGATAGAAAAAACATATATTGCGAAAATATGGGGTAAACCAACTTCTAGCGAGATGGCACAGTTCATGAAGGGACTTATAATAGATGGTGAAAAAACTAGTCCTGCCAAAATAAAAATAATAGAAGAAAAAGGTAAGTTTTCTGTAGTTGAAATAAAGATACATGAAGGGCGAAATAGGCAAGTAAAGAAAATGTGTGAAGAAATTAATCACAAGGTAGTAACGCTTCATAGAAAATCGATAGGTAAATTATCGGCAGACGATTTAGAAGTGGGAAAATGGAGATACATTACCAAAAAAGAATTAATAAGTAAAATTGGTTTGTAAAATACATAGTTTTTTATTAATAGGGCATACTTTTTACGAGGTGAAAAGTATGCCTAATTTATTAATTAACGAAAATTCTCCATATTTGCTTCAGCATGCGGATAATCCAATAAACTGGTATCCATGGGGCAATGAAGCACTAAATAAAGCAGTTATAGAAGATAAGCCAATATTTTTAAGTATAGGTTATTCAACGTGCCATTTTTGTCATAAGATGGCCAAGGAAGCGTTTAGCGATGAAGAAATTGCAAAATTCTTGAATGAGAATTTTGTTTCAATAAAGGTAGATAGAGAAGAAAGACCAGATATTGATGCAATATACATGGATGCGGCAGTGAGAATGACTGAAAACGCAGGGTGGCCCCTTAATATATTTTTAACGCCAGAGGGGAAACCGTTTTTTGCGGGAACGTATTATCCAGATAAAAAAGAAGAAGGTAGTATAGATTTTTTAACCCTGCTTAAAGCCATTTTGAAGAATTGGAAAGAAAATAAGAAAGCGATATATGAATCTGCTGATGAAGTTGTAAAAAAGATGGAATATGTGCCAAAAGATTTAGAAAAGGTAACGGATGATACAGTAGCTAATGCTATATGGATTATGAAATCCATATTTGATGATAAATATGGCGGTTTTGGTGGTGCACCTAAATTCCCCATAGCACATCAGATTTTTTTCTTGCTTAGGTATTGGTATCTATATAAAGAAGAATATGTACTTTATATGGTAGAAAAGACGTTAGACAATATTGCTGAAGGCGAAATATATGATAAAGAAAATGGCGGATTTTATAGGTATGCGACGACGCAAGATTGGAAAAGCCCTCACTATGAGAAAATGCTATATACTAATGCATTGATGATATTAGCATTTACAGAGTGTTACAAGGTTATGAAAAAGATTAAGTATAAAGATGTAATAGAAGAGTCGCTAGATTATATAAAAAAGAGATTACTATCTATTGAAGGTGGGTTCTATTCGGCAGAAGATTCAGAAATTCAAAAGGACGATAAAGATAGTCAGGAAGTATTTATTGATAAAAAAATTGCGACTAACTTAAATGGTATGGCGATTCTTTGTTTTGCATATGCAGGTAAGACTTTCAACAATGAAGATTATATAAAAATAGCGACGAAATGCGCAGATTTTATATTAGAAACGCTAAATGAGAAACACTTAAAGGCGTATTATATAAATGGTAATATAGTTGGCGATGCGTATGCTATAGACTATGTTTATATGATTTGGGGATTAATTGAACTATATGAAGCAGGATACAATAACAAGTATTTGGTAAAAGCAAAGGAACTAAACGACGAGCTTTTGGAAAATTTTTGGGATGATAATGGACTATATTTATATAGCAAAGCAGGTGAACAGTTAATTGTAAATATAAAAGAGACTTACGATGGGGCGATTCCATCGGTAAATTCAGTAGCAATAATGAATTTCATGAAACTTTCGAGATTGTTTGGAGAGTATGAATTAGCAGAAAAAGCAGAAAAAATATTAAGTAGTTTTGGAAGTGATATAAATAAATCACCTGTGGATTACTTATATCATTTATGTGGATATTTGTATAGTAAAACGCCAAAGGAGATTATTATTTCAGAGAGCAAAGAGGAAATACTAGATAAAATAAATAGTGAATTTAGGCCTTTTACGCTTGAGATATTAGATAGCAGCATATAGTAATTTGCAATTTTTGCCAAAATGTGATAGATTAATGCTTAATAATGGTTGTATGTTGGAATATGCACAAAAGTGTATGGGCGAATATTATTCGCCCATATCACAAATGATAGTATATTGCGGGCGATTAATAATCGCCCCTACAGATACAACAATTTATTTTTTGGAAGTGATATACATATGTTGTCTGCTCGTGAAGTAGCATTAAAAACTTTAATAGAGGCGGAAAAGAACAATTCTTATTCTAACCTTTTATTAAATGCAAAATTAAACGAATTAGAATTAAATGAATTAGATAAAAAATTATTGACGGAGCTTGTATACGGTGTAATATCGTATAAACTTACTCTTGATTTTATAATATCTAAGTTTTCAAAAATAAAACTAAATAAAATATCTGTACCAATATTAAATATATTGCGCCTTGGCATTTATCAACTTTATTATTTAACGAAAATACCGGTATCTGCCACAGTAAATGAAAGTGTAAAACTAGCCAAAAAGTATGGACACACGGCTTCAAGTGGATATGTGAATGCAATACTTAGAAACGTGTCAAAGACTGAATTTAATAGCCTTTTTGATGGCATAGATGATGTAATAGATAGGTTATCAAAAAAATATTCATATCCATATTGGATGGTAAAAATGTGGGTAGAAAAGTTAGGAGAAGAGGATGCAGAAAAGCTTTTAATAGCAGGAAATAAAAAGGCATATGATTCAATAAGGGTAAATACACTAAAAATAACACGCGATGAGTTAATAAGTAAGTTAAAAGCCGAAGGGTTTGATGTAGAAAAAGGAGCAGTCCAAGATATTATTTATACAAGAGATATTAGGAAGTTATTAAATCATAAGTATTTTTTAGAGGGCCTATTTACAGTTCAAGATGAGTCGCCAAGTTTGGTTGCACATATATTAAATCCAAAAGAAAACGATAAAGTTTTAGATATGTGCGCATCCCCAGGTGGAAAAACCACTCATATTGCAGAGCTTATGAATAATAAAGGTGAAATTATTGCCCTAGAACTATATGAAAAACGTGCAAAATTAGTAGAAGATTTGGCGGCAAGATTAGGCATTACAAATATAAAAGTATACACAAAGGATGCTACTATTTTTGAGCCAGATTTTGAAAACAAATTTGATAAAGTACTTACTGATGTGCCATGTTCAGGACTTGGAGTAATAAGAAAAAAGCCAGATATTAAGTGGAACACAGAATATAGTGATATAGAAGAAATTGCGAAAACACAATATAAAATTCTTGAAAATGCTGCAAGATATGTTAAGGAGAATGGAATTATCGTTTATAGTACTTGCACAAATACAGACGTTGAAAACGAGGGAATGATAGAAAAATTTATAAAAGAGCATGCGAATTTTTGTATTGAACATATAGATGTGCCAGAAAAATTTTTAAGTGGTATCAAAAATACAGGAACTTTGGAACTTTATCCATATATTGAAGGTGCAGACGGCTTTTTCATTTGTATATTGAAAAAATTACCTATTTGACGTATAATATATAATGTCTAATTAATGGAATATTTTAAAGAAAGGATACTTTTTATGAAGAAGAAAAGGATTCTTGTTACGGGGGATTCAGTAGTTAGAATTAATAACTTAAAAGAAGTTTTTAAAGAAGAATTTTATGAAGTCGTTAATAAGGTTTTAACAAGTGATATCACAGCTGAACTTAATAATGAAAATGTTGACTTGTTAATTGTTAATCTTGAAAGAAGCATATTTGATGAATTTGAATTAGTTAAGATGATTAGAAATGATTATACTAAAGATTTGCTCCCTATTATTGTTATAAATGATAATGCAGATATTGGCGAAAAAATAGAGTTTTTGTCGATGGGTGTTGATGATTATTTATATTATCCGTTTAATGAGCAGGAACTATATTTTAGGACAATAAATTTGCTAAAAAGGGTTTCAAGGAATCGTGATGTAAATCCACTTACTGGGTTATCAGGCAATGTAGAGATTCAAAGCCAAATAAGTGACAACATAGATTCTGGAGAACTTTTTGGGATACTTTATTGTGATTTAGATAACTTTAAAGCGTATAATGATGTTTATGGTTTTGAAAATGGCGATAGAGTAATAAAAAAAGTTGCTGATGTGTTAAACAATGTTGTAGGGCACTATGGCGGTGATACTGATTTTATAGGTCATATCGGTGGCGATGATTTTGTTGTTATTACTTCACCAGAGCGAATGGATGCCATGGGAAGCAAAATTGCTGAAGAATTTTCAAAGGATATATTAAATTTCTATAATCCAGATGATAGAAAAAATGGCTATATAACTGCAAAAGGGCGTGATGGAACGGTAAAGCAGTTCCCAATAATGTCAATATCGGTTGCAGGCGTTACGAACGAAGTAAGGCGCCTAATATGTCCAGCACAAGTTGCAGAAATAGCAGCAGAAGTAAAAAAACTTGCCAAAAGTATAGCTGGTAGTTCTTATGTAAAAGATAGACGCGGTAATTAATATTATAAAACTGAAAGGATGAACGAAATGGAAGAATTAACAATGGATAAAATAGTAGCATTAGCAAAGACAAGAGGTTTTGTATATCCAGGGTCTGAAATATACGGAGGTCTTGCAAATTCATGGGATTACGGCCCAATAGGTAGTGAATTAAAGAAAAACATAAAGGATGCTTGGTGGCAAAAATTTATTCGTGAATCAAAATACAATGTAGGTATAGATGCTGCAATAATAATGAATCCTGAAGTTTGGGTAACAACTGGACATGTTGGTGGTTTCTCAGATCCACTAATCGACTGTAAAGCTTGTAAAACAAGACATAGAGCAGATAAATTAATAGAAGAATGGGCATTTAGTAAAGGTGAAAATATAAGTGGTCTAGATGGTTGGACAAACGAACAGTTAGTAAACTTTATTAAAGAAAATAATGTCCCTTGCCCTGATTGCGGTAAAACAGATTTTACAGATATAAGAAAGTTTAATTTAATGTTTAAAACATATATGGGAGTTACTGAAGATGCAAAATCCGAAGTATATTTAAGACCAGAAACAGCACAAGGCATGTTTGTAAATTTCAAAAATGTTTTAAGAACAACAAGAAGAAAAATGCCTATGGGCATCGGACAAATGGGTAGATCTTTTAGGAATGAAATCACACCAGGTAACTTTATATTTAGGACAAGAGAATTCGAGCAAATGGAATTAGAATTCTTCTGTAAGCCAGGAACAGACTTAGAATGGTATGAATATTGGAAAGACTACTGCAAAAATTGGTTAATAAGTTTAGGTGCAAAAGAAGAAAATTTACGTCTTCGTGCACATTCTAAAGAGGAATTATCATTCTACAGTAAAGGTACAACAGACATAGAGTACTTATTCCCATTTGGATGGGGCGAGTTATGGGGCATTGCAGATAGAACTGATTACGATTTATCAAGACATATGGAAGCATCAAAATCAGATTTAACATATTTAGACTCAGAAACAAATGAAAAATATGTGCCATACTGCGTAGAACCAGCGGTTGGTGTAGATAGATTATTCTTAATGTTCTTGTGTAACGCTTATGATGAAGAAGAAGTTGCAGAGGGAGATGTAAGAGTAGTACTACATTTCCATCCAGCGTTAGCACCAATTAAAGCTGCAATTTTACCACTTTCTAAGAAACTTTCAGAGCCAGCTACAAAGTTGTTTGAGGAGCTTTCAAGCAAGTTTATGTGTGAATACGATGAGGCAGGAAGTATAGGTAAAAGATATAGAAGAGAAGATGAAATTGGTACACCTTTCTGCATTACTTATGACTTTGACTCAGAGACAGATAATTGTGTAACAATAAGAGATAGAGATACAATGGAACAAGTAAGAATAAAGATAGATGAAGTAGAAAAATATATAACAGATAGATTAAAATTCTAATGTGATTACCACAAACACTGTAGGGGCAAACAAGTTTGCCCGTGAAATGGAGGACATGATGGATTATAAAGTTAGTGTAGTAATACCAATGTACAATGTAAAAGCATATTTTAAGGATTGTATGGATTCACTACTAAATCAAACAATTGGTTTTAACAATATTGAAGTAATAATTGTAGACGACCATTCAGATGACGGAAGTTTTGAAATGGCCAAAGAATATGAAAAGAAATATAATAACATCACAGTAACTAGAACAGAAGAAAGAAGTAAAGTGGCAGGTCATCCGCGTAATGTGGGTATAAAACTTGCAACTGGTAAGTATTTAATGTTTACTGATCCAGACGATTTTTATACTTTAGATGCTTGCGAAATCATGTATAACGCAA
Organism: Clostridia bacterium; assembly: GCA_017450465.1. Lineage (GTDB taxonomy): Bacteria > Bacillota > Clostridia > TANB77 > RGIG9151 > RGIG3495. The sequence goes on along the minus strand of JAFSUW010000029.1, from coordinate 47,105 downwards.
TTGAAGAAAAGAAAGCAGATTTTATAAACGCAAACTGGCGTAATGCTGATGAAGACGGCACACCTTGGGAAAAACCAGTATTCGATTTAGAAAAGTATAAAGATTTTGAAATGACAATGACAGACTATCGCGATTCGTTCTTCGTAATGAATTCATCAATGTGCAATAAGATATTTAATAGAGAATTTATAATGAAGAACAATATAAAATGTCTAGAGGGTGTACCGGCTGAAGATGCATACTTTACAATGTCGTCATTTTTAGTAGCTAAAAAGGTATTTTACATTAGCAATATAATCTACAATTATAGACAAAGAAATAATAATTCATTATCAGTTTCATGGAACTGTTCAAGAGAATATTTTTCACAAATAAATACTGCATATAAGGCACTATATGAAAAATTTGTTGAATTTAATAAAATAGATTTCTATAGGTTTATGTATGCAAGAAGTTCTACATATATGCTATATAAGTTTATTGATTCAACACTTTTAACAGATGAGGATAGAATAGAAATATTATCTGAAATGCGTTGGTACTATAAACTTGGACAAACATTAAATGTACCTGCTTGTCAAAAGTCTTTATCAATACTACTTAGAAAGATAATTGCAGGTTCATATAAAGACGTTATAGACATATGCAAAATTATAGCTGAAGTACGTTCATATATGACAAAAGACATGAAAGAACGTATGTCAAAGCCATATACAGAAATGTATAACGAAATGATGAAATCAAAATGGCCTATAGAGGATTAGGTGATTTTTTATGATAGATTTACACACGCATACAATATTTTCTGATGGTGAGTTTTCGCCAGCAAAAAATATAGAAATAGCAAAAGATATGGGTATAACAGTACTTTCATTAACAGACCACGATTCACTTGGTATTGCAGAAGAAGCGATTGGTATTGGCAATATGCTAGGCGTTACTGTAATACCAGGGATAGAAGTAACGGCCTTTGATGAAACAGAACTACATATTTTGGGCTATAAGCTAGATAGTACGAAAAGTGTAATTGAAGATTATAAAAAATATGTAAGAAAAGTAGGCCTTGAAGAAGATAATGCTGTATTTGAATTTTTTCAAAAAAAGGGTATGAATGTTACAAGAGAGGACACGGAAAGGCTTTTTCCGGGGGAGAAGTTTGTAATATATCATATACTTCATTGGCTTGTAGTAAATGGATATGAAACACAAGAGAGTGAAGCATATAGAAGGTATTTTATAAATGGTGAATTGAAGGATAGGAAACGAGGCAGGATATCTGTAAAAGATGCCATAAAGTTTATTATAGATGCAGGTGGAATTCCTGTTTGGGCACATCCATATAGATCTGGGCTTACTGATTATAAAGACATTTTAGGACGTACAAAGTTTTATAAAAGTTATGGTTTAAGAGGCCTTGAAGTATATTATAGTCTTCACACGCCAAAGGATGTTGAACTTTTGCTTGATATAGCTAAAAAAGAGGATTTAGGAATAACACTTGGCAGTGATTATCACGGACCAAAAATAAAAGATTATATAGAAATGGGTAAGGGTAGTGAGGAAAGCTTAGTACCTTATCAAACACCAGAAATAATAGATGAAATTTGTAACTTTATTCTGTAGGGTTTCCCCGACAAAGGAGGTAATAATGGAATATAATAAATTACTAGCTGGTAGGACAGCGTTAATTACAAGTGGAGCGCTTGGCGTCGGAAAAGGTATTGCGTTAAAGTTTGCGGAGCATGGTGCAAATGTAATAATAGCAGATATAAATAAAGAAGAATTAGATAAAACAGTAGAAATGTTAAATAAAATAACAAAAGCCAAGGCCTATGTTTGTGATATGGGTGATAAAGAGGCGATAGTTAACCTTGAAAAATCGATAAGGGAAGACTTTGGGACAATAGATATATTAGTAAATTCTGTTGGCATAAATGAACGTTCACCGATACATGACATTAAGGAAGATACGTTAGATAAAATATTAAACGTTAATTTCAAAAGTGGATATCGCTTAATGAAAGCGTTTTTGCCGGATATGACAAGTAATGGAACGGGAAGTGTAATAAACATTTCTTCAATACATTCAATAATGTCAATGCCAAACTATGGTGCGTATGCCGCAAGCAAAGGTGCAATGAATGCGATGGCAAGAGTTGCAGCATTAGAATATGCAAAGCATGATATACGCGTAAATACAATTGCTTTAGGGGTAATTTTGTCAGATATGATGAAATCACTTTATTCGCATTTAACAACTGAAGAAGAAAAGGAGCTTGCATATAAAAAGCATGATTTATCACAGCCACTTAAAGTAGGCACATGCGAAGATGTTGCAAACACTGCTCTTTACCTTGCTTCAGATATGTCTAAGTATTTAACAGGTCAAACAATAATGTTAGATGGGGGAGCAAGTATACTTGCTTATCAAGAGGGTATGTAATTAAACAAAGGAGAAAATATGGATAAATTAGAGATTGTTGCTACTGCATACGATACTGAAAATTCGTGTGAGTACATAAAATTTAATGATAAATACAAGGTAACATATAGAAAAACAATAGATGGAATAAAAAACGCCTCTAGCATCGTAAAAATAAAAGGCGGATATGCTATAGCAGAAGAAGATACAAATACAGGGAAATTATACTTATTAGATGATAATTTTAATATAAAAGAATGCATAGAAACAGGCGTAAAAGGGATAGTGTACTTAAATTATAATCAAAAAGAAAATATTCTTTTTGGTGGCGGGTATACTGATGGAAAGATTTTTGTACTAAAAAATTGGCAGTTAAAAGTATATAGTAAAAGTGGCGAGAATAGTAGTATTCATTGCATAAAATATGAAAACAATCGTTTTTATGTAGTAAATTGTGGTGAAGATACTTTGTACATATATAATAATAAATTTGAATTTTGTGATAAAATAGCTTTTCCTGAAAACTCTAAACCAAGACATATAATATTTAATAAAAATAATGCATATGTAATATGTGAAAATTCAAACGAGGTATATTTATTTGATATAGAGCCAAAAGGGTTATTAAAATTTGTTGAAAGATATAAAACCTATGATGGTGCAAAGGAAAGTTATGCTTCTACTTTGTTAATAAAAAACAATAGACTATATGCATTAAATAGAGGAGCGGATTTAATAACGAGTTTTGTTATACAAGATGATGGTAAGCTTATGTTTGATAGGCAGATACCGGCTTATGGGGAATATCCGTGGGAAATAAAAACTTTAAATGATGACTTTTTTATAGCAAATAAAAAATCTGGTGAGATATCTATAGTAGATGGAAACTATAGTTTGGTTGAAAAAATTAAAAAGCAAGGCGTGAACAATATTTTAACGTTGTAATTAAATTTGGTTAACTACTTGCAAAAATTACAAATATATGTTAAAATACACTCTGTAAATTAACGAAAATAAGTTATGTATATATATTTGAAAGAAGGTGAATTGCATGAAAGAAGGAATACATCCAAATTATCAAAAAGCAGTTGTAAAATGTGCTTGCGGGGAAACATTTGAAACATACTCAATTAAACCAGAACTTCGTGTTGAAATTTGTTCAAAATGTCATCCATTCTATACAGGTTCTCAAAAGAATACAGCAGTAGGTGGAAGAAGTGAAAGATTTAAGAAGAAATTTAATATTAAGGATGAAGACTAATATTAGGTTTGGTAAAGAACTATGTGAGTAGTTCTTTTTTTTTACAAAAAAACTTTAAAAATAACAATAATTACTACTAATGCTTTTAAAAAAATTATACGATAACAAAATTAGTGGTATGAAAAGAGTTTTGTGAGCATAAGAAAAAAATACCTGTAAATGCCCATAAATAACCACTTGAATAGTGTGGTTACTTACTCTACAATAAAAGTATACCAAAGAAAAAAGGAGACGTAAGGCTATGGCTGACACAAAAAAGATTATTAAAAGACAGATGTTTCCGATGTTAACATTAAGGGGACTTACGGTATTCCCATATATGACAATGAACCTTGATGTCGGAAGAGTTAAATCGATAAAAGCTATAGAAGAAGCTATGAGACGCAATCAGTTTATCTTTTTGGTAACACAAAAGGATGCTGCGAACGAAGCCCCAAGCCCTGAAGAACTATATCGTGTTGGAACAGTATCGAGAATTAGGCAGATACTAAGACTTCCAGGCGATGCCGTAAGAGTATTGGTAGAAGGGGTAAGCCGTGCAGAAATTGCGGAATTTGTACAAGAAGAACCTTTTTATGTAGTAGAAGTTTGTGAAAAATTATATATAAATGAAAATTCTAATCCGCGTGAATCTGAAGCACTTCTTCGTAATATGATTTCAACTTTTGAAGAATATTTAAGTTTAAATACAAAAATGAATCCAGAAATATTACCAGGTCTTGAAGGTATAAAAGAACCATCAGAACTATGTGATGTAATAGCTGGCAATATAATGCTTTCAGTAGAGGATAAACAGGCGATTTTATCTGAATTTGATACAAAATGCAGAATGGAAAAGTTAATTGCTTGTTTAATTAAAGAAATTGAAATATTAGAGTTAGAGAAAAATATAAGCACTAAAGTTAAGCAACAAATAGACAAAGTTCAAAGAGAATATTACTTAAAAGAGCAAATGAAGGTAATTCAAGATGAACTTGGCGATAAAGATGGAGTTGCTGGAGAAGTAAAAGAATTTAGGGAAAAATTCGATAAAATAGACTTGCCTGAAGAAGTAAGAACTAAGGTAAATAAAGAATTAGATAGACTTATAAAAATGCAAGCAGGTTCAGCAGAGGGTTCTGTTATAAGAGGATATCTTGAATGCATACTAGAGCTCCCTTGGGACAAGAAAACCGATGATTATATAGATTTAGTGCATGCAAAAGAGATTTTGGATGAAGATCACTATGGACTTGAAAAAGTTAAAGATAGAATAATAGAGTTTTTAGCAGTAAGAAAGATGACTAACTCATTAAATGGACCTATACTTTGTCTTTATGGACCTCCAGGCGTAGGTAAAACCTCTATTGCAAAATCTATCGCAAGAGCTATGAATAGAAATTATGTAAGAGTATCTCTTGGCGGAGTTAGGGACGAAGCAGAAATAAGAGGACACAGAAAAACATATATTGGATCAATGCCTGGTAGAATTTTAAATGCTATGAAGCAAGCAGGCAGTAAAAATCCATTAATTTTATTAGATGAAATAGATAAAATGAGCAGTGATTTTAAAGGGGATCCAGCTTCAGCAATGCTTGAAGTATTAGATGCTGAGCAAAATTTTGCATTCCGTGACCATTATCTTGAACTACCATTTGATTTGTCACAGGTAATGTTTATTACGACTGCAAATAATTTAGATACGATACCAAGGCCATTACTTGATAGAATGGAAGTTATAACGCTTTCAACATATACAGATGAAGAAAAAGTAAATATTGCTTCAAAGCATTTGTTGCCAAAGCAAATAGAAAAGCATGGGCTAAAAAAGAGTAATATTTCTTTACCAAATTCAGTATTAAAACAAATAATTGATGAGTACACGAGAGAAGCTGGTGTAAGAACTCTAGAACGTGAAATAGCTACAATATGTAGAAAAGTTGCAAGAAAAATTTTAGAAGAAGGTGTAAGTCATGTTGCTATTACTACTAATAATTTGGAAGATTATTTAGGGCCAATAAAAGTAAAGCATGATAAGATAAATAGTAAAGATGAAATAGGTATAGTAACTGGTCTTGCTTGGACACAAGTTGGTGGCGAAATACTTAGTATAGAAGTAAATACAATGCCAGGAACTGGTAAATTAGAGCTTACCGGTCAACTTGGTGATGTCATGAAAGAGTCTGCTAAGGCAGGAATGTCGTATATAAGGTCGATTTCAGACAAAATAGATGTAGATAATGAGTTTTATAAAAATACAGATATCCATATCCATATACCAGAAGGAGCTACTCCAAAAGATGGCCCATCGGCAGGTATAACAATGGCTACTGCTTTAATTTCTGCTCTTACAGGCGTGCCTGTAAAGCGTGATGTGGCTATGACAGGTGAAATAACATTAAGGGGTAGAGTTTTACCAATAGGTGGCTTAAAAGAAAAGATATTTGCCGCATTTAATGCTGGTGTAAAAACAGTTATAATACCAAAAGACAATGAAAAAGACATAGAAGAGATACCAGAGAAAATAAGAAGCAAACTTAAATTTGTTCCTGTCACAAAAATGGAAGAAGTATTAAAGATTGCTTTAACTGAAAATATATTCTCAGGAAAAACTCGTATGAAGCCAATGCTTGAGATAGATTCTACAATGGAGTATCATCAGGTGGCAGAGCAATAAATTATTGTTTATCTAAGAAAATTATAATGTATTGTAAATACACATATTGAATGATTCATCAAACAATGTAGGGGCGGGTTTGTAACCCGCCCGAACGCGAACGAAGTTCGCGTAGTTTTTAATTAGTTAGATAAGCAACAATTTGAATTATCCACTAGACAGTAAAAAATAGATATTATAAAATAATCTATATGAATATATAGATTATTTTTTTGTATAATAATATGGTAAGAATAGCAAAAGGAGGATATTATGAAAATAAAAGATGGTGTAAGAGCAAAACTTATAAAAAGCGGTAAGTATAAAACTAATATGTTAGGAGTGTTTTTTAGTACACCACTAACAAAAGATGATGTTTCAAAAAACGCATTAGTACCAGCAATTTTAAGACGTGGTACTAAAAATTATCCAACAATGCGAGATATTTCCATAGAACTTGAAAAGATGTATGGCGCAAAGTTTGATTGTAGCGTATCGAAAAAAGGCGAAAATCAAATATTGAAATTCTATGCAGAGTTTGTAAACGATAAGTACTTAGAAGAAAGTGTTACAGATAAAATTGTAGATATGATGAAGGACATTATATTTAATCCATTACTTGAAAATGATGGCTTTAAGGTAGATTACCTTGCCCAAGAAAAGGTAAAATTAAAAAATATCATTGAAAGTAGGAAAAATGATAAAGTGCAATATGCACTTGAACGCTGCTATGAATTAATGGCGGAAAATGAGCCATATTCATTATGCGAATATGGAGATATCGCGGGTTTAGATAGAGCAACTAATAAAGATGTATTTGAAGCATATAAAAATATGATAAATAATTTTGCGGTAGATATAGTTATGATAGGCGATGTATCGGATGATGAATTTAATAAAATAGTAGATAGTTTTGGTTTTGCACCTCGTAATGCTGCTAAAATCACTACAGTAACGCGTATAATACCTGAAAAAGTTAAGAATGTGGCAGAAGAATTTGATATAAATCAAGGGAAATTATCTTTAGCATTTCGTACAAATATTGAGCCAAACACAAAAGAGTACTACGAAATGATGGTATATAACGGAATACTTGGTGGCGGCGTTCAGTCTAAATTATTCCAAAATGTGAGGGAAAAGAACAGTCTTGCATACTATGCATTTTCGAGATTAGACAAATATAAAGGTGTAATGGGAATAAGTTCAGGTATTGAATTTAAGAATTATCAAAAGGCATATGACACTATTTTAGAGCAAATTAAGGATATGGAAGATGGTAAAATTACTGATTATGAGTATGAAACCACACTAAAAACGTTAAAAAATTCATTAAGTTCAATGAAAGATGAACAAGGAGCATTACTAGAGTTTTATTATGGACAAGAATTAATTTCATCAGAAGAAACTATAGATGAATTAATAGATAAACTAACTAAAGTTACAATAAAAGACGTTGTAGAAGTATCAAAGAATGTAAAACTAGATACAGTTTACTTTATGAAAGGCAAGGAGGAGGCATAACTATGGATATAAAAGAAAGCAAAATATTAAAAGAAAAATTATATGAAAAAGATTATCCATGTGGACTTAGAGCATATGTTATGCCTAAACCTGGATACGATAAAAAATTTGCAATGTTTGGTACACATTTTGGTTCAATAAATAACGACTTTATTCATCCAGAAACAAAAGAGCGTATAAAAGTGCCAGACGGTGTTGCACACTTTTTGGAGCATAAAGTTTTTGCACAAAAAGATGGTAGTGCTATGGATATGTTTGCCGAAATGGGTTCTAGTTCTAATGCATATACAACATTTACTCATACAGCATACCTATTTTCTTGTACAGAGGGCTTTACAGATAGCTTTAGGTTGCTCTTAAAATTCGTACAAAATCCGTATATAACTGATGAAAGTGTTGCAAACGAAAAAGGAATAATCGGTCAGGAAATAAGAATGTATGAAGATGACGCAGATTGGCAATTATATTTCAATTTCTTAAATTGTATGTATAACGATAATACAGTAAAAATAGATACAGCAGGAACTGTTGAAACAATAGCACCTATTGATAGAACACTTTTATATAACTGTTTTAATACATTCTATGACCCATCTAATATGGTAGTTTTTGTTGTAGGTGATGTAAATCCAGACGATGTATTTAAGGTTGTTGAAGAAAGTGTTGATGTAAATAAAGCACCGCTTGAAATCAAGCAATTCTTTAAGGATGAAGCACCAGAAGTAAATCATAGTAGAAAAGAAGTAGCGTTTGAAGTAGCACTTCCTATGTTTATGTATGGATTTAAGGCAGAACCAAAATATGAGGACATAATAAAAGAAGAAATCGCAGTAAATATTGCGTTTGAGATGCTTTGCGGTAAAAGTTCAAGACTTTATCAAGAATTATATGAGAATGGTCTTATAACTTCGCCAATCGGTATGGATATAACGTTTGAAAGAGAATATGCATTTATTGGGCTTGTTGGTGAATCTGAAAAACCAGATGAAGCAATAGCAAAAATAAAAGAAGAAATAAATAAAATGAAACACAGTGAGATAAATGCTGAAGAATTTGAAAGAATAAGAAAGCGTCTTACGGGAGATTATATAAGACAATTTAATTCTGTTGATAAAATTGCACACATATTTATGGCCAATATAATGAGGAATGTAAATATGTTAGATTATGCAGAAGAATATAATAATGTAACAAAAGAAGACGTAAAAAAAGCATTAGATAAATATTTCAATATGAAATATGAAGCAACATCAATAGTAAAACCATTATAATGATTATTTTATAAGGAGCGATTATAAGTCGCTCCTTTTTTGTTGAATATTGAAAAAACTTACATAATATCTTGCATTGTTTTATTTAATATGATACACTCGTCTTTGTGATAAAAGATTAAAGGAGGAAGTTTTATGAATAAAAAGACGATTGAAGATATCGATGTGAAAGGGAAAAAAGTATTAGTACGTTGCGATTTTAACGTGCCTCTAGATGTTAACGACAAAACAAAAATAACTGACGATAGAAGAATAACAGAAGCACTTCCAACAATTAAATATTTAATGGAGCATGGAGCAAAAGTTATTCTTTGTTCACATATAGGTAAGACAAAGGACAAGCAAACATTACTACCAGTTGCAAAAAGACTTTCAGAGTTACTTAACCGCGAAGTACCATTTGCAAAAGATGTAGTAGGCGAAGATGCAAAGAGTAAAGCAGCTGCATTAAATGATGGAGATGTAATGTTACTTGAAAACGTTCGTATCCACGAAGAAGAGGAAGCAAACGATCCAGCATTTTCAAAAGAACTTGCTTCACTTGCTGAAATATATGTAAATGATGCATTTGGAACAGCACACCGTGCACATGCTTCAACAGCAGGAGTAGCAGCATATTTACCAGCTGTATGTGGTTACTTAATTCAAAAAGAAATAGGAATAATGGGTAATGCACTTGAAAACCCAGAAAGACCATTCGTAGCAATTTTAGGTGGAGCAAAAGTTTCATCAAAAATTGGTGTAATTGAAAACTTACTTGAAAAAGTAGATGCAATAATAATCGGTGGCGGAATGGCATATACATTTGCTAAAGCAGTAGGCGGAAAGATTGGTAAATCACTTTGTGAAGATGATAAATTAGATTTAGCACGTGAAATATTAGATAAAGCAAAAGCAAAGGGCGTAAAGATGTATTTCCCTGAAGATTCAGTTTGTGCAAGCGATATATCTGAAAATGCTACAACATCTATATATAATTCAAAAGAAATACCAGACGATTTAGAAGGTTTAGATATAGGACCAAAATCAATAGAGCAATTTAAAGAAGTAATAAAAACTGCTAAGACAGTAATCTGGAATGGACCTATGGGATTTTCAGAACTTACACCATTTGCTACAGGTACAATAGAAGTAGCAAAGGCACTTGCTGAAAACACAGCAGCAACAACAATAATCGGTGGTGGAGATTCAGCAGCTGCAGTTGAAAAATTCGGTTTATCAGATAAGATGACACACGTATCAACAGGTGGTGGAGCATCATTAGAATTTATTGAAGGAAAAGTACTCCCAGGTATTGCAGCACTAAATGATAAGTAAAAATAGAGGAGGATATAGCTATGTTTGATGAATTTATGGAGGAACTTCATAATGTAAAAAATCAAATAGTGGAGTTATATTCTCCTTTTAAAATTATTTTATTTGGTTCACTAGCCAAACAGAGAATAAAAGAAACTAGTGATATAGATTTGTGTATAATAACAAAAACTGAAAACAAGAGGAAGTTAATAGCAGATATGTACTTAAAAATAGATTCAAAATATCCTGTAGATATAATAGTTTATACAATGGATGAGTATTTAAAATATAAAGATGAAAAATTATCTTTTTTATACAAAATATTAAATGAAGGGAAGACGATATATGGGTGATAGTTTAATAGTAACTGAATGGATAGAAAAAGCTATTAAAGATTTAAAAGCCGCAAAAGTTTTATTTGAAAATGATTGTGGTAACGAGATAGTTGCATTCCATTGTCAGCAAGCTGTTGAGAAAGCATTAAAAGCACTTATTTTATACTATTTTTCTTCGCTTGAGTCTGGACATAGTTTAATATATTTGTGTAAAAAGATTTCTGAAAAAGATGAGACTTTTAAGGATAAAGTAAAAGATTGTGCAGTATTAAATGGTTATTATACAGAAACAAGATATCCAAACGAAAATCAAATAGTAGTTACAAATGATGAAGCAAATGCTTGTATAGAAATTGCAAGTAATATTTTGAGTAGTGTAAATAAAGTATTAGGGAGGAATGAGTAATTATGCGTAAAAAAATTATTGCAGGAAACTGGAAGATGAATAAAACACCATCAGAAACAGTTTCATTTATTAATGAATTAAAAGATAAGGTGTTAGGAGTAGAGGGGGATGTAGTAGTATGTCCTACATTTGTATGCTTAAAAGATGCAGTAGCAGCTGCAAAAGGAACAAACATAAAAGTAGGTGCACAAAATATTCACTGGGCTGATAACGGAGCATTTACTGGAGAAATTTCAGGCGAAATGTTAAAAGAAATCGGCGTAGATTATGTTATAATTGGTCACTCAGAAAGAAGACAATATTTTGCTGAAACAGATGAAACAGTAAATAATAGATTAAAAGCAGCACTTAAATATGAATTAAAACCAATCGTATGTGTAGGTGAAACTCTAGAACAAAGAGAAGCAGGAACAACAAATACAGTACTTGAAACACAAACAGTAGGCGCATTAAAAGATATACCAGCGGATGCTGTAAGCAAAATGGTAATTGCATATGAGCCAGTATGGGCAATAGGAACAGGTAAGACAGCATCATCAACAGATGCAAACGATGCTTGTAAGTTTATTAGAAGTGTAGTTGAAAAATTATACAATAAAGAAGTTGCAGAAAATATTAGAATTCAATATGGTGGAAGTGTAAAACCAGCAAATGCAAACGAATTATTTACAACAACAGATATAGACGGTGGATTAGTTGGTGGAGCAAGCTTAAAAATAGACGACTTTACAGCAATAGTTAAATATTAATTGCTTGAAAGGAATGATTTTATGAACAAAAAATTAGTTACATTAATAATAATGGACGGTTTCGGTATAAACCCAGAAACGCGTGGTAATGCAATAAAAAATGCAAAAAAACCAAACCTAGATTCATACATTGAAAAGTATCCACATTCAAGAATAAAAACAGCAGGGCTTGCTGTAGGACTTCCGGAAGGCCAAATGGGTACTTCAGAAGTAGGGCACATGAATTTAGGTGCAGGAAGAGTTGTATATCAAGATCTTGCCAAGATATCTAAATCAATTGATGATGGAGATTTCTTCAAAAAAGAAGAATTTTTAGGCGCAATAGAAAATTGTAAGAAAAATGGTACGAAGCTACATTTATACGGTTTAGTATCAGATGGAGGAGTACATAGTCATATAGAGCACATATATGCATTATTAAAACTTGCTAAAGATAATGGATTAAAAGAAGTATATGTTCACTGCTTTACAGATGGTAGGGATGTACCACCAACATCAGGGAAAGGTTATATAGAAGCGCTAGAAGCAAAAATGAAGGAAATTGGCGTAGGAAAGATAGCTACAGTAACTGGTAGATACTACGCAATGGACCGCGATAAACGTTGGGAAAGATTAAAACTTGCTTATGATGCATTAGTGTTAGGAGAAGGCGAAAAGGCAAATTCAGCAGTTGAGGCGATTGAAACTTCATATGCAAGAAATGAAACAGATGAATTTGTAAAACCATTTGTAATTACTGAAAACGGCAAACCAGTTGCAACAATAGAACCAAATGATTCAATAATATTCTTTAACTTTAGGACTGATAGAGCAAGGGAACTCACTTGGTCATTAATGAATGACGAATTTGAGGGATTTGATAGACCAAAAGGAAAATTTCCACTATACTATGTATGCATGAGACAATATGATGAAAACTTAACAAATGTATATGTAGCATTTAAGCCAGAGGAGCTAAAAAATAAATTCGGCGAATATATAAGTGGTTTAGGATTAAAGCAGTTAAGAATTGCTGAAACTGAAAAATATGCACACGTAACATTCTTCTTTAATGGCGGTGTTGAGCATGTTTGTGAAGGCGAAGATAGAATATTAGTTCCTTCACCAAAGGTAGCAACTTACGACTTACAACCAGAGATGAGTGCTTATGAAGTAACAGAGAAAGCAGTAGAAGCAATAAATACTGGCAAATATAATGCAGTAATACTAAACTTTGCAAACCCAGATATGGTAGGCCACACAGGAGTTATGGAAGCAGCAATAAAAGCGGTAGAAACAGTAGATGAATGTGTAGGAAAAGTAGTAGATGCTGTATTAAAACAAGATGGTGCAGTATTAATTACATCAGACCATGGAAATGCCGATGTAATGTTTAATTACGAAACAAACGAACCTGTAACATCACATACAACAAATGATACGCCATTTATTTTGATAGGAACAGACGTAAAGAAAGTAAAAAATGGTGCATTATGTGATATAGCACCAACAATGCTTGAAGTAATGGGAATAGAAAAACCAGTAGAAATGACAGGAAATAGTTTAATTGAAGAATAAATGAAAGGGCGATTATTAATCGCCCTTTTTAAAATAAAAAATAGCGAGCTATTAACCCGCTATTTTTTATTTATTAATTTAATTCTGCGAAATACTTAATTGTTCTTACCATTTGACTTGTGTAAGAATTTTCGTTATCATACCAAGCAACAACTTGAACTTGATATAAATCATCACTAATTTGTGTAACCATTGTTTGTGTAGCATCAAATAATGAACCATATCTCATACCAACAACATCAGATGAAACTAAAAGTTCTTCTGTATAGCCGAATGATTCACTAACTTGTGACTTCATTGCAGCATTGATTGATTCTGGTGTTATATCATGTCCTTTTACAACAGCAACTAAGATAGTTGTTGAACCTGTTGGAACTGGAACTCTTTGTGCAGAACCGATAAGTTTTCCGTTTAATTCTGGAATAACAAGACCGATAGCTTTTGCAGCACCTGTTGAGTTAGGAACAATGTTGATTGCTGCAGCTCTTGCACGTCTTAAATCACCTTTTCTATGTGGACCATCAAGTAACATTTGGTCACCTGTGTAAGCGTGAATTGTTGACATGATTCCTGATTGAATAGGAGCATAATCATTTAATGCTTTTGCCATAGGTGCTAAACAGTTTGTTGTACATGATGCAGCTGAAATAATTGTATCGTCCTTTGTAAGAATTTTTTCATTTACACCATAAACTACTGTTGGTAAGTCTTTTCCTGCTGGTGCAGAAATAACAACTTTTTTAGCTCCAGCATCGATGTGAGCTTGAGCTTTTTCCTTTGATGTATAAAAACCTGTGCATTCTAGAACAACATCTACATTTAACTCACCCCAAGGTAAGTCCTTTGCATCCTTTTCTGCATAGATTCTAATTGTCTTTCCATCTACTGTGATAGAATTTTCTCCGGCTACTACTGTATCAGCCTTCTCGTATCTTTTTTGTGCTGAGTCATACTTTAATAAGTGTGCTAGCATATCTGGACTTGTTAAATCGTTGATAGCAACAATTTCATAACCTTCTGCTCCAAACATTTGTCTGAATGCTAAACGACCTATACGTCCGAAACCATTAATGGCTACTCTAACTGACATATTTTTTTCCTCCTTTAGTCTTACGACTTTATATTTTAACATCGCTATTATATAACAATGTTTTTTGAATTTCAATAATTTGTTAAATTAAAATTTATTTGATTTCTTTAACCTTACCTTCCTTAAGTTCAACAAGTCGTTTAATCTTTTTAGTAGTAGTTTTGATAAACTCTCCATCCTTTATTTCAAGGCTTTTAATAGCTTTATATGTAGTAACTTTTTTATTAACATTTTTAATCTTGTTCCAAATAATTTCAAATATCTCTTTATCAGTTTTTTCACCATATAGTTCCTTTATTTTGTCGTAGTTTGGAATAGCACGGCAAGTTACAACAAGTTCTTTTTCACCAGGTACTTCTTTACCATAAACCATGCATTCACTAATTTCTTTTATATCACTAAGTAATAGTTCAAGCTCTTCAGGGAATATATTTTTACCATTTTGAGTAACAATTACATTTTTTATTCTTCCAGTAATATAAACAAAGTTATCTTTATCAACGTATCCGATATCACCAGAATGGAACCAGCGCCTTCCTTCTTCGTCAAATTCAATTACTTCGTCTGTAGCATTTTTGTCCTCATAGTAGCCAATCATTAATGTGTCGGTAGAAATTAATAATTCGCCTTCTCCATTACTATCTGGGTTATCCACTTTTATGATACCATTTATAATGGTTTTGCCAGCGGAACCAACACGTGTATCATATTCAGGAGTTACAGCGGCAATAGGGGAAGTTTCAGTAAGTCCATATCCTTGTATAAAACAAACACCCAAATCGCTAAACCATTTGCCAATTTTTTTATCTATAGGAGCAGCAGCAGAAACTATATATTTTAGGTTTCCACCAAGTCCAGCATAGATGTCCTTAAATATTTTTTTCTTAACATCTATTCCTGCGGCCTTTGCAACATTTGTAATTTGCATCATTGATGCTACAATTGGCTCTTTTTTGCTTTTTTCAATATTTTTCATTATGTTTTTGTATAAACTTTCAATTAATAGTGGAACAGCTAAAATAATTGTAGGATGAGTTTCTTTTAAGTTATCTGAGATATATCTAAGCCCTTGGCAAACCGCTATTGAACAGCCATTTGCAAAAGGTACTAAAAACCCAATACTCGATTCATATGTATGATGTAATGGAAGTACTGAGAAAAATCTGTCCTCATTTGAAAGATTAACATATGCAGAAACAGCATTTATATTGTTTGCAAGTTGTCTACTGCTTGTCATAACACCCTTGCTATTTGCGGTAGTGCCAGATGTAAAGAATAAAGCTTTAAAAGCATCCGGATCAATTTCATAATTTAAGAAGGAGTAGTCTGCGTGTTCAAGTAAAGTTTTGCCTTCCTCTATAACTCTGTTAAAGCCAACAGTACGACCTTCGAGCTTATCATCTTTTGACATTTCGATAAAATATTTAACGTAAGGTAAGTTGTTCATTACAGTTTTTAATCTATCTTTTACATGTGGAGAGTAAATAACAGCACTAGCTTTTGAACGATTAATTACGTTTTCTATTTCATTTTCAGGAAGTTCTTTATCAACAGGGACAGCTATAAAATTGCCTATTAAAAGTGTCATATAAGAAACATACCATTCATATTTTGTTTCACCAATTATAACGATTCTTTCACCTTTTAAATTGTATTTTCCTGTTAAAGAAGTACCAAGTGCTTCTACATCGCTTCCAAATTGTTTATATGTATATTTTTTAAAATTTTTATCTTTTGGATTATCTTTATCAAGTATAAAAATATTATCCCTAAAATTGCCCATAGAGTGTAAATAAACTTCTTTTATGGTATTGTAATGAGTTTCAGGATAATGTTCTCCTCCTTTTATTTTTTCTTCTTTTTGTGCAAGATTTAAAAAATCTATTTTAAAATCATCCATATTTATTAAATCATCCATTTTAATCTTTGGAAATTTAATCTTTGGTAACTTCTTAAATGGTTCAAACATATTAAAATTTCTATTCATTTGTATAACCTCCTGGGGAAAAGTATATAATTTTAAAAAATATTAGTCAATGAAAAATGCATTATAAAGATAACTATTTTTCTAATATTCGAATATTGACATAAAGCAATAAATGTAGTAAAAATATAGATGTAAACAAGTGTTTATGAATGATGAAAACATTATTCATTATATAGAAAGGGGTTAGAAATATGAATTATTCAAAGGAAGTTGAAGAAATGTGTCCAGTTGCTAAGGGCGTAAATCATGGCCCTGCACCAATTCCTGAAGAAGGGAAATGGATAAAAGCAAAAGAAATTAAGGACATATCTGGTTTTACACATGGTATTGGTTGGTGTGCACCTCAACAGGGAGCATGCAAATTAACACTTAATGTAAAAGATGGTATCATTCAAGAAGCATTAGTAGAAACAATAGGTTGCTCAGGTATGACACACTCAGCTGCTATGGCTGGTGAAATTTTAATTGGTAAAACAATACTTGAAGCATTAAACACAGACTTAGTTTGTGATGCTATTAATACTGCAATGAGAGAATTATTCTTGCAAATTGTTTATGGTAGAACTCAATCAGCTTTCTCTGAAGGAGGGCTAACAATAGGCGCTGGTCTTGAAGATTTAGGAAAAGGTACAAGAAGCCAAGTAGGAACAATTTATAGTACAGTAGCAAAAGGCCCAAGATATCTTGAACTTGCTGAAGGTTATATAACAGAAATCGGTCTTGATGCAGATAATGAAATTATTGGATATAAATATGTTAATTTAGGAAAAATGATGGAAAACATCAAAAAAGGTTTAGAACCATTAGAAGCAATCGAAAAAGCAAGTGGTCAATATGGTAGATTTGATGAGGCAGTTAAGAAGATTGATCCTCGTAAAGAGTAATAAATAATTGGTTCGTTAAATTAAAATTTAAAGGAGGAAAAAATCATGGCATTATTTGAAAGTTATGAAAGAAGAATAAATCAAATTTTACCTGTACTCAAAAAGTATGGTATAAATAGTGTTGAAGAAACACTTGAAATATGTAAAGAAAAGGGATTTAACCCTTATGAAATTACAAAAGGAATTCAACCAATATGTTTTGAAAATGCTGCTTGGGCATATACAGTAGGTGCAGCAATTGCAATAAAGAAAGGTTGCACAAAAGCTGCTGATGCTGCAGAAGCAATAGGCGAAGGTTTACAATCATTCTGTATTCCTGGCTCTGTTGCAGATGATAGAAAAGTAGGACTAGGACATGGTAATTTAGCAGCTATGTTACTTCGTGAAGAAACAAAATGCTTTGCATTTTTAGCAGGTCACGAATCATTCGCTGCTGCAGAAGGAGCAATTGGTATTGCAAAATCTGCAAATAAAGTTAGAAAAGAACCACTTCGTGTTATCTTAAATGGTCTTGGTAAAGACGCAGCACAGGTAATTTCAAGAATAAATGGATTTACTTATGTTCAAACAGATTTCGATTATTTCACAGGCGAATTAAAGATAGTTAAAGAAAAAGCATATTCAAATGGTGAAAGATCAAAAGTAAGATGCTATGGTGCAAACGACGTTAGAGAAGGCGTTGCAATAATGCACAAAGAAGGCGTTGATGTATCAATAACAGGTAACTCAACAAACCCAACAAGATTCCAGCATCCAGTTGCAGGAACATACAAAAAAGAATGTGTAGAACAAGGAAAGAAATACTTCTCAGTTGCATCAGGCGGTGGAACAGGAAGAACATTGCACCCAGATAACATGGCTGCAGGACCTGCTTCATATGGTATGACAGATACAATGGGAAGAATGCATTCAGATGCACAATTTGCTGGTTCTTCATCAGTACCTGCACACGTTGAAATGATGGGACTTATCGGAATGGGTAATAACCCAATGGTAGGTGCAACAGTAGCAGTTGCAGTAGCAGTAGAGGAAGCAATGAAGTAAGATATATATATAAATTGCTCACATATGTGGGCAATTTTTTATATTATTTATAAAACTACTTGTATATTTTTGCCTTTTGTGTTATTATAAATAAGCTTAAGTTTATAAATGGAGGTAGTAAAATGTTAAAAACTGTTTTAATAATTGCACATATTATTGTTAGCTTATCACTTATTTTCATCGTAATTCTTCAATCTGGAAGAAGCGCTGGAATTTCAGGAGAAATTTCAGGAGGAGCTGAAACATTCTTTGGTAAAAACAAAGGTAGAACAATGGATGCAATGCTTGTTAGATGGACAAAAATAGCAGCAGTTATTTTCATCTTAACATCACTTGCACTTACAGTTTTTTGGAACAACTAATATGGTGTAAAAAGGCTATCTTAAAGATAGTCTTTATTTTTGGGAGGAAAAATGAGTATAGTAGTTAAAGGAATTTTTGAGTCGAATGAACGTGGCTTTGGTTTTTTAAGACCAGATGATGACACTGAAGATATTTTTATTCCACCAACTTTTACGGGTGGTGCATTTGATGGAGATAGAGTAGAAGTGCGTGTAACGTCTGCAGGAGATGAAAATAGAGGTCCTGAAGGCAAAGTAATAAAAATATTAGAGCGAAATAATAAGCCAATTGTAGGGAAGTTTGAAAAAAGTAAAAACTTCGGTTTTGTTGTGCCTGAAAATAAGAAGATAGGACAAGATATATTTATACCTAAATCGTGTTTTAAGGGGGCTAAAAACGGAGATATAGTATGTGTAGAGATAGTTAAGTGGCCAGAACGTAGAAGAAGCGCAGAGGGCAAAATTGTAGATATTTTAGGCAAGGCAGGTAAACCAGGTGTAGATATATTGTCCATAATGTATGGATATAATTTATCTGAGGAATTTCCTGATGAAGTTTTGGCTGAGGTTAATAAAATACCAGATGTAGTACCTGAAAAAGAAATAAAGAAACGTCGCGATTTAAGAAATGTTCGTATGGTTACAATAGATGGTGAAGATGCCAAAGACTTAGATGATGCGGTTTCTATAGAAAAATTAGAAAATGGTAACTTTATGCTTGGTGTACACATAGCAGATGTTTCTTACTATGTAAAAGAGGGAAGCCCCTTAGATAAAGAAGCACTAAAACGTGGAACAAGCGTTTATTTAGTAGATAGAGTAATTCCAATGTTACCTAAAAAACTTTCAAATGGTGTTTGTAGCTTGAATGAAGGCGAAGATAGACTAGCATTTACGGTAATGATGGAAATAGATAAAACAGGGAAAATAGTAAATAGTGATATATTTAAGAGTGTTATAAATATAAACCATAGAATGACTTATACAGTTGTTACAAAAATACTTGAAACAAAGGATAAGGAGCTAACGAAAGAGTATAAGGATGTAGTAAAAGATTTTAAGCTCATGAGAGATTTATCGAGTATTTTAAGAAAAAGAAGGAAAAAACGCGGTAGTATAGATTTTGATTTGCCAGAAGCAAAGGTTATTTTAGATGAAAATGGAAAGCCAATTGAAATAAAAAAATACGAAATAACAGTTTCAAACAATATGATTGAAGACTTTATGCTTGCTGCTAATGAGACTGTTGCAGAGAAGTTTTACTGGCTTGAAACACCATTTATGTACAGGGTTCACGAAGTGCCAGATACCGAAAAGATAGAAGAATTTTCGAAATTTGTTTATAACTATGGTTATAGGGTAAGCGGTTTGAATAAGGCATATCCAAAAGCATTCCAAGAGATACTTGAAAAAATAAAGGGAACACCAGAAGAAAGAATAATATCTACACTACTTTTAAGATCTATGCAACAAGCACGATATAGCCCAGAAAACTTAGGACATTTTGGTTTGGCAGCACAGTATTATTGCCATTTTACTTCGCCAATAAGGCGTTATCCAGATCTTTTTATACATCGTGTAATGAGTGAATTGATAGAAAATAATTACGAATTTAAGAATGAAAAAAGAGTTAAGAAGTTAAAGAAGCTTGCTAAAGATGGAGCAAAAGAGGCATCAGAGGCAGAACGTAATGCAATGCTTGCTGAACGTGATTCGGTTGAACTAAAAAAAGTAGAGTATATGAGTAATTACTTAGGTGAGGAATTTGATGGAGTAATTTCATCGGTAACATCATTTGGATTTTTCGTAGAGCTATCAAACACGGTAGAAGGGCTAGTTCGAGTAGAAGACATGGAAGATGATTACTATGTATATAACGAAAAGCAGTACGCACTAATTGGAGAACGCACCAGAAAGGTATATAAATTAGGCGATGAGGTAAGAGTAAAACTTGCTCGTGCCGATGTTGAAACTAAAAGAATAGACTTTATGTTAGCATAGAAAAATGGTCGATTTAATCGACCATTTTTTTAATGTTCTAAACTAAAGCTTTCAAGTTCACGTTCCATAGCTTTTTTTAAGTCTCTAATTGCTTTTTCTTTTCCACGTTCATCAAGGTTTTTGTTTTCAAATATTTCTTGTATGTATCTCATATACTTCTTTATAATTCTATCGAGTTTCTTGTTTTTACGTTCTTCGCGTTCTTTTTCACGAAGTCGATTTTGGAATTCATTCATAATAGCACTAACATAGAGTAGGAACTTCAGGAGTTCTTCTTTCTCTTTCATGGCTTTTTTTGCTTTTTCACCAATCGTTTTCCAAAGACCTTCAATACCCATGATTTCATTAAACAATTTTTCGTTTTCTTCCATATCTGGAGATAAGTTTTCTGTTAAGGCCTGTTTTATAATGTTTAATACCTCTAAAGTGATTTTAGAAAGCTCTTGTACAGTGTTAATGTTTTTAAAATTTTCTACGAATTCATCGATTTTATCAAATAATTTTTGAAACATAATAAACTCCTTCTACCAAGTAAATACATCACTTACTACTTTATTTATCATATAACTTGCCATAATTATTAATAATAAGAATAATAACTCAAATCCAACAGGTATGAATAATGCTTGGAGCAATAATACGAGTAGTATTAAAAATATAATACGAATTTTTTCGTCCTTAAATGCATAAAGGAAACCAAGTACAGACAATGTTACTATAACATAGTGTAAATATGCGTAAGAGTTAAGAGAAATATAGTAACTTGGCTCACCAAGTGTATTAGCAAAGAATGGTATGATTTCATCATTAAAATAATCTATTGGTGCTGATATGAATAAATTAAAGTTATCTACAAATGTTGTATAAGTTTCTACTAAAGGCAAAATGTATTCTAATGAGGTTTCACTTAATAATGCATAAATCATAAAAGGAGCAAAACCAATTAAAATTCCAAGTAAGAAGAATAGGAATATGCGTAACACTATTATATTTCTAGACTTTATAGCATAGTATATGTAAGATATTATGCCAATAACTATACATGTTGGCTCTAAAATAACACTTAATATAAAGAATATTCCTGAAGGTACAGACCATGCTTTTGAAAGTAAAGTATTTGCTTTTAGTTGGAAGAATAGGTATAACATAAAGAATAGTAAGAAAAAGTTTATAGTTCCATAGCAGTTAGATATAAAGTAAGGATAAAATCCCAAAAACACAGCCATAAATAAACCGGTAGCTTTACTTGCTATTTCTTTGCCAAGAAAATATGCAAGTATAAGTAGTGCAAGGCCAAGCAAAAATTCAAAATTTAAAACTAAAGTCACGTTAGATGTAAGGAAATCTTCTGGTATAGCAAATTTGCTAAAAAAGTCAATTTGCGAGGTAAGTGAAGTTGGTTTTGTAACAGTTAATCTTAAATTGTAACTTCCGAATAAAACTAGTGCCATAAGGATAAAGAAAAATACAGAAAATCTCTCACCAAAATGCTTTAATTTACTCATTTGTATTCGCTCCTCTTTTAATTAACTTAACTTTATGATAATATAATATTATATTTTTTGAATTTTTACAATAGGGAAGGAGTACAACTATGAAAACAGTTTTAGTAACCGGTGGTGCAAAAGGAATAGGTAGAGCAATAGTAGAAAAATTTGCTGAAAATGGATATAAAGTAATCTTAAACTATAAAACATCAAAAGATAAAGCAGAAGAAATAAAAAACAAATACGGTAAAGTAGAGATATATAAGGCAGATGTAAGTAATTTTTCTGAAGTAAAGAAAATGTGCGAGGAAGTAGGAGATATAGATATACTTGTAAATAACGCAGGAATAGCGCAAACTAAACTTTTTACAGACATAACAGAAACAGATTGGGATAATATGATAAACACAAACTTAAAGAGCGTATATAATTGCACAAAATGTGTATTAGATTACATGATTCACAAAAAGGAAGGAAAAATAATTAACATATCTTCTATGTGGGGAGAAATAGGTGGCTCATGCGAGGTACATTATTCGGCAAGTAAAGCGGGTATTATTGGTTTTACTAAAGCACTTAGTAAAGAGCTTGCACTTTCAAATATTCAGGTTAATTGTGTGTCACCAGGCATAATTGATACCGACATGAATAAAATGCATAATTTAAGCGAATTAAAAGAAGAAGTTCCAACAGGTACAATTGGAACTCCTCGTGATATTGCAAATACAGTATATTTTTTAGCACAAGATGAGAATAATTACATAACAGGTCAGGTTATATCGGTTAACGGCGGTATTTGTTAGCAAAATTCACGCTCTATAGTAGGGTTAACATACATAGGATTAATATCAAGAATAGCGTTAACTGGATTTTCAATATTAGTTATATCAATAGTAATATTATTCGTGCCAATCTTACCCAAGATTTGGCACTTTTTTTCGGCGACTTCCACATAAATTTTTTTATTAAAACTTTTTAGCGTTTTAACAATTTCACGTAAAATATCGTTAAACCTAAAACAATCATTATTTTTTGATACCATAAAGCCATCTAAGTACCCAACAGGAATGATACCTATTTTAGTTTCTTTGGTGGTTTTATAAGTGTTAGAATAACCTATAAAATGATTTTGTGGTAGAGTTTTTATATCTTCGATAGATGCCTCAAAATGTCCAATTTTGTTTAGACCTAAATCGTTAGGCACAAGAATTCTACCTAAAAATGCTGAACCAATACGAACGCAGTCAAGGTGCATATCTTTGTATTTTAGGAATGCTGATGAATTACATATATGTAATAAACCGGTATTCATATCATTCTCTTTTAAGAAATTAACACATTTCATAAATTCATTAAATTGAAGTTTTGTAAATGCTGGTTTTGGGTTAAAAGACATTGAAAAGTGTGAAAATGTACCAACAATGTTTAATTTATTAGTCTTCTTTAGTTCTTCAACAAGTTTTGGTAATTCATTATAGCTAAATCCAAAACGTCCAAAACCAGAATCGATTTTTAGCTGTACATTAATGGTTTTGTCGATTTCACTTAGTACGCTAAGAACACTACTTAGTGTGTAAAACGAGCCAATAGTAAGTATGATGTTGTTTTCAATCAATGTTTTTATTTGTTCCTTAATACCATTTGAGTGAAGTAACATTATTTTATTTGTAAAACCATTATTTCTAAGTGTAATTGCTTCTTCAAACGTCGCTACAGCGAAAAAGTCGATGCCATTTTCAAGAAGAATTTTTGGGTATTCGCTTAAACCTAAACCATATCCGTTGTTTTTTAATGTAGCAATGATAGTAGAAGAAGTATGTGATTTTAGTTTATTGATGTTGTCTATTAAAAGATTTTTTTCAATAACAAGTTTTTTCATAGATACACCTCATAATGAATTATTTTTTCTTGGATAAAAATAATTTTTGACGCACTGCTTTAAAAATCTTACTGCCTTTATCAACAGCGAATTTAATAAATGGGTTAAATACTAATTCAAATTCACCCGCGAATTCCGTAAAATCGCCGTTAAAACCTTTTTTGAATCTATATAGACCATATAGGTGGTTGTTTTCGTCTAAATCGCCAGAAACACCTCTAAAATCGTATACATCACATTTGTTTTCGAGTGCCCATTCAATCATAGACCATTGAAGTAAATAGTTAGGCATAACGTTTCTGTGTTCATTGCTGCTTGCACCATAAAGATACCAACATTTGTTACCATATAAAATAGCAATAGTACCAGCAATTGGCTCATCATTTAAGTAAGCCATATAAAGTCTAAAATGTTTCTCGCCAAGTGCATCATGCATTTTTTCAAAATATTCTAAAGGACGAGTAACAAAACCATCTCTATAACCTGTTTCAAGCATTATTTTATGAAAGGGAGCCAAATCTTTACGCTCACCAATTTTTACAGTAACACCTTTTTTTGAGGCAAGACGTATGTTATAACGTGTTTTAGATTCAAAAGAATTTAATAATTCTTCAGATGTTTTACCTTTCATATTGTTTATCCTAAATACGAATCGTGGTTGAATTCCTTCAAAGTTTTTATTTTGTTTAGGGAGCTTAAAACCTAACTCTTTTAATAAATCAGAGTACTCAGTATCGGTTGCAAGAACATCGGTATCTAATTTTAAGGTGTATGCTTTGTATTTTTTTGCAAGTTTTTTTACTTCAGATACGATTAAAGTCATTATTTCTTTATTATGTATGTCACAAACAGGACCACGAGGTGCATACATAAGTGAACAAGGAAGTTTAGGGAGTTTTCTTATTAAAACCATCATAGCACCGACGATTTTCTTTTTATCATCTGTTACAACAATAAACTCGTTCTTCCAATTATCTTTAACCTTTGTCCAGTAAAAAGACTGCATAAAATGCGATTTGTTATTAGTTTCTAAAAATTTTTCAAGTTTCTTTTTATCATAATTAGTTGATACTTTCATTAGATTACCTCCAAATAAATTCTATAACAATACTACTATTAATGGTTGATAAAGTCAATAATCAACAAAAAATCTGGAAATAGATTTATTCCCAGATTTTTTTCTTACGCATTGGTTATAGTGTAGTTAGAACCATTATTGTTATCCCAGTTGTTATATGCATCCTTAAAAGCAATGTTTAAGTCAACAGTTTTTGAAAATGGAAGTGTTGCTACAAAATTGTCATTATTTTTAGTCATTTTTATAGTACTTTCATTTTCCCACTTGTCACCATAACCACAAACTGCATAAATGGTATTTGCACCCGATTTTGCAAGAAGCCCGTTATAAGTAACGTTTATAGCAGTCTTATCTCTAGGATTTGTAAAATTAATTCCGTTTGCAGAGTAAAAATTAGTCATAAATTCACCTCTTTCTAGATGTATTTTTGACAATTTGATAAAATTTATTCATTTTTAAAAATTTGTTTTTGGCATTATATAGCTTTATAACCTATATTTACATAAAGGTAAGCAAAGTTTTACCGTGAATTTTAAACATAGGTGATACAAATGAAAAAGATTATTTTACTAACTTTGTTTTTTGCACTAATTTTGTGCATCAGTACTGTAAACGCAGTAGAAGTAAAAGTAAACTTTGGGACTTTAAGTTTACCCACAACGCCAATAATACATAATGATAGAACTTTGGTCCCTTTAAGGCCTCTTGCTGAAATTTTTGGTGCAGAGGTTGATTGGAACTCTAGTGGAATTGTAACAATAGATTATAAAGATAACGAAATAATACTACCAATAAATGCAAAACAGGCGATAGTAAATAATAAAATTATAGAATTAGATAGTGGAGCAATTTTATACAATGGATACACAATGGTGCCACTTAAATTTTTGTCGGACTATTTTGATGTAGAAGTAGAATGGTACGATGAAGACAGAATTGTGAATATTTTAATTGAAGATGAAAAAATAATAAAAAAAGTAGAAGAAGTAAGTAGAAGTTATGGAAGAAGTTCTATTTATAAAGGGTATAAAGTAGTAATAGATGCAGGCCACGGCGGAAATGAAACAGGAGCATATTATAATGGAATTGCCGAAAAAAATATAAATATTTCTATTGCAAAGTATGTTGAGGAATTATTAAAAAAATATGATATTGCAGTGTATATGACAAGAAAAAATGATGTTACAACAACACTTGCTGCAAGAACTGATTTGGCAAATAAAGTAAAAGCAGATTTGTTTGTTAGCATACATAGTAATGCTATAGTAGGAAAGCCAAATATAAAGGGGACTGAATTATTATATAAAGATAATTATTTACTAAAAAAAGGTGTAACTAATAAAATACTTGCGAATAATTTACAAAAAAGTGTAGTAAAAAGTGCAGGAACTTTTGATAAGGGGTTAATAAATAGGACTAATTTATTTGTGTTAAATCATGCAAATATGCCTGCAGCATTAGTTGAAGTAGGTTATATGACAAATGAAACAGAACTAAAAAAATTAAATTCAGATAGTTTTAGGAAAAAAGTAGCAGAAGGCATAGTAGATGGAATATTAAAAACTTTGGATATAATGATAGATAATGAATAAACAATAGTTTGTAACATAACTATATAAATCACATATTATGTACTGTAAGGTTAAAAACCTTTAATATATAGGAGTGATTATATATGGGATGTATGGAAAGTAATAATGTTGGTAGCGCAGAAAATAATGAAAGACGTTGCCATCATGGTAGACCCAATTTTTTCCCTGACACAATAAAAGAATTGTTAGAGGAGCTTGAATGCGAATGGGTTGTACTAGGATATATGAATGGTAATCGAGAAAAAGTAAAAATAGAAGCGGTAACAGATGATTTAGTTGTCGTAAGAGAACAGAACACTTTTAGATGTATAAATATGGGCTGTATTTGTTCTGTATGTGTTAATAGCGATACCATTTTAAGTAGTTTATTAAATTCAAATTGTGATTAAAGTTAAGGGATAAACTTTGTTTATCCCTTTTATAAAGGAATTTCCCTTGATTATGTAAACTGACTGTGATATAATACTATTAAGGACGAATTTTCAAGTCAGTAGTATGACGGTGTATTTTTTGTGCTTAATTAAAATTAAAATTAATTTTAATTTTAAGAAATCTTAATTAGATTTCGGAGGGGATAATCATGAAAAAAGTAATTATTACTTTATCAGTACTAGTACTTGCACTATTTGGCAATTTAGTACTAACAAATTTTTTTAATAATAACGGAGGAGGATTAAGTTCTATTTCTCTAGCAACTACTTATGGATATGGTCCAAAGCATACCCATACTTTTGTGTATACAAAAATAGATAATTCATATCATAGAGTAACTTGTAAAGATAGTACTTGCAAGTATAATGAAGTTAAGCTTCATGTTTATGATCAATTAGATGGTGAAAACTCTACTACTGTTAGTATATTAGATCCAAGCTACACAAAGGCAGAAACAAAAGTTATAGGTAATAAAAAATGTAGATGTGGACAATCTAGCCCTAATAACAAAACGCCTCAAGCATCAGCAGGCTCAGGAAGTAATGAGACAGTAGAATTAAAAAATCCATGCGGACATATAAGGCAAGGCTATCCTGTTCCTAGATATATAGATAATGGAGAAAATACTCATATTGTTGAATGCACTTCTTGTGGATTTAGAGGAGAAGAAAGTCATAAATATAAAAATGATGTATGTTACTTATGCAAACATAAAAAGGCAACAACTGGTACTACTACGGGTGACTTACATGAAGGTATTGCCCAAATACCTGGATTTACTGAAGCACCAGTAGAGGAAACTAAATTACCTGAAGTTTTGTGTAAACATGAATTTAAAGGACTTTACAATGGATGGTATAAAGTTGATGAAAAAAATCACTATAGAAAATGTACAAAATGTCCTTTTGAAGATAATGGAGAACATTATTATAATAAAGATGGAATAACATATAGATGTGGTGCATGTGATGTCCCACTTACAGACGGATTATATATTAAAACACCTGTAGCACTTACACATACACATACGTACTTAAAAACTCATACTAATCAATATAATGGTTGGGATGCTGTAGATAAAACAACGCACTATATGGTATGTGCGGACCCAAATTGTAGTGCAAAACTTCCTTCACCTTGGAATGAAAGCTATCCACTAGAACATAGTGATTCAAATAAAGACGGCAGATGTGATGCTTGTCATGTTACGCTACATAATGGTGTATATGATGAACAAAGCCAAATAATAGACGATTTACAAGATAATCCACAGGAAGGTAGTGGTACATCAGTAGGTGATGATACTAATTATAACAATCAAATATCTGATATTGATGAAGCTTTAATTAATGGAGTTACTTTTGTCGATCATAATGGAAATACAGTTCATATGACTCCTATACAAGTACGAGAAATCTTAAATATATTAACTCAGGAAGATGGATGCACTAATAACGTGAACACCATAATTGCAATTTTTGAGGGTTGCTTAAATCATCCTGCTTTTAATGGAGATATACAATCTAGTATTGCCGCTGGTTGGTGCCCTTATTCTGAAGAAGTAGTCCCTGGAGGTAGTAAAGATGTTCCAACAAATAGAGAAGATTATAATTATCAATATCCAGAAGTAGTAAAGAAAGGATTTTTAGCGGTTGTAAACCAAACTCAAGATGCTAAAGAAGTGGCAAGACTTATTGATGGAGCATGTATACATGCTACACCAGGTGGTTCAGATCATGCTGATGCTGGAGGTTATGGAGTAGCAGCCCTATCTTATGGTGGATATGAAGCAACAGAGGGTTCAATTTTATACGATGATGTAGGTTATGTAAATTTATTTGCAAGGTCTGGTACGTATCCTTGTGTATGCACGGTAAAAGGCAGGTGGGGGGAAGTACATGGATATATAGATAAAGATGGATATTGCCAAAATTGTGATAGAAGATATTGTCCAAATTGTCCAAGAAGTAGTTGGAACGATAGAAATCCACTTACTGAATCTGGATATTGCCCAAAGTGTGGAAATTATTATTAATATGAATAAATAATTGACAAATTCTTATTAGTGTTGTATTATATAAGCAGAATAAACATTGAAAAGGACAAGTAAGATACCTAAGAATACAAGAGAGAATTAGCAATAGCTGAAAGCTAATTTTATTCATCTATCTGAAAAACCACCTTGGAGTTTAACCGTTGATTACGTTATAATCATAATGAGTATTTTTAGGGTGGAACCGTAAGAAAAACTTACCCCTATGATGTGTTTATGCATCATAGGGGTTTTAATTTGCAGAAAGGGTGGTATGAATGATAAAAATAACACTAAAAGATGGCTCTATTATGGAGGTAGAAAAAAATACAACAGTATATGAAGTGGCACAAAAAATAAGCGAAGGGCTTGCTCGTAATGCTACAGCAGGTGAAGTAAATGGAAAAGTAAGAGATTTAAGATATGAAATCACTGAAGATTCTACATTAAATATACTTACATTCGACGTATTAGACGGCAAGAAGGCTTTTTGGCACACGACGTCACATATCATGGCTCAAGCAGTAAAACGCCTTTATCCGGGTATTAAACTCGCAATAGGCCCATCTATAGATAATGGTTTTTACTATGACTTTGATTCTGAAGAAACTTTTACAACAGAAATGTTAGAAAAAATAGAAGAAGAAATGAATAAAATAGTAAAAGAAGATTTACCACTAGAGCGTTTTGAACTTCCAAGAGAAGAAGCAATAAAGTTTATGGAAGAAAAAGAAGAACCATACAAAGTAGAGTTAATAAATGATTTACCAGAGGATGCAGTAATATCTTTTTATAAACAAGGTGAATTTACTGATCTTTGTGCTGGTCCACATTTGCTTTCAACAGGTAAGGTAAAGGCCTTTAAGTTACTTACAGTATCAGGTGCATACTGGAGAGGTAGCGAAAAAAATAAAATGCTCCAAAGAATATATGGTATTTCATATACAAAGAAATCCGATTTAGACGAATATTTAGCAAAGCTTGAAGAAGCAAAAGAAAGAGACCATAGAAAGCTTGGTAAGGAGCTTGAAATCTTCTTAACAACAGATTTAACTGGTAAAGGGCTTCCTATGTATTTGCCAAATGGCTATGTAATATGGGAACAACTTGAAAATTATATAAAAGGTAAAGAAAAGAAGTTAGGTTACAAGCACGTTCTTACACCACCTCTTGGAACAGTTAATCTTTATAAAACATCTGGTCACTGGGATCACTATAAAGA
This sequence comes from Clostridia bacterium, assembly GCA_017450465.1. Lineage (GTDB taxonomy): Bacteria > Bacillota > Clostridia > TANB77 > RGIG9151 > RGIG3495. The sequence goes on along the minus strand of JAFSUW010000029.1, from coordinate 16,583 downwards.
TGGTATGTTCCCAATGATGGAAGTAGAAGGAGAAGAATTTGTACTCCGTCCAATGAACTGTCCACACCATATGATGATATATGCAAATAAAATCCATTCATATAGAGATTTACCAATAAGAATTGGTGAAGTGGCACGTGACTGTCGTTTTGAACCAAGTGGAACATTAAAGGGAATTGAAAGAGTAAGAACATTCTGTCAAAACGATGCCCACTTATTTGTAACGCATGAACAAATAGAATCTGAATTTAAGAGCGTTGTTGACTTAATACTTGAAGTATATAAAGAGTTAAATATAACAGATTATCACTTTGAATTGTCACTTCGTGACCCTAATGACACAGTAAAGTATTATCCAGATGATGAAATGTGGAACAATGCAGAAACTAAGCTTCGTGAAGTATTAAATGATATCGGCATAGAATATGTAGAAAAAATAGGTGAAGCTGCATTTTATGGCCCAAAACTCGATGTACAGGTAAAACCTGCTGTTGGTAATGAATATACATTATCTACTTGCCAATTAGATTTCTGCTTACCAATGCGATTTGATTTATCATATATCGATAAAGATGGTCAAAAGAAAACACCAGTAGTACTTCATAGAGCAATTTTAGGTAGTATAGATAGATTTATGGCATATTACTTAGAAGAAACAAAGGGAGCACTTCCAACATGGCTTTCACCACTTCAAGTAAAAATACTTCCTATATCTGAAAACCATATTGAATATGCAAACAAGGTAAAAGATGCACTACTTGATGAAAACATTAGGGTAGAAGTAGATGATAGAAGCGAAAAAATAGGTTACAAAATCCGTGAAGCACAACTTAGCAAAGTACCATATATGTTAATACTTGGTGATAAAGAAGTAGAGGCAAATGCTGTTGGTGTTAGAAATAGAGCACAAGGCGACATTGGTCAAATGAGTTTAAGTGATTTTATTAGTAAGGTAGAAGAAGAAATAAAGAAACATTTATAGACAAACAAAAAATCTCAAAACTTTTAAGTTTTGAGATTTTTTATTAATTAACGCATTCTCCAGTAATAAACGATATTATCGTCAGGTCCAGAGACTCTATCTAAGTTATTCCAGAAATAATCTGTTGTTGCTGCAGGTGTGCAGAAACCAATAACATTTGAATCATTCCAATATCTATGCCCAGCAAGTACGGTATCGACTGCTTGTATTGTGGATTCGCTTGGTTGTATATTATACCAATAATCAGGATACATAAGAGGCTCGAACTGATAATATTCTTGGCCGTTGTATACATCTTTTTGATATACAACTTCTGTTACAGTGTTAGGATAAGCTGGATTCTGAACTCTGTTTAATATGACTTCTGCTATACCCATACGTTGTTCTACCGGTTCTCCACCACATTCTGCTTCTACAATTCGATATAGATTTAATTTATCGTTAGGAGAAGCGTTTGCAAGAGGGTTAGAAGTAGCATATTGTCTATTGTAATTATTTGTTGGTGTATCAAATCCGGTTGATAAATCTACTGCAGGTGCTTGTGCATAGTTTGGATCAGGGTAGTTACAATATTTACATGCACCATAAACATAATTATGTGCTAAAGGTATGCTAGGATCAACACGAGATGGAAGGTGTTTACCGCAGCTAGCACACTCTAAATAGTGTTCGTTAGCATCTGCACGCCAACCATTTTTATAATTTCCATATAATAAAGAAGAGTGTTCACAATCGCTTTCTTCTAGTGGAATAGTCAAAATTCCATCATCATTTAACTTGCTACCCCATAAGCAGACAGTACATACACCATTGACGAAGTGATGACGAGCTTTTTGGTAATTTTTTATTTGAGTATTAGGTGAATCAACGTGCTCACCACATGCATCACAAATTACATAATGTTCATTATCATCTGCAAACCAACCATTCCAAGGACCAAATACTCGTTTGTCTAAAGGATGTGTGCAATCATTCGTGGCAGTAGTAGCTTCTATTTCGGTATTACCGTGGCTATATAAAGTAACTGTTGCTGTCCCTTCTTGTGGTTTTTGACTAGGAGTACTAGCCCCACTACTTGATGCACTTGCACTGCTATTATTTCCTTTTTGACCACATAAAGTACATACTCCATTTTCAAAGTTGTGCTGTAAAATAGCAGTCTTTTTACAAGTGAAGCAATAAATTAGGTGGTGAGAAGGAGAGTATTTTTGAACAGTGCAGTTATGTCCGCTATGGCCATTAATATTTAGTACATAGCCAAAAGAAACATTAACTAATGCTCCAGAATTATTCCTTTCATAGATTTGTACTAGTAACACGTTTGATAACATAGCAAACATGAAAATAGTAATTAATACAAAAAACTTTTTCATATTTCATCCCTCCGTAGATGATAAACTTTGCTAAAAATGTGCTACATGAAATCTAGAAAATTACTATAATAATTACTTTAAAAATAGTTTTACTTAGTTTAATTATAGCCCAAAAGTGCTACATAATCAAATTACGATAAAATTGGGAGCTTTTTAAAAACATACATATATGATAAAAAGAGGAATTGGCAAATTTTTAAACTAGAAATTGAAAATTGCAAAAAAAAATCTCACAACCTTTAAGTTTTGAGATTTTTTTTAGTTAGTAACTATAAGCACCTGTCGCATAAGCAGAATCTATAGTTGAACTATAAGCATTTGAAAAATTATATTCGCCGCCCCACATGTATTGATTATAAAGAGCTTCGTCTCCATTAGCATTGTATTTCATTACAAAGTCGTAAGTAGGAGAACCAGAGGTACTTACATATCCAGAACCAACCTTTAGATGGTCATCTGCATTGGATGTTCCATTCCTACCATCAATAGCATCATATGCATGCTGGTGATCTTTTCCAGGTTCCGTACCGCCTCTAGTATAGTTGTTAATTCTTCTAGCAGCGGCCATTATACTTTCTTCTGCTGTTTCAGAAGGATATGGATCTCTGTCACCACCAGCATTGTTTAATCCCATAACGTCGATATTTTTGTAATAGTCAACAGAACCATATGGTGCGCTTTCATTAAATTCTTGGCCGTAGCCCATTCCTTTTTCGTTTATTGAAAGTGCAAATAGATATAATGCATTTATACCTTCTTTTCTTTCTGCTTCCAAGAAGTATCCAGCATAAGTATAAGATTTCTGTTTTAAATAGTCTTCAGAATATAAGCCACCATTACTCTTTAGTTGATATTTACATCTATCATAAATTACATCAGCAAGTTCTTGTTGTGTAAGTCCACAAGGTTTATATATACTATCATCCATGATATAAGGATTATTAGGTTTTGGTCCATTGGCTTGACCATAATTCTCATTATTATTGCCATTGTTGCCATTGTTACCATTGTTACCCTCAGTATTTTCTTGAGCTGGTATAGTTGGTGTATCTATATCATCTAGAATTTGACTTTGTCCATCATAAATTCCATTATGTAGTGGTACATGGCACGCATCACATCTGCCATCGCTATTTGAATCGCTGTGTTCTAATGGGTAATCTTCTACCCAAGGTGAATTAAGCTTTGCACCACAATTTGGATCTGCACATACCATATAGTGTGTAGTTGCATCTACTGCATCCCAGCCATTATACTGCGAAGGATGTGTAGATAAATATGTATGTTTATGTGAAGGTTCAGTTTCTCCAACGAATAATCCGTCGTCATTTAATTTAACTGTACATGCACCACATGTACCAAGTCTATTTGGATCTTTATTTAAGTAGTGATCGCCATCTTTTTCGTAAGGACATTTTGTACATTTTGCATAGTGCTTATTAGTATCTACTCTATTCCATCCATTGTAAGGACCATTCCATTGGTGGTCGCATAAAACTTCAGGTAATTCTGGCTCTGCTTCTGTGCCTCCCGTAAATCCAGGTATTGTTGCAAATCCTTCATGTAAGTTTCCTGTAGTAGTGTCGCTAGTTTTTGTTCTTTCGTGCTTACATAAGTAGCATACATCATCTTTATATTTATGGCTTTCTTTTCCGTTAAATCCACATGCAGTACATTGAACAATATGTGTGTCTGCACCATTATCTATATATCTAGGAGTAGGGTTGCCTGATTTTATATGTCCGCAAGGATTTTGTAGTTCTATTGTTTGATTTCCGTTTGTACTTGCTGATGGTTGAGGATTTTTATTATTAGGACTTGATTGACCACATCTACATTTCTTATTACCAATAACTTTAGTTTCTGTATGTGTATAAGTAGGGTCGATTGTAGTAATAGTTGTAGAATTTTCTCCATCTAACTGATCATAAACGTGTCGACTAACTTGATTGTAACTACAATTACGATCAGAACATGTTACCCTATGATATGAAGCATCTATTTTTGTGTACACAAAACTATGGGTATGAACAGGTCCATATCCAGCCGCATAAGAAATAGGCGTTAAAACTCCTTCTTCATTATTAAAATTTGTTAGTATTGCGTTTGCAAATAATGCAAGCACAAGTATTGATAAAGTAATTAATACTTTTTTCATAAGATATCCCTCCGAAATTTAACAGAGATTTATACTAGTTAATACTAAATAACTAAACATTAAACATAAAAATACACCGTCTACTATTAGCTTAGAAAAACTCGTCCTACATACATTATACCATAAAGCGTTTACATAATCAATAAAAAATTAAAAAAAAGTAAAAACAGTAGCTTTTTTGGGGAATTTTGTGATAAAATTCAAAAAAAGAGGTGATTTTTATGATAAGACATTATAACTTAAAGAATGTAAGTAATTTTAGAGACCTAGGCGGGTTTATGACTGAAAGTGGTAATGTAACAAAGTATAACAAGGTATTTAGAAGTAGTGCGATTTATGATTTAACAGATGAGGAAAGAGAATTATTGCACAAAAAGGGAATAAAAAAGGTAATAGATTTAAGAGTGCAACATGAATTAGAACGTAAACCATCAGCTTTTTTGACTGATGATGAAATAGAATATATAAATATTCCTTTGTCGGATAAATGGACGAATAATGCTGATGAAGTACCGAATCTATATTTTGATATCGTAAAAGATCATGCGAGTATGGCACGTGTGTTAAAAGTTATTGCAAATACAGATGAACCACTAGTATTTCATTGCTCGGCTGGGAAAGATAGAACAGGAATTATTTCAGGTATACTATTAAGCTTAAATGGTGTAAAAGAAGAAGATATTCTTGCAGATTATATAAGTAGCTATGCATATATTTATAAAGAATTTAGAATATTAAAGGCAACTGTTCCTGAATTTAAAGATTTTGTAGGAACAATGAATGTAGAAACTTTAGAGATAACGCTAAAGAGAATAAAAGAAGTTTATGGAAGTATGGAAGGGTATTTAAAAGAAATTGGTTTAAGCGATGAAGAAATTGTAAAACTAAAGAATAAATTGATTTAATCAAAAGAGGAGTTAAAATGTATATAAAGAATTTTTTTGGACATTTAAAAACAGTATTAAAGCACAAATGGTATGTGTTTAAGCTATGTGTTAAGGCAGGGATCCCTTATCGTGGATTAGTTCACGATTTGTCTAAATTTTCGCCTACCGAATTTTTTGAATCGGTTAAGTACTATAATGGCAAAAGAAGTCCTATAACATTTTGTAAGCAAGATAAGGGATATTCAGAAGCATGGCTTCATCACAAAGGTAGAAATAAGCATCATTATCAATATTGGTTTGATGAAAAAGCAAACCCTAAGGCACCTGTGATGCCATATAAATATGCAGTAGAAATGTTATGTGATACATTTGCGGCTGGAATGACGTATCAGGGCAAAAATTGGACAAATGAGTATCAATTAAATTACTGGAAAGAAAAAGAACGACCTGGAGAAATGCTAAATTCTAAAATGCATAAGTTTTTAGAAATAGTTTATACTGAAGTTGCAAAAGATGGTATTGATAAAGTTATAAATAAAAAACATTTGAAGGAAATATATAATAATTGTATAAATGGAGATTAGAATGGGTAAAGCACTATTTATAGCAGAAAAGCCGAGTGTTGCAAAAGAATTTGCGAAAATTTTAAAAATATCAGGTAAACAAGGCGACGGTTTTATAGAAGGAGAAAAAGCTATCGCTACTTGGTGTGTCGGTCATCTTGTGAACATGAGTTATCCTGAAAAATATGATGAAAATTTAAAATTTTGGCGTCTTGATACTTTGCCATTTTTACCTACTGAATATAAATATGAAGTTATAAAAAATGTTGAAAAACAGTTTAATATAGTAAAAAGTCTACTTACTCGTGATGATGTTGATACTATATATGTTTGTACTGACTCTGGGCGTGAGGGAGAGTATATTTACCGTCTTGTTGATAGTATGATAGGCATAGAAGGTAAGGCAAAAAAACGTGTATGGATTGATTCTCAAACAGAAGAAGAAATACTTCGAGGGGTAAAAGAAGCAAAAGATTTATCGTCATATGATTCGCTTGCTGATGCGGCATATTTGCGCGCTAAAGAAGATTATTTAATAGGTATTAATTTTTCAAGAATATTAACGCTTTTATATGGTAGAGCGGTTGGAATTTTTGGTAAAGAAGATAAGGTCGTAATTTCTGTTGGTAGAGTTATGACTTGCGTTTTAGGTATTTTGGTTGATAGAGAACGCGAAATACGTAATTTTGTTAAAACGAAGTTTTATAAAATAAATGCAGAATTTAGTGATGGTGCATTAAAGTACACAGGTGAGTATAAAGTTATGGAGGGTTCAAAATATTTTAATTCACCACTATTATATAATGATTCAGGTTTTTTAAAAGAAGACGATGCAAAAGACTTTATAAGTAATTTACAAAAAGTAGAATTTGCTACTGTAGATAGTGTGACAAAGAAACAACAAAAAGAAAATGCACCACTTTTATTTAATCTTGCAGAACTTCAAAATGAATGTTCAAAGCGTTTTAAGATATCGCCAGACGATACATTAAATGTAGTACAGTCTTTATATGAGAAGAAAATAGTTACGTACCCAAGAACTGATGCAAGGGTTTTATCTACAGCGATAGCAAAAGAAATAACTAAAAACTTAAATGGGTTACTTAAAAACTGCCCAAATGTAGAAGTAAAGCAGGGTGTACAAAAAATACTTGATGAAAAATATAGCACAAATTTATTAAAATCAAAATATGTAAATGATGCCAAAATAACTGATCACTATGCAATAATCCCAACGGGGCAGGGGTTTGAGAATTATAATAAATTAAGCGAACTTGAAAAAAATATTTTTGAAGTTATAGCAAGAAGATTTTTAGCAATATTTTATCCTCAAGCAGTATTTAATAAACTTGCAGTTGTTACAGATATTGACGGCGAAAAGTTTATTACCAATACAAAAGTATGTGCAGAGCAAGGATATTTGCAAATATTGAAACCAGATACCGAAGAAAAAGAAGAAAATGTAGAATTAAATGGTTTAAGAAAAGGGAAGAAGTTGAGCATTGGTAATTTACAGTTAAAAGAGGGCGAAACAACTCCGCCAAGCCGTTTTACAACTGGCTCTATGATACTTGCTATGGAAAATGCGGGTAAACTAATAGAAGATGAAGAACTTCGTGAGCAAATAAAAGGTGCAGGCATTGGTACGAGTGCAACACGTGCTGAAATAATAAAAAAATTAGAGAAAATAGGATACATTGTTTGCAACAATAAAACACAGGTAATGACACCAAGCTTAAAGGGTGAACTTATTTATGAAGTAGTAAAAGATGCAATGCCAGATATGTTAAACCCAGAACTTACGGCAAGTTGGGAAAAGGGGCTTAATATGGTTGCAAATGGTGATATAGGCAAAGACGTGTTTATGGAAAAATTAGAAACATATATAAAAAATAAGGTGGATAGAGCAAAAGAAAAGAAAGCATATATTAATCCACCAAAACTTTTTATGAACGTACAAAAATAGACTAATTTTATATAATGTAAAAAAAGAACCACTTACAATTGAAGTGGTTCTTTTATAATTTAATATCCTCCAACCCATTTAAATTTTGCAACTACTTTTACGTTATTTGGTGGCATTTCTTCATCAATGGTTGGAGAATTGTAATAAGAAGCACCATGAGGAAGACCAGTTACTTTTTCCCAACCATCAAATCTATATCCTAAAGCAGGGACAGCATAAATATAAATTTTTTGTCCAACTTCATAGGTGCCACTACCAGATACAGTTCCTCCCTGTGTATCGAAGCTTGCACTTGCAGTAACTTTATATTCTCTTTTGGAAAAATGTGCCTTTAATGATACTTTATGTGCGGGCATTTTGAACGTATAAGTTGCACTAGTACTACATTTATTCCCGTCTTCATCTAACCAACCGAGGAATATACAGTCTTTATTTGGCTCAGCTACAACAGTTACGCTTTCACCTACATTGAAATTTTTGCTTCTTGTATCTTTATTACTTCCATCACCAAAATATACCTCGCCAGGGCCTTTTTTAGATATACTAACTTTAGCTTCACTTACGAATACAGCTTCTATTGTTGCATTTTTAGCAGGCACTACAAAAGATGTTTTTGCAGAAGAGGAATCAGCTAAATCTGTATTTGATTTCCAATTACTAAAGTAGTAGCCAGAATCAGGTGTTGCAGTAATTGAAATACGCTCTCCGATTTCATATGTTTGTTTACCGCTTGGTGATGTTGAACCATTTTTAGCTTTAAAGTTAACAGTATATCCATATTGTTTAAATACTGCTTTTAGTATTATGCTGTAATCAGGCATTGTAAATGGTTGAGAGTTATCATTATAATCAAAACCAGGTATTGAAGCACCAAGCACTTGTTCCCAGTGATCAAACATCCAATTTTCTTTTGGTGTAGCAGTTATAGTTATTGTAGAACCTGCATAGTAGGCGAGTAATTTATGATTTCCTTCAATAGTAATATCTCCTTTGCCAGATTTTAGTACAACCAAAGTACCTGTGGCTCCTTTTGCAAAATTTGCTGTAAAAGCGTAATCATCTGTTGCGGTTATCGTTAGAGTTGTAGAAGTTTTTTCTTTCGAACTTAAAAAATATCTTTTAGCACTCCATCCTTCAAAATGGTAACCAGCAGCAGGTGTAGCAGTGATGGTTATAGTTTGACCATATTTGTAGGTGCCTGCACCGCTTACGGAACCTTGCTTCTCATCACAATCTACTGCGATGGTTATCTCATTTTTTATATAACGAGGTATTAATTTAACATAATTATCAGGCATATCAAATTCGACTTCCCTTTGGGTAGGGTCGTCGAGCGTGATTCCGTAGGTGTCCCATCCTGTGAAGGTTAAATTATCAAATAATTTTGCACGTACGCGTATATGATCACCTTTTATATGATCAGTGATTTCATAAACATAGTGATCTGGGTTGTTTGGGTCATCAATGTAGGCACGCTCAAATTCATAAAGTCTTGAAGTTAAAAATTTTGCGGTTACATATACATCTTTTTCGGGCATATTAAAATATATTATTGGGGATTTAAGGTTTTTTACTCCACTTATTGAAAGTTGCCAGTTAGCAAATATAAGACCTTCTTGTTTAGATTTTGCACGTAAAGTTACTTTTTCGCCTGGCTCGTATTCACCTAAGCCATCTATAATTGAATCGTTATTATCATTTTCTAGTACTTTATATTTTACTTTAGCTGAAGGTTGGGGAGTAGTAGCAGCCACATTAACTGTTAAAGTTGCAGATTTAGTTTTTCCGTTAAGGTCTAATGCAGTTACTGTGTATAAATATTGTCCTGCCACGGATGATGTTGATAATCTTCCAGTATAACCAGTTTCTCCAAAACAATTTATTGTAGCATTTGAAGTATTAGAATTAGGATTTTTACATGAAGTAGTGATTGATGAAAGTCCAGAATTATTTGATACAGTATAAGATAATGAAGCACCTTTTGCTAAAGTAGCACCTTCGTAAACGCTAAAAGCTATGGTTATGTTTGGATTTGTATAGCCTGCTGTATAGTTAGTAGCAGCTTCTACTGACTGATTAATAGGCGTTAGTATGAGCCCCAGTATAATAAATATAGAAATAAATGTTGTTAAAAATAAAATTTTCTTCATAAAAAGTTCCCCCTTAATACTAATCCGAATTTATTATCGGGTAAGTTAAGAGAGAACTTAAAATCTAACCATTTGTTGGATAATTTAATAGAATAGGCACTTTTAATAACATTAGAACTAATAAATCTCTATTTTATTTACTGCTGTGTCAGTATAATATGCACCTTTATATACATCTAAGATTTTTACAGTTACATAATTTGTGGTTTTTGGTGTATCAAACTTGATGTTGTAGCCATTTAAACTTTCTGTGTATTTTTGCGCTGGTATATCAAAATTTTCGACTGTTCCGTCAGCAAATGAAATGGCAACTTTCTTTAATCTTCCGTTATTAGCATAGGTAGTAGCGTTTTTTTGATATCCGTTATAAATTATAAGACCACTTACTGTTTGGTCGTTATCTGCTATAAATTGTACCCATTCGTCTATGCCGTTACCTTTTACACCTTCTGTCCAAGCAGTATTTTTATTATCATCAAGAAGCATTTGAGGTGTATACTTGAAGTTTCCTTGTGCTGGTAAGTTTGATGATGCACGAACGCTAGTAAATACAGGTGGCAATGTAGTAGAAGTTTGTTCTTGTGGCACATTTTTTATATCTTCTAATGTAATAGAGCTATCAATATCATTTATGTCAGTTATAGGTTGTTCAATAACTGTATTTTCTTCTACAGGAGCTGGCTCTACTTTTGTTTCTTCTTTTATAGTATTTTCAGTAGAGTTTGAAGATTCTTTTTTCTCAGGCACTGCTGTCTTTGAATTATCCATAAGATTTGCATAAAAATCCACGGGAACGATGCTTAGGAATAATTCTTTGTTTGTTATATATAAAAATCCTAGGGAAATAAGAATTATAAGTAGTAGTGAAACAAGTATAGGTGTTTTACTTCTACCAGATTTTCCCCAAGGAGTTCCGCATTTTTTGCACACAAGGTCGGTACCACTCATGATGGCACCACATTTTTTACAAGTAAGCATAATTTTTATCCTTTCATTTTGTTGATAAAAATAGTATAACCAAAAAAAACATATAATTCAAGATTGACATTTAAATAATAAAATTATATAGTAAATGTGTTAAATAAATTGGGTAAATTTTAAATTTTTAACATATGAAAAAGAATTAAATTTAGGAGGGTAACAAATGGGTGAAGTAATTGTTATAACATCAGGTAAAGGTGGAGTTGGAAAAACTACATCTACTGCTAACCTTGGTACAGGACTTGCTCTTAGTGGTAAGAAGGTGGCGCTACTTGATACAGATATAGGACTTAGAAACTTAGACGTAGTAATGGGTTTAGAAAACAGAATAGTATACGACTTAGTTGATGTTGTAGAAGGAAATTGCAAATTAAAACAAGCACTAATAAAAGATAAAAGATACGAGGGTTTATATTTATTACCTGCAGCTCAAACAAAGGATAAAAACGCAGTTAAACCAGAACAAATGAAGAAACTTTGCGAAGAGCTAAAGAAAGAATTCGATTATATAATTGTAGATTGCCCAGCAGGAATAGAACAAGGGTTCAAAAATGCTATAGCTGGTGCTGATAGAGCATTAGTTGTAACAACTCCAGAAGTTTCTGCGGTAAGAGATGCTGATAGAATAATTGGTTTATTAGAATCTAACGAGCTTAGAGAACCAAAGCTTTTACTTAATAGAGTAAGAGATGATATGGTAAAGAAAAGCGAAATGATGAGTGCAGAAGATGTCCTTGAAATACTTGCAATCGATTTAATCGGTGTTGTACCAGATGATCAAAGCATAATTGTTTCAACAAACAAAGGTGAGCCAGCTGTAACAGATCCAAAATCTAATGCTGGTCAAGCATATCGTGATATAGTAAGACGTGTTATGGGTGAAGAAGTACCGTTTGAGACAAGAAAAAATGATATTTTTTCAAAATTCAAAAGATTACTAAAGAGAAAGTAAGTCGAAAGGAGCGGTAAACTTGTTTGAGAATATATTAAAGTTGTTTAAAAAAGAAGAAAATTCTAAAGACTTAGCAAAAGAAAGATTAAAGTTAGTACTTATTCACGATAAAGCAAATGTATCTCCTGAGTTCCTTGAAATGGTAAAAGGTGAGATAATAAAAGTTATTAAAAAATATATGGAAATTGATGAGGAAAGTTTAGATATACAACTTACTAAAATGCAAAATGATGAAGGAAATCGTATAGTTCCTGCATTAGTTGCTAATATTCCAATCATCAACGTAAAACAAATTGCAGGTTTAGCAGAGAAAAAAATTGAAGAAAAGGTAGAAGAAGTAGCTGAAGCGGTAGTAGAAAAAGAAGAAAAGCCAAAAACGCCAAAGAAAGCACCTGCTAAAAAAAACAACAAAAAAAGTAAGTAAAATAAATGCTCTAACATATGTTTAGAGCATTTTAAGTATAAATGGAAAGGAATACTATGATAAAGTTTTTAAAAAGTAGAGAATTTCGGTTAATACTAGTTATAACATTAATAACGATAATTGGCCTAATTGGCATATATAGTGCAAGTGGTGGAGACGTGTCGCTTTTAAAGAAGCAAGTTGCTTCAATAATTATTGGTGTAATAATAGCAGCACTTGTATGTAGCATGGATTACGAGACATACTTAAGGTATTGGTACATTTTTTATGCAGTATGTATAGTGATGCTAATTGGAGTACTGTTTACAGCGCCAATAAATAATGCACGAAGCTGGTTTAAGATTGGAAATACAGGCATAGCGTTTCAGCCATCTGAAGTAACAAAAATAGTGTTAATTTTGATGAGTGCTAAGTATTTAGCAGAAATAAAGAAAATAAGTATGTCATCTAAAGATAAGTTTAAAAAAATATGCATACTTGCTGGATTACTTGTATTGCCGATTGGCCTTATAATGATTCAGCCCGACTTTGGAACTGCAATGGTAATAGTAATTTCGTTTTTTGCAATGCTATTTGTGTGGGGATTAGATTTTAAGTTTATAGGATATGGGTTAATAGGAATTTTAGCACTTGCTCCGATAACTTATCTTTTCTTCTTAAAGCCACGACAAAAAGAAAGAATAAAAGTATTTTTAGACCCTTCAAGAGACCCAACAGGTAGTGGATATCATGTTTTGCAATCAAAACTTGCTATAGGTTCTGGAGAACTTACCGGTATGGGTATATTAAATGGTATACAGACGCAAAATAAATATTTGTATGCAAGTACTAACGACTTTATATTTGCATCAATAGCAGAAGAAATGGGATTCCTGGTTGCTGGATTATTAATAATTTTATTGATAGCACTTACTATTAATTGCTTTAAGATATCACTTGGTGCGAGAGACGAAGAAGGAAAATTAATCGCAATAGGTCTTGGAATGATGTTTGGATTTCACATTATAGTAAATGTGGGAATGACGATGGGGCTTGTACCTGTAACAGGTATACCACTTCCTTTTGTAAGTTATGGAGGCAGTTCAATGCTTACAAATTTAATTGCAGTTGGATTATTAATTAACGTATCATTAAAAAAGAGAGGACTTAATTTTTAATTTATTAAAAATACTTGCTAATTTTTTACTTTTCGTGTATTATATTAAATGAAATAAAATATAGGGGGTTTTTAGTTATGATAATGGCAGGAGATTTTAGAAATGGTATGACATTTGAGATGGATGGTCAAGTATATAGAATAGTTGAGTTCCAACATGTTAAACCAGGTAAAGGAGCAGCTTTCGTAAGAACAAAATTAAAAAACGTAATGAATGGTTCAGTTTTAGAAAAAACATTCAATCCTTCAGATAAGTACGAAAATGCACAAGTAGAAAGAAGAGAAATGCAGTATTTATATGAAGATGGTGGCATATACTATTTCATGGATACAGAAACATATGAACAAACACCACTCAATAAAGACCAATTAGGCGATGCATTAATGTTCGTAAAAGAAAATATGAATGTAAAAATACTTTCTTATAAAGGAACAGTATTTGGTATTGAACCACCAACATTCGTAGAACTTGAAGTTACAGAAACAGAGCCAGGTTTTAAAGGAGATACAGCAACTGGAGCAAATAAACCAGCTATAGTTGAAACTGGTGCTAAAGTAAATGTTCCTTTATTTGTTAACCAAGGTGATATGATCCGTATAGACACAAGAACAGGTGAATATATGGAAAGAGTATAGGAGGAAAATGGATGTCAAAAAAAGAGATTAAGGAATTAAAAAAGATAATATCTGACAACGAAAATAACAACAATGAAGTTGTTTCAAAGTTATTAGATATAATTGAAGATTTAGAAAAAACAATAGAAGAATTAACAACAAGATGTAGTGATTTAGAAGAAGATATCGAAGCAATAAATGAGGATATGGAACTTTTAACCGATGGAATGCATATGGAAGATTACGATCCAATCTTAGATGCAGTTTGCCCATATTGCAATGCAGATATTGAAATAAATTTAGACGAAGTAGAAGGACAAGACGAATTTAAGTGCCCAGAATGTGGCAAAGCAATCACACTTGAATGGGATTCGGTTTGTGATTGTGGCGGAGATTGTGATGGCGACTGTGATGGTTGCGATGACGACAATGAAGAATAAATAGATAACAAAGTTTGAAGGGGCGATGTTAAGTCGCCCATTTTATTTGTAATTAATTTTAATAAATATCATATACTATTTTGAGGAGGAATAGTATATGATTTATCTAGACCATGCTGCAACAACATTTGTTAAAAAAGAGGTTTTTGATGAGATGGAACCCTATTTTACAAAAAAATTTGGTAATCCATCCGCGATATATAAGTTGGGCGAGTTTAACAAGGAGACTATAAAGGTCGCAAGGGAAAAGGTAGCAAGAGTAATAAACGCCGATAGTAGCGAAATATATTTTACTTCTGGCGGAAGTGAGGCCGATAATTTTGCAATAACTGGTGTCGCATTAAAAAACATGTATAAGGGTAACCACATAATAACAACGAAAATTGAACATAAAGCAGTATTAAATACATGTGAATACTTGAAAAACTTGGGCTTTGAGATAAGTTACATAGATGTTGATAAAGATGGCATAGTAAACTTAAATATGTTAAAAAACTCGATAAAAGACAGCACAATACTAATTTCAATAATGTTTGCAAATAACGAAATAGGTACAATAGAACCGATACAAGAAATAAGCGAAATTGCTAGAAATAATAATATTTACTTTCACACAGATGCTGTTCAGGCAGTAGGAAATATAAAGATAGATGTAAAAAAATTAGGTGTAGATTTACTTTCGTTTTCGGCTCATAAATTTTATGGTCCAAAAGGTGTTGGAGCATTATATATAAAAAATAGAACAAAAATAGATAGTTTAATTCATGGCGGGGGCCAAGAAAATAAAATGCGTTCAGGTACAGAAAATGTACCAGGTATAGTAGGCATGGGAAAAGCAATAGAGCTTAGTTATAGAGATTTTGAAGAAAATACAAAAAAAGTATTTTCGCTTAAGGAACGTTTGATAAATGGTTTATTTAATAACATTAGTGATATTAAATTAAATGGTCATAGGAATAATAGACTAGCGGGTAATGTAAATGTTTTTATAAATGGTGTAAATAGTACAACACTTTTATATATGCTTAATATGAAAGATATATATGTATCAAGTGGCTCAGCATGTAACGCGGCAAATGATACACCATCACATGTGTTAAAAGCGATTGGGTTAACAGATGAAGAAGCACATAGTAGTTTAAGATTTACGATAGGTAGCGAAAACACTGAAGAAGAAATAGATTATGTAGTAAAAGTGTTAAAAGAATCGGTAGACAAATTAAGAAAATTATAGGAGGCAGAAAATGTTAAACATAGTATTAGTAGAACCAGAGATACCACAAAATACAGGGAATATTGCACGTACTTGTGCGATAACAGGGGCAAAACTACATTTAGTTCATCCACTAGGTTTTAGCATAAGTGAAAAAGCTGTAAAAAGATCTGGTCTTGATTATTGGGATAAGTTAGATATCGAAGAGCATAATTCATTAAATGATTTTTTAACAAAATATACTCCTGATGAAAACAACATGTTTTTTGCGACAACAAAAGGAAAAACAAAATATACAGACGTAGATTATTCAAAAATGGATGATGTGTTTGTTTTGTATGGCAAGGAAACAAAGGGGTTACCTGAATGGTTACTTGCTAAGTATTTAGATAAAAAAACAATTAGGATACCGATGCTACCAACACTAAGGTCGTTAAATCTAGCAAATTCAGTTGCAATAATAACATATGAAATATTAAGACAAAAGGATTTTGAGGGTCTTCAAGAGGTAAGTACATATTTTGATAAGTAAATTACTGTTTGTTGATGAGTAAAATTTGTATATCAAATTATTTGTAACTGCAAAATATAAAAAATAACGCTCACAAGCGCTACGTTTTATCATTTCTAGCCAAAACGATTGCCGGTCGTTCCGATGCGGCATCCATGCCTTAATCGTCACTCAAAAAAACATCCAGTTTTTTTGACCGGCAAAAACTGTTT
>JAFSUW010000028.1 GCA_017450465.1 Clostridia bacterium | reverse complement strand
GCAGCAGCTGCAGCAGCTGGTATGGGTGCCGGAATGGGAATGTATTAAAAATAAGTTCATATATTGTAAGGGCGGCATATAGTCGCCCTTTTTCTTTGGTTGACATAATTTATACTTTTTGATATAATGTAGATAATCATTTTTATACAACAGTGAGGTGTACATGAAAAAAATTCTTTTGGTCATAGGAGTGATCCTTATGGCCTTAGTGCTTGGGAACCTCTATCTTCTCGTAATGGAGGATATAAATGCCAAATGGGCTGCCCAAAAAGCAGAGCGCCTGGCATTGAAAAAGGAAGCAGAATACGAGACGCTTCCGAATCTTACCGTTGAGATAAGTATGCTTGAATATCAGGATTATCTGGATTACCTGGAAGAAAGGGAAAGAGAGAAAAACGAGCAAAAAGAAAAAGAAGAAATAACAGTAACAGTAGAAGCAGACACAGCCGTTGAAGAAGAATTTAATGACGAATGGTTTGACTATCCACAAAACTGCCTTGTAATAGGTGATAAGGTAATAGACCTGTTTGTGGGTCCGGCTGATCAAGATAACGTAGATAACTTCGATGTTGTTCAAGATGCTGGACGCCCTGGCGGTTTTAGTACAGAAACTTCAATCGTTTTCTTCGGACACTGTTATAGGTCGCTTCGGTGCCTTAAGGACGTCAAAATCGGTGACATTATTACCGTTTACAACGATGGTGTAGCCGCCGAATATAAAGTCCTTCGTTCCGAACTTGCAGTCATGAACGCAACCAACACAGATGCAGTTGCAGTAAGTGACGGAACAAATCTCCTTCGCAGCGAAATGGAAGGAGAAACCGCACGTTTTATTACCTGTACATCAATGTTGCCCACCACAGAGAGGTGGGTAGTAATAGCCAAGAAAGTATAAAAGAAAGGATAAACAGAAGAGCCAGAAAGGGCTCTTTTGTTTTTTAAATTAAACATTGAAAAAATAACGCATATAATGTAAAATATTAACATTGGAGGAGACAAAAATGAACACAAAATTTTATGAACTTATGCAAGGGACATCACCTGTTGCAAATGTAATTATTTCTATTGCATTTATGCTATTTTTGGGCTTCGCTATGACAAGAATAACAAAAAAACTAAGGCTCCCTAATGTAACAGCGTATATTCTAACAGGGATATTAATAGGTCCGTATTGCTTAAATTTAATAAGTGCTAATGTAGTAAACGGCATGGAGTTTTTGCCTGATATCGCACTTGCGTTTATTGCCTTTAGTACGGGTGAATTTTTTAAGTTTAGTGTGTTAAAGAAAAATGGATTAAAAGTTATATTAATAACCGTTTTAGAAGCGTGTCTTGCCTCTATTTTGATTTTTATAGTTATGTATTTTATGCTTCATTTAACACTTGCATTTTCTATAGTGTTAGCAGCATTAGCAGCAGCTACTGCACCTGCCTCTACTATGATGACGATACGACAAACAAATGCTAAAGGGGATTTCGTAGATACGTTACTTCAAGTAGTTGCACTTGATGATGTTGTAGGACTTGTTGCATATAGTATTGCAATTTCAGTTGCTATGGCTTCTATGGGTACAGGAAATGGTGTTGGCATTATGAGTGTAATTACACCAATTTTTATAAATATAATAGTTTTAATTTTGGGTGGTTTTTTAGGTTTTTGCTTAAAACTCCTTATGGCAAGTAGGTCAAATGATAATAGATTAATAGTATCAATTGCCATGCTCTTTGCTTTTTGTGGAATCTGTGCAATATTAGATGTGTCGCCACTTCTTGGATGTATGTCAATGGGTATGATTTATATAAACTTAACGGATGATGATAAATTATTTAAGCAATTAAATTATTTTAGTCCACCAATACTTTTACTATTCTTTGTGCGTTCGGGTTTGTCATTTGAACTTGATGCATTAGTAGATACATCAAAATCGGCTTTAGCTATTCCATTAATCGTGGTTGGAATTCTTTATTTTTTGGTAAGAATAATCGGAAAATATTTAGGTGCATTTATTGGTTGTCTGATGGTAAAAAAAGCCCCTAAAGTGCGTAACTTTTTAGGTCTTGCATTAATACCACAGGCAGGAGTTGCAATAGGCCTTGCAGCACTTGGTGCAAGAACTTTAGGTGGGGAACTTGGGCAGGCACTTCAAACTATAATTTTAGCATCGAGTGTATTATATGAATTAGTAGGCCCTGCTTGTGCAAAACTTTCGCTTTATTTATCTGGTTCGTATTCGAATAAAATAGAAGATTTAGTAACGGTAGAAGAAGTAGATGATAAAGGCGAACAAAAATCTTCATTAGAGCTATTAATAGAACGTATAAATAAAATACAAGAAGAATTACCGGAACATACGAATCCGTATTCAGAAGAAGAGAATGCATTTTTAGAAGCAGCGGAACAGTATGCGGCAATTGGTGCAAGACGTCATAACGGAAGGTAGGAGGAGCATTTTTATGATTAATTTAACTAATGACCCTATGGTAAATATATTTGGAGAATGGATAATGGGGCTAAATATTTGGTCAATATTATTTAGGATATTTTTATCAGTATTGCTTTCTGCGATAATAGGATGTGAAAGAGCTAGCAAAAGGCATTCGGCAGGACTTAGAACATTTATTTTGGTATCTTTAGCATCAACAATGGCAATGATTATAGATATATTTTTGATTCAAAATTATGGTTTAACTTTTGCAATGTTATCTGCTACAACAATAGTTAGTACGGCTATGCTAAGTGGTAATTCAATATTATTTTCATCAAGAAATCAAATAAAAGGTCTTACAACGTCTGTTGGATTATGGGGATGTGGTATAATTGGCTTATCTTTAGGTGCAGGGTTATATACACTAACATTGATATCATATTTAACATTTATCTGTTGTCTATCAGTATTTCCTGCTTTAGAAAAGTATTTGAAGGATAAATCAAACCATTTTGAAGTGCACTTGGAATTAAAAAATAAAAGTAATTTGCAAGATTTTGTAACAACAATAAGACGACTCGGATTAAAAATTGATGATATAGAATCAAATCCGGCATACTTAAATTCTGGTTTAAGTGTTTATTCAGTTTCAATTACAATAAGTAGTGAGGAATTAAAAAAATATAAAAAACATAGCGAGATAATAGAAGCATTAAGAACGCTTGATTATGTGTATTATATCGAGGAAATGAATTAAATTGAGGTTGTTTTAACAATAATTTGGTTTTGGCTGTGTTAAACTGCACTTCAAAAAACCTTAAGCGTATAGATTATACGCTTAAGGTTTTCTTGCTTGTTTGCCTTGCCAAAACCACAATTCTTGTTAAAATTTAGACAATAAAAAGGACCGAATAAAATCGGTCCCTAATTTATTCTTATTTAATTTTTCTTTGCTTCTACCATTGTTGAGATTGCACCGAGTGTTTTTGTTGCATCGAATGGTATAAATACTTTATTAGCAGGGCCTTCAGCAACTTTTTCAAGTGCTTCTAATGATTTGATAGCAACTAGGTTTTCATCTGGTTTTGAATTTTTGATTGCTCCATAAACCATCTCAACTTCTTTTGCTTTTGCTTCAGCAATTTCACGAATTGCGTTTGCTTCACCGGCAGCTTCTAATATTTTTGCTTCCTTAACACCTTCAGCACGACGGATATTTGCTTCTTTTTCAGCTTCAGCACGAAGAATAGCAGCTTCCTTTTCACCTTCGGCACGAGTTATAGCACTTTGTCTTTCACCTTCAGCTTCAAGAATTTGTGCTCTTTTATTTCTTTCTGCATTCATTTGTTTTTCCATGGCGTCTCTAATATCTGCAGGTGGACGAATATCTTTAACTTCAACTCGGTCAACTTTACAACCCCATTTATCTGTTGCTTCATCTAATATATCACGAAGTTGTGTATTAATTAAATCTCTTGAACTAAATGTACTATCTAAATCCATTTTACCGATGATATCACGGATTGTTGTGATTGCAATATATTGGATACCACGTTGTAATGATTCTATTTCATAAATAGCTTTAAAAGCATCTGTTATTTGATAGAACACAACAGTATCAATTGTTATTGTAACATTATCTTTTGTGATAACACCTTGTGGTGGAACGTCCATTGTTTGTTGACGCATACTGATTTTTGCACGAACTTTATCAATGAAAGGAATTAAGATATTAATACCAGGCATTGCAGTTCTGTCATATTTACCAAGACGTTCAATTACCATTACTTCTGATTGTTGTACTACTTTAATTGACATTATAACCAAAATAAGAAGTAGAATAAGTAAAATAACTAAAATTTCCATTTAAGCACTCTCCTTTTATTAAATATTTTTCGCAAAAGTACTAAATTCAAATTCCCAAATTGTTATGCCCCATGAGGATACTGCTTCGGTCAAAATATTTTGGATATTATGACGAATGTCTGTTTTTGAATTAATGGCCGTGTCGTAATCCATTTTTTCAACAATATCATGAAGCAGTTTTGTAGTCATAGTTTCAATGCCACGTTCGAAAGATTCTATTTCATAGGTAGCTTTAACTGGATCTGTTACTTGAAATTTTGTAATTGTACCAATGTTTATTATGACATTATCTGTAGTAATAATACTTTGCGGTGGCAATTCTATTTTTTGTGGTTCTAATGATACTATAGCTTTCACCTTTTCAATAAAAGGAATTACGACAGTACGATTAGAATTTACATTTCTATTGAATTTACCAAAACGTTCAATAACTAAAACTGTATCTTTTTTTACAAACTTGACTGATGTTTTAAAAAAACATACAAGTAACGTAAAGAATAGAGTTAATGATATAATCATGAGTTTCATAAAAATCACCTTTAGTAATTATTTTTTGCTAACGATAAGTTTAACTCCATCAATAGCTTTAATTATTACTTCACTTCCAACTGGTGCAGCTTCTTCTTCATCGTTTTCAAAAACTGCTTTCCAAGTTTCACCGTTTACTTTTACTTTACCTGTTCCGTTAATACGGTCGATAGATTCAGTTACTTTTGCCTTCATTCCAACCAATGAATAAATGTTTGATTGTGTTTTATTTTTGGATTCAAAAAACTTCTGTGTAAGTGGTCTTGTAAAAATGAATAATACAAAAGACACAATTAAAAAGAAAGAAAATTGAATTATCCAATTTGGTACAAAAAATGAAAGTACCATTGCAGCTAAAGAGCCAACTGCAAACCAAAATAGAGCGAAACCTTCAGTTAAAAGTTCCCCAACAAACCAAACAACAGCGGCTATAAGCCATATTTGCCAAAGAGGCATAGTTATCACCACCTTTACTTAAAATATTCTATCATATTAATTTGAAGAAGTATATATTTTTTAAGCAGATAAATTGTTGTTTTAGTTATTATCATAATCTATAAGCTCAAGCAAGTTGATATAACATCATAAAATGCTATAATAATAAAAGTTAGATATAGTTAAATAACTATAAGGACGATAAAAAGGAGGAAAAATTTATGAAAAAATTTTCAAAATTTTTAGTTGTAATGGTGATGGCTATTTTTTTGGTTACACCATCAATGGCAGTAAGTAATGAGATTAACGTAAATAAGGCAAAATTGAATGAAAAAAGTTTTAGTACTTTTGGAAATCAAAAAGGTTTAACACTACAAGAGTTATTAGATGCGGGTTATTTGAAAAATTTCCATGGTACATTAGGTAATATAGATAAAAAAGCACCAACAATAAAAGTAACACCAAATGGAGGAACAGTAAAATTAGGTACAATAATGGAAGTAATAGCAACAGATGAGACAGCAATGGGAGAAATATCAATAACAGGTTCTCACAGTATAACTTTAGAAGGTCCAAATGGTATGAATTTAAGTTCAGGTGGCCCATTTGTTATGGAACCAATAAAAGCAAATGGAGAAAAGACATTAAAGACAACATTTAATTTTAATAAATCAGGCAGTTATAGTATAACAATAAAAGCAAAAGATGCAGCGGGAAATGAAAGAACTGTAACTAAATCATTTACAGTAAAAACAAATGTAGATACAAAAGCACCAACAATAAAAGTAACACCAAATGGTGGATCAATAATGTCAGGTAAAGAAGTAAAAATAGTGGCAACAGATGATATAGCAATGGAATCATTAAATTTTGGCTTAAGCCGAAAAATTGTAGGTACAGATAGCTTGGGAAGAGAAGTAATAGCAGGAGGAGCAATAATTATACCAAATAATTCTGTAATAGATGGAAAAACAGCTATAGCAAGCTTTAAGATGCCTGCTGGATTGGTAGGTAAAGTTACACTAACAATAACAGCAAAGGATGCAGCAGGAAATGTTACTAATTTAAGCCAAGAATTTACAGTAAATAATTTAAATATCACACGATTGCATTCTATTTCGGAACCAATTCCTGTTCCAAAACCTATAAAACCAGTATTAGTTACAAAGTAATATAATAAAGAATTGCTAGTTTTGATACTAGCAATTTTTTTATGCAAGCAATAATTTGCATAATTTAAAATTAGGGTATAAAATATATAACCAAGGAGAAATGATTATGACATTTAACGAATTGAGAGATAAATATGAAGCAATATTTTTTGAAAAATATGAATATATAGAAAATGATAAAAATATAAATATTTATTTTTATTATACATTAGGAGATTACCATTTTACACATACAATAGTTATTCCTAAAAAAGAGGTTTTTGCTATTAATAACATGGTTGAAAAAGATGCTTTTTTGTTTAATTTAGGGGTTATGGAGATTATAAATTACTATAAATTAGCATGTCCTAAGAAAATAATTTTAAAAGCAGGGGCACTTCGTGATGAGCAGATGACATTTTTTAAGAAACTTTTTTATAATGAACTTAAAAGTTTTAGGGAAATTAATAAAATAGATATATCAGAAGATGACTTTTTTACATTTGAGAATTATTCGAAAAAATATCCTGTAAAATCAAGAAAGAACGATTATTCAGGCAATATAATTCCGATTATTGATGATAAAAACACAGTTGTAACATTAAAACTTGTAGAAGAAGGTAAAATATATTTAGTAGTGAATCCTACAGAAATTGTTGATAAAGAAAATACCATTGAAGTTTATAGGAAATCAGATCCACAAATAAATGATGAAAGATTTTTAAAAGGCGATTTGCCTATATCGGTTACTCTTTCGTTTTTATCAATATTTTGTGCACTACTTACAAATAGCGAAAACGTAATTTTATCATATGATGCTGAGGAAGAAGAATATTCAAAAACAATGTATTTTGAAAAGGATTTTGTAGCATATGTAGAAAAATATATAACTCCGGGGATACACTATTTTAGCTTATTATATGGTATGAGCAAAGAAGATTTGGAAAAGCTTTACTTGTCAGAAGGGACAGGTTGTCAGTAGGGACGGGGGCAACTGACCACAATTATGTAAAATGATTAGCATAAATTTATGCAGAAAAATAGAGGTAAGATAAAGCATCTTACCTCTATTTTATGTTTATTAGAATAATGATACTGCCATAATAAATCCTGCAAAAACGATTGAAACCATTGATAATAGTTTAATCAAAATGTTTATTGAAGGACCTGCTGTATCCTTAAATGGATCACCAACAGTATCACCAACTACAGCAGCTTTGTGTGGATCTGAACCTTTACCACCATAGTTATCATTTTCGATATATTTTTTAGCATTGTCCCAAGCACCGCCTGAGTTTGCCATCATAATAGCAAGAATGAAACCGGTGATTGTAGCACCAGCAAGCATACCAGTAACACCTGCAACACCTAAAACTACACCAGTAAGAATTGGAGCAACGATTGCAACAATTGCTGGAGTAATCATTTCTTTTTGAGCAGCTTTTGTACATAAGTAAACGCAAGTTGCATAATCTGGATCTGCTTCGCCATCCATTAAACCAGTAATTTCTTTAAATTGACGTCTTACTTCAACAACTATACTTTGTGCAGCACGTCCTACAGCACTCATTGTAAGAGAAGCAAATAGGAATGTGAGCATTGCACCGATAAATAAACCAATTAAAACGATAGGATTTGTTAAGGTTAAATCGTAATTGTAATTAGGATTAATAATTTTTACTTGTTCAATATATGATGTGATCAAAGCAAGAGCGGTAAGAGCAGCAGAACCAATAGCAAAACCTTTACCTGTTGCTGCAGTTGTATTTCCAAGTGAATCTAGTGCGTCAGTTCTTTTTCTTACTTCTTCACCCATTTCAGCCATTTGTGCGATACCACCAGCATTATCTGCTACAGGGCCGTAAGCATCAGTAGCAAGAGTAATACCAAGTGTAGATAGCATACCAACAGCGGAAAGACCGATACCATATAATCCGTGATTAAATGCCATAGCTGAATCTACAAATCCACCAGCGAAAGCATAACTTGCAAGTATTGCAACAGCAATTATTAAAACTGGGAACATTGTAGACAACATACCGAGTGAGAAACCGCTAATAATTATTGTAGCAGAACCAGTAAGTGAACTTTCAGCAAGTTTTTGTGTAGGTCTATATGTATCTGCTGTGTAGTATTCGGTAAATACACCAATAAGTACGCCAGCAACCAAACCGGTTACAATAGAATAATAAAGACCAACTTCGCCTAATACCATTGTAACAAGTGGATAAGCGATAATTGCAATAAGTGCGGCACTTAAAAATGTTCCACGACGAAGTGCAAATAATAAATATTTTTGTGATGCATGTTCTTTTGTTTTTACGAAGAATGTTCCAAGTATTGAAGCGATAATACCAATGGCAGCCATGATAAGAGGTATCGAAACACCTTTAAATTCGTATCCTGCAGCAACTGCTAAAGCACTTGTAGAAACAATTGAACCAACATATGATTCATAAAGATCAGCACCCATACCAGCAACGTCACCAACGTTATCACCAACATTATCAGCGATAACCGCAGGATTTCTTGGATCATCTTCAGGGATACCAGCTTCAACTTTACCAACTAAGTCTGCTCCAACGTCTGCTGCCTTTGTAAATATACCACCGCCAACTCTTGCAAAGAGTGCCATACTTGATGCACCCATACCGAAAGTAAGCATTGCAGAAGTAATGGCTTGAATTTGCTCAGCAGCGGTTTCAAGGATATCAACATGTGTATACCAATATTTTAAGAAGAAGTACCAAAATGATAAATCAAGAAGTCCTAAACCTACAACTGTAAATCCCATAACGCTTCCGGCAGAGAATGCAACTCTAAGTCCTGAGTTTAAGCTTTTCTGTGCTGCCGTAGCAGTCCTTGAATTTGAAGCAGTTGCGACTTTCATTCCAATAAAACCAGATAATCCCGAGAAGAAACCACCTGTTAAGAATGCAAAAGGAACGAAAGGAGTTATAAATTTTTGGGAGGCCATAATGCATAATATTACAAACATAATAGCGAAGAAGATTGCAACAACTTTGTACTGTCTTCCTAAGTAAGCATTGGCTCCTTTTCTTATTGCACGAGAAATTTTTACTACTTTTTCATTGCCTTCAGGCATTTTTAATACTTTAAAAGTTAGATATACTGCGAAAAGTAGTGCAATTACTGAACCAATTGGTGCAAGTATTACTAAATCATTCATATAATTTCCTCCTTAGTATATTTTTTATTATCTTTTGTTAAAATTTTATCGGTTAATTTTTTGGAAATGTTAAATGTTTTTCGCATATTTTTACTTTTTTTAAATATTTATTAAAGTGGCGGAATTTATTGTTGACATCTATTAAATAAAATTTTATCCTAAATATAGAAACGGGGGGAGTTATTTGAATATTACTGCGGTAATTCCAAGTTTGAATCCTGATGAAAAGTTTTTGAAAGTAGTAGATGAACTGGTTGAAGCCGGTTTTGATAATATAATTTTAGTTAATGATGGAAGTAGTGTCGCAAATGAACATTACTTTAAAACTGCACTAAAACATAAAGAATGCACGCTACTTACTCATGAGAAAAATTTAGGTAAGGGACGAGCCCTGAAAACAGCGTTTAATAAATTTTTATTAGACGATACGGATGATATAGGTGTAGTAACAGTAGATGGTGATGGACAGCATTTGACTAAAGACATAATAAAATGTGTAGAAAATTTTGAAGAAAATTCGGATAAACTAATTTTGGGAGTAAGAAATTTTAAGCTAAAAAATATACCAGCACGTAGTTCATTTGGCAATAAATTAACATCTTTTGCATTTAAAAATTTATGTGGTGTAGACGTAAGTGATACACAAACAGGACTTCGAGTAATACCTAAAAGGTTTTTAAAAGAGATAATAGATTTACCTGGTGAACGATTTGAATATGAAACCAATATGTTACTTGAAACCAAAAATAAGGGAATAAAAATATCTGAAGTGCCAATAGAAACGGTGTATATAAGTGAAAACGAAACGTCGCATTTTAACCCACTTTTAGATTCTTTTGTAATTTATAAAACAATAGGTAAATTTCTATTTTCGTCAACATCGGCGATGATTTGTGACTTTTTGTTATTTACTTTTTTACATTTGTTACTTAAAAATTTGCCACTTCAAATTAATTTGTTTATAGCAATATTTGGTGCTAGGGTGGTTTCGTCATTACTTAATTTTATAGTAAATAAAAAAATAGTATTTAATTCAAAGGAAAATACACAAAAAACATTAATAAAGTATTATATTTTAGCAGTATTTCAAGTAAGCATGTCGTATTTATTTGTATATCTATTTACTAGATATTTGGGCTTTAATTCGATAGTTGCAAAAGTTGTAGTAGATTTTACGTTATTTTTACTTAGTTTTAATATACAACTTAAATGGGTTTTCGCAGAATAAAAAAGAGGCAGTAATAAAGTGATAAAAATAAAATCTATAACCAATGAAAAGAATAATAAATGCATTTGCCAAATGCTCAAACAAGTTGACATAATTTACAATATAAGTTATAATAATACTAGTGTATATTTTGTGTAATAAGGAGGACTAAAATGAGCGATATAAGTGTTTCTGATATAATGGCTAAAGAAACAAGTTTGGTTGTTGGAGTTGTACAAGGTGCCAAGGAAGTAACCACGGAATCAATATCTAACGATAGTTCTAATAATTTTTTTACTAGTGAAGCTTATTCAAAACAGTGTGATGATGGAAAGATAACATATTCTAAGAATCTTGATACTCGAAAAGCAGAAAAATGTTTTGGTGAACCTAGTAGAAAAGGAACATATCCAAATGGTGTGGTAGTGTTATACGTTGGTGATCTTTACCAATATCAATATTATACTGGTTATGGAGATGGTTTTGCTCTTCCTGAATATGAATCTATAGCATTAGCAACAATCGAAGCTGACAAAGGTATTTTTACTATATTGGGTGAAAGAGTATCTCCTGAAATTATAGCCGAAAAAGGTGTACGAGGTGTAATTGAAGAAAAGTTACGTGCAAAATATCCCCAAAAAGCAGATGAAATATTAAAACAACTTACTGATTTATATGCATTAGATCCAAATAAAATCAGAAATCAAGAAGAAAAAACAGAACCAGGAATAGAAGCACAGGATGAATTTGAGGAACCAACTGCAGATGATTTACATGCTGCCTTTAGGGAAACAATAGAAAGATATAAAAGAGAAAAAGAAGATGCAATAAAACGTGCAGAAGAAGCTGAAGAACGTGCCAAAAAGGCAGAAGAGGAACTTAAAACAGTAAAAGGCAATGCGAAATCATTTAGGAATAAAGTATTTGCTTTTTTAAGGAAACATCCGGTATTGGAGAAAGCATTTTTAAATGAACTTAATGGTAGAGATGGGCAATCAAATGTTATTGAAGGACCACAAAAATAAAATATTGTAACAATTTTTATTTACTTTTAGCGGATAATAAAAAGGAATGTTCTTTGTTTTGAATAGGAACATTCCTTTTCGTTTACTTCTAATTTTTTATTGTTCACGTAAATTATGATATTCAAAAATTCTATAATCATCAATTAATTCATTAATCTCATCTGGTAGTTCAGTCAAAAATTCTTTATTTTTAATGTAATATGTAGGAGTTATAACTTGTAACTTTTCTTCTAGATTTGATAAGAAGTTAAAGAATGGAGGTAAATCCATATTTATATATTTAAGAAGTTCAAGCCCTAAAAAGCTTGAAGAAATCTCTTTACCCTCACCTTTTTTTATTTCAAAGCCCTGTTCTTTCATAGAAGCTATAAAAGCGTCGTTTCCCCAAATGACATAAGGAACAGAATGTTTTAGGTTTAAGCTTTCTAGTGTGTTCTCAGTTATGCCGTAGCCAATATCCTTGTAGGCCTCAAGTTCTGAATCCCAGTAAGGCAGATGGTCACCAAAGAACACGATAACAGTAGGAACATCGAGCGTGTTTGTAAAGTCTGCGACTTTTCCAAGCAGTTCATCCGCATCACTTAATCCGCCTATGTAGTTATTTACAATGTTATATAAGGTATCATCCATATCATCTGGCTTAATAACAGATGGCTCCCGTTCGGTCACTGTTGAGATATACGGGCCATGATTTTGAATAGTAACAGTTAAGTTAAAATACCCTTGTTCTTTATTTGTTTCTAAATGTTTTTTATAGTTATTAATAATTAAATCTGTTGTTACCTTATCACTTATGTAGTAGTTAATTTTTTCGATGTCACTTGGAAGTTCTGTTTTGAAAATAGATTTATCAAATCCCATAAAATTGTATACGTTTTTCCTGTTATAAAACCACTCATGGCCGGGATGTATTGCGATAGTTTTATAGTTTATATCTTTAAATAATTTAACCAGTGAATATAAGTTTTGATTTATATGAGTTTTATAAACATCAGGTAGAGAACTATCTATAGTGGTTATATTCATACCAGTAATAAATTCAAATTCAGTTGATGAAGTGGCTCCAGCAAAACCGGGTACGATAATTCTGCCATAATAGCCATCTTTGCATAACCTATCAAAATTTTTCAATGGATATTTGCCTTCATAAAAATTTAAGTTTGTAGCAGAAGTAGGGTCAAAGAAGGCCTCACTCATGATTGCAATTACGTTAGGATAATTCTTTGTAGAAGAAGAACCCTTTGTGTAATCGGTAATTAGATTAGATATCTTTGAATTGTAATTTTCGGGTTTTTTATAAAAACTTTTTATATTTTCTTTTGAAAGAAGTGAATAAAGAAGGCCTTTTGAATTTACAACATCAACATCATAATATTCATTTTTTACTGGTGCGATTGTTTTGTAAAGGTCGGTATCGGTGTATATAGCAACATAAGAAAGTACAATTAGTAATGAAGAAAGAGTTATACCCCAAATTTTACTTTTTATAGATAAACGAGTAGCCCGAATAAAACGTATAAGGAATACAAATAAAAGTAGCATGACTAAAGTAAAAATGAATATTCTTAGATTAAATTCAAGTTTGTAATTTTTTGATATGGATAGTGCTTCTTTACTAGACGCGAAGTCGTTTAGCATAAGTGGACTATCTAAAAAGTATACCTTATAGTGATTTATAATAAGTAAAATAGTAAGTGGTATATTAGTTATAATGTAACTTATTGAAATACTATTTAAAATAAAATATAAAAGTGTAGTTAATAAAAAAATAGGTATAAAATTAAATATAAAAACTGTTGGGTGAGCAATATAAGTAAGGTATGAGTGTAAATTATTTTTTTCAAAACCAATTTGAATTATTGCTTGAAAAACAACAGAAAATATAGATAATATTGCAATTATAATTAACGATTTTTTTAACCCGAATTCTTTTTTGTTAAATTTTATCATTTGAAACCTCCTAAAATGCATGATTAATTTTACCATAAAAGTTGTTTTTTTTCAAATTACCTTCTCCTTGACTATCAAAAAAACGTATAGTATAATACGGAGGTACACGCCCCCATAGTTAAATGGATATAACAGTCCCCTCCTAAGGGACCGTTACAGGTTCGATTCCCGTTGGGGGTGCCAATACTACTTATGCAGTAGTATTTTTTGTTTTTAAAATTACTTGAATAATGTAGAAAATTGTAATATCATTATCACATTAAAGGGAGGAATAAAAATGGAACAACAAATGGAAAAGATCGAACAGACAGTAGAAAACATGAATGCAAGCGTAACAAAGAGTGTTAATGATTTTATGAATTATGGTATTGGCGATTTTAAAGTATCAACAATTTGTGAAGCAATACTATTATTTATTGTTTGTGCAATTGTAATAAAAATGTTAATGAAAGTTATTTCAAAAGCTCTTGAAAAGACAAAACTAGATAAGGGTGTTCATAGAATTATAAAATCAACAGCAAGAATATTATTGTATTTTATAGCGATATTAATGATTGCAGACAAAGTTGGTATTGATGTAACATCATTAATCGCAGTATTGAGTGTGGCAGGTCTTGCTATTTCTCTTGCAGTACAAGGTGTGTTATCAAATCTTGCAAGTGGTCTTGTAATACTACTTACAAGGACATTTAAGCCAGGCGATTACATAGAAGCTGGTTCGGTAAGTGGAACAGCTACAGAAATAGGAATGATTTATACAAAACTTGTTACACCAGATAAAAAAGTAATAAATGTGCCAAATAGCCAAATTTGTGCTTCAACAATAATCAACTATACCGCTGCAAATACAAGAAGAATAGAGTGGAAATTTGAAGCAGACTATGATTGCAAGATAAAAGATGTAAAAGATGCGATACTTCAAGTATTAACAAACAAAGACAAAATTTTGCAAGAGCCAGCACCATTCGTTAATGTATCAGCTTATAAAGAAAGTTCAATAGAATATGTTGCAAGAGTATGGGTAAAAAATGCAGATTATTGGGATGTATATTTTGAGGTAATGGAAGAAGTTAAAGACTCATTCGATAAGAATGGTATAATAATGACATTCAACCACTTAAATGTTCACATGATAAATAAGTAATAAAAAATAAAAAAGAGCATACGATTACTCTAGGAGGAAATCGTATGTTTTTTTGTGTAAAGTTAAGGAAAGTATTATTCCTATTAATAGTTATAATAATAATTTTCTCAGCAGTAAAAATGAGCGACATCATACCAACTATATCTACACCTGTAACAAGCAAGGTAGTTATAATAGATGCAGGACATGGCGGATTTGATCCGGGTGCCATTAGTAGTAATGGCACACTTGAAAAAGACATAAATATAAAAATAGCAGTAAAATTACAAGAATTGTTTGAAAAAAGCGGAACATTTACTATTATGACACGAGTAAGCGACGATGAACTTGGTAGTTCCAAGAAAGAAGATATGCGAGCAAGAAAAGAAATACGAGATATAAACGATGGAAGTCTATTTATATCGATACACTTAAATAGTTTCCCAGATGGCAAGTATAGTGGTGCGCAAGTTTTTTATCCAAAAGACGAAGAATCAAAAAAACTTGCAACATGTATACAAAATAGTATAAAAGAAAATATAGATAATAAAAATGATAGAGTTGCAAAAGAACTAAGTGATGTATATATTTTAAAACAAGTAAAAATTCCTTCGGTAATAGTCGAGTGTGGATTTTTATCAAATAGTGTAGAAGAAAGAAAATTAAAAGAAGATGCATATCAAGAAGAAATTGCGTGGGCCATATATTTAGGAGCTTTAAGTTATTATCAAGAATAAAAAAATAAAATTTATATATTGACAAAAAATGCATATGGTGGTAAACTAATTAACGTTAAAGAAGAAGTTATCCACTTCTCACCTTAGAATAATGTTTCAAAAGGTTAAATAAGTAAATTATTAAGTTTATTTATGGTGTGGATTAGCTTCTTAGTTAATCCACATTTTTTTAGGAGCGTGATTGATATAAAAGAAGAAACCAAAATTAATGAGGAAATTAGAGAAAAAGAAATCAGGGTAATTGGTCCTGATGGAGCAATGTTAGGAGTTATGTCTTCAGCTGAAGCATTAGAAATAGCAAACGAAAAAGATTTAGATTTGGTTATGATTGCACCAACCGCAGTTCCACCTGTTTGTAAGGTTATGGACTATGGTAAATATCGTTTTGAAGAAATGAAGAAAGAAAAAGAAGCTAAGAAAAAGCAAAAAGTTATAGATATAAAAGAGATAAGAATATCTCCAAATATCGAACAACACGATTTTGAGTTCAAAGTAAAAAATGCAAAATCATTTTTAGCATCTGGCAATAAAGTAAAAATCACATTACGTTTTAAAGGAAGAGAAGCAGCATATGCTTCACTTGGCGAAAAAGTTTTACATAGTTTTGCAGAAGCACTAGAAGATGTAGCAGTTGTAGATAAAGAACCAAAACTTGAAGGTCGTAATATGACAATGTTTTTATCGCCAAAAAATAATTAGAATATTGATTCATATGCAATAGCATTTAGAATGAATATATAAATTAGAAATAAAGATAGGGGGATATAAAATGCCAAAAATTAAAACACGTAGAAGTGCAGCAAAAAGATTCTCTTTTACTAAAACAGGTTTAGTAAAAAGAGCAAAAACTAACAGAAGACATTTATTAAATGGAAAACCAACAAAGAGAATGAGACACTTAAGAAAACCAGGATTTGCTGATAGTACAAACGTTGAAGCAATCAAGAAAATGTTACCATATGCTTAATAAAATAAATAAGGAGGAATAAAAATGGCAAGAGTTAAAACTGGCATGATTACTCGTGCAAGACATAAAAAAGTTTTAAAAATGGCTAAAGGATACTTTGGCGCAAAAAGTGTAAGATTTAGAATGGCAAATCAAGCCGTTATGAAATCATTAAATTATGCATACGTTGGAAGAAGATTAAAGAAAAGAGATTTTAGACAACTTTGGATAGCAAGAATAAATGCAGCAACAAGAGCAAACGGAATGTCATATAGTAAATTCATTTCTGGCTTAAAGAAAGCTAATGTAAACATCAATAGAAAGATGTTATCAGAAATTGCAATAGATGATACTGAAGGTTTTAAAAATTTAGTTGAACTTGCAAAGAAAAATGTATAAAATATAAACCATAGATAGAAAAATCTATGGTTTTATTTTTTGCAAAACCGTAGGGGCGGGGTTCCATCCCCGCCCGTGTATAACACGAAAGGGGATCATCAAATGGATTTAGACTTAGACAAAGAAAAATTTGATTTCAATGATTTTGTAGAAGTAATCAGAATACTTCGTTCACCAAATGGTTGCAAATGGGACATGGCACAAACACACAAAAGTATAAAAAATTGTTTAATAGAAGAAGCATATGAATTATTAAATGAAATCGAAAAAGATAATCCAGATGGAATGAAAGAAGAACTTGGAGATGTTTTACTTCAAGTAGTTTTACATTCACAAATAGCAGATGATGAAAATAGATTTAGCATAAATGAAGTGATAGATGGAATAACAAGAAAGATGATATTTAGGCATCCGCATGTATTTGGTGATACGGTAGTAGATAGTTTAAGTGAGGCATACGATTTATTTTATAATAGAAAAAGTATAGAAAAAAACTATGAAAATTTAACCGATGAACTTGGAAGAATTCCAGAAAGTTTTACATCTTTAATGCGTACCTATAAATTAGCAAAGAAAACAAGGAAGTCATTAAAAGAAGAATCACCTGATACGTTAAATAATAATATAGAAGAAATAAAAAAATTATTAGATGAATATAAAAATGAAGCAAATAATAATGATGAAGAAAAATTAGAAAAAATAATTGGAGAAATCTTAAGTGGTGTTGTAAGTATTGGAGAATTAAAAGGTGTAGATTCAGAAATTTCATTAAAGAAAAATTGTGATGAAAAAATTAAATTGATAGAAAAAGTTGAGAAAATGTTGGAGCTTGAAGGTAAAAAAATGGGTGACATAAACGCTTTTGAGTTTACAGAATACCTGGAAAGGGCAAAAATATTAGAAATTTTTTAAAAAATATCAAAAAAAAGAAGGATTTGACAAAACAAAGTAGAATAAATAGTTAAAAATAAAATTTTTTGGGAGGTATGTATAAATGAACAAAGCAGAATTAGTTTCTATGATTGCAGCAAAAAGTAATTTAACAAAGAAAGATTCCGAAAGTGCATTAAATGCATTTATCGAAACAGTTCAATCAACACTTAAGAGTGGAAAGAAAATCCAATTAGTTGGATTCGGAACATTCGAAGTAAGAAAAAGAAATGCTAGAAACGGAATCAACCCAAGAACAAAGAAAGCTATCAAGATTCCTGCTACAAAAGCTCCTGCTTTCAAAGCTGGTAAATCATTAAAAGAAGCTTGCAAGTAATTTAAGTTATGAAAAGGATACTCATTCGAGTATCCTTTTTGTTTTGCATAAAAAAATAAAAAATAGTGATACTAATACCGGAGGCGAAACAAATGGACGATACAGTATCATTATTAAAAGAATGTGACGCAGGTTTAATAATGGCAAAAGATTCATTAACACAAGCATTAAACTATGCAAAGGCACATAACTTTTCAAACATGTTAAAAAAATATTATGATGAACATACAAAATTAGAAACAGATGTAAAGAATAAACTTATGGAAAATAACGAAGGTGAAAAGAAACCAAATGTAATAGGAAGAACAGCAGCAAAAGGAATGACAAACATGAAATTAATGTTAAACGGGAGAGATGAAAAAATTGCGGACATAATGATGGATGGCTGTAACATGGGAATAAAAAATGTAAGTAAATATATGAATCAATATGGTGGTTCGAAAGAAGATGCACTAAGACTTGCCAATAATATAGTAGTATTAGAACAAAACTTTGCAAACGAATTAAGACAGTATTTGTAAGAATAAATTATTGTTTGTAGGGGAGAATTAAAACACCTCATCTGTCACTTCGTGACATCTTTCCCTCAAGGGGAAGACTTTAAATTTGCACTATCCGCAAGCCTTCCCCTCGAGGGGAAGGTGGCGCCGAAGGCGACGGATGAGGTGGAAAAA
Source organism: Clostridia bacterium (assembly GCA_017450465.1). GTDB lineage: Bacteria > Bacillota > Clostridia > TANB77 > RGIG9151 > RGIG3495. The sequence continues at coordinate 22,632 of JAFSUW010000028.1, read as the reverse complement.
CAAAGTCTAAACACCCCGATAAACAACAATTTGTCATATATATATATTGACATTATTTTTTCAATTTTCTATACTAAATATATAAAAATTACAAAGGAGGAATCTCAGTGAAAAAAGTAATAAAAATATGTTTAATTTGTGCATTAATATTTAGTGGAGTAGCTGTTGCAGCAACAAGTTTTAATGCGTTGCAAGCAACCTTTCCTATTTTAATTAATGGTTCAGAATGGACAACAGATAAGCCAGTTGTAGTAATTGATGGAAGTACATATTTACCACTTCGCGCAATGGCAGAAGTATTAGGTGTAGGCATAAATTGGAACGAAGGAAAGAGACAAGTAGAAGTAAAAAAAGAAGAAAAAGATATGAACATTTTATCAGATGGTTTTGTTTTGAATTAAAAAGAATAGATAGACTAGAAAATGGTAATTACTTTTTTGATGGACGCATATGGATTGCGGAGGATAGAATGCATGAAGAAGGAGTTAGTTGGTTATATTTAGAAAATATAGAAGTAAGTAAGGATGCTTTATTATCATATGAGGGATATAACAGCCTTGAAGAATTAGATGAAGACTTTATAGATGCTTATGGAGGTCTTCCACCAACAGAAGAAGATGTTAAAGGAGCTGAAGAAGGTGGAGGAACTGAAGTGGTTACTTGTGTCGTTTTTGACGGACTTATTGTAGATGATACTGGTAAAGTTGTTAAGATATATTAGAATAATATAAAATAAAGATAGCCAATGAATGTGTTGGCTATTTTTTTGTACTACAAACTTGCCAAAATACTCATTTTGTGATATACATAAACTACTGTTAATTAAATTTTGAAAAAATCCTTAAAAATAGAAAAAAATTCAAAAAATAATCGTAAAATTTGTTGACAGAATATAGTTACTTTGGTATAATACTAAAGTTGATTATTATAAGCGGCTGAATCAAAATTTTTTTATGGAGGTTTTTATGGCTAAGGAAGATGTCATAGAAGTTGAAGGAACAGTATTGGAAGCGTTGCCTAATGCTATGTTCCAAGTTGAACTTGAAAATGGGCATAAAATACTTGCACATATTTCGGGTAAGCTACGCATGAATTTTATAAAAATATTGCCAGGAGATAAGGTTAAGCTTGAGCTTTCACCTTATGACTTAACACGTGGTAGAATCACGTGGAGGGCAAAGTAAATTTAATGAGAGGAATGAAATGAAATGAAAGTAAGACCATCAGTTAAAAAGATTTGTGAAAAATGTAAATTCATTAGAAGAAAAGGTGTTCTTCGTGTTATTTGCGAAAACCCAAAACACAAACAAAGACAAGGCTAATTAAATAAAAAAATTCAATAATAAGAGCGGCTGAGTAGGAAACTACTTTCTTATATATTGTTTTTTATATTATGGTATGTCCTTATATGTATGGGTGGACTATGTTCACTAGCATGTATGTACAACCGTTATGCGTTAAATTTTATGGAGGTGTATTAAAAAATATGGCACGTATCGCAGGTGTTGATTTACCAAGAGAAAAACGTATTGAAATAGGATTAACTTATGTTTACGGTATTGGTAGAACTTTATCAAACGAAATATTAAAAGAAACTGGAGTAAATCCTGATACAAGAGTTAAAGATTTAACTGACGACGAAATCAGTAAATTAAGAGATGTAATCGAAAAGAATCATAAAGTTGAAGGTGACTTAAGAAGAGAAGTAGCCCTAAACATTAAAAGACTTACAGAAATCGGTTGCTATCGTGGAATAAGACATAGAAAAGGCCTACCAGTAAGAGGCCAAAGAACAAAGACCAATGCTCGTACATGCAAAGGTCCTAAAAAGATTGCTAAGAAATAAGGAGGGATGAATCATGGCAGTTAAAACAACAAAAAGAGCAAGAAGAATACAACGTAAAAACATTGAACGTGGAGCAGCACATATTCATTCCACTTTCAATAATACAATCGTAACAATAACAGATGAAGCAGGAAACGTAATTTCATGGGCAAGTGCTGGTGAACTTGGTTTTAAAGGTTCAAGAAAGAGCACACCATTTGCAGCACAAATGGCTGCTGAAACAGCTTCAAAAACAGCTATGGAACATGGGCTAAAAAAAGTCGAAGTTTATGTTAAAGGTCCTGGAGCAGGAAGAGAATCTGCTATCAGAGCATTACAAGGCGCAGGTATTGAAGTAGTATCTATTAAAGATGTTACACCAATTCCTCACAATGGTTGCAGACCACCAAAAAGAAGAAGAGTTTAATTAACGGAAAGGAGTTTTAACGATGGCAAGATATACAGACGCATCATGTCGTTTATGCCGTAGAGAAGGACAAAAGTTATTCTTGAAAGGTTCAAGATGTTATACAGATAAATGTGCTGCTGCAAGACGCACACAAGGCCCTGGACAACATGGCTCAAAGAAAAAGAAATTATCAGAATACGGAGTACAGCTTCGTGAAAAACAAAAAGCAAAAGTATTCTATGGAGTACTTGAAAGTCAATTTAGAAAATACTTTGACATGGCTTCAAGTAAAAAAGGTAAAACAGGTGAAAACTTACTACAATTATTAGAAACAAGACTTGATAACATTGTATATAGAATGGGACTTGCTACTTCAAGAGCAGAAGCAAGACAAATCGTTCGTCATGGACATATCACAGTAAATGGTTCAAAAGTAAACATTCCATCATATATAGTAAGTAAAAATGATACAGTTGAATTAAAAGATGCAGGTAGTGAAAAGATTAAAGCTATTATGGAACAAACAGCAGGTAGAGTTGTTCCTTCATGGATAGACTTTAACGCAGATACAAAGAAAGCAACAATAGTTGAGCTTCCAAAGAGAGAAGACATCGACTTAGATGTTCAAGAACACTTAATAGTTGAGCTCTACTCTAAATAATCATTGATTTCATAAAATCAAGAGGAGGTTTTGTAATGATAGAAATTGAAAAACCCAATATAGAGTGTTTAGACCTTAATCCAGAAACAGGTTACGGAAAATTTACCGTAGAACCTTTAGAAAGAGGTTATGGTACAACATTAGGTAATTCACTACGTAGAATTTTGTTATCCTCATTACCAGGAGGAGCAATAAATAGCATTAAAATTGATGGGGTTTTACATGAATTCTCAACTATTCCTGGAGTAGTTGAAGATGTTGTTGATATTATATTAAATGTTAAAGAGTTAGCACTTGCTATACATAGCGATGGTGAAAAAACATTAACACTTGATATAGATAAAGAAGGAGTAGTTACTGCAGCTGATATCAAAGTAGATTCAGATGTAGAAATATTAAATCCTGATTTATACATTTGTACAGTATCAAAAGGTGGAAAATTTCATGCAGAGATGACCGCTCATAAAGGAAGAGGATATGTTTCAGCTGAGAGAAACAAAATTGAAAATGCTCCAGTTGGATATATTCCTGTAGATTCTATTTATACACCTGTTAAAAAGGTAAATTACACAATAGAAAATACAAGAGTAGGTCAAATTACAGACTTTGATAAACTTACATTAGAAGTTTGGACAAACAAAACTATAAAAGCTGAAGAAGCAGTAAGTTTAGCAGCAAAAATTATGAGTGAACACTTAAATCTCTTTATTGACTTATCTGAAAAAGCTAAGAACACAGAGTTCATGGTTGAAAAAGAAGATGCAGGTAAAGAGAAGATACTTGAAATGACAATAGAAGAACTTGACTTATCTGTAAGATCATATAACTGTTTAAAACGTGCAGGTATCAATACAGTTCATGATTTAACAGAAAAGACACAAGAAGAAATGATAAAAGTAAGAAATTTAGGAAGCAAATCTTTAGAAGAAGTATTAAACAAGATAGCAAGTTTAGGTTTATCACTTGCACCTTCTGAAGAGTAAGCGCATGAAGGAGGAAATAAAATGGGCACAAGAAAATTAGGCCGTACTACTGACCATAGACTTGCTATGCTTAAGAACCTTACAACATCACTTTTGTTAAATGGCAAAATTGAAACAACTGTTGCTAAAGCAAAAGAAGTGCAATCTATAGTAGAAAAGCTAATTACTTTAGGAATAAAAGAACAAGCTAACTTCACAACTTCTGAAAAGAAAGTAAGTTCAGCTAAAGTTGATGCAAATGGCAACAAAGTTCTAGTAGATGCAACAAGCAAAAATGGTAAGAAATATAAGAAGGTAGAAAGAGAAATAGTTACAAAAACTGTAGATGTAGATTTACCTTCAAGACTTGCTACAAGAAGAAAGATGTTTACAATGATAAACAAAGTTAAAGACAAAGATGGAAAGAACATCGACTTAACAGCAAAATTATTTGGTGAATATGCAGATAAGTATAAAGACAGAACAGGTGGATATACAAGAATATTGAAACTTGGAGCACGTCGTGGCGATGCTGCAGAAATGGCAATTTTAGAATTATTATAAAAATAGAAAATGGACTCATGAGTGGGTCCATTTTTTATATTAGCTTAGATAAATTGCTATTTGTTTAAATCATTGACATCTTTTTTCCATTTTTTTATAATAAACATATAAAAATACAAAGGAGGAATTTGTGTGAAAAAATTCATAAAAATATTTTTGTGTTGTGCAATAATATTTGGTAGTGTAGCATTTGCAGCAACAAGCTTTAATGCATTACAGGCAACATTTCCTATTTTAATTAATGGTTCAAAATGGCAAACAGATAAGCCAGTAGTAGTAATAGATGGAAGTACATATTTACCACTACGTGCAATGGCAGAAGTATTAGGTGTAGATATAAACTGGAATGAAGGAAAAAGACAAGTAGAGGTAGGTGGAGGGAGTATAAAGGAAATACATCCTTCTAGAATTGCAAGGGCGATTTTTAATAATCGAAGTGAAGTGGAAGATTTTTTACTTGATACTAATCGTTCTGAAGATTGGCTAGAAACGTCAGATATATACTTTGAAATAATTGATATTGGTGATTCAATTTATGGTGATTTTATGGCAGAATATATGTCATCGTCAACATATTCTAGGGAAAAAGAAGATTATTCAGTTCAAAATTTAGGAAATATTTATACAGAAGATTGCTGGGTTGAAGGTACAAAAGGAAATGGTGTAGGTCAGAAAATAATTTGTAAAATGATTGAATATTGTGAAAAACTTGAATGGTCTCTATATCCTGAATGGAATGCCGGAGATGCTAAATTTTCGGTTGATGAAGTAGGAATAGCATTAGAAAAATGGTTGCTTAAAGCCAATAAATCTGGTGATGTACCTGACAGTGAATGGTCATATGCTACAGAAGCAACACTTGATAAATTCCATAATAAATTAGAAGGTTTTTATATAATTAATGGCTATGCAAAAGATGATGAATTATGGAAAAATAATAACAGGGTAAAAACATTAAAGCTAACAATAGACGGAAAAGAAGAATATATATTAGAACTAGAAGATTCGAAAGCATTACAGGTATTTGATATAAATTATACTAATAACGATATTTCTGTACCAATAATGGCAGAATTTGAAATACTTGATGTGTATAAAGGTGATAAATATGATGATACTGTTTTAACAACATTAAAACCATTTGGCAGTTCAAATATTAGTTGGGGTGGCAGATAAAAAATACGGGCTTGCCCCGTATTTTTTTATGCCTAAAATTTATAGAACGTTGCTAAAGCCTACTAATATTGCCTATTATAAGTGTTTGACATAGTAAAATTTTTGTTGTAGAATTATCTTGCTATATTGAGAGGAGTAAGTATAATGAGAATAGGCTTAGATATAGGGTCTACTACAATAAAATGTGTAGTATTAGATGATAAAGATAAAATTATATATAGTTCGTATGAAAGGCATTTTTCTGAAATAACCAAGAAATTAATTGAGGTTATGAAGAAGCTGCAAAAAGAAGTGGTAAAAGAAAAGGAAGTATGTCTTGCCATTTCTGGTTCTGCAGGTATGGGTATAGCAGAAAAGGCAAAAATTCCTTTTATCCAAGAAGTATGGGCAACTCGTGTTGCAGTAGATTCTTTAATACCAGATGCAGAAACAATAATAGAACTTGGTGGAGAAGACGCAAAAATACTTTTCTTAAAAAATGGTATGGAAGTAAGAATGAACGGTTCATGTGCAGGTGGCACAGGTGCATTTATAGACCAAATGGCAACGTTATTAAAAGTATCGGTTGATGAGTTAAACGAACTTGCCAAGACTAGTGAAAGAACATACGTTATTGCATCTCGTTGTGGTGTGTTTGCTAAGTCTGATATACAGCCACTTTTAAATCAAGGTGCACAGAAAAATGATGTGGCTAAAAGTATATTTAATGCAGTAGTAAACCAAACAGTAGTAGGTCTTGCACAAGGGCGTGAGATAAGTGGTAAGGTAGTTTATCTTGGTGGACCTCTTACTTTTATATCTGAACTTCGTAAAAGTTTTGATGAAATATTAAATATAAAGGGAGTTTGCCCTGAAAATTCGCTATACTTTGTATCTATTGGTACAGCAATGAAGGCAACAGAAAAAATAGATTTAACTAAGAAAATTGCAGAATTAGAAAAAGCAAAACTTACTGAAACATTTAATTTTATAAAGCCATTATTTAATTCTCAAAAAGAGTATGATGAATTTAAGGCACGTCATGATAAAGATTATGTAGCGATTAAAGACTTAAAAGGTTACGACAAACCGGTGTATATAGGAATAGATGCTGGTTCTACAACAATTAAATTTGTTGTGGTTAGTGAGGAAGAAGAAATATTATTCTCAAGTTATCAATCAAATAGTGGTAATCCGGTGCCTATAATTTGTGATTTAATAAAAGAATTGTATGAAAAATATCCAAATATAAAAATAAAATCTTCAGCGGTTACGGGTTACGGTGAAGAGATAATAAAAAATGCGTTTTCAGTAGATTTTGGCGTAGTAGAAACAATAGCACACTTTACTGCAGCCAAGAAGTTTAAGCCAGATGTAGATTTTATAATAGATATCGGTGGTCAAGACATTAAGTGCTTCAAAATAAGAAATGGTGCAATAGATAATATTTTCTTAAACGAAGCATGTTCTTCAGGTTGCGGTTCGTTCTTACAAACGTTTGCCAATGCCTTAGGTTATGATATCGAAAAATTTGCAAAGCTGGGTTTATTTGCAGATAAACCAGCCGACCTTGGTAGCAGATGTACAGTATTTATGAATTCATCTGTAAAGCAAGCACAAAAAGATGGCGCAAGCATTGAAAATATATCTGCAGGGCTTTCGATTAGTGTTGTAAAAAATGCTTTATATAAAGTAATAAGGGCAACAACTAAAGAGGAGCTTGGTAAAAATGTAGTAGTACAAGGTGGAACATTCTATAACGATGCAGTACTTCGTGCATTTGAGCAGGAATTAGATATAGATGTTGTACGTCCAAATATCGCAGGAATAATGGGTGCATACGGTGCGGCACTTTATGCTAAAAAGCATACAAAAAGTGAAAGCATATTTATAAGCAAAGAAAAAATAGAAACATTTACACATAAAGTTCAAACTGTAAATTGTGGAATGTGTAGTAATAATTGTTCGCTTACTGTAAACACATTTGAAGGTGGCGGGAAATATATAAGTGGTAATAGATGTGAAAGACCATTAAAGAAGAAAACTGTAGCCCAACCACTTAACATATATGCATATAAGCAAGAGCTTTTACAAAGTTATAAACCGGTTGAAGGAACTCGTGGAACAATTGGTATTCCTCTTGCACTTAATATGTATGAGTTGTTTCCATTTTGGCATACCTTCTTTACCACACTAGGTTTTAAGGTAGTAACAACACCATTTTCATCACGTGAACTATACTTAAAAGGTCAGCATACAATTCCATCAGATACAGTATGTTTCCCTGCAAAGCTTGTTCATGGGCATATTGAAGAATTATTAAGCATGGGCGTTGATACAATATTCTATCCATGTATGACATATAATTTAGATGAAGGAATTTCGGATAATCACTACAATTGTCCGGTAGTTGCATATTATCCAGAAGTAATAAAGGCAAATGTTCCAGGCGTAAAAAATGTAAAGTTTATATACGATTATGTAGGACTTCATAGAAGAAAAGATTTTATGAGGAAGATAACTGAAATATTAAAAACTAACTTTACAGATATTCATTTACTTCAAGTAAAAAAAGCGGTAAAAGCAGCATATAAAGAGTATTATGACTATAGAAATAAAGTAATAAAGAAGGGGCAAGAACTAATAGAAGAAGCACGAAAGAACAATATGCACATAATTGTTTTGTCTGGGCGTCCTTATCATGTGGATCCTGAAATAAATCATGGCATCGATAAATTAATTGCTAATTTCAATGTTTGTGTTGTTTCTGAAGATGTAATAAGCCCATATGTAGAAAAATTTGATACAACAGTATTAAATCAGTGGACATATCATGCACGACTTTATGCAACAGCCGAGTATGTAGGCGACAAAAAAGACATGGACTTAGTTCAACTTGTTTCGTTTGGTTGTGGTGTAGATGCAATAACAACTGATGAAACGCGTACAATTCTAGAGAAAAATGATAAAATTTATACTCAAATAAAGATAGATGAAATAACCAATTTAGGTGCTGTAAAAATTCGTATAAGAAGTTTACTCGCGGCTTTAGAGAGGGATAATTAGAGGTGATACGAATGGAAGAAAGGTTAAGAGATAAAAAGGGAAGAATAATATTTACCAAAGAAATGAAACAAAAGCATACAATATTAATCCCTATGATGCTCCCTATTCATTTTGGAATAATGAAGCATGTCTTTGTAAACGAAGGGTATAGGGTTGAATTACTCACAAATACAGGCCCTAGCGTTATAGAAGAGGGATTAAAATATGTTCATAACGATACTTGCTATCCAGCATTACTTGTAATAGGACAGATGATAGATGCGTTAAATAGTGGTAAATACGATTTAGAAAACACGTCGCTCATTATTACGCAAACAGGTGGAGGATGTCGTGCATCAAACTATATTCATTTGCTTCGTAAAGCGTTGCAGAAGGCGGGTTATGGCAATATACCTGTAATATCGTTAAACCTATCTGGTCTTGAATCTAACCCTGGATTTAAAATAACAATACCAATGCTTAGAAAACTTATGAGTGGCCTTATTTATGGTGATGAATTAATGCTATTAAACAATCAATTAAAGCCATATGAAGTAAAAAAAGGAGCTTGCAAAGATATTGTAGATAGATGGACAAAGCGCTTAGGTACTGATTTTAAGAACGGTAAAGGATATAATGTAGAGCAAATTCGTGAAAACTTAAGGGGTATCGCAAAAGATTTTTCAAAAGTAAAAATTAAGAAGGAAAATAAGACTAAAGTTGGTGTTGTAGGAGAGATATATATAAAGTATGCAAGTCTTGGTAACAACAATTTAGAGGCATTTTTAGAGAGCCAAGATTGTGAAGTTATGGTGCCTGGTGCATTAAGTTTTATGCTATTTAAAGTAGATAATAGACTTGAAGATATAAAGCTTTATGGTGGTAGCATTATAAAGAAAAATGTAGTAAAAGTTTTACTCAATTATTTAACAAAAATTGAGACAGAGCTAATTAGTGCAGTATCAGAATATCCACAATTTTTACCACCTTCATCGTATCAGCACATAAAGAAATTAGTAAAAGGTGTAATTGGGTATGGCAATAAAATGGGCGAAGGATGGCTTCTTACTGCAGAAATGCTAGAGTTAATAGAGCAGGGCTATGGCAATATAGTTTGTACACAGCCATTTGGATGTTTGCCAAACCACATATGTGGTAAGGGCATGATAAGAAAGTTAAAAGAGCTACATCCCGATTCCAATATAGTCCCAATAGACTATGATCCAAGTGCTACAAAGGTAAATCAAGAAAATAGAATAAAATTAATGCTTGCAGTAGCCAATGAGAAAAAAGAAACTTTATTAAAAAAATAAAAAATATGAGGATAATCCTAAAGGGTTATCCTTTTTTATTCGATAAAACATAGAAAATGCTAATTAGATAATTTGTTGTTTATGTGAGTGAATGGATTTACTAACATCGTAGGGGCGGGGTTCCATCCCCGCCCACCAACATTGTACACGGGCGGGTTACAAACCCGCCCCTACATTAGTTTGAGCCAATTTATTATTAGTACTGTTTATCCGCAAAATTGTAGGGGCGAATATCATTCGCCCGAACGCGAACAGGGTTCGCGTAATTTTTTGATTCACTCAGACAAACAACAAATTACCTTAGTTAATTAAATAAAAAAAGCTAGAAATTACTTTACGAGACAAGTTAAAATATTATATAAAATAAACATACGTATATCGGCCCCAAGACATGAGTAACAACTTGTGTCAGACATTATTTCTTTCAATAGGAGGAATAAAGCGATGATTACTCTGGTTAAGAGCGAATCCTTCAAAGCTTTCGAAGACGCTTATGCGAAGTGCTTTGGCCGCGACTACAAAGCCGACAAAGAAGCTGAGCTCGAGCGGGATTTCATCGGAAGAAGGATGTTGAAAACTCAGGAAGATACCATCAGGTTGATGAACGAGAAAGGGTTTGATACGGATAGCATTGTGAAATTCGTTGATGATGTTCGTGCTGGCAGGATGTATTCACGCGAATTCATCACTGAATGCAAGGTAAAGCGTATCTGCTCCTGCAGACTCATCGACCTTATCAACGACATCGGTTATCGGAGACTGAAACTTACGCTTGACCTTGCGAAGAACAAACCTGAGCATGAGGTTACCTCGTTAGACCTCTTGCGGAAGGTGATTCTCTACACGGGCGTCATGGTGGAAGTAAGAATCAACACCTACAGTCTTTTTGGTCATCACGGCGATTACGATGCTTGGTGCAGACACGATGAGACCGCGGTTTTGGCATGCGAATACTTCAGCGAACTCCGTGACGAGTACGAAAGACGCATTATGGTATGCCTCAAACACAGCAATGAAATCGATTTCGAGAACATGGACAGAATCGATTTCGAGTGCATGGTTGAGAAAATCCTCATCGGTTTCACGAACGGTACCATCAAGCCCGAAAAGTACAGCATCTGCGATAACCTGGCGTATACCTACGTTGTTCTTCGGCGCCTCACCACCCTCATCGACGGCATGTGCGAATGGTTCTGGAACGAAGACTAAACCCCATGGGGGCGAGTTATAAACTCGCCTCTATTTTTATGGGTTTGTCAAATATTTGCGTTTTGGCTATGTTAAACTTCGCATCAAAAATCCTCAGCGTATAACATATACGCTTCCGGTTTTTTCGCTCGTTTGCCAAGACACACCATCAAATCTTTGACAAACATAAAATTGGTATAATGGAATTGTGTAATACGCATATTAAGCACTTTTAATCCCGATATTGTAGGGGCTGATGTTAACGAAGGCTCGACAAACTATTTGCTAAACACTAATTTATTCAAATAGAATATTGCAAAAAACTGTAAAAAATGATATATTAATAAAGATTTATATTATATGGAGGAATGAGAAATGTTACCAAAAAAATATAACGCACTAGAAACCGAAAAGAAATGGCAAGAATATTGGCAAAAGGAGAATATATACGGCTTTGATGAAAATTCAAACAAAAAAATATATTCAATAGATACACCACCACCAACAGTTAGTGGAAAGATTCATATTGGGCATATTTTTTCATATTCACAAGCAGAAGTATATGCAAGATATAAAAGAATGAGTGGATTTAATGTATTTTATCCATTCGGTTTTGATGACAATGGTCTTCCAACAGAACGTTTTGTTGAGAAGAAATATGGCAAGAAAGCTGAAAGTATGCCAAGAGAAGAGTTTAACAAATTGTGCTTAGAAACAACTCACGAATATGAAGAAATGTTTAAGAAACTTTTCATATCAATGGGATTTAGTGCAGATTGGAATCACACATATTCAAGTATAAGTGATAAAGCTCAAAAGACATCACAAAAATCATTTATCGATTTATATAAAAAGGGAAAAGTATATTATTCAGAATCTCTTGCTCTTTGGTGTACTGAATGTAAAACAGCAGTAGCACAAGCAGAAATTGAAACTAAGGAACTTCCTTCAAGATTCAATCATTTAAGATTCAAAGTAAAGGAAACAGGTGAAGAAATAGTAATTGCAACAACACGTCCAGAATTTTTAGCTGCCTGTGTTGCAGTATTTGTTCATCCTGATGATGAAAAGAATACACATTTAGTTGGAAAAACAGCAGTAGTTCCACTATTTGATATAGAAGTACCTATCATTGCTGATGACAAGGTAGAGCTTGGCAAAGGTAGCGGAATCGTTATGTGCTGTACTTTTGGTGACGTAACAGATATAGAATGGTGGAAAAAATATAAATTACCACTTAAGAAACTTGTTTCTGATGATGGCCGTGTAGCTGATTGGGTAGAAGGTTACAAGGGCATGAAAGTAGAAGATGCAAGGAAAAAGATAATCGAAGATTTAGATGCAAAGGGATATTTAATAAAAGCAGAAGATTTAGTTCACAATGTAGCAGTTCATGAACGTTGCGGACATCCAATGGAACTTATCGTAAAAAGACAATGGTTTATAGACATAGTAAAAGATAGACAAAAATTCTTAGATGCAGGGGACAAAATTAATTGGTATCCAGCATTTATGAAAGAAAGATATGTAAATTGGGTACAGAATGTAGGTTGGGACTGGTGTATATCACGTCAAAGATACTATGGTGTTCCATTCCCTGTATGGTATTGTAAGGACTGTGGCGAAATAATAGTAGCAGATGAGGATAATCTTCCAGTAAATCCATTATCAACAAAGCCAGAACATGCATGTCCAAAATGTGGCGGAAAAGAATTTTTACCAGAAACAGATGTAATGGATACATGGGCAACTTCATCAGTAACACCTGAGATAAATTCTGGTTGGGCATTAAACGATTCGTTATTTAATAAAATAACACCTATGACAATGCGTCCAAATGCACATGATATTATAAGAACATGGGACTTCTATACAATAGTAAAGAGCATTTACCACTTTAACAATGTCCCTTGGGAAAATGTAATGATATCAGGTCACGTTCTTGCTGGTAAGGGTGAAAAGATAAGTAAATCAAAATCAAATTCTAACTTGGAACCAGATGAACTTCGTGATAGATATTCAGCAGATGTAGTTCGTTATTGGGCAGTAAATGGTCGTCTTGGCAATGATATAATCTTAGCTGAAGATGAGTTCAAAAATGGAGCAAAACTTATTACAAAACTGTTTAATGCATCTAAATTTGTACTTATGCATTTACAAGATTTTGATAATAGTAAAGAGCCAGAACTACTTCCAATGGATAAATGGATACTTGCAAAATTAAATAAAACAACTGAAGAGTTTAAAGACTACATGGAAAAATATGAAATAGGACTTGGCATAAACTGTGTTGAAAAGTTCTTCTGGGATTTCTGTGATAACTACATAGAAATCGTAAAAGATAGACTATATAAGCCAGAAGTACATGGAGATGCTGCTCGTCTTTCAGGTCAAAAAGCATCATATCTAGCACTTCTTTCAATATTAAAACTATTTGCACCATATTTTCCACATATAACGGAGGAAATATATCAAGACTATTTTGCAGAAAAAGAAGGCGCAAAATCAATCCATATAACAGAATTTACTGATTTATCTAAGTATAGTGATGATACACTGTTAGATCGTGCAGAGTTCATTAAGGATATAGTTGCACAAGTAAGAAAATATAAATCAGAAAACAACTTATCACTAAAAACAGAAATTGAAACATTAACAATAAAAACAACAATTAAAGAGATAGAATTTGCAAAATCTGTAATAGGTGATATAAAAACAACATGTAGTGCAAGAAATGTAGAATTTGTTGAATCAGCTGAAAACGGTATAGATATAAAACTTGCCGAAATAACTGAATAAAGTAAAAAAATAGCGAGTAGCGTAAAAAGCTACTCGTTTTTTTTATGTTAAAGTCGAAACAATTTATAATTCTACAGCACAAAATGACATAGAATGCATAACAGTAGAGGTATACTCCTAGTAGTCAAATAAATTGTTGTTTGTATGAGAAAAAAATAATAAATTTTGATACATTGGTATAAAACAAATAACGTTCACAGCCGTTACAATTTGTACATTTATAGCCAAAACAAATGGTGGTCGTTCGTATGACGACATCTATGTCGCATACTCACTCAAAAAAGCATCCAGCTTTTTTGACCACCATAAGCCGTTTTGGATAAATGTAACAAACTTCCACTAAAAGTTCACTTATATTTGTTTTATACCAATGTATAGTAAATAAACATATTAAATGATTGCTCAAACACTGTAGGGGCGGGTTTTTAACCCGCCCGAACGCGAACAGGGTTCGCGTAATTTTTTGATTTACTCAGATAAATAACAATTTGTAAGGAGGATTGAGGTTATTGTTACTAAAGAAAAAGGACATAGTAAATTTTTTTTGCGTAATACTCATTAGTTGCACATCTTTTTTAGGTGCTTTTGTGCCAATATCCATTGGTTTTATAGAAGCACGAGAAAATATAAAGCAGAAAAAACTATTTTTCTATGCAGTATCGCTTATTGTTGTCATGTTAAAGTTTAATCTAGAAGTAGGCGTTTTTTATGCAATTAATGTGTTATTAGTATTAGTTTTTATGGAAGTACTTGAAGCGTTTTTTATTAAAGATAAAGTGAGTATAGGGAATGTAATACTTTTAGTTACACTTTGTTCAAATATATTATGCGAATCTTTTGATGGGTTACTTGCCTATGATGTAGTTATTGCTATACTTGCAGGGCTATCAGCAATGATAAGCTACTCATTATTTAAGAACTTAAATTTTGATATGTATGAGATAGACGAAAAGGGCTTTTTGATACTATCAGTGATAATGGGTATACTGGTAGTTACGCTAAAGGATTTTACAATATATTCGTTTGCACTTACAAATATTCTTGCAATTTATATAATACTAAATTTAGCATATTTTAAGGGAATAAAATTTGCTGTAGTAGGTGGTGCGATAATAGGTATGATAGGTGAAATATCTAAAACAAGCATGGGAACTTTTATAATATCGCTTACACTTGGTGGATTATTTGCTGCAATACTTGGTAAGAAAGGCAAATTAATGGCAATGACGGGTTTTATGCTGGGGAATAGTTTAATTGCATACTATATAACCGGCTATAATACGCTAGTTACAAAGTATGTAGAAATATTAATTGCAGGGTTAATGTTTTTTATAACAAATAGAAAAATGGAGCACATAAGTAAGTTTATAATGGATGACGTTTTACTATTGTCTGATGGCGTTAAAGGGAAAATAGTGGAAGATAACACGTTAGAAACCACTTCAAATACACTTTATAACATATCAGATGTAATTGATGATTTTAATTATTGTAATGAAGAACAAGACATTATAAGTGAAATAAAAAATAATGTGTGCAGTGTATGCGACAAGTATAATAGTTGTTGGGACAAAAATAGTGACAAGATTTTAAGTGGAATTTATGATTATGTGTCACAAATGGAAGTTGCAGATGAAGTAGGTACATTAGATATAGATTGTGATAATAAACAGAAAGTTTTAAGTGCAATAGATGATAGGTATAGTAATTATAAAAATGAAAAATCAGGTATAACATTTAACGACTTAAAAAAATCAATGGCAAGCCAAATAAAAGGGATTTCTAAATATATATATAATATTGCGGCAGGTAATAAAGAAGAAGCATATAGCATAGAAGAACGTATAGTAAAGGGCTTTGAAAAAATTAATGTGCCAATTACTAAGGCATATGTAAATATGAATGAGGACGAATGTGAAGTTGAATTAAAAGCCAATCGAAATGTATTAAAAAGTAATTTAGAAAAATCTAATGTGGTTTTATCAGAAATATTAAATAAACGTATGGTAAATACAGATAGAATAGGCAATTTCAAGGAAACAAAGAAGTTAAAAGTTGTGACCGCAGTAAAGAGTGAATGTGCAACTGGTCAAAAAATATCGGGAGATACGTATAAATTAATTGACTTTTTGACTGATAAATATATAATGGTATTGAGTGATGGTATGGGAGTAGGTGCAGATGCAAAATATATCAGTAATATTTTGGTTGATATGTTTTCAAATATGAGTAAAAATAATATAGACACAGAAACCATAACAACGCTGATAAGCTCATTTGCACAGTATATATCAAAAAGTGAAAAAATAATTACATTAGATTCTACATCAATTAATTTAGTAACTGGTGAATGCGAATTAATAAAAATAGGTGGTTCACCAACATTTATAATAAAAAAAGATTCAGTAGATATTATATGTTCAGAAACTTTACCGCTCGGTATTTTTGAGGAAATAGATTTTTATAAAGAAACAAGATTTTTAGTACCAGGTGATATAATTGTTTCTGTATCAGATGGTGTGATCGATTCAAAACGTGATATAATAAATAAAGAATTTTGGGTATCAAGTTTCTTAAAAAGATTAGATATTGATGAACCAACTGTAATAGCAGAGGAGCTACTAAATAAAACAATAGAAAATTATAATGGTAAAATAGCAGATGATATAACAATAATAGTCCAAAAAGTAGTGTAGGGGCGATTATTAATCGCCCGTAATAAGGAGGAAAATGTGGAAAGAATACTTGGAATAGATTATGGTGATGTTCGTACTGGAATAGCGGTAAGTGATCCATTTGGTTTTACGGCGCAAGGGTTAGAAACGATACATTATAATGGGGATGAAGAAAAATTACTAACAAGAATAGCCGAATTAATAAAAGAGTACGATATAAAGCTAATAGTAATCGGATATCCTAGGAACATGAATGGAAGTATAGGGTTCCGTGCAAATAAAACAGAAGAATTTATTAAAGTTTTGATAGACAACTTCGGATTAAATGTGGTAAAATGGGATGAGTGGTTAAGTACTGTATCTGCACACAAAGACATGATAGATATGAATATAAAAAGAAAAAACAAGAAAAATTTAGTGGATACAATAGCAGCAGTTCATATATTACAAAGTTATTTAGACGCAAATAAAAATAAATTAAGCCAAGACTAGGCAAAAGGAGGAAGTACAATGAGTGAAAAAGATGAAGAATTAGACAACATCGTAGTATTAACAGACGATACTGGTAAGGACACAGAGTTTGAATGGTTAGATACTGTTGAAATGGATAACAACCAATATATCGTATTGTTGCCAACTGACGATGAAAACGCTGAAGAAGTAATAATATTAAAAATGGAAGTAGAAAATGAAGAAGAAAACTTTATAGCAGTAGAAGATGAAGATGAATTAAACAAGGTTTACGATATATTCAAAGAAAGAAATAAAGAAAATTTTGATTTTGTTGACTAATTTAAGAATAAAAATGTCACTTTTTACACATATTAGTTTTGTAAATCCATAAAACTAATATGTGAGGTGAAAAAGATGGCATATAAAAAATTAGTACCAGAAGCCCAAAAAGCAATGAATAATTTTAAAAATGAAATTGCAAGTGAAGTTGGTGTAACATTAAAAAATGGTTATAACGGCGAGCTTACAGCAAGACAAGCTGGTTCAATCGGTGGAAACATGGTAAAGAAAATGATTGAAAAAGCAAAGCAAGACATGAGTAAATAAGCATAAAATTAGGTAAGGGTTGCCTTACCTATACATAAAGATAGGTGGTAAGTATGGATAATAATACAATTTATTTGAATGTACAAGAATTACAAAAAAGAGAAAGACGCGATAAAATAAAACTTATAATGAAAGATGTATATGCGGCATTAAAAGAAAAGGGATATAACCCATTAAATCAACTTTGTGGATACTTAGTATCGGCCGATCCTACATACATAACAAACCATAATAACGCACGTGCATTAATTACACAAGTAGAGCGTGAAGATATACTAGAAGCAATAACAGAAGAATATTTAGAAAACATATAAAAATTGCCGACTTGTTCGGCAATTTTTTTGTGATTGCTTGTACAATATTGAAAATATGGCTAAATCATGGTATAATATTTATTAGATTATGTAAATGGAGGTAGGGAAATGACACAGTCCCCATTTGTAGTAACAATATCAGGTGATCCATTAGCAGGAAAAAGTTCTGGTATAAAAGAAATATTAAAAGAATACGAACAAAGAGGTTTCACAATAGGTGAAAATCCTGATGGTAAGTGCATAATAAAACTTGCTGCAGGTCAGATGTTTCGTGAAATAGCGAGAAAATCAGGTATATCAGAAGATATAGATAATGCAGTTTCAGAATTAACTAAGTTTGCACATATGGAAGGCAATACGTTACAACAGTTAATGGAACGTTCTAATAATAAAGCATTTTTTGAAAATCTTACACAAGAGCAACTTAAAAAAAGTGTAGATAACTTTGTAGATGACTATATGTTAGCAGAAATAGAAAAATATCAAGAAAAATATCAAGGAAAAAAAGATGTAATAATAATTGTAGATTCAAGAGTAGCAGGACTACTTATGAATAAACAAGGAAAAGATAATATGGCAGTAAGATTTTCAATTCAAAGTGAAATTGCTGCCCAAAGATTATTAAAAGATGCACCTAACCGCCCTGAAGAAATTAATATTGAAGGGCTTTCTGAAGAAGAAGCATATAAAAAGGCATTAGGTGAAGTGAGTTTTAGAACAAATTCTGAACGTGAGAGATTTAAGAAAACATATGGCGTAGAAATTTTAGATACAGATAATTATGATTTAGTAATAAATACATCTGGAACAACAATAAAACATGTTGGAGACGCATTATATAAGTGTATTGAATTAGCACGTGCTGGTAAAGAATATGAACCAAATTGGCGTAGTACAAAGTACATATATCCTGGCTTAGTAGAAGATAAGAACCATGCTTCAAAAGGTGATTTCATGGTAGGAGTAGTAAAAGTAGAAGGCCAGTACTATGCAATATATGGACAAGATACAGTAGGGTGTGGTAACCAAAATGGTTATGGGATAGAAAAGCAAAATGGATCAGAAGATGGTTATCCATTAATACCAGTAGAAGTGATAGCAACAGGTAATGAAGTAGTAATGTCTGAAGGGATAATGGGACATATAAAGCTAGAACGAGCTGAAGACTATGTAAAATGTATAACTCGTGATGTAGTAGAAAAATTTGAAAAGGCATATGGTTTTAAGTATCCAGAAAGCGGAGTAAGGCAGCTAGAAAAGGGTACAAGAGAAGGACCAACATTAGGTTAAACAATGTAAATTATAAGGGCGACTTAAAGTCGCTCTTATTTGTTTGACCAAGTTTACATAATGTGATATAATATAATTGAACAAGTGTCATATACAATGGAAAAGGGAGATATTTCTTTTTAGACGTAATCATCCGGTAGGATGAAAGAATCTGTTAAAGGGAATATTTTCTTTTTTTGTTGTAAAAATCTAAGGCACAGGAGGAATATCATGACGTTATATCCTATTTCTCGGGCTGGCCACTTCGAAAAGTTCGTGGTGGCTGATGGCGACAGATTCTATCTTGCCGACGTCGTGTCGGAAGAAGAACTGTACAACAAGCACACCGAGAAGGTTGTCGCCTACTGCGGTGACGCGTGGTACACCCGTAAGGGCGATTCCATCGTCCGCATGGACGACGCCTGCGCCGAAGTGTCGGCGGCCCAGGATCGGCTGAACGCGGTTACCTCGAAAGAGGGCTTCGACTACCGTTCCGATCCCGACTATGACGCCGCTTTCAAGGCGCACTCCACCGCGTTTTTCCATTATCTCGATGCGATGGATACCGCCTTCAAGGCGGTTCGCACCGACCTGATGAAGCTCGGCCTGGCCTAACCTGTTCCGAAAAAGAGTAGTGAGTGTTCAAATGCTACCAAGCATAAGAGCACTCACTGCTCTTTTTTTAAAACATATTGACTTACTTTACATAATATGATAGAATTTATCCATAATTGTGCAACATACATATTAAAAGGAAATTTTCTTTTTTGACGGAATCGTTTAATAGACGGTACATACTATGAAAGAGGAAATTTTCTTTTTTTAATGTAAATCATAAATGCACAAGGAGGCAATATGGAATACAAGCTCAAAGCATGCAAAGACGGCCGTTTCTCCATTGCAGTGGGAAATAAAAGCTATATGCTGCCCCTGCTTGATGGCGATTGGCCGAACGATGAGACTGCGGTTAGATACCTTGCAAAAACTTCTGTCTTCAAGAAGGAAGGCTGCGTCTTTAAGACGCGTGACGGAAAGTGGTGGGGTTTCCTTCCGGAAGGTGAGGAACCTACTGGAATTCTTTTCTGCACCGAACCGGTAGCTTCAACTTCGCACGTTATCAATTACCCCGCGCATCCTATTTACGACGGAAACAAGAATATCGTGAGCTTCGCGGTTTTGCTTGGCGCTTTTGTTATTACCGCTCCTTATCTTGGCGAGTACGACAACTACATGGAGTGCGATAGAAACGCTGAGTACGACAAGGAAATTTTTCCTGAAACCGGATTCGTCATCCGCGCAGCCCACAACAAGCCCGGTGAGTACATCTTCTATCTCCCCGAAGGGATGTCCTGGTCCGCTGGAGGATACGAAGAAGCACACGACGTCTACATCGTAAGCATCTAAAAAGCATTTAAACCTTACATGGTGAGGCCTTTGCGGTAAAGTAATGGCCTCACCGCTTTTTTTGTGTCAATGGGGACGGGGGCAATTGACACAAGTTTATGTTACTCAAATAATCTTCTAAATTAAGAATGGTAGCTGATATGTACTCACTGCTTTTGCTTTTTAAATAATGAATACGGTTCTATTTTTGATGAAAAGTTGAAAACTTGTTTTTTAAACATATGGGTATATTTAATGCTAGAAAGTAGTTAGACAATGTTTAATCTGTTTGACTAATTAAAGATTTATTGTTATAATAATTATGTAAACTTTTTTGAAAGGAGAATATATATGGCCTATTATGGTAATGATTTAGACAATGTTTCAGAGGAAGAAGAATATTTATTTTGGAGTGGATTTTGTAATCCACGTTCATATTGTACTGTAGATGGCATTAACGAAAATCTTTCAAGATTAAATGAAATTTTCAATGCTCCTGATGGAGAAAAAAGAGTAGCCAAATTATTAACATATCATCAAATGTTATTTCCACTTACTATAAAAGATGATTTAGCTGAAGGAAGAATAAATACAGATTTATTGATAGAATTGAAAAATAAGTGTCTTAGTATTTGGAAGAAAGTATTAGAAGATTTAATAAAAGAAGCACCACAAGGAAATATTAGTGATTTAACTGAAGAAGAAAGAAGTAAGGTAAGGAAAAAGGTATTTTCAGCCAAATTAATTTTTGATAATTTATGTGATTTAGATTTTTATGCTGGGCAGGAAACAAATGGAGTAAGAAGTTTAATGGAAGAATACATTGGTACAGGTCGTGGAGATTTTAGAGATAGTTCAAGTTATGAAAACTTGGGAAAACAAGAACCTTATGTTTTAGCACAAAGAGAACTTGCTAAAATTAGTCGTGAAGCATTTGACACTTACAAAAGAGAGCATAAATTAGTAGATAAGTATAATAGTGTTTTAGAATATATTGATGAAGATAAACAAGAAAGATGGGTAGATTATGTAGAAGATCAAGCTTTTAATTTAGCTGGTGCAAAAAAAATGGAAAGAGCTGCCAATATAATAATAGCATTAGAAACTGGGTTAAAAGATGTAGAACCAGATAAATTTGATGAAGCTTTAGAAAAGATATTTAAAGATTTAACGAATCCTGACAATGGAACTTTAACTTTTGATCAAGATGGAATCGATTCTATGTGGTATGTACTAAAAATTTCACATTTTGGTGGTTTTTTAGGAGCCCGTTTTGCAAGAGATTTACCTAGAAATACACAAGATAGAGAATTAAAACAATCAATTAGAGGTTTTGATGAAGATATTCAAGAAATAATTGGACCAATAGAAGCAAAAAAATACATGGATGAACATGGTGTAAGGGAAAAAATAAAAAAAGCAATGCCTTTCTTTAGTCCACAAATGCGTGACAAATCAATATTCGAAGATGATGATGAATATATTAAATCTAGAGAAGAAGAAAGGTTAAATCTTGAACCTAAAAACTTACTAACAGCTAAGGCAATAAATTTTGTGATGGATGCAATATTAAAAATAAATAATGATATACAAAACGGTGTAGACGAAAAAGCTGCTATAACTGGAGCTGTAAAGTATGTTACAAGTCAAGAGTATATAAAAGCGAATGGAGAAATGACAACTGAAGAAAGAGAAGATTTAGCAAGCTATGTTAGATATATCGCAGAAGAATATAAATATGGAAGTAAATTTGGATTTTTGTATGAAGATTTTTACTTGTTTGATAATATAGGTGATAGTGGCATGGATAGATAAAAAAGTACCCGTAAGGGTGCTTTTTTATTGTGGGTACGTCTTTGTTCTCGTTTTTTTCGATTACTAAAGTGGTGCCCGAAAAAAACATCGTACTCGAGACTTCACACTCTCGCAAGTAAACTTGCGAGGTGCTACGACGGACTTGGCCCAAATCCAACTACCCTTTTCCACCAAATAAAAAACACTCAAATGGGGG
>JAFSUW010000027.1 GCA_017450465.1 Clostridia bacterium | reverse complement strand
CTGACCACATTTATGTAACGCAATGTGGTCAGTTGCCCCCGTCCCTCTTGACAACCTGTCCCTCTTGACAACCTGTTCCCTTTGACACTTTCACTTATTTCGTATAAAATATTTTTAAGACAGGAGTGAATTCATATGAATATAAACTTACACAATGCAACCTTTACAATTTCAGCTGTAAATACTAATAATTTTCCAAACGATGAGCTTCCTCATATCGTTTTTGCAGGTCGTTCAAATGTTGGTAAATCCTCATTATTAAACGCTTTGCTAAACAGAAAACAACTTGCTTTTTCTGGCTCTACTCCTGGTAAAACTCGTCAAATAAATTTTTTCAATATCGATAACAAAATCTACTTTGTTGACCTACCTGGATATTCTTACGCTACTATGCCAAAAAATGAAATGGCAAAAATAAGTGCAACTATTGAAAAATATTTTAAAACAGTAAAAAATATCGCCCTTGTTGTTATGCTTGTAGATATAAGACACAAGCCAACAAAAGACGATATCATTATGTTTAATTATTTAATAAATTCTGGCTTAAATTTTATTGTTGTTCCAACCAAAGCAGATAAAGTTCCTATTACCAAAGTAAACGATTACTGCGAAATCATTAAAGATACATTAAACGTACCTGATGAAATCGATATAATCCCTGTGTCTGCTGAAAAAAAACGCAACTTAGAACTTATTTGGCAAGCAATTTCTGAAACTCTTGAGGTAGCGGAGAACTAAACTCCATATACTCGTTTGTTACCGGGTGAACAAAGCCCAAAACTTTCGCATGTAATGCTTGTCCCTTGATGCCATAACTATTTTTGCCACTTCCATATACCGTATCGCCAATAAGAGGATGCCCTATATATGACATATGCACTCTTATTTGATGTGTACGCCCTGTTTCAAGTTTCAATTCTACTATTGTAGCATCTTTTAACCTTTTTAAAACTTTATAATGCGTCACCGCATTTCTTCCACCACTTACTACAGCCATTTTCTTGCGTTCTTTTGGATTTCTTCCTATTGGAGCATTAATTGTTCCTTTATCATCTTTCAAATTACCTTTTACTATCGCTACATATATTCTTTTCATGCTATGCTCTTTTAGTTGTTTTGCAAGTTTTATATGTGCATTATCATTTTTGGCTACAACCAATATCCCTGATGTATCTTTATCAATTCTATGTACAATTCCTGGCCTTATTACGCCATTTATCGAAGATAAATTATCTTTACAATGTGCCATTATTGCATTTACAAGCGTACCTGTGTAATTACCTGCTGCGGGGTGCACTACCATGCCTTTTGGCTTATTTACTACAAGTACATCGTCATCTTCATAAAGTATGTCAAGTTCTATATTTTCTGCGACTATATCAAGTTCTTTAGCGTCTGGTATAGTTACAGAAATAATTTGATTTTCTTTTATTTTAAGTGATGCTTTTGCTTTTTTATTATCAATTTCTATATTGTTTTCTTCAATTAAGTTTTGCACTCTACTTCTTGTCAAACTTAATTTTTTTGATATAAAAGTATCAAGCCGTTCTCCTTCATCTTCTTTAGTTACAGTTATATGTATCAATTCCATATTATTTCCCCCATCAATTTAACTAACTTCTTCACCTATACTCTCTATCGTCTCTATTGTTATTTTAGCTATTATATAATTCTCATTTTCTTCATATACTACATCCTCATTTTGTATTTCGGCATTTTTATTTATTCTATCCATTATTTTATCATATGCTATTTTATATGCAAATAATCTTATCTTTTCATCACTAATTTTTTCACTTTTCTTTAATTTTTCAATCTGCTCATACCAAACTCGTGCCTTTATTTCCGCCATTGCATGAACTAAATAAGTTTCTTCTGGAATTTTTTCAAAACTCATTACACCTTTAACTAATATATCCCCTTCATTTACCACACTTCCAACAACAACACTTGCCTCACCTGACAATACATTTATTGCAGTGATTACACCTGCTCTACTCGCTATTATATCACATGGCTCATCTTTTTTTACACCTCTTGGCTTTAATACTTTTTCTACTATCTTTACTTTTGCCTTTGTACCATTTATGTCTATACTCATAAACGCGATATCATCGCGCTTTATCATCATCTTGTATATTACTTCTTGAGAATAAAAATTAAATTTTAACATGCCGCGTTTTAATCCGCTTTCTGCAAGTTCCTGAGCCAGAACCTTTGTTGGTATATTTTCATTTCCACTAATCTCAACTTCCCAAATAAATGATGTTAGAATGCTAAGTATCATTATAAATAACGCTATTCCAAGAGCAAACCATTTTCTTTTTCTATACCTAAATAGAAAAAATGGCACACCACGTTTTTTATGTATTTTTATCCGGCATCCTGTTTTATGTGCATATTTTCGCATTTTCTTATAATCTTTTACTGTTGTTTCAAAAATTATTTTTGAAGTCCCTTTTCTTTTTATTTCGAATATATTTATATTATTTCTCATACATAAATTAGTAAATTTCTCAGTAAAAAAGCCCTCTACCGATACTACTACATAGCCCTTGATAAAATTATATATCTTATTCCAAAAAAACATATTTTTCTTCCTTTCAGCTGTTATTTTCTATGCCTATGTTTTTTATTTTTCCTTTTACCAAAAGCTCCTTACTGCTTATTTCATTTATTATTAATTTTTCACCCAAAACTTCTATTATTCCGCTTAACGTATTCACTCGTATTTTATTATTGTCATACTCAATTATGCCGTGACTATTTTCTATCAAAAATTCCTTGTCACCAAGTAGTACCATCTTAGAATAACCAGTCAGCAATTCTTCCGGCAATTCACTTATTTCTATAAATCTATTTTTTATTTTTTTCGCTACATTTTTTCGTATCATAAATACATCTCGCCCCATGAAACAATATATGCAATAAAAAAATAAAAATGCAAAAAAAGATTCGTACCATATTTTATACGAACCTTTTACTTTTTAATCTACTGTTCCAAATTCATTAAATGGCCAAAACCTAAATATAATCCTTCCCTCTATTTTATCAATAGGAATTGCTCCAAACATTCTTGAGTCTGCACTTGAACCTCTGTTATCACCCATGCAAAATACATAGCCTTCTGGTATAACCATTTCCATAGAATTTAAGTTTGAACTATTTTCTGGATTAACATATGGTTCATCTATTTCTTCACCATTAATATATACTGCATCTGGCTCTATTTTTATATGCTCGCCAGGTAATCCTATTACACGTTTTACATAGAACAACTTAGCAAATATTTTTTTGAATTTATCAAATGCAGTGTCTTCTGAATAATACGCTACATCACCAGTTTTGCCAAATATAGCACTAGGTGCTTCAAGTACAACAATGTCACCTCTTTGAAGCGGAACATGTCTTACTTGGCTTAACCTATCTATAACAAGCATATTATTTTCTTGCAACGTAGGTACCATTGATGTTTGTTTTACAATTGTAGTACTAAATATAAAATTCTTTACCAAAAGTACTGCAACAACTGCAATAACTATGCTATACGTCCAACTCCATATTTCCCAAAGTATTCCACTGTGTTTTCCTTTTTCTCCATTACTATTATTCTCTTCACTATTTTCCTCAGTATTTTCCGAAACAACATTTTCTTCTAACTCAGTATTTTGTTCTTCGCTAGTAACATTTTGCTCTTCATTTTCAATTTCATCCATTGTAAATCCCCCTTCTTATGCATATGTATGATTAGAAACAAAAAACTATAACTCCAAAAATCTTTTGGAGAGAACTACTTTTTGTGCGATTTCAGATGAAGACCATTTATACGAAAAGTCTTCTTGTGCTATTTTAAAATATTCCATTGATTCTTTAGATAAAACAACTTTTGTACCAAATCTTTTCATGTTTTTTAATGTGTTTAATATATCTCTATCGTCTTTTAATAGCTCTACTGCGTCATTTGCTAATATTATATACTCAGGTAAATCAATCATCGAAACCATTTCTAAAATTATATCTTTTAATAGCTTGCCTCCTACTACATTATCACTCCCAATACTCTTAGATTTAACCAAAACAACAAAACCTTGCATTACACATGGAGGTCTAAAAGCTATTTTTTTATCTAAAAATAAAGTTTCAGAACTGTCAGAAAAACCTGTAACTTGTGAAATATTTTGAACAGGTTTTGATTGCTTTTCACTTGATGTAAAGTTCACCTGCATAAATGGATCAAATACATTTTTCTTCATTTGATAATCACCATCTTACCTACTATTTCAATAATCATTCTATCACATAAATTTTAAATAATAAAGAAGTTTTAAAAATTCGTCAAAAAAGAGCAAACTTAAGTTTTCCATAATTGTGGTCAATTGCCCCCGTCCCTACTGACCACTATTCCCGGCTTTTGCTTTTGGGTTATTGCTTACACGCTTTTTGCTCCTTTTTTCACGCTTTAGTAAAGTTGTCATAATATGTTATGGAGGTGATTAAATGATTGCATTTGCAAAAATAAATAGTAGTCCTCTTGCCCCAAATTTAAAAGGCAAAGTCCTATTTCGCGATGTTACTGGTGGCGTAGAAATATGTATCGAAGTTACTGGTCTTCCACATTATAAAGCAAAAACTGATACTACATCTCAAATTGGCCCTCATGGGTTCCATCTGCACATTAATGGCAATTGCGAAATTGGCGACAAGGATAATCCTTTTTTATTAGCTGGAGAACACTTTAACCCAAAAAATCAGCCACATGGTAACCATGCTGGAGATTTCCCTGCTCTTTTTTCTAATAATGGTTACTTTAAAATGTGTTTTTATACAAATAAATTTTCTGTCTATGACATAATAGGAAAAGCTGTTATCATACATCAAGGGCCAGATAACTATTCTACAGAACCTACTATAAATTCGGGAAAACGAATCGGCTGTGGTATCATTAAAGAATTAAATGATTGATTTTTTATAAACTATTTATTATACTAAAATTGTAAATTATGATGAAAGGAATAAATTTATGAAAAAAATAGGCATATTTGGTGGTGTTTTTAACCCCCCACATAACTTTCATTTTACAATTGCACAAAGTATATTAAATGAAAATAAAGACTTCGTTAAAATTATCTTCGTTCCTACCGGCAATAAATACGACAAGCCAGAAGTTATAGACGCTGAGCATCGTTTTAATATGCTCAAACTAATATGTGATAAAAATGAGCATTTCGCAGTTTCAAGGTTTGAAATAGATTCTAAAGAACAACCGTACTCTTACGAAACACTCGACCATTTTAAAAGTATTTATCCTGATTCCGAACTTTATTTTATCTTTGGAACAGATAACTTAAAAACATTTAGCAAATGGAAAAATCCTGAGTATCTTTTAAAAAATTACTCTCTTTTTGTTTATGAGCGTGGTACTGATAAAATCGATGAAATAATAGAACATGATGAATTTTTACAAAAATATAAAGAAAATATCAAAAAAGCAAATTGTGATATTTTCACTAACCTAAATTCATCATTCATCAGAAAAAAGATGTTAGAAGGGAAAAATGTTTCATACTTAATTCCTGATAGTGTTTATGAATATATCAAAAAAAATAAATTATATGAACAACCAGAAAATTTGTATTTTGCATAAAAAAAGAATGGCGGGATTTTACTCCCGCCTTTGTTGTTTTTAAATTCCAAGGATATCATAGATTGCACAGAATGCTTCTTTTTCTTCGCCGATGGCACCACTCGATAACACTTTTAACTTTTCTTCATCAAACGGTCTTCCGTCGCAAAGAAATTTTTCGGCGCTGTCCATCGCTTCTTTTAAGTTTTCGTTTTCGGTAAATGCCATCTTGATTTTGACGTCGGCAAGCTTAACTAGCCGGACATCTGTCGGGTCTTTGTAGACACATGGAATTATGCGAGTTTTAACAATCATACACCCTCCTCAAATGAAATCAAAACCTTCGTGATGTAGTAAATCATGTTCTCGAACACGAGTTTTGCTTCTGTGGTATACTCGCTACCGAGGACTCTTTTTGACATCCCGACTCTTAAAAGTCTTAATTTTTCCACATCCCCTTTTTCCACTAACCTGTCGATACGCCCTGCGAGTTCATCAAAGTACCCACGTTCGTTCTCGGTTAAGACCAGTTTGCCCATTGTTGCATCCTCCGATGTTTTTAAAAATAACATAACTATTTTACATCTTTGGAAAGATATGTGCAATACCTTTTTTTACTTTTCTTTTCAATTTAAGCTTTGTTTTATGATATTGTGTCTTTGCACCTTTTAATCTATATAAAAACATTTCGCCTTTAGGCATTGGCTCATTTTTTACTTTCTTACTTTCTAACACTTCTTCATAGCGGTCATATGCGGTACCTACTGCATCATCCCAAGATAAATAAATGTCATTTAATGCATTTACACCTATTTCTTTTAATTTATCTTTTCTACCCATTACACCAAGTAATTCTTTAGCAACATCTCTTTGCTTATTCTCTACAAGAATTCCATTCTTATAATTCTCTATACCTTCTGCAGCACAACTTCCACGAAGAAGTATGCTTGGGCAAGAGCAAGCTGCAGCTTCTGTAACAACTATTCCATTTGTATCGTAATCTGACAAGAATAAAAATAAATTAGCCATAGAATAAAAAGTACGAAGTTTTTCTCTGTCATGAATTGCCCCTACAAAAACGCATCTTTCACTAAGTCCTGCATCTTCTGCATATTTTTCAATATCATTTTTGTCAAACCCATCTCCAACAAAAAACATCTTAAAATGTTCGTTTGTGGCATTGATAACTTTTAAGCCATCTAACACAAGTTTTATTCCCTTATACCACATCATTCTACCAACAAAAAGGAATACCATTTCATCATCCTTTACACCATACTGCTCTTTTAATGCTGATACTTCTTCGTCACTGGATCTACCAGGTTTAAAATCTGTTCCATTTCTCATAACAACATACTCTCCTTTATAACCTAAACTTTTTAAGTTTTCACCTGCACCCTTTGAGACCACCCAGACCTCATCCGCTGCATTTATATTGCTCATTAAAAATTTGGTTGAAACTTTACGAACTGCATCATATCTAACTCTTTTATTTATATCTACATCAAATTTCGTATGGTAAGTAAATATTATTGGTGCACCTGTATAATACCTCACAAAACGAGCGAGCAGTCCCGAACAAAACGGACAATGTGTATGTATTATATCTATTTTCTTTTTTTCTAAATCTTTTATTAAACGTGGAGAAAAAGGATTGCCTGCCCTATATCCTATCCTTTTTCCAAGCATCGCACTTTGATAACGTATTACTTCAAAATCATATTTTTCGTCTTCTACTTTTGGATATTTGGGTGTTGCGACAATCGCTTTTCCAAGACCATTTTGAATTACTCTCGCATAATTTACTACAGCATTTGCTACTCCGTCAATTAGAGGTGGAAATGAATCATTTAGTAAAAGTACATTCAGTTTCCTCATAATGTTCAGTCCTTTCTATTTATTAACCTTGCGCCTGCATTTCTTCCCATTGTTCTTTGCTAATTAATACTTGACGTGGCTTTGTTCCTTCAAATCCACTAACTACGCCTCTCGCCTCCATTTGATCTATTATTCTTGCTGCTCTTGCATAACCAACCTTAAATCTTCTTTGTATAAGTGATGTTGATGCTTGACCAATTTCAACAACCAATGAAATTACTTCATTAAGTAGTGGATCTAATTCATCATCATCTGATGAACCACCATCTACACCACTTGGACCATTTTGAATTTTCTCTAAAACATCTTCATCATATTTTACTTCACTTGTATTTGCCTTAATATATTCTACAACTGCTTCTACTTCTTTATCTGTAACAAATGCACCTTGAACCCTAGTTGGCTTTGATGCACCCATTGGATAGAATAACATATCACCTTTACCAAGTAATTTTTCTGCACCAGCCATATCTAAAATAGTTCTTGAATCTACTTGCGATGAAACCGCAAATGCAATCCTTGAAGGTATATTGGCTTTAATTAAACCAGTGATAACGTCTACTGACGGCCTTTGTGTAGCAATTACTAAATGCATTCCAGCCGCCCTTGCCATTTGCGCCAAACGACAAATTGCATCTTCAACATCATTTGGTGCAACCATCATTAAATCTGCAAGTTCATCAATTATAATTACAATCTGAGGAAGTATGCCTTCTTCTCCAGCCGCTTTTACTGCCTCATTATAACCCTTCATATCTCTTACACCTTTTTGTGCAAAAAGATTATAACGATTTACCATTTCTTGCACTGCCCAATTAAGTGCACCCGCAGCTTTTTTAGGGTCAGTTACAACTGGTATTAAAAGATGTGGAATTCCGTTATATACGCCAAGTTCAACAACTTTTGGATCAATCATTATCAATTTTACTTCGTTTGGTTTTGCTTTATATAAAATACTTGTAATAATCGTATTTATACATACACTCTTACCTGAACCAGTAGCACCAGCAATTAATACGTGTGGCATCTTTGCAATATCTGCTATCATTACGTTTCCGGAAGTATCTTTACCAAGTCCAAAACTTATTTTTGACGTATTGTCTTTAAATGCACTGCTTTCAACAACATCCCTAAAGTAAACTGCATCAATTGCACTATTTGGTATTTCAATACCTACTGCAGATTTACCTGGAATAGGTGCTTCCATACGAATAGATGGTGCAGCAAGATTAAGTGCTATATCATCTGTAAGACTAACAATTTTACTTACTTTAACACCTGCACTTGGAGCAAGTTCATATCTTGTTACAGCAGGTCCACGACTTACGTTTATAACAGTTGCAGATACTCCAAAACTGTCTAATGTACTTTGAAGTTTCTTTGCAGTATCCATTAATTCTTTTTTATAACTTTCTGCCGATGTACCTTTATGCTTTTGAAGTAAGTCTGTTGGTGGCAATTTATAATTCTCTAATTCCTTTTCATTTTCTGCTGTAGTAATATTTATTGTTGGAATTGGTTCGTTATCCTTTGGCTTTTCTGCAGTTTCTGGTTTCTTTTCTTCTAATGGTTCTGCTGGTTTTTCTTGAACATCTTTTGGTAACTCACCCTTTTCATTCATCTCAATTTGATTTGCCAAATCAAACTTTTCAAATGGAACTTTTTCTTTTACTTCATGCTTCTCTTTTACCGGTAATTCTTCTTCAATTGAATCATCTATATTTTTACTAAGTTTTCTTTTATCATTTAATTTCTTTATCTTTCTAAAGAAAAACGCAAGTATTGCTGCAGGATGTATGCCTGTAAGAATGAAAAATAATATAATTAGTGCACCTATGAAAAAGATATATGCACCACCTAATCCTAAAGCTGCTACAAATGGTTTAGCAAAACCGCCAATAACACCACCTGCTATTTTTTGAGTACCATAACCATATACACTACCTATAAAATCAAAAAAGCCCAAGCCATCTTCATTTATATCATTGTAACAAATTAAGTAACACAAAAATGCAATACAAAATATTATGAGTAAAAGTGACTTAAATGTTTTCATTCTATTTTTTCTGTTTTGCATTATCAAATTAACCCCAAATATGAATAACACAAATGGCATTAAATAATTTGTCACTCCAAAAATACCAAACATGAAAGAAATAATAGCATTTCCGAGTATACCCATACTCCCTTCAAAAACTATTCCGAGTCCTAAAAATATCGCTATAATACATACTACTATTCCAACTAATTCTTGCTTAAATGAGCGTCCTTCAAGATTTTTCTTTCGTTTTCTTCCCATTTTTTTCATTCCTTTCTTGTGGGCATAATCGCCTCTACAGTAGAGAATAATTTATTTCATTCGTTGCCTTAATACTTCATACATTACCATACCTGCTGATACTGAAGCATTTAGTGATGTAATTTTACCTTTCATATCAATTTTAGATAGCATATCACAGCGCTTCATTGTAAGATTACTAATGCCTTCGCCTTCGCTACCTATTACAATACCAATACTGCCAGTCAAATCTATATCTTTAATGCTGTCTTTGCCTTTTGCATCCATACCTATTATCCAAAGGCCTGCTTCTTGAAGTTTAAGTATTGTATCATTTATATTGTTAACTCTTGCTACTTTCATATATTCTGTAGCGCCAGCACTTACCTTTATAACTGTACTTGTAACAGCCACTGCACGCCTTTTTGGAATTATTATACCATGAGCACCCATACACTCTGCACTTCTTATTATAGCCCCTAAATTATGCGGATCCTCTATTCCATCTAATATGATTACAAATGGCTTTTCATTTTTACTAGCAGCAAATTCTAAAATATCTTCAACATCAGAATATTTGTATGAAGTTGTATAAGCTACCACACCTTGATGATTTGCGTTATTTGTCATTTCATCAAGTTTCATACGTGATACTTCCGATATTACTATTCTTTTTTCCTTTGCTTTAGCAAGAATTTTGCTTATCGAACCATGAGTTTCACCTTTTACAACCAATATTTTATTTACGGTTTTATCAGATTCTAAAAGTTCAATAACCGCATTCCTACCAAAAATTATATCGTCATCCATAATGTTTTCCTTTCTACTCATCTAATTTCAAAATTGACATAAACGCCTCTTGTGGCACTTCAACCGAACCTACTTGGCGCATACGCTTTTTACCTTCTTTTTGCTTTTCAAGTAACTTCTTCTTTCTAGTTATATCACCACCATAGCACTTAGCAAGTACATCTTTTCGCATAGCACTAATGGTCTCACGAGCAATTATTTTACCACCAATTGCTGCTTGTATTGGTACTTCAAACAACTGTCTTGGAATTACTTCTTTTAATTTTTCTGCTATTCTTCTTCCTCTTGCATATGCTTTTTCTTCATGAACTATAAAAGATAAAGCATCTACAATATCTCCATTTAACATTATATCGAGTTTTACAAGTTTAGATTTCTGGTAACCTGTAAGTTCATAATCAAACGATGCATAACCGCGTGTACGCGACTTTAACGCATCGAAAAAGTCATAAATAATTTCATTAAGTGGAAGTTCATAACTAAGTGTAACACGAGCTTCATCTAAATACGTCATATTTATATATGTACCACGTCTGTCTTGACAAAGTTCCATTACATTTCCGACAAATTCTTTCGGAAGCATGATACTTGCTTTTACTATTGGCTCTTCCATCATTTCTATTTCCTGCATTGGTGGAAGATTTGTAGGATTATCAAGCATTATAACTTCACCATTTGTCTTTGTTATTCTATAAATAACACTTGGTGCTGTTGTTATTAAATTTAAGTTATATTCACGTTCTAGACGTTCTTGTATTATCTCTAAGTGTAACAGGCCTAAAAAACCACATCTAAAACCAAAGCCAAGTGCTATTGATGTTTCTGGTTCAAACAAAAGCGCTGCGTCATTCAATTGAAGCTTTTCAAGCGCTACTTTTAAGTTCTCATAATCTGCTCCATCTACTGGATATATTCCACAAAACACCATTGGGTTTGCTTTTTTATAACCTGGTAATGGCTCTAATGCTGGGTTTACCGCATTAGTTATTGTATCACCAACACGAGTATCACTAACATTTTTTATACTTGCAGCAATGTATCCTACTTCACCTGTTTTTAATTCATTCGCTGATACTAAATTACCTGGTCTAAAATAACCAACTTCGGTAACAGTAAAAGTTTTACAACTTGCCATCATTTTTATTTCATCGCCAACTTTAACCGAGCCATCCATAATTCTTACATAGGATAATGCTCCGCGATAATTATCATAAAATGAATCGAATATAAGTGCCTTTAATGGGCTTCCCTCACTACCTTTAGGGCTTGATACTTTTTTTGCTATTTCTTCTAAAACTTCTTCTACATTTAGTCCAGATTTTGCTGAAATACGTGGTGCATCCATCGCTGGAAGTCCTATAATATCTTCTATTTCGTGTGCCACTTCGTCTGGTCTTGCATTTGGCAAATCCACTTTATTAATCACCGGAATTATTTCAAGGTTATTTTCTAAAGCTAGATATACATTTGCTAACGTTTGTGCCTCAATTCCTTGTGACGCATCTACAACTAGTACAGCGCCTTCACATGCAGCAAGACTTCTTGAAACTTCATAATTAAAGTCTACATGGCCTGGCGTATCTATTAAGTTAAATATATATGTCTTGCCATCTTTTGCTTTATAATGCATTCTTACGGCCTGTGCCTTTATTGTAATTCCACGTTCACGCTCTATGTCCATATTATCTAATACTTGTGCTTGCATTTCACGTTCGGTAAGAACACCAGTAAGTTCTAGAATTCTATCTGCTAAAGTTGATTTACCATGATCTATATGTGCTATTATGCAAAAATTTCTTATGTTTTCTTGTGACATTTTTATACTCCTTCTCATTCTATAACAACATATATTATATAGTATTTTGTCATTTTATACAACTATGTTTTTTGAAGACAAATTATTGTTTGTTGGAGATGTTAAATTTAAAAAATTCGTAGGGGAGGGGTTCCATCCTCGCCCGCAAATATTGTGCACGGGCGAGCCAGGAGACTCGCCCCTACAGTTTAATAATTTACCAACACATATTCATTCTCCCCAACAAACAACAATTTGTCTCACAATTTTATTTGTCCATCATATTATGTAATATGAAAGGAATGAATTCTATGGAACTTACTAATATTCGTATCGGGCTTGGCATTACTGGTTCCTTTTGTACATTTAGTAAACTTTTTTCTGTAATTGAAACATTGAAAAATGAGGGTGCAACAGTACTTCCAATAATGTCACAAAATGCCTATACAACTGATACTCGTTTTGGAAATATAAACGAAATAAAAGAAAAAATTGAAAATTTAACAAATAATAAGATTATCGCAACAATACCTGAAGCCGAGCCTATTGGGCCAAAAAATTTAATTGATATAATGTTTATCTATCCTTGTACCGGAAACACAATTGCAAAACTAGCTAATGCTATAACTGATACACCCGTTTTAATGGCAACAAAATCACATTTAAGAAATCAAAAGCCAGTTTTAATTGGTATATCAACAAACGATGGTTTAGGTGCGAATGCTAAAAATATAGGCAATTTACTTAATACAAAAAATATTTTCTTTGTGCCTTTTGGGCAAGATGACTATATAAAAAAACCAAATTCATTAGTATGTGACAATGAAAAAATTACCACCGCAATAAAAAATGCACTTGAGTTCCGTCAAGTGCAACCAATTCTTACGGGCGATTAACGTCGCCCGTAAAATTAATATCTATTTATGTATGATACTCCATGACAAGGTCCGCCATATTTTGCATTTGAATCTAAATCTATACTTTCTGGATAATCTACTGGTTCACCTATGTTTCCTGCCTCACTACATACTAATTGATATTTGCCATCTGATGTAGGATAAAACTCTGAACGTCCACAATTTCTGCAATACATATCAGCTGTTTGCATTACTGGTTCTTGTGGTGCTTCTCCACCTTGTGGATCAACAGGTGGATTACCTGTAAGCCATTCCCAAAATCCCATAATAAAACCTCCTTACGAATTTATTATATGGTTATTATACCATATAATGATTTTTATGTAAAGAGATTTACTAAATTCGAACTAACCACTTGATTTTTTTTGCATTTCAAGTTATAATATCAAAGGATATGCGCTCATAGCTCAATTGGATAGAGCGTTTGACTACGGATCAAAAGGCTAGGGGTTCAACTCCTCTTGGGCGCGCCAAACGTGCTTTTCGCACGAGTGAAATATCCATAAGGTGAAAAATTAATAATCTTTTGCGATTTTTCACTTGTGTTAAGAAGGAGGTGCTATAAATAATGGCAAAATGCGAAATATGCGATAAAGAAGTTAAATTTGCTCTTCAAGTAAGTCACTCAAACAGAAAATCAAACAGAACTTGGAAGCCAAATGTTAAAAAAGTACGTGCAAATGTTGATGGCACTGTAAAAACTGTAAACGTTTGTACAAAATGTTTACGTTCTAATAAAGTTGAACGTGCGTAAAAAAATCTCTCTAGGGAAGCTAGAGAGTATTTTTTTGCAATTTTTTAGGGGCGATTTAATCGCCCCCATTATTATTTTGCTTTTAATATCATTTGACCAAGTTTATTGCCTTTTGAATCTACAATTCCGTTAAATATTAATGAACTAAATATATTATCCGAATTATACTTCAAATAGAACTTAACATTGAACACAACTCTTTCTCCAGGCTTTACTGCTGTAAGCGGTATTGTTGAAGTTATACCTGTATTTCCTCCTTCAACATTTGCGGTTACATTTTTGGTTTCTAAATAATATACTGTATCCTTTGAATTATTTGTAAGCATAAATTTAGCTTCCGTCTCATCCGCATATTTTGTAGCCCTTAGCATAGAAATTTCTAAATCGCCTGAAGTTACTGTACTTGTGCAAACTTTACTTTCAATAAAGTTACTCATTGAAAATTTAAAACCTGTTTTATCGTCTTTAACTAATGTTATTATATCTGTTTTTAACGGTGTATTTTTTAATAAATCTTCCCTCGTATACTCTTTTTTCATAAAGTTTACAACTACAATATAATTACTATTGTTTCTTGTATAGGCACCATACTTTGGTACGTACTCTTTTTCTTTTAAATATACATCCATATAATTTTTAAAATTCTCATATTCACTAAATTCATATTCTTTATAATCATCTCTTAAAAGTGAATATAAAGTTTCATAATCTCTCTCATTCATTAGGCCAACTATTCCATTTATAAAAATATATACTTTCTCTGTATCGGTTTTAACAGTGGTCCTAGCATAAGTTTCAACTTCTTGTTTTACTGTTTCTGATGCCTTTACTTCTTCTTCATTAACTGGTTTTTGGAATAAAAAGAATTCAAATATTATAAGGAATATCGAACACGCAATACCAATAGGTATATACTTCATATACTCATCATTTCTCATATATACTCCTCCAAACTAATCAAAATCTTCCATCGTTCTTATTGCAACAAATGGAGCAACCTGATTATCTGTAAAGTCATAATAACTAGATGTAACAGCATATTCTATATATTTATCCTTACTACTAAATAGTACAAAATTAAACATCAAATCATGATTATCTACATCAAACACAATTGATGAAATTCTTATAGACGCTGATACTACTCTACCATTATTAAAATTCCCTAATGTATTTGCAAAATCTACAAATGTGTCTTTGTCTTTTATACCATAAATCTTTTCGATTTTATCCTTATTATTTAAAAAATACTGTGTTTTCGACTCGTTGCTTGCGCCAGATGTTGCCCTATAAAGATTTGGTATATCCTCAATAATATTTATTAATTTATACTTTACAACCAAATATTTTTTATATTCCAAAAAATATTCTTGAATCTTTTGAATGTTCTTTATTTCTAAAGTATTTGTACTACCTTTTTTTGTACTATTTAATGAAAATGCCACTTCTTTTACTGCTTCAAATATTTCATCTCCATGCTCTACTACATTATTTGTTGGTTTATATTTTAATTCTTTTTTTGATTTACTAACTGAAACTCTTGAATTTGTCGTAGTCTCAAGATAACCCACTTCTACTTTCGCAACTTTCCATATATCATATCCTAAAAATATGGCACATAATACAACAAGGGCAATTGCCATGCCATATAATACTTTATCTCTATCAATATACATATTACTACCTCCTCATACTAAATTTCAAACATAAGTACTCTCTCGGTAAATTCTATAAGCCCCTCAAAAGTGTACTTATACTCCTCTTGGTAGTTATCTGTGTCATAATAAATCTTTGCATTACCTTTATTATCAAAGCCATTACATATAATGTACTTGCCCTCCATTTTTGCATCAAATGGGCCACCATATACATAAAAAATGGCTGGTTTATTATCTTTTAAGTATTGTTTTACTTCTGATATATTGTCAGTTTCAGATTCAAAAGCAAGTGTTATTTTATCATTTTCAGTAAGAGTTATCCATTTTTTCTTTTGTACAGTATTATTTACAATATTAATTACTTCTTCTTCACTTATCTCTTCTTCTGGCTTTTCTTTAGGTGTATTATAGATGTTTAATCTTATCGCAACACTTGCCAGAATAATGAATAACATTAGAGAAGCAATCACTATGATTTCTAGAACTTTTTTCATAATTTATCTCCTTTATGAAAGATTTTACGGGCGAGCAATGACACTCGCCCCTACAACTTAAATATCGTCTTCATCTGATGGAGTGGTTGGTGTTCCTGGTGTTCCTGGTGTTTCTGGATTTGCTGCTTTATTTCCTAAGTAGTTAGCTAAACGAAGTGGTGTAGCAGTCCAGAACTGTCCTGCATAGTCTGTATATGAATTTAGTTTTGAACCCTTCCTATATTCAAAGTGTAAGTGTGGTCCTGAAGAATTACCAGTATGTCCAGAATAACCTATAACTTGTCCTTCACTTACTTTATCTCCAACATTAAATGGGAACCCTTTAGTGTTGGTTAAATGCGCATATAAACTATATGTAGAATCTTCATCGTGATAAACAATTATATAATTTCCTAAGCTTTCATTGCCTGGATAATTACCTATTCCATTTTCATAAGCACCATGGTCTGTCTTTGTTGTAATCTGTTGAACAATTACACCATCTTTTACAGCTCTTACAGGTATACCTATTTGTTTATGTGTTGAAAAGTCCCAAGCTTCTCCATGTCCTGCATATGTCGTATGTTCTCTATACTCATCCATTGGCCAGCTTATTTCACCTTTACCAAAATAACTGCCCCAAGTTTCAGCAAGTTCTGAATCTTCCATAAGTTTTTCATAACTTGCAGCATTTACAAATGGTCTTCCTACTAATTCTTCATATATACCTAAATCTTCTGGTTTTACATTAAAATCTTTAATCATTTGAAATGCAGTATCTTTATATTCTATTTCTTGATCTACTACTTCCCATTTTAATTCAGTAGTTGTACTCCCATCAGGGTTATTTGTTGTTGTGGTATTAAGCGTATAGTTATTTACCATCTTTATATCCCACAAATCTACTGCTGCTACTTCACGAACAGGAGTACGCGTTATTGTCATCTCATGGGTTTCTTTTGGTAAACCATTTTCACCAGGAATAATTTCAATCTCCTTACCAAATAAGGTAATTGTTAAGCCACCACGTTTACCATCGTTAGTATTTGTAATTTTCTCTGTCCTTGTTTCATTATACATATACTCTATACTATCTTTATCGCCTATTCCTGTAAGTAACATTTTTGTATCACGCATAGATGCAGCAAGTGCAACAACAAATGGGATATTCCTCGTAGATTCTTGAAGTGGCATAAAGAATGCAGAAGCACTTGGAATACCATATTGCTTTACTAATTCACGTTCATCCAAAAATGTAATGCCATACTCCGCAAGTTTTAATCTATCTGCTGCAAAATCCCAACCTTTTTCTTGAGCTAACGCTTCAGGATTTTTGGAATTTTTATACTCTTTATAGCGGGCATATAAATCAGGATATTCTTCTTTTAATTGTTTAATTGTCTCAGAATCACCTAAAACAACATCCATACATACAATTGCGCCTACTCCATCTCTACCTCTTACTGCATCTGCAGTTAATTCCTCATCTATATAACTTGTTCCTGGCTGATGTTTTCCAGATGAATCAACATCATCTAAGTCTGCATCTTCTTCTTGCGTTACATTACCATCTGAATCTTTTTCTTCCTCAGTATAGAAAAGAGAAAATGTAAATAATTCTTGACGTGCTATTAAGTTTCTTTCATATTTCTCATCCGGATCAATTTTATCAAAAGCACTATATGCTGCTTCAATTAAATCTGCAAGTGTATCACTTAATGGTCCCCATGTTATTATCTTCATGTTTGGATCACATTTTTTGTAATCTGAATATCGATCCGACAATTTACCATCTACATAACTAAACGTTGGGTTATATGTCTCATTTTCTATTACCCTGTAACCCGTTTGCTTTATACCATCATTATCTAAAATGCCTTCAGCTATTAAATCTTGCACACTGGCTCCAGTAACTGCTGCACCAAGTACTGGATTAACAACTGAAAGAGATGTTCCTTCTACTACACCTACCACACCTGCTATCCAGTCTGTTACTCCTAAATCTTTATCACCATTTCCTTCCCAAAAAGTATTTTCAACATTTACATATACATAAACTTGTGAAGTTAAAAAGTGACGTAGTTCTTCTTTTTGCTGGTCCTCACTAAGTTCATTATATTTTTTATTTTTATATTTTTTCCTAAATAATTTATCAGGTTCAAAACCAACTATGTTTATTGTATCTTTATTAAAATAATTTTTTAATGCCTCTACAGTTTCTTCTTCAAAATAATAATCTTCCGTTCTATCATAGAAAGTCTCTAAATCATCTTGTGTTACAGTAACACCCTTTATAGTTTTTAACTCTTCGAGCTTCCCAAAATATACATCCTCTAAATCTGGTTTCAATAAACCAAAGGCCTCTATTGCTAAATCATCTGTTCCAACTTGATATAAATCGAGTATATAGTCCTTAGAAATAAGTTCCATATCCTCTAACATTGACTTTACATGTTTTTCTTCCTCACTTAAATCTTCGTCATCAGCATCTAAATATCCAATATACTTACTTGCTTGATGCTTATTTTCAAAGTCAAATATACCAAAAGTTAAATTATCATACAGTTTTAAGTTTGTATCAATAATTCCATTCCATAGATTACCAAGCCATCCTACAAATACATAAAGAATAGCAAATATAGCAACCGGACCTATTATTAAACCTAATACTAACATTGCTGCAAGTAACAATAATAAACCTTTAAACCATGGTTGCTTCCATAACCATTTTAAAATTTTTATTATTCCTATTACAATTAAACCAATACCCGCTGTTGATGCTCCTACTGCAGCTGTTCCAGCAGTAGCAGCGGCTCCAGTGGCAGCTCCTCCTGCAGCAGCTCCTCCAGCAGCAGCTCCTCCTGCAGCGGCCCCTCCTCCAGCAGCGGCTCCTCCACTTTCAGCGGCTCCTTCAGCAGCACCTTTGGCTGCTTCTTTACCGGCTTCTTTAGCGGCTTCTTTACCAGCTTCTTTACTTGCTTCTTTACCGGCTTCTTTACCTGCCTCTTTACCGGCTTCTTCTCCGCCTCCGTTAGGTTTACCGCCTTTATTTCCACCTTTCTTTCCGCCTTCATCTTTCTTTTTACCTTTATCTTTCTTATTTTTATCTTTTTTGTCGTCTTTCTTATCGTCTTTCTTTTTCTCTTCCTTATCGTCTTTTTTATCGTCTTTTTTGTCATCCTTTTTGTCGTCATCTTTTTTATCGTCATCTTTTTTATCGTCTTTCTTATCATCCTTCTTCTGATCGTCATCTTGGTCATTGTCATCTTTTTTCTTGTCATCTTTTTGGTCATCTTGATTATCGTCTTTTCTATCATCACTATCTTTGTCATTATCATTTTGATTATTATCTTGACGACTATTATCTTCTTGATTATTATTTGATGCATCATTATTAGAAGGTTCCTCTACATTAGTACCTTCATTTGCTTCATTCTGAGATGCACTATTATCTTGTTGCTCTCCCTTTTGAATTTCTGGAGCTATATTATTATCACCAGCATTTTGTGGTTCACTATCTGCACTATCTTTAGGTGTGCCTTTTGAAGCATCGGTTTTCTCTGCTTCTTGCTTTGCGGCATTACCCACGCCACCTTCATCTGGTTCTACATTTTCACGTTCATTTGGTTTTTTATTACTTTCATCTTTAGAGGTAGAATCACTGTCGTTACCACTATCACTTTCTCCATCTATTTGTATCTTATAATCTTTTGCTAAGTCATCGTCTAAATCAATTTTTACATTGTCTTTGTCTTTTTCACTCATTATTCTCACCTCTTATAAAAAGGGAGTGCCAAATGGACACTCCCCCTTACTTTTTATTATATCTACGTCCATTTCAAGAATTAAATTGTTCTACATACTACTACTTATTGTCGTTGTCGTCGTCGTCATCTTCATCGCCGTCAGCTGAATCATATAAATCATCATGGAAAATGAAACTGTCATCAATAGGATCTTCCTCTTCTTCCTCTTCTGGTGTATTATTAGAGTCCTCTGGATTTCCATCTACATTATCATTTAATTTTTGTACTGTTTCTCTAATCTTTTCTTGTTCATGTGCTTCTGCCATTTCACTTGCCTGTCTTCTTCGTTCCTCTTGCTGTCCTCTTTGTTCTTCCATTATACGTCTTACCTGTTCAGGATCTACATTACCAGATGAGCCACCACCTGATGAGCCACCACCTGATGAGCCACCACCTGATGAACCTCCACCTGATGAACCTCCACCTGATGTTACTACAGTTGTATTTAATCTTTGCGCTATTTCATATACGCCATCTGTAACATTTTCTATTACCACACTTTCAGGTATTGCATCCTCTGTAAAGGTGCCGCTTTCTTGTAATGTATTTAATGTAGCTGCAGTTGCATCATGTCTAACTGCATTACTAACAATACGAGGTATACTGTAACCACCATTTCTTCTCTTTAACTCTTCAGCAGCTTCAACTTCACTACCTTCATTAGTTAATTCCTTGCCTTGTAATGTACTTATTACCGTTTCTTGTTCGCGTTCGTCATGTACATAACTTGCAACAGCTTTTCTTACTATACTGTCTGGACTAGATAATGCTTCTTCAGTAAGTAATGGTGTAACTTCAGTTTCATAAATTGTTTGCTCAGCTTCTGATAAAGCCTGTCCGCCTAATTTCTTAACAATTACAGTAACAACTTCTTGTCTTTGTTGCGTTTCAGCATTTATTCTTTCTTCTCTTTGTTGTTTTTCAACATTTATTGCTTCTTGTTTTTGCCGTGCTTGAGCATATGTAACAACTTCTTGCTCATGTTCTACTTGTATGCTTTCTAATACTCTAACATCATGCTGCTGTTTAATTACTAATTCTTGTAATGCGCCTGTATCTCTACTGCCTAATGACTCATGTCTTACTACCTTTCCTAAAGCATAACTTGCATCTCCTGTTATTCCTTTAGAAGTATAAATGTGTTCTACTCTTACATTCTCTTCATCAGTCAATGTTTCACCATGTATTGCCTTATTAACTGCATCTACATCTTCTACTGTTAACACTTCGCCACGTCCAGCTTTTTCACATACAGAAGCTTGCTCTCTAGAAAGTCCTTTTCTCTTTGATACTGACATATATGTAGTTCTATCTTCATCACTCAATGTTCCAGTAATAGGTACACGTCCTAATGCAAGTGCTTCGTCAGTAGATATAGTTAATCCTTTGTCTAGTAAAGCACTTTCTGTATCTGTCATAACTATTTTACACTCAAAATCTCCAACTTTACTTTCAACACCAGCAGCAACAATGTCTCCTGCAAAACTTCTAGCATTTTTGCCACCTAGTTTACTCTTATCAGAAATTACAGTTTCGAATGTTTCTTTATCACCTTTAACTAGTTCTTCACCATTATATAATTTTACTCCTACATCAGTTAAATGCTTGTCTCCACCAGCTGCTTCGGCAATAGCTTTTGCTGCAACTACTTGGTCTAGTTTTACACCATCTAATGTAGTAACAGTACCATCTTCACCTTTCTTAGCTACTCCAATATGGCTCATAGACTGCATCGAACTTAATGAGCCACCATTTGCTAAAGTTTCTGCTAACGCTTCTTTATCCTCACTACCTTCGCCAATAGCAGTCTTAACCTTAACTGTTTCGCCCTTAGGAATAGCTTTTACACCATC
This sequence comes from Clostridia bacterium, assembly GCA_017450465.1. Taxonomy (GTDB): domain Bacteria; phylum Bacillota; class Clostridia; order TANB77; family RGIG9151; genus RGIG3495. The sequence continues at coordinate 49,327 of JAFSUW010000027.1, read as the reverse complement.
CTTCTTAACTTCGGTACCTTCTATTACATTACCACTATCATCTGTCTTCGTTCCAGAAACAATGACATTACCATTTGTAACATCAATTTCTTTAATGCCCTTACCTTTTATACCATAAGCAATTTCAATGCCTTCTGTTGACTGGAAGTTTGCAGCGGCTTTTTCTTTTTCAGCTGCAACAGCTGCATTTATAGCTAATCTCTCACCTACCGCATCACCTGGTCTTGCCATTAAGTTCTTAATTGTTGTTGAATCTAAATCACGATCTGTTAAACCAAGTGTAATTGCTTTAGCCGCTCTAAGTGCCTCTGCACGCTCAGCTGGCTTATCACTATTTAATCTTTCAAATAATTTTTCTTTTGTTCCAAATTGATCACCCAATCCAAGTTTACCAGCCATTGTTGTAAACTGACTATCATTAAACTTGCTAAGCGTAATCTTGATATTTTTCTCGGTGGTTTTAGTATCCTTGGAATCATTAGTAGAACCATTTGCGATACGTTTTAATGATTCTGGATCAACATTAGTATTACGCATACCTTGCGTCATTTGGTCAAATACTTGTCCACCTACATATCCACCTGTTGTTGTTGCTATTACTTTACCAATTGCAAGTTGATCTTGTTTAGGCATATCAATAAATTGTGATGAAGAAGTAATTGCCTTTGCAGTACTTCCAATAGCACCACCTACAAATCCTCCTGCAGCACCAACTGCTTTACCTGCACCTGTTCCTAGTGCCCTACCAAATGCAGTTTTACGTGAGCCACCCCACTTATCTCCTAAAGCATTAGCAGCATCTTTCGCTGTACCAATAGTGCTTCCTGGTATATCTTTAAGTCCTTCATTAAATGCTTTTCTTGTTTCTTTCGTACCAAATGGGTTTAGCATTTGTCCTGTTGTCCAACCAGCTTTCTTAAGTGCCTTCCCGGACATAATACCTGCCGTTCCCATCTGAGCTACTGTCTTTGCTAAATCTACTGGTTTTCCAAGTGTCGCTGTACCAGACATGCTAAATACTTTTTCAACCATGTTCTCAATTGTGAATAACATATTAAGTAATATTAAATAGAAAATTAAACCTACAAAAGGTAGTTGTATAAAGAACTGTGCAACATTTGATTCCATAAACGCAAGTAATATTACAAGTATTAATGCGTGTATTGTCTGTATAAATACATTCGCAAAGAATTCCCTACACCACGTTCCAAATATATCTCCTTTATGAAGGCCTGATCTATCTAATACATAAAATACTGCTACTACAGGGAATAGTATTATCAAAACTGCTACTACTATAACCCTTTTAACATATACTGCAACTACTTGGAAATTAATATAAATAAATGTTCCAAGTGCAACAAGGTCTAAAATTATACCAATTGGGTTTAATATATTTACTGAAGCAGATGCAGCAAAATATGTAGTAAGACTTATACCTCCAGCAAGATTAGTAAGTTTTCCCTCAGCATCAGACATAGCATCTGTTAGGCCATCTATATTGCTCATTGCTTGTCCAATCCAACCATCATATGTATTATTAAAAGTATATATTTTATCTTTTACACTAACTAATACTCTTACAAAATAATTATTTAAGTCTATTGAAAACATCATTACCCAGTGAAAACATACTAGAAGTAGTAAACCTACTACCCAATGTTTTAATAGTTCCTTATATCTTGCTTTTTGCGCACCAATTGATGCAATTAATATCTTTATACCAAGTACAGATATAACTATTAAGAAAAATCCAACTGCAATATATCTAAAACCTTGATAAAGTGCTGAAACAGAACTTCTAAAACCTGAGGCAATACTAAATGTATCTTGATTATCAAAGAATGTTAATCTAAATGCTTGCCCCCATATACTCCATGAATTAGAAAATACTATATCTTCCATTGATGGAAGCACCTTTAATACCATTTTTAAAAACCATGATATAAGCATCTTAGGTATAAAGAAAATTACTTCATAAACAGTTTTTATTATACCAGACATTACTTCTGTAAAGGTATTATCTGCTACCGCATCAAGAATAGTATTAGGAGGTGCCATATTGTCTTCATAACTTAAATTACCGGCATTACCTAAATCCTGGTCTAATATATCATGTATAAAGCTTGCTTGTGAAACACTTACTGAATTAAATGCTATTAATAATACTAAAAACACTGCTAAAAATCTTTTCATTTTATCACCCCGTTCGGCGAATTTACTCTTTTTCTATTAATTTATTTAAGTTTGTTTCAACAAACTCAAATTCTTTTTCTGTAGGTACTATTTGAATAATTGCCGTCGAATTACCTACTTTTAATAAGCCCTGTCCACGCGTACAAGTAGATAAGAAACTTGCTTCACCTGAACTTAATTTAAATACATCTTTTAAATATTCTATTTCTGCTTTATCTTGTGCTAAGAATAACTTTGTTTCTGAAGATGTTAAAACTGCTTGTGCTTCTTTTGTTTCATAGAAGTCTTGGAATTTTTGTGAAACTACTGCCAAAGATACATTTCTTTTTCTTGCACGTCTTGCCATTGTATTTAAGAAATCTACGGCCTCTGGGTATGGAAGTAACATCCACGCCTCATCAACAATTACACGCTTTTTACGTGCTTTTGATTTATCTTCGCTATTTTTCTTAACATATTTTTCCCAAATCCATGACATAAGAATTTGTTGTGCAAGAGGTCTTGCAAAACGCTCTTCCAACTGTGATATGTCTAGATTTATAAAAGGTAATCCATCATTTAAGTTAAATGTTGATTGACCATCAAAATATGCCATTGAACCATTGTACTCTCTTAAATATTGTTTCATTACTTTTACCAAGTAACTATATTGATAACTGTAATCATCATTTGTATTTTCTTCTGCTTTAGTACAAAGTCTGTGGTACCAACTTGATATTGTTGGTAATTCTTTTCTAACTCTTATACCTTCTCTTACTGTAAATAATGATGATACCTCATTATCTATGCCACGCTCATGATATTCTTCAATAACTGATTCAGATATTATCTGTTTTGTAAGTTCGTTTACTTCTCTACTTTTTGTAGAACCACGTGCCATTGTAAGAAGCGCTTGTGTTATATCTTCTACTTTGTTTTCTATATTAAGTACAGTACGTTCACGTCCTGTAATTTCATCTTTTATTATTTCTGGCTCAACATCAAATAAATTTATAACTGTTTTTGATGTAGGACTTATTACGACATTTACACCACCTAATGCTTCTGCTACAACACCATATTCACCTTCTGCATCAAGTGCTAATGTTTCAATACCCATTAAAACAGATGAACGTGCGGATAATACTTTTATTGTAACACCTTTACCAGCACCAGACTTACCAAATACAACCATGTTGTAGTTAGTTAGTGATGAGTGGAAGTTATCAAATAAAATTGGCACACCTGTTTGCGCATTAAAACCAATAGGAATTCCAGATGGATGTCCTATTTCTGTTGATGTAAATGGGAATACTGTAGATGCAGATGATTTATCAAATGTATGCTTTTTCTTTATCTTGTTTGTGCAAAGAGGCATATTTGATTTGAATGCATCTTCTTGCATTGCCCACGCTGTTTTTAAGGTAATTAACTTTTTACCCATTTCCATAGCAAGCATTTCAGATGCCTTATCTAACTCTTCTAATGAATAAGCATATAATGTACATATTACTGAAACATCATAAAGCTTATTAAAACCAGAAGCGATTTCATTTCTTATTCTATCTGCTTCACTATGCTTTAAGTTTAAGTCGGCATAACGATTGTTATCACCTTTTTTATTTGCATCTATCATTTCAGACTCTACGTCTGATAAATACTTATTTAATGATTTTTGTGATTCCGCTTCATCAATTGGCTCTATATGTACAGATACATTTATATCGCCAAAATCATACATAGATTCTAGAAAATCTACGAAGGTTGCCATACGTGGGACAGAAGATATGTAAAATGTTCTTGTATATCTTGCTACTTTTGAAAAAATTTCGATGTGGTCATAATTTGTCGCATCTATTCCTGAAGGTAAAATTATATCATTTGCTACTGCTACATTTTTCTTTAATACGTTCTCCCCTTCATCTAACAATGCCATAGTCATATTTTCTGGCATCATTGGCACTTCTTCTTCATCATTCTTAAAAAACATATGAAGTACCTCCTTAATTAATAGTCAAATTTAAATAAATCGCTATTTACTACACTCTTGTTTTCATTGTTTAATGAATCTGCATGAGCTTTTGGTGTAGTTGTAAATAAAGCATCAAATTCTGATTCTTTAGCTTTTTTGTTATTGTATATATTTGCATCGTCTCTATTTAATATAGAGTATATAACTTGTGTTAAATCGTCTGTTTCTACTATCTTTCCTTCTACACCCGCTGAAAGCAAGCCCTGAATTACACTCTGTGTTCTTGTTTCTAATTCACGGCGAGCCATTTCATGCATTTCTTGTGGTGAAAATTTATTTATAATACCCATTTCTACTACATTGTATGGTACTGCAATATAGTAGTGTTTTTTCAATATCCATCTATTTAGGGTAACACTTTCTATATTAGTTATTAAATCACTTGTATATTCATATACATTTTGTAAACCTCTTACTTCTAATTGATACAAATCAAGTTCTTCTCTTGGAGTTTCACCTTTTTTTATAAGATCTTGTAAATTTTTTGCACGGTTTACAAGGTTTTCTTCCATTGCTTTTAATCTATCCCTATATTGATCTAAGCTGCTTTCTAAGTTTACAGCCGTTGTTTGTACATAAATTTGTATTGGAAATCTAATTGAATTGAGTAGCTGTATAAAACCAGCCTCTACTGAATCTTTTTCAGCATCTGACATTAGGTGATAATTTATTCCTTCTGCTTCTACGAGCATTACATATTTATCGCCTTTGTCCATTACAATCATATCATCTTCTATTGAATCGAATGGTAAAAAACTTGCTATTTTGTCTTTTGCTACATTAGGATCTATGGTCTTTTTCTTCGTCTCGGTTTGCCCAGGGTTATTTTTCTTATTCTTTGAAGAAAAATAAACTGCCGCGCATATACCTCCCGCAAGTGCTATAAGCACTGTCACAGCTATTCTGATGATAAATGTTAAATTATCAAGAGTTGACATTTATTCACACCGTCCTAATAATAAATTTTTCTGTTCTTTCTAAAATGCATTACTCGTTTTATAATATCGAATAACTTTTCTCCACCTGCTTTTTTCAAAAACTCAAAAGCATTTGTTTCTGGTAAATCAAACGCACCTAAAGCCCAAGCAATTATTGTTATCACTATCCAAATTATTACGCCTATTACTTTTACTGCTCCAAGTTTTGGATTAATCGCATATATTAGATAAAACGGACTATATACTATTGCGCCAATTAATACACCTATCAAAAAAAATATTAACGACTCTTTTGAAAATATAAGGAATCTATTTTCATCCTTCATTTCTCGAGGTATAAGATATGTGTTCATTGTTACCTCCTACATTATTATTTAGGCGATAGAAAAACTATCGCCTAAATTAAGATTATTATAAGTTTAATCCATTAAATGTTCTAGCTACTAAACCTAATAATGTAACTGCTCCAACTATTAAAACTGCACCTATTACTATGTTCCATAGTTTACCTTTTAATTCTTGTTTCTTTGCTGGCGGTGCCATTACCCATTGTACACCTGTCCAAATTACCATGAATACTGCCATAATGTAACCTATTGTTTGTACAACACCTATTGCTGTTTGACCAATATTAGTTACTGCTGTTCCTATTTCTCCGCCATTGCCACCATCGTATCCAGCAAATGGATTATCATTGTTAGCAAATGCGAAACTACTTATTAACATTACTGCTACTACTGCTACTACTAAAATTTTCAAAAACTTCTTCATATAAAAACCTCCTATATTATTATGCAATAGAAAAACTATTTAGTTAACCTTGATCTGGCTGTGCATTATCTTGATTATTTTGTGTTTGCGTTGGATTTGCAGTATCTAAATTTAAACCATTAAATGTTTTGTTTACTAAACCTAATAATGTAACGGCTCCAACTATTAAAACTGCACCTATTACTATGTTCCATAGTTTACCCTTTAATTCTTGTTTCTTTGCTGGTGGTGCCATTACCCATTGCACACCTGTCCAAATTACCATGAATACTGCCATAATATAGCCTATTGTTTGTACAACACCTATTGCTGTTTGACCAACATTTGTTACTGCAGTACCTATTTCTCCACCATTGTTGCTGCCAACATCGAATGGATTGCTTGCTAATGCGAAACTACATATTAACATTACTGCTACTACTGCTACTACTAAAATTTTCAAAAACTTTTTCATAAAAAAACCTCCTATATATTATATATTATTTATTAATAGTTTATATTAACTATAATAACCAAAACTAATGTGCTGCCGAAATGACAGTTCTTATAATTGCCATTGCAAATCTTGGGCCTACAACTATTAAAAACACGCCTACCAACATTGGTGCAAGTGATGCTTTTAATTGTTGCTTTTGTGCTGCATTTGCTGTTAACCATTGTATACCATATATTGCAACAACTATTATGGCAACAAAAACTGCTACTAAGTTAACTATTGACGCTATGTATTGAATTGGTCCATGATCATTATCGATAATCGCATAAATTTCATTTGGATTACCTGCTGCAAAGAAATCTTCGCCACCACCTTGGGGTTGTGGAGCTGCAATCGTACTAGTAGAGTTGCTATTATTGCTACCATTAGGATCACTGTTATCGCTACCATTACCGCCACCACCTGCAGCGCCACCATCATTTACTACCACTTCTTCCACAGCAAATGACGTAAACGACACCATAAAAACCATAAGTGCTAGCAAAATACATACAAATTTTCTCATGTTATCCCTCCTTACTATAGGCGGATTGCTCTGTTAGACATAAAATTCTTAATTATATTATACACTAACACTGTATTTTTGGCAATATTTAAACGAAAAAAATTAAAAATTGTCAACTTGGCACTACAATCACAATACAAATATCGGTTAAGTTGAAAAAAACATTAGTTATTTTTAAAAATTTATCTCCTCAAAAAATATCGAATTTTGTTGTTATTTTTTATTTGACATTTCCGATATATAATATATAATATTTTTGAAAAGGATTGTAAAATTTAAAAGATGTTTAAAAGGAGGAACCACAATGGAAGAACAAAGATTTTTGCCTGAAGGATGGGACTTTACGGAAAACGAACAGGACAGTGAATTAACAAAGAAACTAAATTTTTTGAAAGAGGCAATGGCTAATAACGAAACCTTAGAGGGCGTTGTTACTATGGCTGATGCAGATTTTAATTTGTATGTTGATTTAGATGGCATTAAAGGTATCGTGCCAAGAGCTGAAGTTAGTGCTACTGTTGGTCGTGACGGATTACCAATGCCAGTTGCTTCTATAACAAAAGTTAATAAAAAAGTTCAATTTAAAATAAAAGAGATAAAAACTCTAGATAATGGTGAAATTAATGTCATCCTTTCAAGGAAGGATGTTGAAATAGAAGTTAAGAATTGGATGTACGAAAACTTAAAAGAAGGAATGGTTTTAAGCGGTATTGTTCGTAACATGGAACAATATGGCGTTTTTATAGATGTTGGTGGTGGTGTAACAGGGCTTCTACATATTGAAGATATTTCTGTTGCTCGTATCATGCACCCATCAGAAAGATTTAAAATTGGTGATAAAATCAAAGTTATGGTTAAATCTTTTGAAAAAGATACAGGAAAGATTATTCTTACCCATAAAGAATTACTCGGTACATGGGAAGATAATATAAAAGATTTTAAAGAAGGTACTACCGTTATTGGTATTGCTCGTGCTCGTGAGAAAAACGGTATTTTCGTTGAGCTAAGGCCAAACCTAGTTGGGCTTGCTGACCACAAACCAGGTGTTGAATATGGTGAAAGAGTTAGCGTATTTATCAAAAAGATTATTCCTGAAAAGAAAAAAATTAAATTAGTTATTGTTGGATAGATGTGAAATTTTACACCTCATCCGTCCTTCGGACACCTTCCCCTCAAGGGGAAGGCTATAATGTATAAAAATATGGAGGGTCATAATTATGATTAATGACAATGAAGTTAAAGCGACGAAATCGCCATTTGCGATGCGTCCAAATGAAGAGAAGGTTTTCGATGGCAAAGCCGGATATTCTTCAGTAAGCCAAGCAGTTTTCATGGTTGATATGGGATACGTACATGAATTGCACTTTGAAATGCTTGAGCTAATTAGTAAATTTGAATTTATTACATCAAGACAAATCTATCAACTCCTTCAACTTAAAGGTATCGAAATTAAAGATCAAAACAAAGTAAACGCACGTCTTGAAAATTTAATTAAGGCACGTGCCGTTTCTAGATACTACTTTAAGAGTGATGAAGGTAATGGAATATATAGAGTGTACTGCTTAGAAAAAGCAGGTAAGTTTTTACTTAACTCTCGTGAAATTAGAACTGACTGGATGCCTACAAACAATACAAAACCAGTTCATCTTATAAAAAAACGTCTTGCTGGTAACCAAGTAATTATTGCTTATATGATGAAAGCAAAATATTTTAAAAACTATGTCGTTGATCCAGTGTTGATGGCTAAAAAACAAAACATACGTTTTAAAGTTTCTGGTGGTGTTGTTACACTTAACAAAGGTGGCAAAAACACAGATTTAATGTTTGAAGCAGTTCGTCGTGACAATGGTTGGGAAGATAAACTTGTTACAAAAATGAGTCTTTATTCTGAATTCTTCGATTATTTCAATATTAGAGATTCGGGGTTTGAACGTGTTCCACAACTTGTTATAGTTGGTGAAGATGATGACCACATGGTTGAAATATTTAAGATTATTACAAAAAATAAAGTAGTACTTAAGGATTGTAACATCCTTTACACAACAGATTTAAGGCAAATTGATGAAACACTTGAAAAATCACTTATCACATTTAATTTTAATCCTGATAAAGGAAAATATGTTATGAGTATTTATGAAACTGATTTACTTGATCCAAAAACCGATGCTGGTAGTACAGATAGCGATGAACCAATAGTTGAATAAAAAAATAAGACGGTAAATGCCGTCTTATTTTTTTTCAACTCATTATTTATCTATCCATGCCTTCTCTAACCGTTTCCAGCACTTCTTTTGTAGCTTTTGCCGTTCTAACTGATCTTAAGCTTCCTTTTATTGCTCCGTCAACTTTTTTGTATTCTTTTGAGTTCTCTATTTTTTGTATTTTCTTCTCTAATTTTTCTAATTCCTTTTCGAGTTTTATCATTTCAACTTTTAATTCATTTTCTTTTATTGCACTTAATTCCACTTTTTCTGCTTCTTCTAGTTTTTGTGTTATTCGACTTAGTTTTGCTTCTAAATCTAGTTTTTGATGTAACAAACCATTTAACATTTCATCTAGTTCTCTATGTGATGCATCTAGTGTTTTAGATGCCTTTTTTGCTTTCTCATCTTGCTTTTCTATTGCTGTGTCTAATGTATCTTGAACCGTTTCATGCACTGCATCTAACGCCTTACTTGCAAGAACTGCTAACTCATCTTTACCCTGTGCAAGTTTTGTAAGAATTTTTTCAAGTGTTGGCTCTAGTTTTTCTTCTTTGAACCTATCTATATGGTCGCCCCATTCTCTTGCTGAGGTTATTCTTCTTATCAATGCTTCTTGTTGTGGCTTTGTAAAATGTATTTTACTAAGTATTTCTCTTAATTTATTTATTATCTTTGTAAGCACATTTTGCTTTACTGGTGTTAATGCAAATTCGTCATTTGCTCTAGTTTTAGTCTTCACCGGTAGCTTCGCTTCATGGGCTTCACGCCTCATTTCTAAACCTTTTTCCAATATTTCCATTGAAACTGCTATTTCATCTTCAAGCGTACCAACTAACACTTCTTTTGGTGTTTCATCTTTTTTAGGGGTTACTATTCTACCTCCTATATTTAGTATTGCACCATCTATATTTAAGCTTATCAAATTGCTCTCGTCGTCAGCAATTGTTATCTCTACATTTTGTGCAGCATGAGTCTTTTGATAAACTTGTATAAATCCAGTAATTTTCTTAGCCACTGATTCTGCTTTTTCTTTTGACAAATTATGTGATATAAGCTCCTCTTGTATTTCTTGTCTATTTTTTACTGCTATACCATTTACAGATACTTCTGCCATGTTTTATTTCCTCCCCGCAAATTAATGTTCAAAGCCCTCTACTTCTATTTCTATATCTTCTTTTCTTACTACGCCTCTTCTTACCATATCCTCTGCTAAAGCTTGTGTTAGTTCTTCTGGAGTACATTCTCCTCGTACATCGGTAATTTTATCTTCTCGCATTTCTTTTACTAATGTCTTTTTCTCTTTCAAAAAGCCTTTAACCCAGCTATATGCATCACGTGGTGAATTTTTTAACCTCTCCAAAACATCTTTTATACTTGGATTATCTAGTGCTTCCTTAAATTGTTCTGCACGCAAATTAATGTATTCTCTCGTGCCTATTTGAACCGATTCAGCAATAGATTTAATCTCTTCTTCAATTTCTTTTATTTTTTCTTGTGCTTGTTTTTTCAACTGAGCTAACTTATTTGTCTCTTCTGGTTGTGCTTTTATAGCATCCCTAATTCTTGCTATTAAGCCATATCTTTTAGGATTTTTTGTTTTCTTCGCGTTACCGGATTCATCTACATACACTAATTTACCATCACGATCTTCTTGGTGCCAATCTAACTCTGGGTCTTGTATAAAGATTCTCATCCTATCCATAAAGCTAAGTTTCTTTGGCACTACAGCAATCGATTTTTCTTCTGGCTTTACTACTGTAGCTCTTACACTCTTCATATATTCATCTAGTGGGCCAATATCATAACCCCTTTTTTCTAACTCTTTTCTCCTCTGATCTAATATTTTTTGTGCTTTCTTTCTTTCATCTTCTATCTGTTTTTCAATTCTTTCTCTGCCCTTTGCTACTATTTCTTCATCAACCTTAAACGATTCATTAAATGCTTTTTCTTCTTCTTCACGTTTTTTCTGCTCTGCAGCAATTTTTTCTAAGTTTATTTCATTTACTTCATCTTGAACATCTTTTATATCTTTAAAAATCATTATCTGCGAAAGAACGCTTAAAATTTTCTTGGTTTTTTCCTCATTTGATTTATATGAATTAACAATTCTAACTAGCGCACCATAAAGAAGCGTAATTTTTAACATTTTATCCGAAACTCTTTTTTGGTCGGATTCTGTTAAATCGCTCCTTAGTAAAAAATTATCTATTTGAGTTTTAAAATCTACTAAACCCTCTATGGAAGATTTTACACCATTTGCTTCAAGCTCAGCAGATAGTTCACTAGAAATTCTTGGCTCTTCTGGCATTTTATTGCCTCCTTTTTATTATTCTTTTACTTTACCTAATTCGTTTTTTATAAGTGTGAGCAATTCTATATATGCTTCTAAATCATTTATGCTCATTTTTTCTTTTTCTTCTTGTGTTAAAAATTCTATTGTTTCCATTTATACCACCCTTTCATAAACTACATTTCAAATGCCATCTGGCCCCCACGATTTGGTGATTTTTTAAGTATTTCTTCATAAACTGGCGTTTTTTCATGTACTTTATAGCTTAATGTTTTATTTAATATTGTTTCAAAATCTTTTATTTTGCTTACTAAACTTGCAAATGTTTCTATCGAACTTTTTTCGCTACTATTTTCTCTATAACTTTCTATAATTCCTCCCTCAATAGCAGCAAAATCTTGATATGAATTATTTATATACTCTATTTTCTTTATATTGCTCTCTATTTGTTTTTCTATTTTTTCTATTTCTCCGCGATTTAATTCTTGTTGAAGATAATTTACATTTAACTCTTGCTCTCTTTCTTCCGGCTCTACTGTAAATACCTCGCTACGTATCAAGTTTAGAAGTTTTTGACGGATACCATACTTTTGCCTTTTTGCCAAAATATTTTTCTCAGTTTTAGCAATTTCTTCTGTAGTTTCCTCTTTTTCTTTTGAAATTTTACCCCTTATTTCACCGTTAGTATTTCTTAAAATTATTACATCGTTTATCTCTTCTTCTGACCATGTATCAGACTTCTCTGTCAATATTCGAATTAACCTTCTAAACGGATTTTCTTTTTTTATAAGTGACATCGTAAGTGGCAAATGCTCTATTTTTTCTCGCTCTTCGGCAAGATATTTTTTCTGCTCCTCAAGTTCTGCTTTTTTCTTAAACAAACCCTGATTTTCTTTTTCGAGTGTTTTTTTGGCAGCATCGACTTTTTTATTTAACTCAACTATTTCACTTTTTATGAATTCAAGCAATATTTGTTCGTTACTTTTGTTTATATTATCTAATCTTTTTAATTCCTCTTCCATCACACCAGACATGTGCCAGATGTATTGTAAATTAACATTTCCCATGCATTCTTTAATTTTGTTTAATGTGTCTTCCGTAGGCGGCATTGATACTAAAGTGTCTAATTGATTGTATAAATCATTTACGAAATCAAGAGCTTCTTTTGCTGTGTTTTTCGCTTCTTTTGAAATGTTTGGATTGTAGTAAAATTCTTCTACGCCTTCTACAAAATGCTCTATTAATTCGAAATTTTCTTTTAAGTTTAGCATTTCTAGATATTCGTATATTTTGTTATTTAGTTTCACTTTGCCACCTCCTTATGCTTTCTCACTTTTTTGTATCGGCAATTATTTTTAATTTGTTTAGTAATTAACAAAAAAATTACACTACTCCTCAAACAAAATATTTTGCATTCCATAAGGATTACTTAAAAAATCTTTATAAATTTTATAACTTTCTGTATCTTCATATTTTATTTCTTTCATGTTATTATTCATATCAATTATTTTGCCATACCTATACGCCAAAAGTATTGGCGAATGTGTTGCAATGATAAACTGTGAACCATTTTGTGCCAAATTGTGAATATAACAAAGAAGTGTCATTTGCCTTGAAGGCGACAACGCAGCTTCTGGTTCATCCAAAATATATAAACCTTTGTCCCAAAACCTATGCTCCACAAGTTTTAAAAACGACTCTCCGTGTGAACACGAATGTAGATCTTCCCCACCATAAGTTGTGTCAACTAAATCACTATTGTTGCTAATATTGGTCGCAACATTATAAAATGATTCTGCACGTAAAAAAAACTTGGTTTTAGGCACTCCAAATTTACTAATAGTTAAATGTTTGTAAAGTTCGGAATAATCATCATAACTTGAAAACTGCATATTGTTGCTACCACCCTCAGGATTTAACCCCAAAGCAATCGCAATCGCCTCAACCAAAGTAGATTTACCGGCTCCGTTTTCGCCATAAAATAGCGTTACTGGAGTATCTAGTTTTAACTCATCAAAATTAACTAAACATGGTATATTAAACGGGTATTTTTTGCTATTTATGTTTTCTTTATTTAGTTTTATTCTATTTACAAACAGTTCTTCCATCAGCTTCTCCATTTTATTTTTTACTTATTAGCACATATTTTTCTTTTAACGATATCTTTTCTACTTCATATCCATAATCTAATAATTCTTTTTTGTACGTCAAAAAAGAATGGTCTATATCAAAGCCAAGAATACGCTTTATTTCGTCATAGTCAAGTTTGTACTCTTGCTTTTGGTTGTCTACTATATACTTCCACAATGGTTCATATTTGCTCACTAAAAACACCTCTATTTATTGTTTAAGCCCTTGCACGTTTCAATTACAATCTCTTTTAGTGTCTCTTTGTTATCTACACTATCCACTAAATACATTGGCTTTGCAGTATCGTAAGGTAGCTGCTCCTCCATATCGTATTTTTTGTTGGTCTCTACCTTTTTTACGAGTAGTCTATCATCGTAAATTCCACCAAACAAAACGCCATTGTAGTACAACAAAAACTCGCCCATCATTGGTTTTACAGTTATGTTGTCGAGTAAGCAAAGTTGTTCAAGCACAAATTCTTTATACTCTTTTGTTGTTGCCATAGTGATTCTCCTTTATTTTTTTATATAATACCATAAATTTTTGGATTGAAAAATACGTCATAATGTTTGCATAACATCGATGAACGTGTATGCTTTGTTGACCATTTGAAGCCATTTTGTGCTTTACATAAATGTGGTCATTTACCCCCGTCCCTTGTGACATGCCTTCCTACCACCCCCGCAATGCCCGTTCTAATGTATTTTGATCAATATGAGTTTTATTCATTTCCTCTTCATATGCCACATCATCTACAACTGCGTCATCTGTATATTTAATATAATACGTGCCTAAATAAGTAAAATCCTGCGCCTTTATCTTTGACAGATAAAAGGTAATTTCTATTTTTCTTTGTGAAAAATCCACATTCCCTTGATCACTTACGAGGGTATATCCTTTTAACATATCATAAAGCTTTGTTACTTCTTTTTTGGCAAGTTCCTCATATTCTAACACTGTTTTATCTCTACCACTAAATGTATAATTTATTTTCGCATTTATACCGGTGTCACTACCTGATTCTACCGATTCAAAAATATCTTTATCATAAGTTACCTTTGCGGTTGCAATTGCTTTGTCTTTCAACTCCGATGTGAATATTATGTTTTCTACGCCTTCATACTTTTTATGCACATCCTCACTAAACAGCAAGCCATAAATAAAGGCAGCTATTAGAAATACCAGAATAAATGGAGCGGCAAGCTGCAAAAGGCATGAGCAGCCTAGGAAACTAAGTACTTCATCTAACAGATCTTTTTTGGCCATAATTCTTCACCCAGAATATTATAACATTTTTATAAAACTTTTTATATATTTTCTATGTTTAAGTGATATTTGACTGACATTTTTTGTTTTTCTACTCTTTGTAGAGAAAGTATAAACCCCGTAAGGCTGACGCCTACGGGGTTCTACGATTTTTAGTTGCGGGGGCTGGATTTGAACCAACGACCTTCGGGTTATGAGGACGGTCAAATGCCCGAAGGTCTCCTCTACAATCATTGATTTAAAGCCATTTTAAAACATTAAAATTTATTTTTACCCTTTATCTGCCCTCTATTTTTTATTAATACTTTTAAAATATTTAAAGGTGAGAGTTACTCCCACCTTTATAATTAGATTTTATTTTTCAATTCACTGTCTGGAATGAAATCCTTTACTCTATGATAGTCATTATCATGTCCCCTATTTAATTCCTCTGATAATAATCCATGGCCTTTAGTTCCATCTTTAGTTATAACTGCAGCTATATCATAATTATCATGTCTGTTAGCTTTAGGATTCAATTCTTTATAAGCCTGTATGTAATTATCTTCATTTTTAGGTGATGTTCTATTTTTAGCTATTCTATTCTCCATCTTATTTTTTCTCCTTTCTGCCCTTGCAATTCAAAGAAGAAATATGCTATAATTGAACAAATAAAGGTTGCATACTTTATTAATTCGTTCAATGTCTTAGCATTGGGCGTTTTTTCTTCTAAAAAATATTATATTAATAATAATACTTAACTTGTATTAACACTAATTTCATATTGTATTTTTTCAAATCAAATATAACCTGATATACAGTTCCCTGAAAATTTTCATCTAACCAATTATTTAATGTATCCTTTGTATATTTTTCAGCTTCATCATCTAATATTTTTCCTTCATATATATCAAATCTAAAATCATCAAAAACTTTATATTGCCATTTTTGTTTATCATTTTCATAGCATAATAATGCCATAGTTTCTGAATTTAAATCTACATACCTGCATAATAATGAAGTCAGAGAAACTTGATATTTTTGTGCTAATTCCTCTAATTGTTTAAAATTTCTTAATGAAATTTTTTCTAATTCTGGGTTTATAAATTTACTAGGCATAATTAATTCAGCTGCAAATTTATCAACATCTGTTTCTATTTTTTTTCTTTTATTTTTGTACATATAATCAGTTTTTGTGTACATATCATCTATTTTTTCTAAATGATTAGGTAAAAAATAATGTCCTAATTCATGTGCAATAGTAAATTTTTCTTTTTCAGTACCTACAATTGAATTACTTAAAAATATTACTTTTCTACCATTTCGTATTCTAAAATATGCATATGCATTTTTTAAGTTTTCTTTTACAATTTCAATATTAAATACTTTACACAATTCATATAAATCTATTGGTGGCTTTAATTCTAGTTTCTCAATTAATTCAATCGCATACAATGCATTTACATCCATATTAATTCCCCTCAAAATATTTATTCATAATTTCCTCATCTGAATTATCTGTATTTTTTAAACCTCTAGCAGCTAATAATTCCCCTTCTTCTCCAAGTAAACTCTGGATATCTTTTTTCATGAATCTCCATTCTTTACCAATCTTAATAGGTTTTAATCTTCCATCTTTAATCATATTGTATATAGTTTGATTTGATACTCTCAAAGCTTCTGCTAGTTCTGATACATTTAGATTTATTTCAGCTTCATTGGTTTTAGTCTCTGACATTGCCAAACATAATTTTTCCATCATTTTTATATCATTAGAATTATAAATAATTTGACCACAATTTGGACACACATATGCTTTTATTCCATTTAGTTTTAATGTATATCCATTTCTTGATATTTCTAACTCTCTTACTTCTTCTTTCATTTTAGAACCACATTCAAAACACGTTCTTTCCATTTTATCCATATCGATTTTATTCATTTTTACTCCCTCCCTTAATAACAGTTACTATTACTGGAATCATCATTCCTGATCCAAGTGCTACTATTATTTTATCCTTCGTATTTGTATAAAATTCATATCTCTCATTGTTTCCATCATCTTTTGCCAATTTAAATTTGTGATTTAATATTATATCTTCCATTTCGTCAAAAAACATATTGCGTTCATTCATTCTTTGAGTTGCATGTGTTGAAATATCATACATTCCATTACTAACCATATTTCTGATATATTCAGCTTCTTTTATGATGTCTGGCACTTGATTAACCTCCTTTTTATAAATTGTTATAAAATATTATAAATTGTTATAAGTAATAATAAACTATTTTTTTATTTTTGTCAACAATATAAAATATATTCTTAAAAAATATGTGATAACCGTAATTGTTACCACACATTTTTCTTATTATTCATATTTATATTCTTCACTATTTTCCGCTACCATCAAATTATTTTTATTTTTTTGCTCACTAATAAAAACTTCTATTGGTTTCCATATATTACTATTAGTTACATCTTCATCCCATTCAGTATTAGACATATATAGTTGATTGCCGACAGCTCTAACAAATCCCCATTTTACTTCAGGATGTCTTTCTCCATATTGTTTTAATGCTTCGAACTTATTCTTTGCATAAGCATCAATATTGTTAGATTCTCCATCAGCAGTTAAACCACCTTTTGCTTCAATAATCCATACATCATTATTGTTAAGTTGGATTATATAATCGGGATAAAAATTATTTCTTCTAAATGCCTTTCTATAAATAATACTGAAGAAATCATCCCCTTTATCTCCGTTTTTATATACCCATTTAACTGTATTATAATTTTCACACCAATCTTCAAATTTTAATTCTGTGTATGTCCTATTTGGTGCTATTAAAATATTATTCCCATAATCAGAAAAGACATTTTTATTCATTGTTTTTGTACTTTCCATTTTTTTATGTTGTTTATAATATTGATTATTTGGAATAAACCATTCTTTCTTTATTATTTCAGTTTCCTTAATATCAGTTATTTGTTCTTGGCTTATTTTACTAAATACTTCTATTAATCTATCTCTATTATTTACCAAAAATGCATTGTATTCTCTAAGTTTCATTCCTCTAAAAATTTTATTTTCATGTTCAAAATCTTTTTCTTCTTGAGACATAAGAGACATTTGCATATCTTCAGGTCCAAATAATAATCTTAGAGCATTATTTGAAATACTTTCATCAATACCAATAGCTCTAGCTATTCTTCTTTTTGCATCCCTTATTATAAAGCCATCATCATGGTTATTTAATTCATGTTCTCCTGCAAATATAGTATTTAATTTTAAGATATCATGTGTTGTTCTAGCAACACCTTCAATAGCCTCAGTTTTTAATTTGGTACTGAATACATATCCTTTAGTAGTTTCTAACTCATGTTTATCTAATTCGCCATTATTATTTAAATCACATTCTTCTAACATTGTCTTTCTAACAACACCAACAACTGCTCGAGGATTTACTGCATATCTGTCATTTCCATCTAAGCATTCTTTTTCTAATGTAAAAGATGGTGCATTCATTTTTCTTTTATATTGATATGTATAAAATGAATCACTAAGACTATTTGTTAATCCTTCTTTAAATTCATTATCTAATGTATATACATAGCAATTATCTAGCAAATCATTACCATAGTGTTTCCTTTCAGGCATTCTTCTAATTCTACCAACTGTTTGGATATTAAATCTTTCATTTCCACCTTCACGAAGTTTTACTAAAATTTTTGCTCTAGGGCAATCCCATCCAGTAGCTATAGCTTGTTTAAATAGTAAAAATGCATATTGTCCATCTAATTTTTTAATTTCTTCTGGATTTTCTGGGTGGTCTCCACTAAACCATGAAGTTACTAATCCTGAATTTGGACCATATCCCATATTTCCCAATTCTTGTTTAATTCTCATAATCCATTCTTCAGAACCATTTGGAAATTGAATTAATACTAACGGTCTAATATTTAAACCAAGTTTATCATATTCCGCTTGTATTTCTTTTCTCTTCATATCAGCTAAATTCAATAATAATAAATCATCATCTAAATTATTATTTTCTTCAATAGCTTTAGATACTCCATTATTAATAGAAATTCCTGACGCTATTAATCCACTTGAAATAACTTCGTCATCTCCTATTATCTCTGTGTGATTTCCTTTGCTAACCGGTGTTGCGGATATTCTTAATACATGAACTGGATTTATATTAGCAATATACTCATTAGCAGTATCTCTATACTTATGTTCTTCATCAATAATCATAAAAATATCAATGTTATTATTATGACAAGAGTGAACTTTAGACATCAAATCTTTGTATTCACCTTCTTGTAATGCAATATTTGAAGCACGATTAATTTTATCCCAATTTATAAAATACACACTTCCTTCAGGTGCTGGTTCATTTATAAAATCATATACATCTCCATATGTTATTCCGCTAGTAACATCAACGAAACTTTCTTGTGATTGCCTTTGTAATCCTCCAGCTCCAGGGCATAACCAAAGAAACACAGTAGTAGGATTTTCATCTAAATAATCATCAATGAATTTACAAGTTAAAACAGTTTTTCCTGAACCTGTAGGAGCATACAAAACTAATTCTTCAATATCTGCACATTTTCTAAGTAATTCTTCTTCATGTTTCTCTTGAAATTTATATAAATTAACTTTAAACATTATTCTGCAGCCTCCTTTAATTCTTGACCAAAATATTCCCTTGGAATATACTTAAATCCTTTTTCATTTAATATTTTCAATTCTTCAGAATTAAAAATGACATTTTGATTTATCCATAATTTTTCAATATTCTTATAATTCTTCTCATTTAAAATATATCTTTTAAAATCGTCTCTATTAAATATAATTACGTTTTTATCATAATCAACTTCAATAGAATTTTCAAGTTCTATCATTTCCTTTATATGAAGACATAATACATTGCTTAGTAAATAATCTACCGGTTTACGTGGAGTCCAATCGCATTTAAAATATTTAACGTTACAATTAAATCCTTCTGACATTTTAACATCAGAATCTAAATAATTTCCTTTTAATCTTTGATTATTAATATTAACACCATTTATACTGCAAAACGTTCTAGGCCAAGTAACATATTTTGCAATACCTAATTCTTCCCATTCCTTGTCCCCAGGTTTATATCCTTTGTCACGCAAATTTTTAGCTTCAGCTTCAGATACCTCGTTATTTGTAACCATTATGCATGTTCTATTATTATTATCACTACAATTAAGTAAATTTAGAGCATGTAATGTTGTTCCTGAACCCGCAAAAAAATCTAATACAATAGCATTTGGTTTATCATTAACAAAAAATTTAATTACATCTCGTACTGCATATAATGATTTTGGATATGTAAATCTTTTTTCTCCAAGTATTTCTTTCAATAATTTCGAACCATATTCTGTAGAATTATGGGAAGCAATAGCCCATTGATTACCTGGAATAAATGATGATTCATAATTACTATCATCAATTATAGCAGTTCCATCATCTTTATAACCACTTATTGTAAATAGGCCTTCTTCTATTTTTTTTCTTACACCTCTCGGAGCATAAGATATTCCTATCTTATTATCTTTTAATTGTCCAAAGTATACAAAACCTTCTTCATATAACTTATCAAAGCTGCTTTTTGAATATTGCCATACACCTTCAGAACCATCTTTGTGAATTGGCCAAATAGCAATTTGATCTTCTGGTACTTTAACGCTTTCTCTAGCAACATTAAGTCCAATTGCTTCACCTGTTTTTATAAATTCTCCTTTTTTAGTAAAATATATAGGATAAAAACAACCTGGTGAATGTTTTCTTTCACTATTACTTCCTGAACGTAACATTGAACCTAATCTTAACTTGTTTCTTCCAGATTTTTTAACGTTTCCCAGCCACTCATCTGACAAAGGTAATTTCTTTACAGCACACTTCCCTATTTGTACTATATAAATATATTCATTCACTCTAGAAAATTCTTGTTCTCTAGCAACACCTTTTACATTTATTACACTACTTATCATTTGCATTTTTGAATCAGGAAATATTTCTTCTAACAAACAGCCTAAATGATGATATTCTTTTTCGTCAATAGTACAAATTAATACTGAATCTTTTGGATTTAATACTTTTTTTGCTAATAATAGTCTAGTTTTCATCATAGACAACCATTTACTATGTCTATATACATCATTACTATCAACATAATCATTATTATATTTCCAATCTCTTGCACCAGAATTATATGGAGGATCTATGTAGATACAGTCTATTCTTCCTCTGTGAGTTTTTTCTAAAAGATATAGAGCTTGTAAATTATCTCCCTCAATAATAAAATTATATGGCAAATTTTTATCTTTACATATTTTTCTCTCTTCATCTGCACAAAAAACTGGAATTTCATTTAATAATCTTTCATCGACTTCTTCTGTATGCTCTTCAAATACTAATCCAAATTTTTTCTCAGTTAAAGCATTTTCTATTTCATTTAAAGCTATTATAGAAGTATCGTCAGAATGTGTCTTTTTTAATTCATTAAGAAATGCGATCATTTTATTTCTTTTTGTTTTTGATATATTTTCCATATTTCCTCCTTAATAGTAAAAAAATTATCTCACTTTTATTTTTTTTCCCATACAATTTTATAACCTGTTATATCTGCTATTTTTTTAACTTCTGAATATTTTATTGTTCCTTTAGTAAGTTTGTTTGATAAGTTCTGCAATGCAACTTTACTTTTTCTTTCGCTCAATCTATCAGCGACTTCTCCCATTTGCCATCCGCTCAAAGTTATATAACCTTTTACTTCATCTTTAATAGATTGTAATTTCTCCTTTTTCTCCATTTTTCACCTCTATAATTTTTTATTTATACTTAATTTATATCATATAATGTATTTTTATACAATACTTTATATAATTTTTATAAATATATATATTATTATATTATTTTATATAACTTTACTATTTTATTTTTTGCACAAAAAATAACTCCAGCATCTGCTGAAGTTATTGATATCACAATATTAAATTACATTATTTATACCCTCTATCTACCCTCTATGTGGTAGATTTTAATGTTTTTTAATGTTTTTTAATTTCCTTTAATAAACCTAAAATGCTTATATATCAAGCTATTTATGGATTTTTGGTCGTTAGTTCTTTATTTATCTGATTTTAATAAAAAATGCTCTCAGCAAGAGGCTGAAAGCATTGATTTTAGTGGTTGCGGGGGCTGGATTTGAACCAACGACCTTCGGGTTATGAGCCCGACGAGCTACCAGGCTGCTCCACCCCGCGATGACCTATATATAATACCACTACCAAAATCTTTTGTCAATATATTTTTTCATCCTAAAACATAAAGTAAAGCAAACATTATAATTAAATATACAATGCACATTAAAGCTAAAATTTTATCATGGAGCAATACTTCAACAGGATCTCCATCCGAATTTCCCTCTATTGTTAAGCTATACTTCATAAAAATCAGCATTACTAAAGGAACTGTCCATATAAGCCCACTACAATTGTATGCTGCCAATGTTTTTTCGTCTACAGTCCATAGTGCGTAGAAAACAAATATTAATGCCATATACATGTACATATTGTTATCAAGAAATACGAGCGGATATTTTTTTATAACTTTCCTCGTATCATTATCACTTTCCTGCATTAATTCATTTCTTCTTTTACCTAAGCAAAGATAAAATGCACTAGATATAATTACAAAGTATAGCCAATTTGAAATCCTTATGTCCGTAACATACGCTCCGCATACCGCACGAATTAGGAAGCCAGCAACAAGAATTGCTATGTCTACAAGTGGTATGTCTTTTAAGCCAAAGCTGTACCCAATATTAATAACGAAATAGCATAGCAAAAGTAATGAGGCATATGCATTAAAGCGCACTGCACTAAATACAATCGCCATTATAACCAAAAACACCGTAAATATGATGGCAGATTTAATGGTTATTTTCCCCGCTGCTAATGGTCTATTGCATTTTGTTGGATGATTGCGGTCTTTTTCAATATCTTTGATGTCATTTATAAAGTAAATGGCTGAAGATAAAAAACAAAATGATAAAAAGGTAAACAATGCATTAAAAAGCTTGTCGTAGTTAAAAAATTGCCCACTGCATGCTAATGGTACAAAAACCAATAAATTTTTTATGTAGTGATGCACACGCATCTCTTTTAAGTAATATTTGATTCCCATAAAAACCTCCTAATTAAAAGGATAATACTTAAATGCAAATAACAGTAAATCCCTTATCCCTTGATAATTATATACTGCTAATATGGCTATTACAACACTACTTACAATTGGTGTAACGCTCTTAAATTTAAGCTTTTCTGAACACCACAATAGTAACTGAAATAATAGTACATAAAATGCCCAACTAAAATACAACGAATAAAGAATCATTCCGTTTTCAGGTGAGCCCCACCCAACGATGCATAATAACAATATGGAAAAGCATACCCAAAATGCAGATATCTTTGTTAGCACGTTTTCCCTGTTTAATATAAAACTTACAAAGCATAGTAAAATTAGTATAACGCCTAACAAATTAGTTTGCGTCATATTTATTCTATTTAGTTGCCATGAAATATCCGTAAAAGTTGTCGTGTCTACAACAGATGCTGGTGCAATAAAACACGATGATACAAATGATATATATTGATTTATGCGTTCTATAATATTCCCTCCACCAGCAAAGCTAGATAAATATCCAAACGAACTAAATGCGTTTAACAATACATCCAATCTACCAAACCCTATAAAAAATATGAGAAACCCTACAACTTTTTTCTCGATATCCGAAATATATGCTTTTAATTTATCTGCACTATTTGTTACAGTATTGTCAATCAAAACAGGGAACCAGACTAAACTTGTTAGCACTGTACCTCCTGCAGCAGATAACTCAACTACTCCTGCTTTTTTATACTCAACATACGAATATATCATAAAGATTACCCAAAAATAGCTAATAATATATTGTTCCATCATTATTGTAAATAATAATGTCGTATAAGTAGTAAATAAAATAAATATAAAGGAGATTCTATTAACCACATTTAATTTCATGATTTTTGCTAACATTAACCCCGCTACTACCAACAATATTATCTGAATGGCGTTCATGAATAATGCTACATATACAAAGCTAAAATAAGCGAAAGGAAGTGCTAAAGTATATCCAAAGCCAACAAATGGTGCTGCAAACACAGCAAAAAGTGGCTGTCTTAAGTCGTTGTGACCATGATATAATTCTAAATAAACATTAGTTTCTCCAAGATATGGTGAATCGCCTGTGTATATTAAATCGCACCTAGAAACTCGATCCCAAAAAGCGAAACTCCCAAAAAAAGCATAGCATGTAAATGCAAATAACGCTACTATTAACAGCACATATAAAATTATTTCAATTTTAGTAAGTGGCCTAAAAATGCCTTTGACCTTTTCAAATACATAATTAAGTAATAACGTTACAAGAACAAAAATAGCAAAAACTGAAAGCACCGCAACTGGGGCAGAAAAATATTTAATAACTCTAGTTTGAATCTCACTAATATTATAAATTTTAGGTACAGAGCAAAACAAAAGTCGTGCATGATAGCAGATACCAATAGAAGAAATAAACGAATAAATTTTTATCCCTAAAGGAGCCACTTTAATTTTTTGTGAAATCCCTGTTATCTGGGAAGATATAATAACTATTAATATGTATAATAACAAAAATATCACAATGTTGTAGCGTTGTATATGCATTAACATAAAGCAAAATGCAGAAATAATAAAGAAAATATTACCCTTAATATTTGTTATTACAGATTTTTGTTCTGTAACTTTAATAGTATCGGTTAAAACCTTTTCTAATTCATTAAACAAAAGACTTATTACTAGAGTAAGAAAATACACTGCTGATAATATTACTACACCCGCTAAAATGTATCTTAATACTAAATCTAACAAATTGGTTGTAACAATAATTTCTTCTGGTTTGTCAAATAAAAGCCAATCCTTAATAAACTGTTTAGATAAACAATGTGATATTACTATCGCACATATTATATAAAGGATTCTCATAGAAAGTTGTTTATCTTTATATACACAAGAAATATTATCAACAAATAATGAAAGAGCAATTGTAACTAATAATGCACCAACACAAAAAATCACAGACATACCTGGAAAATGCCAAAGTAACAAGGAACAGCAAATTCCAGACACCAAAAATGATAGACTGTTTTTTGAAAATTTGATTTGATTTCTTATCTCTTGTATCATGTTGACCTCCAAAAATTTTGCCATAATTACTTGATTATTGTACATTTTTATAAAAAACTGGTCAACATATTTTGTATAAAAAAGTAAGGGCATTACTAATCGCCCCTACATTTATTTTTACTATATTTATACAAACAAATTAACCCTATTCCTATTAACGCCCCCACCAAATCTACTATTATATCGCGAACTTCACAACTTCTGCCCATTACAAAATTTTGATGTATCTCGTCGGTTATCGCATATAATATGGTTAATAAAATTGCCATTACATTACTATTTTTTATGTTATATTCCATAAGCTCTAGTTTAATTAGTATCGCAAGTATGCAGTATAAAAACATATGCGCTGATTTTCGTATTACAATTTGCATACATAGTACTACACTGCTTTCATATTCCGTTATATCGTGCCCAAATAGGTTAAGTACCTTATTTATCACACCACCACTTAATTCGGTGGAATTTACCGCCTTTTGTGATGATAAATTAAATATTAAACCACACCAAAGTATTATTAGTATTAGTAAAATTATTCTTTTGTATTTCATTTTATTCACCATTTGTATTATATAATAATTATATTTTTGTGGCAAATTTTACGCACAAGGCCACTACAACATCTTGCACCGCAAATACTTCTCTCTTGTTGCCTCTCCGCCTCTTATGTGTCTTTCTGCCTTATTTTCATCTAGCACCTTCTTTATTTCATAAAAAAGTGCCGGGTTTATTTTACTAAGCCGTTCCGTTACATCCTTATGTACTGTCGATTTCGATATTCCAAACTTTTTAGCAGCCACTCTTACTGTTGCCTTTTTGTCTATTATGTACTGTGCCACTTCTATCGTTCTTTCTTCTATATATTCCTTCATAAAACAAAACCTCCATAAATACATTTGCTACATTTGTATTCATAGAGGTTTTATTTTATGATTTTTTAAAGTTCAACGCTCTTTAACTCTTTTACTGTGTTTATATCATGTGCTGATACTGTTTTTTCTGATACGCCATATAAAATGTCGTCCATAAATAACATTCTTGATACGTCGTCAGTGTGTTTTATTTCGCCACGAAGTTCAAATCCCTTCTCTAATGTTATTGTAAATACTTTTCCTACATCATTACTACTATAATCTCCTACTGCAAAAGCTATTAAATTCTTTTCCTTTGAAAATAATAATGATTTATGGTTTGTAAGTAGTTCTGATGTACGTGCATCTATTTGTTCAGTAAACATTTCCTTTGGATTTGTTACATCTGTTATATCGAATAATGCAATTTTTAACTTACCATTTGTACCCCAACTTGATCCATCATATCCAAATCCAATTACATGATTTTCATCGTATGTATGTAAATATGTGCTATAACCAGGGATTTGTAACTTACCAAGTACTCTTGGTTTTCTTACACTACTTAAGTCTATTACAAATAGTGGGTCTGTGTTCCTAAATGTTACTACATATCCTCTTGTGCCTTCAAATCTTACAGATTTTATTTGTTCTCTTGGTGCGATGTTTAATAAACTTCCAAGTTTATGCATACTTGGTCCTAAAATAAATACTGAACACTTACTTCCATCTGTTGTTGCTATTCTAAAGTTGCCATCAAATTCATCCATTGCAAATTGATTTACGATAGTTCCTTCTACTGTTCCTTTTGCTTCAAAACGTGGATATTCTGTAGCTAAACTAAATTTATATATTGTTGTTTCGCCATATCTACTTTGTGCCATATATAAACTATCTTGCGACATATATATGTTGTTTGCGCCTTCACCTAAGTATGTTACCATTTTAGGGTTGTTAAGTGGTGTTCCCATGTCGAATGCTAAAATTTGTGTGAATAATGAATAGTTATCATTTGGAACATATTGAACATCTGTTAAACTTACATCTATAAAAGCCCCTACATTGCTTTCTCTATATTGTGGAACAACATAGTTACCATTTTCCATGT
Source organism: Clostridia bacterium (assembly GCA_017450465.1). Lineage (GTDB taxonomy): Bacteria > Bacillota > Clostridia > TANB77 > RGIG9151 > RGIG3495. The sequence continues at coordinate 22,272 of JAFSUW010000027.1, read as the reverse complement.
ATGTATTTAAGCCAGTAAATACATATATTTTATCGTTAATCTTTCTTGATGATGTGTATGTGCCTTTTACTTCAAATGTTTTGATTAATTCTGGATTTGCTCTATCTGTCATGGTAAATACAAGCATCTTTGTTTGTGCATTTCTAGCTGAATACTTATAGCCATTATCTGTTATTAAGAATAGTTTATCTCCATTTATGTATAACTCTAATAATCTGTATCCTTCTTCAATTTCTATTTCTGCAACTTTCTTCATTGTTTGAGCTGGAAATGCATCTATTATAATCAATTTGTTGCCAGACTTTGCATAAATATATTTACCATCATTTTTTAGTATATCTGCTTCGTCTACGCCAGTAACTTGTGTATTGGTACTTGAGTAATCACTTGCTGATTGATTAATGCTGGAGCTCTCAAAAAGTCCTTTAATACCAAAATCTGAGACAGATTCGCTAATTGCAACTGAATCATCCACCATAGCAAATGGATTGGAATTTATCGCATCATTAGTAATTATTCTATCATCCCACAGATCATTAAACACTGCTTGAGGCATTTCATAACTATACCTACTTTTATTACTTTCAATTAATTTCTTTAATTTTTCATATGTTTTAACTGTTGGAAGACTGCCTGTCTTCTTCATAACTACTGATGTATATAAATTTGTAGACATACTTATCATTGCTGGTAAAAATATCATTGCAACAATTGCTAATGAACATATAATTAAACTAATAATTTTATTCTTCTTCATTTACATCTGCCTCCTTTACTGCTTTTTTTGGTTCAAGTAAAAGTACAAGTGTAAGACAGCCAGATGCTAAAATTAGAAGACCAGAAATTAGCTCAAGTGAAACTATTTCTAATATTGAGAAGGTCATTACTACAAAAACTATAATTGTTAAAATTTTCTTAAATATACTCTTATCTGCCAAAAGCCATGTAGCTATAAGTAAATTGAACATTTCAAATATAAGAATAAGTTCTTCTTCAATTTCTTCAGCTCCTACCAACAAATATGTTGTTAGTAATGGTAAGTAAATTGCAAAGGCCTTAAAGTTTATCTTTTCTGATTCTCCCATAAACATATTTATTGCAAGTGTTGCAATTAAAAATATTAATGTCACTCCAAGCATTACAAAATCATCCATTGATGAAAGTGATGCTCTATAAAAATCATCAAAATAATTTATGTATGTGAATATCAAGCCAAGTGTTAAAACATTATGTGTAATTTGTACAAATATGTTATCTTTTTTACCAAATATCTGTAACAAAATAAGGATTGTACAAATTACTATTACAATAGCAGACATTTCTAAATCAATCGACATAGGTCCAATAATTGTAATTAATGCTGCAATTATTGTTCCCAAACACAGTAATTTATTTTCTATATTTTTATATTGCATTGCTATTATGAAGTTCGCAACTGACCAAATTATAAATATTGCTGTTTCTGAATAACCCATATTAGTATTTACTAACATTAAAAACATTGTTATTCCAAAAAACATTTGCCCCATAAAAAGTACTGGTCTTAACCAAACTTTTTGCTCTTTATTATCTTCTTGCGCAACTACTGCACCAACAGTACCAAGTGTTAGCACTAAACTAATAATAATTTTTAATGTTTCATTTATTGCTGGTGTCATATATAAAATGGTTGCCACTATTACACCAATAAAAAATATTTTCAATGCATTAAATACATTTTGTCTCTTTTCTTCTGTGTTCATACTACTCTTCTTAAGTTTTTCAAATAACTTTCTACCCATTGTGTAGAAACCATAGATTGCAAAAATAACTACAATCAATACTGTTAATTCGCTATCAATATACATGATAATTCCTCCTTTTGATATTAACACTTTTTATATCGACAAAATGCCACATAAATTTTAAAAAAATTTTTAAAATATAAAAATGGGCGATTTTTATCGCCCGCAAATAAACCTTATATAGCCATCTATTAGTTCTTTTTCTCTACCATGATACGAATGGTCCGCATTGTCTATATATGATATATCTATATTATTCTTATTTAATTTACTCATAATTATCTGTACTGTATTTGGTGCAGTGTCTATTAAAAATTCATTTATTGTTGCAAAACGTATAAATACCGGCTCCTTTATATTATCTATATTTGTTACATTAACATTTCCCGGAATATAACTTATTAAATTAAAGTCCTCATCCACAAATATATTCTTAAAAGTTTTTACACTAAGTGGAAGTATGCTTATATTCTCTAGTGCCTCTGGTGGTATAAGTGTTTCGGGTGCCATTCCCATCAATTTTTGCATCATAATATCATATTTTTGTCCAAGCATTGCCCTTGTTATTCCGTTCATATCAACAAGTGATAAAAAACCTACAGTTTCTACATTGTGCTCTTTAGCATTTTTATACCAATACAAAACTTTGCTACTACCAAGACTATGGCCAAGTATATGTATTTTTGTAAAGCCCCTACTTTTCATTTCATCTATTGCACCATCTATGTCATATATACATTCTTTAGGATCCTCGTATGCTGCGCCATAAAATTTGCCATTTATTTTAGTAACAGTATTTGCACCACGATTATTAAAAGTAAAGTATGCTACATTGTTATTAGTAAGCTCCTCTCCAAAAACATCGTCCTTCTTTTTTAAGCAATTGCTATGTATACCATGAATGAAAATTACAACTTTGTCAGTTTTAGTATCTGGATTATAAAGTAGGCCTGATAATGGTAATTTATCAGTTGCATCAAACAAAACCTTTGTTAAATTCATATAAAACTTCCTTTCTAATAATCTATGCGAATACCGCTGTGTTTGTCATACATCATGTAAATTTTAGAAATATCCAAACAAATCCTATACTTTTTTATGTTTGTCAAAGATTTGTTGTTTTGGCAAGGCAAACGAGCGAAAAAACCGGAAGCGTATGTGCTATACGCTGAGGATTTTTGATGCGAAGTTTAACGCAGACAAAACGCAAATATTTGACAAACTCATTAGTAGTAAACTTCAACCAGATAAAGTCCCTGAGCTGGAACAGTTTTACCGGCTTGTGTTCTATCCTTACTCTTTATTATACTAGGTATCGCTTCTGGCTTTATCTTGCCTACACCTACATCAAGCAGTGTTCCAACCATTATCCTTACCATATTATATAAAAAGCCATTACCAGTAAAATTAAATATTATTCTATCGTCTTCGCGTTTCTTTATCTGAACTTTTTCAATTGTCCTTATTGTATCTTTTACACTACTACCACTTGCCATAAAGCCCGAAAAATCATACGTTCCTTCAAAGTATTCGGCTGCCTTTTTCATTGCTTTATAGTCAATTTTTTGATTAAAGTGATATTCATAATTATTATTAATCGCACTTCTATATTTACTATTATTAACGATATACATATACTTTTTGCCTTTTACACTAAACCTTGCATGGAATGCATCTGGCACTTTTTTTGCTTCTTTTATTACTATATCTTTTGGCAAAAACTTATTTATCGCTTCGGGAATTTTTTCTACTGGGATACTGCAATTTGTTTTAAAATTTGCAGATTGCCCAAGAGCATGTACACCTGCATCAGTACGCCCCGAACCATTTAGTTTTACTTCTTCTTTAGTTACCTGATGAATTGCATTTGAAATGATGTCTTGAAGGCCTTGACCGTTTTTTTGCGTCTGCCAGCCACTATAGCGTGTCCCATCATATTCAATTATTATTTGTATGTTCTGCATATGTACCTCCGAAATAGTGAATAATTAATAATTTGGCAAGCAAATCACATTAACAATTGTCTAGTTTCAGAATATCAATATTCTTTACAATATAGTCATAACATGAATAAAGTGTTGCTATTACCGCAACTATTAACATTACTGTTGATAATATACTTATCGATGATTGTAATGATGGGTTTGCCATGAAGTTTGCAAACATTGTGTCTAGCTTTCCTAACATAAATATATCCGATTGATTTATTGGTGCTTCATAATTATCTAATAATAATAGGCAAATTGCTATTATTTGTGTTACTGTCTTTATTTTGCCCCATATACTTGCTGCAATTACTCTACCTTCACCAACTGCAAGTAACCTTATTCCTGTTACTATAAATTCTCGTGCTATTATTATTGTTGCAACCCATGAAGGTATTTTGTTTTGTCCTACTAATGCAACAAGCGCTGCTGTAACTAGTAGCTTATCTGCAAGTGGATCTAAAAACTTTCCAAAGTTAGTTACTAAATTCCTCGAACGAGCAATATGTCCATCTAAACAATCTGTACTTGCTGCTACTATAAATACGATAAGTGCAAGTAAATTTGAATATTCAAATGGCAAAAATAAAACTATTATAAAAAATGGAACTAAAAAAATCCTTGTTACTGTTATTTTGTTTGGTAAATTCATTTTTATCATCCTCCATATTTTTTATATACATTTACCTATTAAATCATACTCTTTTGCGCCTATTACTTTAGCATTTACAAAGTCACCGAGTGGTAAATTATCTTTACTTTCTATAAAAATCATACCATCTATTTCTGGTACATCAGCTTTGGTTCTACCAAAATATGTATTATCGTTTATCTTGCCTTCAATTAAAACTTCTACTTTACTTCCAACTACTTGTTTATTCTTTTTTAATGAAACTTTTTGTTGCTCTTCCATTATGATTTTTCGCCTTTTTGCTTTTACTCTTTTTAATATCTGCCCTTTAAGTTTTGCCGCTGCTGTTCCTTCTTCTTTAGAAAATTCAAAAACTCCAAGTCGGTCAAAAAAACCGCTCTTTACAAATTTCTTTAATTCTTCTAATTGCTCATCTGTTTCAGTAGGGAAACCTACTATTAATGATGTTCTAAGCGTTGCATCAGGCATTTTTTCTTTTATCTTTTTAAGCAACTTTATTATCTTTTCCTTAGTAGTGTTTCTTCCCATCATTTTTAACATATCATTATTTATATGCTGTATTGGCAAGTCAAAATAATGACATATTTTTTTGCTCTTACTTATTACATCGAGCAACTCTTCTGTTACGCCTTCTGGGTATGTATATAATATCCTTATCCAACGAATACCATCGATTTTTTCTAGTGTTTTAAGGAGTTTTGCAAGACATGGCTTACCATATAAATCTATTCCATAGCATGATGTATCTTGTGCTACTAACACAATTTCTAGTACGCCTTTTTTTGCTAAATCTTTTACTTCTTCTTCTATGTCCTCAATAGTTCTACTTTTGTACTTGCCACGAAGTTTGGGGATAATACAGTATGTGCAAGTGTTATCACAGCCATCCGCTATTTTCACATACGCGGTATATGGTGGAGTAGATAAAACTCTTTCGGTATATTTTATATCTGCCTTGCCATCTTTTTTTATGAACTTTATTATAGACTCAAAATCATTTATATCCGCTACTAAATCTACTTCTGGCAATAATTCTTTTATTTCTTTTTTATATCTATTAGCAAGACAACCCGTAATAATTAGTGCTCTACACTTTTCTTTTTTTAATTCACCAAGACGTATTATTGTATCGATTGATTCTTTTTGTGCATCTGCAATAAAAGCACAAGTGTTTACTATTATATAATCCGCTTCATTTTCATCTGCTACTATGTTTAACCCGTTTTTTACAATTAGGCCTAGAATCATTTCAGAATCAACTAGATTTTTATTACAACCTAGTGATATTAATGCTACATTCATATTGTTCCTCCTACTATTCTATCATTATCATATCTTCTATTCTTACTCCAAACTTATCTGGTAAATATATTCCTGGCTCTACTGTTACTATCATGCCACTTTGAAATGTATCTGCACCTCTTGGGCTTAAGAATGGTCTTTCGTGAACATCTATTCCAACGCCATGGCCAAGTGAATGCACAAAATATTCATCAAGATTATCTTTTGCGAATTCTTCTACAACCAAGTTATGTGGAACACTTGACTTTTCGCCAACTTTTATTGCCTCTATTCCTTTTTTCTGTGCTTTTTCTACAATTTCATATATTCTTTCTTGTTCCTTTGACATATCACCAACAAATATTGTTCTAGTAATATCTGAATTGTAACCATTATATAGGGCTCCCATGTCTATTACAACTGCATCACCATATTCTATTTTCTTATCTGTTGCAGTACCATGAGGAAGGGAAGAACGTTTACCTGATGCAACTATAGTTTCAAAGGCAACACCTTCAGCACCCTTTAACTTCATCATATACTCTATTTCTGCTGATATTTCTCTTTCTGTAACTCCTGGTACAATTTTTGTTTTTATTTCTTCAAATGTTTCTAAAGCAATTTTTAATGCATGTTTTATTAACTTTATTTCACCTTCATCTTTTACAAGACGTATATTTTCAATCGTTGTATTATCTGGCACAAGTTCTATACTGTCCATCACTTTTTTTAGTGCATCATATTCACCAAATGTAACATCGTTACTTTCAAATGCACATTTTTTAGCATTATTTTCATCACATAATCTTTTTATTGTTTTGCTAAAACTTTTATCATAATCTATTACTTCTACATTAGTTTCTTTTGCTGCCTGCTCTAAAAAACGCCCATCTACTATTAAATATTTATGATTGTGTGTTATTAAAAGTTTCCCCGTATCTCCAGTAAACCCTGATAAATAACGAATATTTTTCATGTTTGTTACTAAGAAAGCATCTAGTTTTTCTTCTTCCATTTTGTTTAATAGCTTTTGTATTCTCATTTTCTTCGGTCCTTTCATTTAGGTAAAATCTTGTCCGTAACTAGTATATCACATTTTTAATATTAATACATTATTTTAAAAAGAAATTGACACATTGGGTTTCCCCAATGTGCCAAGTCTTATAACGGCAGTTTGGTCAAAATCGTAATAAGAATTTCAAATACCAGAATCACCGCCGGGACAATTGCCATTACCAGGTACGACTTCTTTCTGCTATACTTGAAGCCGACGAAAATCGCGAGAACCTGGGTAAGCAAAGACCATGCACGGCTTGTTTCTGACATAGAAACTGCAAAATCGTTCTTGAGCAAAGCTGCGAACGCCGAAAGCATGACCGGGATCAAAAGTGGCATGATGATGGAAACGAAGAGTGCATAGAAGAGATATTCCAAAATCTCCATGATTTTGTTAATATTCTCTGCTTTCTCTTCAAGTCTCCGTTCGATTGTTCCATCAGTTGACGGGTCAGACTCTTCCTTTACTCTATACTTTTCCTTCAGTTCAGACGCTGCGTCCTTTTCCTTGGGCTCACGGATCAAGCTATAATCCGGTGCAGGGATTTCATCACGCGCCGCATCGATACTGCGTACATCCTCTTCGATGTTTTCTGCGTACTCATCCCATTCGTCAGGATCATAGTCTTCGTCGGTATCAGTTTCCTCTTCCGATTCCCCTTCCTCATCGTCATCCTCGCAATACCCTTCAACCAAGGGACGTGCACTTTCAAGCATCTCGAGATACGGGGAATACGCTTGCTGCGAAAGCTTTATTTCTCCATCTGTCCTTACGGGAATATCATCCGGCACATCCGGGATATCGTACTCTGCAGTAGTAGTGCTAACTACAGGTCCTTCCGCCTTTGCCGGTTCTGCTTTTCTTTCTTCCGCGAAGAATTCATCCATGGAACTTTTTTTCTTCGGTTGGGTGCTCGAAAAAATCATACTTCTAAGTTCTTTCAGCACCTCTTCCTCATCTTTTTCGGGCTCCGACTTTTTCCCACCCGGAGAGTTCAATTCCTGATTTAATGTCCTTAAAAATTCTTCCTCCCTTGTTTCTTCATTTGGCGCTTTTCTACTGATTTCTTCAGCATCATCGCCAAAAAGAGTGTCCTTTTCCGCATCTATGCGGGACAATATGCGCTCTAATGCCATATCTGGCCTCCTTAGTACTTCCTGGGAGCTTTCGTTCCCATAATGGTTCCGATATTCGACTTTAATATGTTAACATAAAAGGTATAAAAAATCAACATTTTTAAGCAAAAAAATAATTCCAAACTATGTTGGAATTATTATAATTTTATTATTCTTGTTCTGGTGCACTTACTGGGCAAACATTTGCACAGCCACCACATTCTATACATTGTTCAGGATTGATTTCATATTTGCCGTTTCCTTCTTTAATGCATTCTACTGGACATTGTGCTGCACATGCTCCACAAGATATGCACGCGTCAGAAATTTTATATGCCATATCTAACACCTCCATTTAAGATTTTATCGCAAAATATATTTTTTTGCAACCTTTTCATGAAATAATATTTTGTCTAGCACTACAGTTTATGTAACTATACTGCTTAGAATATGCATACTAACATACGTTTGAAAAATTGATACCATTATTACCACTAACCCTGACAATATAAATATTACACTGTAACTAACTACTTCTCTTTTTAAGTTACTACTCGTAAAACTTTTTAGCATTTTAGAAAATATTATAGCATTTAGCACCATAAAAAATATCGTGGGAACTATAACAAATTCTTGTGGCAATAACATTATTAATAAAAATAAAGTTCCTTTTAAAAAGCCCAAACTGTTTAATACTATTACTATCGTATACCCAATTATATATCCGTAAAAACCCAGATATATAAAAATCACAGGTATCCCTATTACTACAAGTCCAAGTAACCATATACATATTACCGGCTTTAAGTTATTTACTATAGTTTCCTTTAACAAAATATTTTTGTCTATATTTTCTGCTTTTAATGTGTTAATACACTTTCCAATGTAATTACTTGTGTCATCTTTTATATTTTTATCTAAATATACCGCATTTAACGAACCAATTATAAACCCAATAGTAAATATAACTAGTATTACCGTATATGCTACTTTGTGTATTAAAATATGTTTTTTTACTAGTCCTAAATTTTGCAAACATATTCCCCCTCAAAAACTAATTAATTGTATGCTAATTTTAGGACAATAATGATTAATTTATAATTTATTTATTTCACTTCTTGCAAGGTAATCACATCTGTTGTTATACTCGTTATCCGCATGCCCTTTTACCTTTATCCACGTTATTTTATGTATTTGGTTGAGTTTATCTAATTCTTGCCACAAATCAATATTTTTTACGCTTTCTTTTTTAGAATTTTTCCATCCATTTTTCTTCCAAGATTCTAACCAATTATTATTAAAGCAATTTATTAAATAGGCGCTATCACTATATAAATCTACTTCACAAGGCATTTTTAATAACTTCAATGCTTCTACTGCGGCAAGTAACTCCATTTTATTATTAGTTGTATTTTTTTCGCCACCAGATATTTCTTTCTTTTTATCGTTACACATAAGTATTGCTCCATACCCACCAGGGCCTGGATTACCCGAACAAGCACCATCTGTATAGATTATTACTTTCATCATCTTCCTCCTTTACAAAAGAATAATATCATTATAAAATTAGGTTGTAAAGAAAACAATAAAGGAGGGTGCGTATGAAAGTACTCGGTATCGTTTCTGAATATAATCCTTTTCATAATGGTCATAAGTACCAAATTATGAAAGCAAAAGAAGCTGTAAATCCAGATTTTACTGTATGTGTTATGTCTGGTAACTTTGTTCAACGTGGCGAACCTGCTATTTACAACAAATTTGTTCGTGCTAAAGTCGCCGCTAATAATGGTATTGATGTTGTTTTTGAACTCCCACTATCCTACTGCCTCTCTTCTGCTGAAAATTTCGCTTTTGGTGCCGTTTCTATGTTAAAAGAAGCTGGCGTAACGCACATTTCCTTTGGCTGTGAAACCGACGATTTAACTGCTCTTATAAAAATTGCAGATATCTTAATAGAAGAACCCGAAGATTTCAAAAACAAATTAAAAGAATATTTAGCTGAAGGTATTTCTTTCCCAAAAGCACGTGAAAAAGCGGTTAATTCTATTTTTAAAACAGATATATTAAAATTCCCAAATAATATTTTAGCTGTTGAATACATAAAAGCAATAAAAAAATTAAATGCAAATATTACTGCTGTGCCTATAAAACGTGTAAGCGTAGAGCATGATTTAGCTACACCTATAGGTGATATGGCAAGTTCTACCGCTGTTCGCAATATGATACGCCAAAAAAATAGTATAAGTCATGTTGTGCCTGAAGTTATACACGAAAAACCAGTATTTGCTGATGATTTTAATACAATGCTTACATACAAACTTAGAAGTTCTTCAACCCAAGATTTCTTAAAAATTCCTGACGTAAACGAAGGCCTTGAAAATGCTTTTGTTAATGCAATTAAATCTAGCGTTACGCTCGATGAAATTGTTGAAAAAGTAAAAAGTAAACGCTATACAATGTCTAGAATAAAAAGAATATTGTTTAGCTTGCTACTTGATATTCCAAAAGATAACAAAATATACTATTTGCGTGTACTTGCGTGTTCAAAAAATGGTCAAAAGTTCTTGCCATACCTAAGCGAACACACGACTATTCCTATTGTTACTTCTGTAAATAGATTCTTAAAAGATGCTAAAACCGAAGAAAAAGAAATGATGAATAAAGAAATTTATGCAACAAATGTGTATAGCATTATAAATAACGAACCTTTCAATTTAGATTTCAAAAATAAGATTTAAGGAGAAGAAAAATGGTAATTGGTGTTACTGGTGGTATAGGATGCGGTAAATCTACCGTTTCTGCTATAATTTCTAAAAAACTAAATGCGCCTATACTAGATGCGGATAAAATCGCAAAAGATGCAATGCATTCAAAAGAAATAGTTACTAAACTTTGCAATTTTTTTAGCAAAGATATATTTGATGGATCTGGCAACATCGATAGAAAAAAAGTCGCAAACATCGCTTTTAGTGACCAAAGTAAGTTGAAAAAACTAAATGGCATAATCCACCCTTATGTTATGAAAGAAATCGCAGAACAAATAAATAAACTTGCCTTTAATAACGACTTTATTATACTCGATGTCCCTCTTCCAAACGATGATTTCAAAAAGCTTTGCGACTATATAATAACTGTCTGGTCAGACTTAGATAATAGAATTACTCGCATAAAAACTAGATCAAATTTCTCTGAGGATGAAATTATCGCTAGAATAAAAAAACAAATGCCTCAAGAAGATTATGAGGCACTTGCAAATTGTGTTATATATAACAATGGTTCTATTGAAGAATTAAATTCAAAAATCGATACTACTATTTCCCAAATAACTCATTAAAACTTGGCCAATTTTTATCTTTTTCACTTAGGTTAAGAGGCGTTCCGTCTTTTAACCTATTTTCATCTACAAGCTCTGGCCAAGCTATGTTCAATGTTTTATCTAAAAAGTAAATTCCGCCTTCATCGTTTGGATGATAAAAATCTGTAACTTTATAAAGGAATTCTACTGTATCACTTAATGCTAAAAAGCCATGTGCAAAACCCTCTGGAACATAAAACTGTTTTTTATTTTCTTCAGTTAATTCTTCTCCGTGCCACTTTCCAAAAGTACTACTTCCTTTTCTTAAATCTACCGCAATATCAAATGCTCTACCTTTTAATACACGCACTAACTTTCCTTGTGGATGATTTATTTGAAAATGTAATCCACGTAATACACCTTTTTTCGACATACTTTGATTTTCTTGTACAAATTTTAAGTTTATTCCTTCTTCTTTTAAGTCATTTTCATTGTATGACTCGAAAAAGTACCCTCTGTCATCACCATGTACTGTTGGTTCTACTAAAAATAATCCTTCTATATCAAATCGTGTAACTTTTATCTGTCCCATATTTTCACCCTCTTATAAATTATCAATGTCTATTTGCTTTAAGTAATGCTTTAATGCTTCTTCCCATGTTGGCAGTGGCTTAAAACCATTTTTTACGAGTTTATCTTTAGAAAGGCGACTGTTAAGCGGTCTTCTTGCTTTATTTAAGCCATATTCTTCTGTTGTAACAGGGAAAACTTTCATCACTAAGTTAGCATTTTCACATATTGCCTTAGTAAAATCATACCACGATATAAATCCACCTTCATTCGTTGCATGATAATAGCCATATTTTTCGGTATTTATCATATCTACAAGTAGTCTAGATAAATCATAAGTATAAGTTGGCGTGCCTATCTGGTCATTTACGACATTTATACTTTCTTTTGTTTTTGAAAGCTTTAATATCGTTTTTATAAAGTTTTTACCATTGATGCCAAATACCCATGCAATACGTACAATAAAATATTTTGTTAAAAGTTTTTCTACTTCAAATTCCCCTTCTAATTTAGTTTTACCATAGTAACTTACTGGGTCATAATCTTTACAATCTGGCTCCCAAGGAGTATTTCCCTCGCCATTAAATACGTAGTCAGTACTTATATATATCATTTTCGCATCAAGTGCTTTTGCAGATTTTGCAATATTTCTCGTACCTACAACATTTATGTTATATACTTTTTCTTTATTTTCTTCGTCTTCAGCATGGTCTACCGCAGTCCATGCAGCACAATGAATAACAGCATCTGGTTTTACTAAATGAAAAACTTCTTCTACTTCTTTTTCATTTGTAATGTCCATTTTGTGATAACTCATCTTATTTGTTAAATCGTTATTTGTTATTCCTGCATATTTTTCTGTTATGTCTGTAGCACAAAAATCTATACCGCGTAAATCTAATTCACGTGCTACATCAAAACCCAACTGCCCATTTACTCCTGTAATGAGTATTTTCATATTATCACCTTCTATTTCTTCCAAGTAAACGAAGTACTTTTATAAAGATATTTATAAAGTCTAAATACAAAGTTAATGCACCAAGTATACTTAAGTTACTAGCTAAAGCCATGTCACCTTGCGACGAATAATAGAAACGTTTTATTTTTTGAACATCAAATGCTGTTAAGCCCAAAAATATAAATATTGTTAAATATGACAAAACAATATCAAGTTTTGTACTAAATAAACCAAAGAAACTAAGAATCATATTTACTAGTGTTACAAGTATAACACCAATTAAACCCATGAGTAGAATAGAGCCAAACTTTGTTAAATCTTTATTTGTTACTTTCCCGAAAAATGCCATGATACCAAAAGTTAAAGCAGAAATAAGAAATGCTTGATATATTAAACCGATATCATATGCTATAAATATAGACGAAAGTGTGATTCCATTTATTACTGCATATATTATAAAACCGATTTTTGCACCTAGCGTCGATATTGAATTTTTAGCTACTGCACTTGTTAAATACACTACAAGTCCTATCTCTGCGATAGCTAAAACAATTAACGCTGGCATATTCATAAATAGCATAAATAAGCCCGTTCTAAATAGTCCATAAGATGATATCGCAGTAGCAATAAGTCCTATAAACATCCAAACAAAAACCTTTACAATATAAGAATTTAAGCCGGTCTCAACCTGTATTACATTGTCGTTTTCATAACCGTTATAATTTTCGTACATGCTTCTACCTCCTAATTTTTATCTATATCTCTATGTGCAAATTGTGCCTTATGGCCATTTTTGTTAAGCCGATTTGTTAGTTCCTCTGTTATAACAACCGACCTATGTTTTCCACCCGTACAACCAAGCCCAATTATTAGCTGTGAACGTCCCTCTTTTATATATTCTGGTATAACGAATTCTAAATAATCAACCAATTTTTGCAAGAAAATCTCTGTTTCCTTAAACTGCATTACATATTCTTTTATGCATGCATCTTTACCAGTAAAATCACGAAGTGAATCTACATGATAAGGATTTGGCAAAAATCTTGCATCAAAAACTAAATCTACATCAGATGGTATGCCATGCTTAAAGCCAAAGGACATTATTTGTATAAACATTCCTTCAAAGTAACCACCATCTTCAAATATATTAAGTATTTCCTGCCTTAATTGTTTTACAGAAAGATTTGTAGTATCTACTATGTAATTTGCACGTTTTTTTAGTACTGCAAGTTTCTCTCTTTCACGCCCTATTCCATCTGTTACTTTTTCATTTAATGCTAGTGGATGGCGACGTCTTGTTAAAGTGTATCTTTTTATAAGTGCGCTATCCGATGCCTCTAGGAATAATATTTCATAGTTATACCCTGCTTCTTCAATTGTCGCTAATACATCGCTTGATGCATCAAAGAACTTACCTGCACGAGTATCTACTACAATTGCTACTTTTTCCATCTTCTCTTCAGACATTTTACACATTTCTAAAAATTTTGGAATTAATACTGGTGGCAAATTATCTACGCAGAAAAATCCAATGTCTTCTAATATATTCACGGCCTGGCTTTTACCAGCACCGGAGACACCTGTTACGATTATTAACTTCATTGTTCTACTCCTTTCACTACAAAAACTTTACTTCTGGCTCTAACATAATGCCACTATTTTCATATACTTTCTTTTGTACTTCTTCGATTAATTTTTTTATATCATTTGCTGTCGCGTTACCAACATTTATAACAAAACCAGCATGTTTTTCAGATACCATTGCATCGCCAACCCTAAAGCCCTTTAACCCTGCATCTTCTATAAGCTTACCCGCAAAATTTCCTTCAGGTCTTTTAAAAGTGCTACCTGCACTTGGATATTCAAGTGGCTGTTTTGCTTTTCTTTTAGCTAAATTTTCTTCCATTAGTTTTAATACTTCTTCTTTATCCGCCTTTTTTAGTTTCAATGTACTTTTTATTATAATTTTATCCGAATTTTCCGTGTTAAAAATACTTTTTCTATAACCAAACTCATGTGCTTCATTATCTATTTTTACTATATTGCCATCTTTATCAATATACTCTGAACTAACTAAAACATCCTTTATTTCACCACCATAGGCACCTGCATTCATAACTACTGCACCGCCTAAAGTACCCGGTATTCCATATGCCCATTCAAGTCCACTAAGCCCTTCTTCCTGCGCAAGTTTAGCAAGACGTGTAATTGATATTCCAGCATATGCTTCAATTACATCGCCCTCAATTTTTGCATCACTTAATAAATTAGATATTGATAAAACAATTCCTTCTATTCCATCGTCGTTTACAAGCAAATTACTACCATTACCTATTACAGTTACTTTCTCATTAGTCTTTATTACGTTTATTATTTCTTCTACACTTGCAGGAATTATAAATGTTTTTGCAATTCCTCCAACCTTAAAACTTGTGTGATTTTTCATTGGTTCATCGTAATATATTTTTGAGTCATTTGATATCAAATTATACATCAGTTTTAAAGTCTCCTTTTCTTTTCTAATTTATTCACCTTTTTCAATTTCAATGTCTGTATAATACCACTTTAATATTTCATCATAATCAAAGCCCTCTTTTGCCATTCCTATCGCGCCATTCTGACTCATACCAACACCATGTCCCCAACCACTACCATTAAATACATATTCATCTGCTGATGAACTAAACAAATATTTTTTTGCACTTTTTGCTCCTTGCACAAAAATTTCTGAAAGTTTTGTCGAAGACAATTTTTTGGTTTTACTTCCTTTAACATAACTAAGGTTAGACAATGACTGCGCTAAAGTTTTATCATTTGCACCTAAAACCGTTACAGCACCACTACCTTCTATTTCATAGTACTGACTTCTCAAACTAAAGAATGTACGAGTACGTTCTTTTTCTATTACATATTTACCATCAGTACCTTCAAATTCAAGTTTTACAACAGAGCCACTAGGGCTTGTTTCTAAAATATTTAATGCAACTAAACTACCTATATTTTTACCCTTTAATAGCTCCTCTATCTCTTCTTTTGTATATGTAACTTTCCAGTTTAAGTATGGCGCATTATCTGGTTGATATTTATCTTCTACCGCTACTAAATGAGGACTTGCCATGTTCCAAACATTTTCGGAATTTTCGGTATATCCATTACTTGTTGAAAAGAATGGCGTACTAACGATTTTGCCATCGTATGTTACTACCTCACCTTTTGTCTCTTTTACTGCCTTTGTTGTGTCCTCTTTTTCTACACTCTTACCACCATATACTTGGTCACTCGTGGTATTTGTCACATCAAAATTCCATCTTTTATATTTATTAGCAGACATTATAGCATATGTTCTTGCCGCAACTGCTTGTGCCTTTAGTGCTTCTATAGGATGCCCCGTCGACATTTCACGAGGTACTACACCATATAAATAACTTTCAAGACCCACAACATTTACTACTGTAATGTCACTGCCACTTAACCTATATAATACTAAATCGCCTCTATATTGCGTACCATTATATGAAATATACTCGTCATCAGATACCGTTTTTATAGTTATTCCATCGGAATCTACTACGCATGTTTTACTATTACTTCCTGAATCAAATGTTAATTTATTAGATCCACTTTTACTTACTGTTATCGTTCCTGTCATTTTACCAATTTCACTTATTGTTAAACCCGATGCAGCATATATCTTAAACGTACTCACTGCATTAGTGCCATAACTTAAGCCAACTCTTATTGTCTTAGGTATGGTTACAGCAAAGGAAGTGCTAATTATTAAAAAAATAGTAAGTAATGTTATCATTATTTTTTTCATTTGAATCACCTACTCCAATGGTCTTATTTCTCCTATCACAGTCGCTTCATTATGCCCTGGAAAAACTTTTGTTGTACTTGGAAGAGTTAATAATCTATCTACTGTCTTTATCATTTCGTGCATATTACCCGTTGGGAAATCTGTCCTACCGAATGTATCCTTAAAAACTGTATCACCAGAAAACAAATTCTCACCATCGTATAACGCACTAGAACCAGATGTGTGCCCAGGTGTATGCATTACACGAAATGTAATACTACCTACTTCTATTTCATCATTTTCAAACATTAATTTATCTGGTTTTACTAAAAGCGGATCTCCCATCATCATCTTTGATAAATTAACATTTGAGTCTTTCATGTTTTCTTCTTCAGCAAAATAAGTTAAAACCTTAGCATCAAACTTATTTTTTAACCAATTTGCACCTTCTATATGGTCAAAATGGCAATGCGTTAAATAGATGTATTTTAGCTTTAATTCATTTTTTTCTATGAACTCTACTATATCATCATCTTCATAACCAGGATCAATTACTATTGCCTCTTTTGACTTATCATCATATACAATATAACAATTTGTAGCAAGCGGTCCTACTTTAATCGTTTCAATCATTTTTTCACCTATTTGTTTTTATTATTTTCTGAATCAATTATTATTGTTACTGGTCCACTGTTTAATAAACTTACAGCCATATCTGCACCAAATTCGCCTTGCTCTACTTTTAAGCCACTTTCCTTTGATTTTTTTATGTAGTACTCATAAAGCATATTTGCGTGCTCTGGCTCGTCTGCTTCAAAGAAACTTGGACGTCTGCCATGACTTGTGTCGCCAAGTAATGTAAATTGTGATATTAGTAAAAGTTCACCTTTTATATCTAATACCGACAAATTCATTTTATCATTTTCATCTCTGAAAATCCTTAAGTTTATCATTTTCTCAACACAGTAATCTACATCTTTTTCTGTGTCACCTTTTTTGGCGCCAATCAAAACCATAAGGCCTTCATTTATGCTACCTATTGTTTTTCCTTCTACATCTACTTTTGCATTTTTTACTCTTTGTATTACTAATTTCATGTCATCACCTTACTAACCTTTCTTACGTCTAACTTCAAAAACACTATCTACTTTCCTAAATGCTTTTAACACTTTAGTCAAATGGTCAACGTCTTGAAGTTTTACTTCAACATTAACTATAACTACTCTATCTTGTGCTACTCTTGCCATTATTGCATTTATCTTTGCTTTGGCTTCACTTGCTGCAAGTGTAATGTCTCCAACAAGACCCACTCTATCGTTTGCAAGTATCTCAATATTTGCTGTATAGTCTGTCTTATCTGCTTTATACCATTCTACTTCTATTAATCTATTTGTGTTATCTACAAAATCGTTTATGTTTGGGCAATCGCTCCTATGAACCGATACACCACGTCCACGAGTAATGTACCCAACTATTTCATCACCAGGAAGTGGATTACAGCATTTTGATAACCTAACTAAACAGTTATCTATTCCCTTTACCACAATACCGCTTGGAGGAGCTTTCCTTGGCCTTTTTTCAGGCACCTCTGGTGGAACTAAATTTTCTATTTTTATATCATCTTCTAGTTTTTTCTGCTTTTCAAACTCTTCTTTTAATTTACCTATAACTTTACCTACTGGTAAAGCACCGTAACCAATCGCTGCATAGCAGTCTTCAAGCTTTCCAAATGTATATTTTTTTAATAATGGTTCTAAAAATTCTGGCTTAAATAAATCAGCAAAGTTTAAGCGCAAACGTTTTAATTCTTTTTCAACTATTTCTTTACCTTGCTCTACGTTTTCTTCATAGCGCTCTTTCTTGAACCACTGCATCATTTTGGCTTTTGCGTTTGGGCTTTTTGCAATATTTAACCAGTCACGACTTGGTCCTTTTGAGGTTGCCGATGTTATAATTTCTACTACATCACCATTTTTTAATTCATAACCGATTGGGACAATTTTATCATTTACCCTTGCTCCAACCATCTTGTTACCAACTTCACTATGTATACGATATGCAAAATCTATTGGTGTTGACCTTATAGGAAGTTGATAAACATCGCCTTTTGGCGAAAATACAAATACATCATCACTAAATAAATTTAGTTTAAGTGTCTCTAAAAATTCACTACCATCTTGTGTTTCTTTTTGCCATTCAACTGTCTGCCTTAACCATGCAAGCTTTTCATCAAAAGAATCTGCTGGCTTATTTGTTGTTTTTTCTTTATATTTCCAATGGGCAGCAACACCATATTCAGCCGTCCTATGCATATCCCATGTTCTTATCTGTACTTCAAAAGGATGTCCGGTTTTGCCAACTAACGTTGTGTGAAGCGATTGATACCCGTTACTTTTTGGCATTGCTATATAATCTTTAAATCTACCTGGGACTGGTCTATACATCTCGTGTACAAGACCTAGTACCGCATAACAATTTTTTACTGAATCTACTATTACGCGAAGTGCGAATAAATCGTAAATCTGGTCTATAGTTTTATTCTGCTCTTTCATTTTACGGTAGATACTGTAAAAATGTTTTGGACGTCCTTCGATATCTGCTTCTATACCCATTTCATCTAATTTTTGTTTTATATTTTCGATAATATCATTTATAAACTTCTCTCTTTCAGCTCTACGCTCTGAAATACTGTTTACAAGGTTATAATATGCTTCACTATCTATATATCTTAAACATAAATCTTCAAGTTCCCATTTTATTGAATACATACCAAGTCTATGTGCAAGCGGTGCGTAAATCTCCAAAGTTTCTTTTGCCTTTTCTATCTGCTTATCTGGTGGTAAATAATTAAGAGTTTTCATATTGTGAAGTCTATCAGCAAGTTTTATAAAGATAACCCTTATATCTGTTGCCATTGCCATAAACATTTTTCTTAAATTTTCCGCTTGTAATTCTTCTTTCGTCGTATATGGAATTCTGCCGAGTTTAGTTACACCTTCTACTAAATCTGCAATTTCTTTTCCAAACTCTCTTTCTATATCTTCATAAGTGTATTTGGTGTCCTCAATAACATCATGAAGTAGACCAGCACAAATAGAAGCATCATCAAGCTCGAATGCAGTAAGTAATAATGCAACTTTAGCCGGATGCTTAAAAAAAGGATCCCCAGATTCACGAGTTTGGCCTTCGTGAGCCATTTTCGCAAATTCATACGCTTTTTTTACAATGCTATGGTCCTTATTTTTTGAATATACGTCTATCTGTGTTATTATTTCTTCTATTGTAGGTATTCCCATAATACTATCCCCTATTTTAATTCTTAATTTATTATGTCATTTTTTTCATACAATTGCAATAATTATAGAGTAAAAACAAGGGGAGGATCTTATGAAATTTTTTCACTACTTTTTTTCTATTACACTTTTCCTAATTTTACTGTTTTTTATAATTTCCCCAAATTCAATAATAACTGCAACTAAAGATAGTGCCACGCTTTTTGTAAACGCTATATTCCCTTCACTTTTCCCTTTTTTATTACTCTCTACATTGGTTCAAAATAGTGCTATTATAGCATTCTTTAACAAATTTCTCCATAAAATAATGAAACCAATTTTTAACCTTCCCGGAGTATCATCTATTGCTTTATTTTTAGGCATGGTAGGCGGATATCCCATCGGAGCAAAAACTACAGCAGATTTAGTAGAAAATAAATTTATTTCCAAAAATGACGCAAAAAAACTTATCGCATTTGCCAACAATTCTGGTCCACTATTCATTCTTGGAGCCGTTGGGACTATTATGTATAAAAATAAATATATTGGCATACTTTTGCTACTTTCGCACTATATAGCTGCTTTAGTTGTTGGCTTTTTATTTAGGTTTTATAAAAACACACCAAAAATATATAGCGAAACTTCTACTATACAAATTGATTTTATAAAAATATCTGATTTAAGTAAGGTTCTTACTGATGCGATAAAAAAAGCCATTATGACTATAAGTATAATCGGTGGCTTTATCATTATCTTTGGAATAATAACTACAATTTTAACGGAAATCAAAATATTTTTTGTAATTTCAAAAATACTATTCCCCACTATAGAACCAGAACTTTGTACAGCAATTTTTACAGGTATTCTTGAAGTAACAAATGGTATTAGCAAAATCTCATCGCTAAATATTCTTAGCTTATCCAATAAACTTATCCTTACTTCTATCCTTTTGGGCTTTGGCGGAATAAGTGTACATATGCAAACCTTAAGTATTATAAATAAAGTAGGTCTTAGTAGTTCCACCTACTTTATTGGCAAATCTATGCAAGGAATATTTTCAGGGCTTATTACATTTTTACTTATTCGCTATACAAACTTTTCTTATCTTATTTATGAATCCGCATTCGCAACTTATGCACGTTACTCATATGGCTTTAATAAACTTATCAGTACCATTATATTGTGCTTTTTGTTTATTGTCGTTTTTAAAATTCTTCAAATATTTATTGACGTTAAAAAAGGCGACTATTAGTCGCCTTTAGTTACTAATTATCCGCAGGTGTCACCATAAGAGCTGTTGAATTTTCACCTACACTATTGTACTTTACAAAATATAAATTTACTTTATACGTTTTTAAGTCTTTAATACTTTCAAAATCTTCTTTATTTACTTGCCACATATGACCATCTATTTTTACAAAATACGTTTGCTTTTTGTTGTCTTCATTTAATTTTAACTCTGGTGAATATGCTTCTTCTAAAACTCCCTTATATGCATAAATTTCCTTGTCTTTTAGGTTATCAAAATAACGGATTACCATTCTGTCTAAAACATATTTAGGCGAAAGTGTAGAATTAATATAAAACAAGCCAAATAACGTAACTATACCAATACCCATTAAAAGGATAAAGTATACTGCTACATAGTTCATAATAACACCCAATATGAAAAATACTAATACCGACCACAAAATGAAAGTCAATAACTTCTTTAACATCTCAAAAAATGTATTATCTGGATAAGCAATATCCTCCATTTCAAGAGTTCTATCAATTCTTTCTTGAAGCTTTTCTGTATAATTATCAGGTTTTATTATTCCTTTATAAAATTCTGTTGTAAGCATAATATACACCTCTAATTCACATATCGGTATATATTTTTATTTATATTATAGATATTTTAAAATTTTTAGGCCGATATTTCTACCGGCCGACATTTAATCTCTAAAAATTCTACCTGCTACACAAATAGTTAATTCGTATAAACAAAAAATTTCAAATAAAAATGCAGTTCCTACCAAGAAAGAATACAGCCCCACTAAAAAAGCAGACAGTTCTACTATTACTATAAGGCCTAATAAACTTAAAACTATTGATAACAAAATACCAAAAGTTAATGCTTTAACTACTTTATAACATCTGCATTCCATTCCTCGTTGTAGTAACGAGAATAATAAAACTAAAAAGAATATTGATAAAAGAAAAATTAAATAAAATGCAAGTGGCGTTGTTACTGTAATTATGCCACTTCCTACCAACAAGCCAAAAACTGCACCAATTATTATACTTATAATGCTTGTAAACCTTTTTATACCTCCCTAAGGTTTTACCCTCGGTACAGTATATTGTTAATAAAATTAATTGGTGACAAATTATTGTTTGTAGGGGAGAATTAAAACACCTCATCTGTCACTTCGTGACATCTTCCCCTCAAGGGGAAGACTTTAAATTTGCACTATCCGCAAGCCTTCCCCTCGAGGGGAAGGTGGCGCCGAAGGCGACGGATG
>JAFSUW010000026.1 GCA_017450465.1 Clostridia bacterium | reverse complement strand
TTTAAGTTAACATTTTTAAACTCTTTAACGTCTTTTAAGCTTTTTATATGGTCTACTTTATCTGATAGAACTTTATATTCGTTAAAGCCTGCATTTACCTTCTTTAAGTTCTCATTTAAGGTATATATCTTCTCATTTAATTTTCTTTTTTCAATGTTCGCAGAATAGATATTTTCTTTTATGTCATATATTTCTTCTCGAAGTTCTTTCACAACTATACCCCTTTCTGCTATGCGCCAAGTTTTAATTGTTCCTTTACGAATATCCCCTTAATTCTATTTAATAATGAATTATGACTTGTAATTGTAATGTATTTAAGCGATGCCATTAAACTACTTGCTGCTTCTTTTACTTCTCTTATCTTTACTTCCATAAATTTGATTTGCTCTTTTTTATCTTTAATTTCGTTATCTACATCTTCAATATCGTTATATAAAACCTTTATTTCTTCTTTTACATTAAAAAGTTCGCTTTCTTTTGATTTTTTTAGTGAATTTAATATGTTTACTATATTGTCTTCAGTAACTTTTTCGTTTTTATATAAAAATGTTAATTCGTTTTCATTACTTAAAATAGGCACAACATTTTCTTCACAGTAATTTTTTATAAAAGCAAGTGATTCAATGAAGTCTGAATATTCACGAATTTCATCTAAACTCTTAAAATTAATCTCAAATTTTGAAAAAATGTCATATTTTACATGGAACTTGCCTCTTACTGTATATTCGTGCGTCCATGGATTTGTCTCAATAAAAACATATGAACCCGTATGATGATTAAATAAAGATTCCATGTTGTTTTTTATCTTTATCTTCTCATAAAACGTTAAGAGTTCATCTGTATCTGTTTGTTCAAGTAAGTTTTCCTCTTTAGTAGCCAACATATGTACTCACACCTTTCCATATCTTATCTATATTTTAATTTTTCTAATATTAAAAATC
Source organism: Clostridia bacterium (assembly GCA_017450465.1). Lineage (GTDB taxonomy): Bacteria > Bacillota > Clostridia > TANB77 > RGIG9151 > RGIG3495. The sequence goes on along the minus strand of JAFSUW010000026.1, from coordinate 16,675 downwards.
AATAGAATTTATACTTTTTTTAATATTTGTTTTTGACAAAAAAAGACCTTCAAATAAAGGTCTTCTCAACGTACAAACTAATTTAAACTAACTAAATACTTAAGTAATGCCGCAAGTACTTTGCCATCAGTAATCATTTTTTCTTTTATTAACTCTTTTACCTCATCTACTGTACACCAGATATAATTTTTTGTTTCACTTAAATCTTTTAATATAAACAAATCTTGATAATCGTTTGCATATCCTATTGCTGTATAGAGTTTACCAAATTCTTAAAACTTTGAATCTTTTGCGAATTCTTCATACACAGGAAGTTCTACCATTTTCTTATCAACGGCTGGCATATATGCTACTTTTAGGCCTATCTTGCCCTTCTTCGAAACGGGAATTACCATTTTCCCCGATTTCATATACATACACTCACGTCTTGTATTTATAAGTTTTGGTGTTTTTACAATATGGTCTCTTGCAAAGCCAAATTCACACACATAAGTATAACTTACATCAACCTCTTCCTCTTTTAACTTTACTTTGTCTTCTTCAATTCTTTTTAAAATTTGAGAAATAACTTGGTCTTTGTTTGTGGTTTTTGTAAAATCTATACCATCTATCACTTTAGCAAGGCCAAAACCAATTATAGTACGTTCATCGTTTATTATATTCCTATTTATTAGCTCCTCGCAAACATCAAAAGGCATCGCTAAAACATTTACAGACTCATCACTATCTAATTCTTGATCTCCCTTTACTTTTACATCAAGTGCAAGATATGCTCCTAATTCCTCGTTAGAAAAATCTGGTTGTATGTAATAAACGCATTGCTCTTTCATATTATCTGAAACAAGCCCTGTTTCCTCTTTTAATTCACGCTTTGCGCACGCAAAAAAGTCTTCACCTTCATCCATTCTACCTGCTGGAAGTTCTACTAATAAATCTCTTAAATTAAATCTGTACTGTGTTTCAAGTGCAATTATTCCCCTTGAATCTATAGGGAATACGCATCCAGCACCAACACCCTTGTTAACTACAGATTTTGCATATGTAAAATCATGTTTATTTAGCGTTACATTATAAGTATCTATTTTACCCATTATTCTACATTCATAGGTATCAATTAACTCTCTTTCTACATCTGCCTTTTCATTTAATAATTTTTTTATTTTGTCTATCATATTTTCCTCCTATTTATTTTCACTGTGTAATGTCTTTTCTAGCAAAACCCCAAAGCATATTGTCATCAAGAATAAGCATGGAAAATTATATCTTGCTTGTCCTTCTACTACAAAATATACTGCACAGAAAAACGCCATAGTCCAAATTGTAAGTAATAGCTTTATATCCGTTTTCTTCAAGAATATATTCTTTATATTTATTATGCATACAATAACAAAAGAAATGCTAAGCATAAATATTAAAGTATCCGCAAAACTCATAAACACCTTAAAAAGTCTATTACCCTGTGCTGTAAATCTATTTAATGTTGCTGCTTCAAATCCCCAATTTTGGATATCCCAAGCACCTGTAAAATATACATTAGAAAGTCGTAAAAAGCCAAGTGTAATAAATTCCGCCGGATGACTTAATATCCAACTAACAGCTTCTTCTTTATAAACCTTAGATGCCTTAGCATTACGCAAATTTTCTTGTTTTTCTATTGCTGCATCAGGTGTTATATCATAACCTACTGCCATAAGTCTATTTTTAAAACTTTCAGTTGATCTTACTTTATAGCCATTCATCCACGTCCCACGCGTATTTTCACTATTGTTGTTTATGTATAATGTAAAGCCACCATTATACGAAATAGGAATAAATTCACCAAACTGATTATAATTCTTTATTATTGATGGTATCATTATGCACATAAATCCAATAATTAAAGGAATACTATATTTTACTATATATTTAATATTCTTTTCTTTCATAAGGTATACAAAGATAAGTACAACCGGGTACGCCATAAAAAATGGCTTTACTAAACTTAATATTCCTATCAAAATGCCTTGAATCACAAGATTTACTTTGTTTTCTGGTTTTAAGTAAAAATTCATGCAAATTATTATCGAAAGTAAAAATACGGATAACACTTCTGTTCCTAGAACCGCATTATAAATTATATTGTTAGGTAGTATTGCCATTAGTATAAAGCAAAGATTAGTAACCAATTTCTTTTCAAACATTTTATCAAATATAAAGTAGAATATAATTAACGTTAATGTAGATAAAATAACATTAAACACTTTGGCAGCAAAAATTGATGTGGTACCTACTATCCTAAAGAAAACGCTAAGTATTAGTGGATATCCATATGACTGAAAACCCCACTCATACCCATCTAAAGTAAATCCTTCGCCACTTGCAAGATTTACTGCAACATTATAAAGCGTTTCGAAATCTTGTATTGGATCAAGCGGATTATTCACTATAAACATCATTTTTATAATAAATGACAGTATTACAACAACGGATATAAACGCTATAGTTTTTTTATTCATAGTTTTTCTCCTTTATTTTTGATAATTTATTCTACTATTTTTTGATGTAGTTCGCAACAACTGAACACATTTTAACTAAACAAAATATAAAAAAATATAAGCGAACTTTTAACGTAGTTTTTAGCATTTCTCCAAAACGTTTTATGGTGGTCAAAAAAGCCGGATGCTTTTTTGAGCGAGTATAAAACACGGACGTCGCATACGAGCGACCACCATTTGTTTTGGTAAGAAATGCAAAAACGAAGTGCTTGTGAGCGTTATTGTTTATATTTTGCTTAGTTAAAATGGACACATGGCAATGATACAAATTTATAATAAACTAAAAAGGAAGGTTATTAACCTTCCTTCTCGTTATTCAGCAACTACTGAAACTTGTTTCTTGTCTTTGCCTTTTCTTTCAAATTTTACAACACCATCTGCTGTTGCAAATAATGTATCATCACTACCAATTTTAACATTGGTTCCTGGATATATCTTTGTTCCTCTTTGTCTTACAAGAATATTTCCTGCTACAACAAATTGTCCATCTGCTCTTTTAGCACCAAGACGTTTTGATTCACTATCACGACCGTTCTTTGTGCTTCCCATTCCTTTTTTATGAGCAAAAAATTGAAGTTCAATCCTAAATAACATTATCTTACACCTCCTAGTTACCTGGTTTTTGAATGATTTTTATATATTCACCGTAATTTTTTTTAATATCGATAAACTCTTTTAGCATACACTCTAGCAAAAATTGTAGCTTAACACTTGATGTTCCCTCAATATTCTCTGGTACTTCAATACTTAAAAAGCCACCATCATTTACCTCATATTTTGGCTTAATATCAAGTTCATCAAACGAAATTAATGCCATATTTGCTACAGCCGATACCGCAGAACACACAATATCATATCCTTTTTCAGCATAACCTGCATGCCCCTCAAGTTTATATGAACAAATCTCATTCTTTTCATTTCTTAATACTGTTATGGTTATCATATTTCCACCATTCTTAAGCTTTTATTTCATCAATTTGTACTTTTGTATAGTCTTGTCTATGACCATTTTTCTTTCTTTCATTCTTCTTAGCTTTATATTTGTAAACAACAACTTTTTTAGCTCTACCTTGTGCTAAAACTGTTCCACAAACTTTAGCTCCTTTTACAATTGGATCACCAACAGTTAAAGTGTCACCAGAAATTGCAAGAACGTTATCAAATTCAACACTGCTACCAGCTTCATTTGCAATTTTTTCGATGTAGATTACATCACCGGCCTCAACTTTGTACTGCTTTCCTCCTGTTTCCATTATAGCGTACATAATTACACCTCCTCCGTTATTTTCGGACTCGCTGAATATAGGCACTCATAGAGTTTAAAGCCACTTTCATGCGTCAAAATACTTTAGTATTATATATTGGAATTTACTTTTTGTCAATGGTTTTACATAAATTATTCATACCACTTTTCTACTTTACCGCAGAAACTACACTTTATCTCTATACATCCTTCTTTTTCAATAATTTCTTTCTTCTCTTCTGGAGTTAACGCTTTTATTGCTGCTTCCATTTTCTTTCTTGAGCAATCACACCTAAACTCTGGCTTTATTTCTTCTAATACTACTAAATTATCATCACCCGTTACTGCCTTTAGTATTTCTTCTAATGAAAAACCTTCTTTTAATAGCGATGTAAACGGCTTCATATTTTGAATTCTGCCTTCTATCATATCGATTACTGCCCCATTTACATCTGGCATAAGTTGCAAAATATATCCACCCGCAAAAGGTACTTCTCCTTTATTATTAAGTAATACTCCAAGTGCTACTGCCGAAGGTATTTGCTCGGATTCAGTAAAATATTTTGCACATTCTTCACCTATTTCACCAGATACAATTTGAACGCTTCCTGAATATGGCTCTTTTAAGCCAATATCCTTTATTATAGTCATCATACCATTGTGGCCTACAACTCCACCAATATCTAATTTGCCAAGTGTATTAAGTGGCATCTCTGCCAATGGGTTTTGTGCATATCCCTTGGTTATAGCATTTTTATCAGAACAAACTACCATATTACCAAGGGGTCCATCGCCCTTCATTATTAAAGTTAACCTATCATCATCATTTTTTAGCATAGCACCCATTAAAGCACCTGCAGTTAAAAATCTTCCAAGTGCACCGGTTGCCGTTGGTGACATTCCATGTATTTTTAATGCATGTGACACAAGTTCACTTGTTGATGCACAGTATAGACGTACACCGCCATCATATGCTAATGCTTTTATTAATCTATCCATTTTTCTACTCCTTATAGGCAAATGATATTTACCTTTACATTGTTATGGCGAACTCTAGTTCGCCGCTACGATATATCTTTTTTATAATATTTTCTATAGAATTCTTGCCTAAACTCCATAAATGTATCATTTTTTATAGACTCACGAATATTCTCCATTAAATGTATCAAGAATCTCAAATTGTGTATTGTAAGTAACCTTGCGCCTAGTATTTCCCCCGCTTTTACTAAATGCCTTATATATGCTTTTGTATAATTTCTGCATGTATAACAATCACATTCAGGGTCCAACACCGTAAAATCGTGTGCATATTCTGCATTTCTTACTACTACTTTCCCGCTTGAAGTAAGTGCTGTTCCATTTCTTGCGATTCTTGTAGGAAGTACGCAGTCGCACATATCTATTCCATAATAAACCGATTCGATTAAATAATCTGGTGAACCAACTCCCATATTGTAACGTGGCTTATTTTCAGGGAGAAGTGGCACTGTAAAATCAAGCATTTCATACATAAGTTCTGACGGTTCTCCTACACTTAAGCCACCAATTGCATATCCTGGGAAATCCATATCTATTAAATCTTTAGCACTCTTTTCTCTTAAATCTTTATACATATTACCTTGTACTATTCCAAAAAGTGCTTGATTTTCAGTATTTTTATGCGCATCCTTACATCTTCTTGCCCAACGAGTGGTAAGCTCTGTCGATGCTTTTGCATAATCATAATCACATGGATATGGTGCACATTCATCAAATGCCATTATTATATCTGCACCAAGCGCATTTTGTATTTCCATATCAAACTCTGGCGATATAAAATGACTTGAACCATCTAAATGTGACTTAAATGTAACACCATCTTCTTCTATTTTTCGAAGTGGACCTAAACTAAATATTTGAAAACCACCACAATCTGTAAGAATTGGTTTATCCCAATTCATAAATTTGTGAAGCCCGCCTGCTTCTTTAACAAGTTCATGCCCCGGTCTTAAATAAAGGTGATATGTATTGCTAAGTATTATCTGTGCCTTTATTTCTTTTAGTTCCTCAGGCGTCATTGATTTTACTGTCGCCTGCGTTCCAACCGGCATAAAAATAGGTGTTTCTATCTCGCCATGAGGCGTTGTTATTTTGCCAAGACGTGCCTTACTTTTTGTATCTTTTTTTATTAATTCATACTTAAACATTGATTACTCCTTATGGCGAACTTAAGTTCGCCGCTACATTTTTGGTTATAATTTGGGCGGGCATGGAAACCCGCCCCTACATTGTTTATGATTTATTATTTCCCTACGGGCGATTAATAATCGCCCCTACATTACAATATGCACATTGCATCTCCAAAACTAAAAAATCTATATTTTTCTTCTACTGCGATTTTATATGCATGCATTATATTATCATAACCCGCAAATGCTGATACTAGCATTATTAATGTTGATTCTGGCAAATGGAAATTTGTAATTAACCCATCCATTATTTTATATTTATACCCAGGATAAATGAATATTTCCGTATCACCAGACATTGGCTTTATAGTACCATCTTCACTTGCAACACTTTCTAATACTCTACATGATGTCGTACCAACAGCAATTATTCTACCGCCATTTTTCTTTGCATTATTTATTTTGTCACATGCCACCTCATCAATAACAAAGTGTTCAGAATGCATTTTGTGGTCTAATATATTTTCTTCTTTTACAGGTCGAAAAGTTCCAAGCCCTATATCTAACGTTACCTCAGCAATATCGATACCTTTTTCTTTTATTTTATCTAAAAGTTCTTTAGTAAAATGAAGCCCCGCGGTAGGTGCAGCAGCAGAGCCCTTTATTTTTGAATATACTGTTTGATAACGTTCTTTATCCTCTAACTTGCTATGTATATATGGTGGAAGTGGCATCACTCCAACCCTATCTAATACTTCATTAAATATTCCTTCGTATTCAAACTTTACTATTCTATTACCATCGTCACAAACTTTTACAATTTCAGCAACTAAATCGCCATTACCAAATGTAACTCTAACTCCGGGTAATGCCTTTTTCCCTGGCTTTGTAAGTACTTCCCAAGTATTATCACCTAAATCTTTTAATAAAAATACCTCTATTTTACCGCCCGTTCCTTCTTTATTACCAAGAAGTCGTGCTGGTATTACTCTTGTATTATTTATTACTAAACAATCATTTGGTTTTAAGTAATCTATAACATTTTTAAATGTTTTATGCGTAATTTCGCCAGTCGTTTTATTAAGTACCATAAGACGTGATTCATCACGTTTTTCACTAGGTGTTTGTGCTATAAGCTCCTCTGGCAAGTCATAATAAAAATGTTTTTTTAGTAATTCTTCGTTCATTATCTTATAAAGCCCACTATTCGTGAAAGCCGTTCCTCTCTTTCTTTTATATCCGCTAAAAGTTCTGCTATTGCAACGGATTCTGCATCTAATTCTGTAAATTTTACACCATATTCTGTGCCTTTAGAAGTTTCTACCGATCTTACAATTTCACCTTCAACAGAAAAACTGCTTGAAGGAAGAATAATCGAAATACGAACAATTTCTCCAACTTGATAAAACTTTCTTATAACAAAACCCAAGCCAGATGCACTTATATTTGTAATAACTCCAAAAGAGCCCTCCTCATCTATAATGCTATATATCATCGCACCATAATTTACAGAGAATCTTTCATCTTTTCTTAAGTTTTCAATCTTTTTGATGCTAACCAATTTTAACGTAATAAGTTTGGAAGGTTCTAATTTTATACCCGTAATCCATGCATCAATTATATATTCAAACGAACCCTCTGTATATGTAATCTTCATAGCATCTCCAACTAGCACAATATCTCCGTTATATCTATTATCATACATAAGCTCTATTTCTTCTGAATTCTCATAATAATTAACTATCGCATTGGCTATCCAATCACGGCTATCTTGTGTTTGAGTTTTTACAGGTAAACCTCTCTTTAGGATATCACTAAATTTTACTTCTTCCATAGTAACCCTCCTTTTTAATAATTTATTTTATCACAATTTGTGCTGGTAGACAATATATTATGGAAAACAAATTATTGTTTGTAAAATGCCTGTGTAAATTTTACTAAACAAAATATTAAACAAAATATAAGCGAACTTTTAACGAAGTTTTTAGCATTTTTCCAAAACAGCTTATGGTGGTCAAAAAAGCTGGATGCTTTTTTGAGTGAGTATAAGGCATGGATGCCGCATACGAACGACCACCATTGGTTTTGGTATAAAATGCAAAAACGGAGTGCTTGTGAGCGTTATTTTTTTAATATTTTGTTTAAGTTTTATGGAGCACAATGTGCTCCGCTACAAGTTTGCAATAACCGTTAACAATTGTCCCGATAAACATAAATTTGCTTACTAAAAAAGCTTGAATTTAATCAAGCTTTTTCAAATCTTTAACTATCTTATGCCAATTTATAAAACCATATATCGAATTTAATAAGAAAATAATCCACATCACTAAAAGCGATATATTACTGTGGTCTTGATATGTAAGTATTCCCCACATTATTACACCAGTAAAATTTACTATCATCCATACAATCCACTGTTCCAGATACTTATTTGTCATTAAAAATACCGCAACATAACTTAATACCATTATGATACTATCAAGTACTACCAAATTACCATTAAAATGTTTTAAAACTATTGTCGCTATTATTATTAATGGTATTATAATTGCTGTTTCTTTTATTTTACTATTAAAACTTAACGTCTTTATACCTAAATCTTCTCTCTTCTTACTCTTTGTCCAATATATTAATCCATAAATTTGCATTGGAAAGTTATACAACAAATTATACACAGCACTAGCATAAATAGCATTATTAAAAACTATTATCCCATATAGTAAAGTATTTATTATCGAAAATAAATATGCAACTCTTGTCTGCTTAGCAAATAAAAATGTACTAAGTACTCCGGTAATTGCTACAACATTCGACATCCAGCCATTACTATTTTTATAAACTACTATAGTCATTAATAAAAAAATACTAACAATCCATATCTTTTCAAATTTAGTCCACTTTTGTTGCATCTTATCACTTCTTCCTATGTTAAATTACCAAGTATCGTTATATTCCTTTTGCCTGACCCAAATGTTCTTTCTATAACTTCGTTTATCTGGTCCTCATCTATTCCTCGTATTTGATCTAACACTTCCTCTATACTCTCAATATAATTCCACAAAACTTCAGATTTACCACCATAACTCATAATCGAAGTACTGTTCTCAAGCCCAAGTAAGAAGTTACCTTCTAGTTGCTTTTTGGCATCATTCATTTCCTTTTTCGTAAGACCTCTACTTACTAATTTATCTACCTCTTTTTCAACTAATTCTAGCACTTTATCACAGTTTAATGGATTAAATCCAGCATATATATCTATCGTGCCCTCTTTCATATACGAACTTGTATATGAATAAACCGAATACGTGTAGCCACGCTTTTCACGAATTTCTTGGAATAATCTAGAACTCATTCCACCGCCAAAAGCAAGACTTAATGCTAAACTTGGATAAACTAATTTATCTTCACTTCTAAGCCCTGGATATGCTACACAAAGGTGTGCCTGTTCAATATCTTTTTGCCTTATAGTTTCACCAGAGCAGAATCTATTTTTCTCATATTTTACTTCTGAAAATGTTTTTTCTTTACACGCAAAATATTTATTTATACATTTATTTAACTCTTTTTCATCAAAATTCCCTGCTACCGATATTACAAGACGATTTAATGTGTAATTATCACGCATATAATCTATAATATCTTGCCTTGTAAAATTACTTACGTTTTCCTTTGGTCCTAATATTGTATAACCCAAAGATTTTTTATATATACTTTCCGAACTTATATCATTAACTAATTCTTCAGGCGTATCTTCGTACATATTTATTTCTTCAATAACTACATTTTTTTCAAGTTCCATTTCGCCTTCATCAAAAACAGAATTGAAAAACATATCCGATAATACATCAAGCGATAAACTTAAATAAGAAGATAACGTTTTAGTATAAAAGCATGTACATTCTTTACTCGTAAATGCATTTATCTGACCACCTATAGAATCAAAAATTTGTGCTATCTTCTTGGCACTACGATTTTTTGTCCCTTTAAACAACATATGCTCAATAAAATGTGAAACTCCATTATTTTCTGGAGTTTCACATCTAGAACCTGCGTTTACCCATAAACCTACCGATACTGACATCGCTTCTGGCATTTTATAGGTTATTAATCTTATACCATTACTTAAAATTGTCTTTTGAAACAAACTTTTCATTCCTTTCGGTAACACTATCCTACTTCACTTGTTTTTTCTTTCATCCCAAGTATTAGTTCAACTTCTCCTTTTCCAAGGCCAAGCATTTTTGCAATATCTCCTGCATCTATGCCACTAGTTGATAATTTATTTATTTCTTCGCGCTTACTTGCCGCTTTCTTACTTTCATTGGTTTTTACTTTAAGCTCAACCACTTTATTTGGTTTTGCGTCAAATATTTCACGGCACTCTGCGATTTTTTTATCTATCTCACTCATAACTACTTTTAATTCTACACTCTTTTGGTCAACTGTCGTAACAACATAATCTGATACATTATTAAGTTCATGCACCATATCTGTTGCCGAATAAATGAGCTCATCAAGCTCTTTTTTCTTTTTCTCAAGGATTTTAAACTGCTTTTTAAACCACTTCTTTGTACTCTTTATGCATATTATTGTAATCAACAAAAATAAGCACGAGAATATACAAATCACTGCGCTATAATACATTTTATTTTCCTCTTTTCTTTAGTAAAAGTAATTATTTCCTAGCAAATATTAAATCGTTTTATTAAAATGTCCACGAACTTCTGGATAATATTTCTTTATTTCTTCCTGTAATTTTTCTTCTTCTTATTCCTCTTCTTTTTTACGTTCTTCTTCATCTTGCTGCTTTCCGCGTTCGCGACCTTTGTTTTCCTCTTCGTCCTTTTCTATTCTTTCCGACTTATCTCTTTCATGTACTCTTTTTGTGTTTTCGTCCTGTAATTTTTCAGATTCTTGAGTTTCAGATTGCTGATTTGCAATTACTTTATGCGCTTCTTGGCTGTACTGTCTTGCAACATCAATAGAGTTATTGACCATAACTTGCATATCCGTTGGATTTATTCCACCCATAGAATCCCCTCCTTCTGCTTCTTCTAATCCTCGTCTACTAATATATTCTTTTGTCTGCCTAGTTTTCCTTTAAGACGTAATATTGCTTTAGTATGAAGTTGTGATATTCTTGATTCTGATACATTCATGATTACGCTTATTTCTTTTAATGTTAACTCTTCGTAATAATATAATGTGATTACAAGTTTTTCTTTTTCAGGTAATAAATCAATTGACTTACTAAGTATTGATTTTAACTCGTTTTTCTCTATATATCCCTCTGGTTGCATATCCTTTGATGTTTCTTTTGGAGATATACCATGATCGTAATTTTGCTCTAAAAATTCATCAAGTGAAACCAAAGATGAAATATTTATATCATTTAGCATTTTACCGAATTCTTCTACAGAAACGCCCAAACGTTTAGCCATATCCTCATCTGTAGCGGTATGACCAAGTTCGTTTTCAAGCTCGGCATATAATTTCTCAAGTTCTTTACTCTTTTGTCTTAAAGAACGTGGAATCCAGTCTAAATTTCTTACACTATCTATTATTGCACCTCTTATTCGTAAAGATGCATATGTCCTAAATTTTACACCCTTATCTACATCGAATTTGTCTATTGCGTCAATCAAGCCAAATATGCCATAGCTTACAAGGTCATCATATTCAACATTGCCACCAAAGTATATTCCTATTCTTCCTGCAACAAATTTTACTAGAGGAGCATATTTTAATATAAGTGCCTCTTTTAATTCTGGCGTATTTTTTTGCTTATATTCGGTCCACAATGAAATATCTTCATCTTCATAATCAAGTTGTTCCATTTTTGTCCTCCTAAACCTCTATAATATTTTCACAAATTCTACATCTTAGTTTAAAAATCCTTCTATTTTTCTTCTTTATCTTGCCCAAAAAATAAAAATTTGCTGAAAAACTCTTTTATACCCTTTTCTTCCCTACGTTTCTTATTAATATCTAGTACTACCTTTTTGCTTATCTCAACAATGTTCTTACTAGGTGTACTATCAGGGAAAAGCAATATAAAAGGTTTTTGCTGCTTTACTGCCTTTGAAATTATTGGATCATTTACTAAATAACCCAAAAATTGCAATTTAATCTTCAAAAACTTTTGTGATACACTATTAAGTTTCTGCATAGCCGTTTGCGCCTCAATAGCAGTATCTGCCTTGTTTATGATAAGTTTTATCTTTTTATTACTGTCACGTGTGCCAATTGCTTTTATTAAGGCATACGCATCAGTAATAGCTGTAGGTTCAGGCGTTGTGACAAGTATAACATCATTTGCAGCCATAACAAATCGTATTACACTTTCAGATATTCCTGCACCTGTATCTATTAATATAATATCCGCTACCTTATCAAGTAGAGCGATATTTTTTACAAACACCTCAAGTTCATTAGGTGTAAGTCGTGATAACTCCTCTAACCCAGAACCTCCGGAAATAAATTTAACATTTTTAGGTCCCGTTGACAAGATTTCTAAGATATTTTTATCATTTTTTATAACATCTGCCAAATTATATTTTGGCATTGCCCCTAAAACCACGTCAATATTAGCAAGTCCTAAGTCAGCATCTATTACAACTACTCTATAACCCATTTCACTTAAAGCTATTGCTAGATTTACCGTAACATTAGTTTTACCAACTCCGCCTTTACCACTTGTTATGGTCAAAACCTTTGCACCACTTTGAATTGCTCCGATAGGCGCCGTTATATTCTCATTATTAACTTTCTTTAGTATTTCTCTTAATGAATTTGCCTGATCACTCAAACGCCTTACCTCCTACTTTAAGCCATGCTACCTTTCATTACCTAACAACTTTTTAGATAATTGATCTACATTTATTGTTTCTATATCATCTGGTACGCTCTGCCCTGTTGTAAAATATGATAATCTCTTACCAGTAATATTCATTACATTTAATACTATGCCTAAAGATTCAGTTTCATCAACTTTTGTGAAGATTAATTTATAATCATTCATAAAACCATACGCTTTAAGTATTTCCTTGCAATCTTTCATCTTCGTTCCAGCACTTATGAGTAAAAATACATCATCTGGTTTTGCTTGATTATATAATTCTTTTATTTCATCAAAGTGCTTTTTGTTTTTATGGCTCTTACCTGGTGTATCAATTAAAACTAAATCACTATCAGCATATTTACTAATTGCATCTTGCATCTCGTTCGGTGAATAAATAACCGAAACCGGTGCACCCATTATTTCTGAATATGTTTTTAATTGTTCAACTGCAGCAATTCTATAAGTATCTGCAGTAATTAAACCAACCTTTTTATGCTCTCTAATCATAAAATTAGCAGCGATTTTCGCTAAAGTTGTTGTTTTTCCAACACCTGTTGGTCCTAAAAACATTACAACTTTTGGCTTTTTATTGCCTTCAAGCGTTATGCTTGTTGGTTGTTTTAGTGTTCTTATTACTTCTTTCCTAAACATAGTAAATACTTCATTTACGTTAGAACTTTCATCAAGTCCCTGTTCTTTTAATTTATTGATTATAGTCGTTATTGTGTCTTCATCAACATCGTTATTTCGCATATTTTCTACTATTACATCATATATCTTTGTAGTTGGCATAACAATTTGATTGTTGTTAGATACTTTGCCGCTATGCTCAGCGGTTATTTGATTATATATCTTTTCAATCATATTTTCCATACTTTTTACTTTATCTTCTAGTTCTTTTACTTTAGGGTCTTCCATAACAATCTTTTGGCCCTCGTCTTCCTCTTCCTCTAAAGACGCCAAAATCTCTACAAGTGGTGGCTTAATAAACCTTAAAAAGCCAGTCCTTTTTACTTTACGCGTATTTAGTATAACTGCATCGTTTCCTAAATCCATTTTTACTTTCAAATATGCTTCTGATTCATTATTTGCGATATAACGACGGATTTTCATTAACTAATCTCTCCTTTATTCTATGCTGTTAACATTCCTACTGCAGTTATATTAGCATCTGCATCAATTTCATTGTAGGACAATACTATTAAATTTGGTAATACCCCTTCTACCATTCTCTTAAAGTAAGGTCTAAGTCCTGGCGAAGTAAGAACTATTGGCTGATCTCCGGTAGCCGCAGCATTTTGAACTTGCTCTGATAAATTGTTTAATATAGTTTCCATCTTTTCAGGAGCAATTGCAATATATGAACCAAAATCGCTCTTTTGCACTGCACCTGCAAGCTCTTGCTCTAGTGTTGGATCTATTGTTATTACACCATTACTACCGTTTTTCTCTATGTATTTTTGCGATATTGCACGAGATAACGCTTGCCTTACATATTCCGTTAAAACATCGGTATCAGTCGTAAGTGGAGCATAATCTGCCAATGTTTCAAGTATTGTAACCATATCTCTTATACATATCTCTTCACGAAGAAGATTTGATAAAACTTTTTGAACTTTACCAACAGAAAGTAGCTTTGGCACTAATTCTTCTACTATTACAGGATTTGTTTCTTTTACATTATCTATTAACGATTGCACTTCTTGACGGCCAAGCAATTGATATGCGTATTTTTTAATAACTTGCGTTAAATGTGTTGCAACAACTGAAGGCAAATCAATTATTGTATAGCCCTTCATTTCAGCACTATCTCTATCTTTTGTCGATATCCAAACAGCAGGAAGACCAAAAGCCGGCTCAATTGTCTTTTTACCTTTTAATCCACCTTCTGCAGTACCTGGATCCATCGCAAGTAAACTATCGCTTTGAAGTTCTCCCTTTGAAACTTCTACACCTTTTATTTTTATAGAATATTCATAAGGTGCAAGTTGTATGTTATCGCGAAGTCTTATAACTGGAACTATCATTCCAAGTTCCATAGCAAGTTGTCTTCTAATCATTACTACACGATCAAGTAAATCTCCACCTTGTGCTGAATCTGCAAGAGGAATTATTCCGTAGCCAAATTCAAGTTCTATTGGGTCTACTTGAAGTAATGTAACAACGTTATCTGGTTTCCGAATATCTTGTGCTTCTGCTTGCTCAACAGTTTGTTTAACACCTTCTGCAGTAGCAATTTTTTCATTTCTCTTAGCCCTTCTACCAGCAAAGAATAATGCTGTTGCCAAAATTAAAAATGGTAATGTTGGTAATCCCATAAATGCAAGTACTATACAAGCAACTGATGCAAGATAAAGAACTTTGTAGTTTTGGAATAACTGTCTTAAGAAATCACTACTTAAGTCTGATTCTGCACCTGCTCTTGTAACTATAATACCTGTTGCTATTGATATCATAAATGATGGAACTTGGCTTACTAAACCATCACCTATAGTAAGCATTGCGTATTGTTTTAAGGCATCAAGTGCACCCATACCACTCATAACACCAATAATTACACCACCAATAATGTTAACAAAAGTAATAAGAATACCCGCAATTGAGTCTCCTTTTACGAATTTACCAGCACCATCCATAGCGCCATAGAAATCTGCTTCACGCTGAATTTTATTTCTTCTTTCCTTTGCTTCGGCCTCATCTATAAGTCCAGAGTTCAAATCTGCATCTATAGCCATTTGTTTACCAGGCATAGCATCCAATGTAAATCTTGCTGCAACTTCTGATACTCTTTCAGAACCTTTTACTACGACTAAAAAGTTTACTATTGTTATTATTATAAATATAACGAAACCTACAACCATATCACCACCAGCAACGAAATTAGCAAACGCTTGAATTACGTTACCAGCTTTATCTGTTCCAACATCAGTTGAACCAAGTATTAACTTTGTTGAGGTTAAGTTTAAACCCAATCTATACATTGTTGTTATTAACAAAAGGGAAGGAAAAATTGACAACTCAAGTGGGCCTTTAGCATATATCGTATTTAACAATATTACCAAAGACGCTGAAATATTTATTGTAAGTAAAATATCTAGTGCTGGAGCAGGAATCGGCAAAATGAACATTAGTATAATGCCTACAACCAACACGCCAACTACCATACTGCTAAGTTTCAATATATTTCACTCCTTTTTAACATTTAAATTCTATAATTTTGATTTCCCAATGTCAACAGGAAAAGAATGTATTTTTTGAATAAAAAAAGAGACTAAGTTTCCTTAATCTCTTTTTACATAATTCTTAAAATTGAATGCTACCAATTCAGATTATTTAGCCGTTTAATGGTTTGCATAACCCGTGTCAAATCCCCCGTCCCCTTTGACACCCTTTGACACAAAAAACAGAGATAATTGAAATTATCTCTGTTTTTTTACATAAGTTTCGGAGGTTGATTGCAGTAGTTGCGATTAGAATGCTTTTTTGTTATTTACATAACTTGTGTCATTGCCCCCGTCCCCAGTGACATAGGCTAGTGGACTTCTTTATACACACCGCCACTTACTTGACGACTATTATCATAATTAGTCATTATACATAACCTACCATAATCGTCAAGGAAACAGCCCGTATAATAACCATAAGTTGATGATGAGCAAAGTTCCCAAGTTGTAGGATGTATTGCTAAAGTGCCTCCGGATGCCTCATTTCTGAGTTGATATCCATCACTTGCATTACCACTACATATCCATACTGCCCTGCTATTATTAGTGTACTGCATACCAACACAGTTAACTACGCTACTATCATTATCCACCAGCTCGCCATCACTATCTACCATTTTTCCTATTATGTATTTCGCACCATCTTGAAGCGAACTCGATGAATT
>JAFSUW010000025.1 GCA_017450465.1 Clostridia bacterium | reverse complement strand
GAAGACCCTTTTAAGGGTCAAGCAAGGTAATAAGAGCAAAAGTGGCTGGAACAAAGTGAAAGCCAGCGCCTTGAGACGCTGGCTAGTAATAAGGCTTATAGCCGCAGTACAAACCACCCGTTTTACGGGTGGTCATGATTTGCAAAAAAAGTATATTTTATTTATAATGAAACAAAGGAGAAAATAATATGAAAATAATATCATGGAATGTAGCTGGCTTTAGAGCAGCACTAAAAAAAGGTTTTACAGATTTCTTTTATGACGAAAAAGCAGATATATATTGTCTTCAGGAAGTAAAAGCATTACCGGAGCAAATTGATTTTAATCCTGAAGGTTTTTATACTTACATAAATCCAGCAGAAAAGAAGGGGTATTCTGGTACTGCTATTTATACAAAAATAAAACCATTAAATGTAACTTATGGACTTGGAATTGAAGAACATGACCATGAAGGGCGTGTAATAACACTAGAGTTTAATGAGTTTTATCTTGTTAATGAATATGTCCCAAATGTAAAACGTGATTTATCGCGCCTTGATTATAGAATGGTTTGGGAAGATGATTTTAAAAAATACTTAAAAAAATTGGAAGAAAAAAAGCCAGTTGTAGTATGTGGAGATTTTAATGTTGCTCATGAAGAAATAGATATAAAAAATGCGAAAGCAAATATTGGGAATGCTGGTTTTACTTATGAAGAACGTGGAAAATTTACAGAACTCTTAAATGCAGGTTTTATAGATACCTTTAGGAATAAATACCCTGATACTAAAGATAAATACACATGGTGGAGTTATATGGGAAGTGCTAGAGAAAAGAATGTAGGTTGGAGAATAGATTATTTTATTGTTTCGAAAAACATGATAGATAAAACAGAAAAGCCAGAAATATATGATATGGTAATGGGTAGTGACCATTGTCCAATAGGAATAACCGTAAACTTAAAATAGAGTACAAATTGTACTCTATTTTTTAAATACTATTAATTTACTAAAAATATAATTTAATATAATAACAATAATGTTCGAGATAAGTTTCATAATAATTTCATTAAAGAAAAGTAAGTCAACAGTTACAAACATAACTATAACATCTAATGTACCAGTACCAATGCGGCATGCAAAAAATTTAGTAAGTTCTTTAAATACTGCTTTATTTTTGCTTTCGAATACCCAAAGTTTATTTGCTATAAATGCAACTGAAACGGCAAACATCCAGGCGATTATTGTGCTTGGTATTGTTGGTAAATTAAAAACTCGTGCACATATTGCATATACTACTACGTTTATAACAGTAGTAAGGCCACCGAAAAATAAGTATAAAATTGGCCTTTTGTATTTATTAAAATATGTAAGTGCGAGGTCATATATTTTTTTTATCATATAATCAATCCTTTTGTAGTTTATTCGATTTTTCTTTTACAATGTATATAGGTCTATTTTTGGTTTCCAAATATGTTTTTGCAATGTACTGCCCATGAATTCCTAAACAGAATAGTTGTACACCAGAAACAAGTAATATAGTACCAATTAGTGTAGGGAAACCAACTACAGGGTCACCATACATTAAAGTTTTGACTAAGAAAAAGATTATCATAATAAATGCGATAATGCAAAAGGCAAGTCCTAAAACTGAAGAAATAGCAAGAGGAGCTGTGGTAAATGCAACAATTCCATCAAGTGAGTAAATAAATAATTTCCAGAAAGACCACTTTGTTTCTCCTGCAGCACGCTCCTTATTAACATATTCAAGCCATTTAGTTTTAAATCCAACCCATGAAAAAATACCTTTAGAAAATCTATTATATTCTGAAACTGAAAGTATAGCATCAACCATGTTTCTTTTCATAAGTCGGTAATCTCTTGCACCGTCTACAATTTCTGTAGTAGATATTTTGTTTATAAGTTTGTAAAACATACGGGCACAAATTGAACGAATAATTGGCTCACCTTTTCTAGTTGTCCTTCTTGTTGCGGCGCAATCATAGTCTTCATTTATTATAGAAGTATACATTTCTTTTAAAAGTTCTGGAGGGTCTTGTAAATCTACATCCATTACAGCTACATAATCACCTTTTGAGGCCTTTAAACCGGCATATAATGCACTTTCTTTTCCAAAATTACGAGATAGAAGAATATAGTTAAAATTACTTATTTTTTGCTCAAGTTCTTTTAATATAGTTGCAGTGGTATCTTTTGAACCATCGTCAACAAAGATATATTCAAAGTTAACATTAAATGCTTCTTTCATTTCTTTTTCAATTTTGGATATTTCAGTCATAAAGAGGTTAATAGTTTTTTCTTCATTATAACAAGGAACTACAATGCTTATTAAACCTTTACTCATTTAAAACCCTCCTTTGTAATTTATTCCTTTTCAATTAGTTTCTCCATAATTTGAACCGCATTACTTGCAGCACCTTTACGTATGTTATCAGCTACAACCCATAAGTTAACACCATAGTCTACACTAAAGTCACGTCTAATTCTACCAACGTATACTTCGTCTGTGCCAGCTGCATCGATAGGCATAGGATATATGTTATTTTCTATGTCATCTTTAACGATAATGCCTGGGAAATTAGCCAAATCTTTTTTTAATGTATCTAAGTCAAAATCGTTATAAAATTCTACATTTATAGATTCGCTATGACCATAGAAAACAGGTACACGAACGGTAGTAGCAGTAATTTTAATTGTATCATCATGTAAAATTTTATGAGTCTCATTAATCATTTTCATTTCTTCTTTGGTGTAACCATTATCTAAAAATTTATCTATATGAGGTAAACAGTTGCCAAAAATAGGATAAGGAAATTTTTTAGGTGGTACTCCTTTTATACCATCTTCTAAATCCATATAACCTTGTTGCCCGGCACCAGATACTGCTTGATAAGTAGAATAAACAATTCTTTTAATTTTATATTTGTCATGTAGTGGTTTTAATGCAACAACTGCCTGAATAGTAGAGCAGTTAGGATTTGCGATAATGTTTTTGTGTATCGCTAAATCTCCTGGATTTACTTCAGGAACAACAAGTGGCACATCTTTTTCCATACGCCAAGCACTACTGTTATCTATAACTGTGCAGCCCTTAGAAGCTGCAATAGGAGCAAACTTAAGTGAAGTTTCTCCACCTGCTGAAAATAGAGCATATGTAAAACCAGAATCAAAAGAGTTTTCGGTAAGTTCTTCTACAATATAATCTTTATTCATAAAATGAACAGTACTTCCAGCCGAACGACTAGATGCAAATAGTACATATTCATCAACGTTTGGCTTCTTTTCCTCTAAAACCTTCAAAAACATTCTGCCAACCATACCGGTGGCACCAACAATAGCAACTCTAATCATATAATCAAATCCTTTCAGTAGTATTTTATTACAATAAAAAAGACATTACAATATTCATTATATGAAATTTTAGATAAATTAGTGTTTAGGTGAGTTGATGATTTTGTGGGCTATAATCCTCGCCCCTACATTTGGCTGGTCGAAGTTTCGTCGTTTACGACCGACTCGCCCCTACGAATTTTGTAATTACATTACAATCACCTAAACAATAGTTTGTTAATTTTAAAACAAAAAACCCCCAGGGTTAGCGGAGGTTAGTGTGGTCTTCGAGCCAGTCGATGATTTCAGGATGCTTTTCATCGAGCCAGTCCATGAGCACAAGGACGGCAATGGCGAGGATCCCAATGGCAATAGCCACGAGGATTGCAATCCAGATGAACGGGAGAGCGAAGAGGATGAATTCAAATGCGAGCCCCGGGATGCGGAGCGGGATCATGAACATGCTCTTCCCGACGTAGTCTCCGCCGACGTAGAGAAAAACGAGGGTAATCTCGTATATCAGCGATAAGAAAACGTACGCTGCGATTCCTGTCAGGATACCTTTGCCGAGTTTCAATAATGTTTTCATTTTTCTTTCTCCTTGTTTTTTGTACGACTAAAATGGTTTGGCCGGGGGGTGTGGCCACGTTCTGCTGACAAATTAGTCGTGCATAGATTTCATTATTGGATACTATAATTATAGCACAAATTTACATAATATACAAACAGTTCAAATATTGAGGAAACGTTAGTTTGTTTCGCTACTAGACAAAATCGCTTAAATATACTATAATAAATTGAAAAAATGTAAAAGGAAGGAATAATTATGGCGTTAGTCTATAGAATACTAGATACAGTTCTACCATTTGCTTGGCTTAGCACAAACTTCATGAAAAATGCCTTTATAGCAATAATATTTACAGGGCTTTTATTTGGTTTTTTAGGCAGTATGGTAGTTAATAATAAAATGTCATTCTTTTCGGAGGCCTTAGGACATTCCGCCCTAACGGGTATAGCGCTAGGGGTAATATTAGGAATGGAAGAAATGTATTCAATGATAATATTTGCGATAATATTCGCAGTTGGTATATGGTTTGTAGAAAAAAGAAGAACGATATCTACAGATACAATAATTGGTGTATTTTCGTCAAGTGCGATAGCACTAGGAATAGTGTTACTTTCGCTTGGCCGAGATTTTAGTAGCTATTCAAAGTTTTTAATAGGAGATATACTACTTGTAAAACCATCAGAAATACTACTACTTATAATAACATTTGTTATTGCAATAACATTATGGATGATATTCTTTAACAAAATGGTTTTAGGTGGTTTAAATTCATTACTTGCACGAAGTAGAAAAATAAATGTAGATATAATGAGACTAATTTTTGTTATAGTCCTTGCGGTAGTAGTAATGATAGCAATAAAGTGGGTAGGAATATTAATAATAAATTCACTTTTAATACTACCTGCGGCAACAGCGAGAAACGTATCAAGGAACTTAAAACAATATACATTACTATCAGTTTTGTTTTCACTATTTTCAAGTATATCTGGTTTAATAATATCGTATTATTTAGAAACATCAACAGGAGCAACAATAGTATTAGTATCAGCAATATTGTTCTTTATAACATTAGTAAAGGGAAGAAAATTAATTGAATAGGAGGAATAATTATGAATAAAGTTGAACCCAAAATACTACCTGGCTTTATGGAATTACTTCCAGCCGACCAAGTAGAGTTTAATAAAATAAAAGATATAATAAGAGATACATATGAAAATTTTGGTTTTATACCACTTGATACACCAATTATAGAATATTCAGATGTTTTACTTGCAAAAGCAGGTGGTGAAACTGAGAAGCAGATTTATAGATTTACAAAAGGTGAGAATGATATATCGCTTCGTTTTGACCTTACAGTACCACTTTCAAGGTTTGTAGCACAAAATTATTTTTCACTTGCTTTTCCATTTAGGAGATATCAAATAGGTAAATCGTTTAGAGGAGAAAAGCCACAAAAGGGTCGTTATAGAGAGTTTTATCAATGCGATATAGATATAATAGGCGATGGCGAACTTTCAATAATGAATGATGCAGAAATTCCAAGTATAATTTATACGGTATTCAAAAGACTTGGTTTTACTAATTTCACAATACGTATGAATAATAGAAAAATACTTGGTGGTTTTTTTAGTAGTCTTGGTTATTCAGAAAATATTACAGATATTTTAAGAGTAATTGATAAACTAGAAAAAGTAGGAGAAAGCGGTGTAAGGACCGAATTAAAAGAAATATCTGTAACAGATGAAGCAATAGATAAAATCTTAAAATTTGTTACAATAGACGGAAGTTGTAGTGAAACAATTGAAAAATTAAGGGCATTAAACATAGAAAATGAATTGTTTGTTACTGGTGTAAATGAACTTGATGCCGTAACTCGTGCCGTAAAAGATTTTGGCTTACCAGAAGCAAATTATAAAATTGATTTAACAATTGCTAGAGGACTAGACTACTATACTGGAACAGTTTATGAAACAGTATTAAATGATTATCCAAAAATCGGTAGTGTATGTTCTGGCGGAAGATATGATAACTTAGCAGAATATTATACTGATAGAAAATTACCAGGTGTTGGTGTTTCGATTGGTTTAACAAGGTTGTTCTATCAATTTAAGGAAGCAGGTATAATAGTTCCAAAACAGAGTTCACTTGCAAAGGTAATGATAATACCAATGACGGAAGATTTAAGTTATTCTATAAAACTTGCTTCAGCATTAAGAGAAAAAGGAATAAATACAGAAGTATATTACAATCAAAAGAGTATAAAAGGTAAATTTAATTACGCTAATAAGTTGTCCATACCATATGTAGTAGTAATAGGTGATGACGAAATAAAAGAAAATAAATATACGATAAAAGATATGGAAAAAGGTGAACAACAAACAGTAACGTTAGATGAATTATTAAAAATACTAATGTAATTTTAGGAGGCCGTTATGCAAGAGATAATTAATGAACTAAAGAATCAAGATAATATAGTTTTATTTGTGCATGAAAACCCAGATGGTGATGCGATAGGAAGCATTTTATCAATGGGACATGCATTAAAAAGTATAGGTAAAGATGTTGAGGCATATGTAGAGTTTTGTCCATCAAACATGACTTTTTTAACAGACAAGGCCCCTTGGCTAAAGACTTATAATGAACTTGATACCAGTCGCGTGTATAATCTTGCTGTAGCAATTGATTGTGGCGATAAAAAACGTTTGGGAGTTTGTGAAGAAGTATTTGATAAAGCATTACGAACTATAAATATAGACCATCACATAACAAATGATAACTATGCAAACCTAAACTATATTGAGCCAGATTCAGCAGCTGCTGGTGAACTTGTTTATTTACTACTTAAAGGTGCAGATATTGAAATATCAAGCATGATAGCCGAAACTTTATATCTTGCAATAGTTTCAGATACGGGTGGATTTAAGCATCAAAATACTTCTCCAAGGTCGTTTATGATAGCGGCGGAGTTATTAAAAACAGGTATAGATATAAGTAATATAACAAGAAAATTGTTTTATGAAACAACAGTAGAAAGAACAAAGTGCTTAGGTGAAGTGTTATCTACATTAACTATGGATTTAGATGGTAAGGTAGGGATACTTACATTAACACCAGAAAAATTACGGAAGTACAATGTTGACGCACAAGAGTTAGAAGGAATGGTAGATTTTGCACGTGATATTCGAGGAGCTGAAATAGGAATATTTATTAAGCCAAAAGACGAAACGGAATACAAGGTAAGTTTAAGGTCAAATAATTATTTTAATGTATCAGATTTGGCAGCAGGTTTTGGTGGCGGTGGTCACGAAAGAGCGGCTGGTTGTAGGTTTAAGAATATGTCAATTGAAGAAATAAAAGAGGCATTATTAAATAAAATAAAAGAAACATTGTAGTGTAGGGGCGAACTTGTTCGCCTTCTTTTTTTTCAAAATTTAATCAATATAATAGAAATTGTAGTGACCGATGTCCACATCGGTCATATACGTTTGACATAATATATAAACAATGATATAATAAATCGAAATTCTAAGAAAGGAATCGGTGAAATATCAGGCACCGAGGATTACACAATGAAACTAGAATTTGTGGCACATCTTGCGGGTGGTTTCCGTTTGTACCTTAACGATGAAGATAACTATGTTTTGGTAAACGAAAACACCAGAACGGCAATCGGCATAAGTGACTATGGCTCTTTGGTAACGAAAAAGGACGGTCACATCATAACTGATGGAGGTGGCAAACTCGGGATAGCTGATTTGTATGGCAACATTCTGGTGCCGTGCGAATATGATATTTTCTGTTCGCCTCCTGAAAACGAGGGTGAAATAGCACCAATATTCGACGACACTGGCTATGTTCGTGCGGGTACAGATGGAAAGTTTTGCTTTTTTACAAATGAAGGTGAAAAAATTTGTGAAGCAATATACGATGTAGCAAGGTCGTTTTGCAATGGTTTTGCTGCAGTGATGCGTGAAGAAAAATGGACCTTCATTGATGAGAATGGTAATGAACTTTTCCCGCCGAAGTATGACGACGTAGATGACTTTGAGAGTATAAGTAGTGGCGAGGCAGTAGCTACTGTCTACCTTGAAACGGAAAAAGGAAGACTTCAGGCTGCTATCAACAAAAATGGCGAAGAAATCATCCCGTTAGACCATCAGGCAATTTTCTTTTTGGGTTCAGACGACGACTATCGGTTTATTGTTGTACGAGACATGAAGCAAAAAACGACTATCAGAAAGTTCAACGGTGAACTTTTTTCTTCTCTTACCTTTGATAAAGTCATGTACGACGTAGACAGCGAAACGATTGTTGCAGTTAAAAATGGCAAGATGGGTGTGGTAGGACCTGATGATAAGGTTATAATCCCCTTTGAGTACGATAAACTTTTCTACGATAGACACTACGACGTGTATCAGTCCAAGAAAGAGAACCTTTGGGGATTAATAAGAAAAGACGGCAAGGTGCTGAAAGACTGCGTTTATACATCTATGCTCGACATTCGAGATGGCAAGATGCAAGTATCGAAAAGTTCCAAGAAATCCGGCAAATACTTTTATCTCACGGTAGAAGGAAAGGAAGAACACTAATTAAGGGGTGGCTTGTCCACCCTCTTTTCTTGCAGTTTGCATTGTTAACATAAAGGTGGTATAATACAAAAGTACGCATATTGGCAAAATAGGGTAAACAAACAATTACCCAGGAGAAAGTGAGGCAATTTTGGCAGTCACGGAAAGAGAAATCCTAGGCCTTAAAGCGGCCTTCATGAAATTCAGAAAGGAATTAGGTATAACAAATGAGGACATAGATTTTTATATAACATATGAAGTGGTGCATTCGATTCAGCAGGATCGTGTGTATCGTAAAGGCGAGATGGAGTTAATAAAAAAGCATCTGGAACAGCAGTTTCCTGAAGAAAAAGGTTTTCGAGTATTAGGTCGCATCAAGAGTATGACGTCAATACTTGGTAAACTCCTAAAGGAAAGAACACTCTCCGACGTATTCGGCTTCAAAATCATTGTAGAAAATGAGGATGACTGTTACATGGCGTCCCATTGGTTACAGATGAATTTTGGCTTGGAGGAAATTGATGACCGTATAGCGAACCCCCGTGAAAACGGATATCGGGACATCAAATTAATTCTCCAGCTGTACGATATCAATTTTGAAGTAATTGTGCAAAGCCGAGAAATGTTTTTCGATTCAGAAACAAAAAAAGAACAGCGGCACTCAACGAAGTACCCCTGGAAGTATAGCTCTGAGATGCTTGAACTTGCTTCCGCTCCGGAATTCCGCCAGATAGAGCTTTAAATCCGGCCCGAAAGGGCCGGTATTTTTTTGCACAAAATCGCGGGTTGTCAGTAGGGACGGGGGCATTAGCCACACTTTATGTAAAATTACAAATGGCTATGTATCAACTTTTTTCAAGCATTAAGCCCGAGAATTATGTAATCAGCGCATAAAAAATAACACAAAAAAATTTAACAGTCATATTATATATTATGACAACCAAAGAAAGGAGTAATATGAATGTATAAAGATTTTGAACAAATTATGGATATGGAAAACATAGATTGTGAAAATAGTATAATGCCAAATAATTGTATAGATAATATGCCACTTGCAATGAGTTATGTGCCAATGCAAAAGTGGAATAAAGTATATAGTAATGATGTTGCCTTAAATAGAGGAACAATTTTTCCTGAGCTTGATTTACCTTTTTTAGGTAGAAGAGGTGAAGAAGCATGAGTGAGAAAGATGAAGCATTAAAAAGATTACAAGAAGCAAGTTTTGCGATTGACGATGTAAAAATTTATTTAGATACGCATCCTTTAGATAGAAGGGCACTAGAATACTATGAAAAACAAAAAGAATTAAGAGAAAAATATATGAAAGAATATGTAAAAAAGTATGGCCCGATTTCAGCATATGACGTAGATACAAATAATAGATGGACTTGGATAGATAATCCATGGCCATGGGAAACGGAGGCAAACTAATATGTGGAACTATGAAAAAAGATTACAATATCCTGTAAAAATAACAAAACCAGATCCTGCAATGGCAAAAATAATTTTAAGTCAGCTAGGCGGCCCTGATGGCGAACTTGGTGCATCAATGAGATATCTCTCACAAAGATATACAATGCCTTATAAAGAAGTAAAAGGAATACTCACTGATATAGGTAGTGAAGAACTTGCACACCTTGAGATAGTAAGCGCAATAGTTCATCAGCTAACTAAAAATTTATCAATAGATGAAATAAAAAAGTCAGGTTTTGATGCGTATTTTGTTGACCATACAAATGCAGTATATCCAGCAAGCGCAGCAGGAGATCCGTTTACGGCGGCATATTTTCAGTCTAAAGGTGACCCAATAACAGATTTATCAGAGGACATGGCAGCAGAGCAGAAAGCAAGAACAACCTATGATAATATATTAAGGTTAACCGATGACCCGGCTGTACGTGATCCAATTAAGTTTTTGCGTGAAAGAGAAATAGTGCATTTTCAAAGGTTTGGTGAAAGTTTAAGGGTAGTACAGGATAACTTAAATTCTAAAAACTTCTATGCGTTTAACCCAGCATTTGACAAATAAAATAATGTTCTAGGGGTGGTTTATTAATCGCCCTTTTTTAGTTATAAATTGACATATTTAATTAAAAACTGTAAAATAATTTTATAAAAAACAAAAGAAAAAGGAGTTTTATTATGGCTAAAAAGAGAAGTAAATTTGAGAATTGGGTTACGTTTGGAGTGCTGTGGGGGTTCTTTTTTTCAATAATCATTGCAGAATGTTTAACAGAAGACCGTAATTATTATTTTTATTTTGTTTGGCTGAGTATATTTATAGTAGGTATTATTTTAGCAATTTTATTAACTTCTGGTTTTAAATATATAAAACGTAAGATTGTAGTTAAAAAAATAAACGCAAAAGATACTTGTTTAAAATGCGGAAAAGAAGTATTGCCACAGCAAAAATTCTGTATAAATTGTGGTAAAGAAATAGAAAGAAGTGCGTTTAGTAAGCCATATGTAGAATTAGATGATTTTTTATTTGCATACATTGAAGAATCAGTTGGAGATTCTAAACTAATCCATAAGAAAAGTGCAATTAAGTTAATGATTGCAAGGTTTATATTAGCATTAATTACATTTTTAGTCATTGCATACATTTGCCTTTATCATGAAAATTATCCGCTTTGTGCGTTAATAGAAATTATTGCGATATTTATATATATTAAAGTCGCAAGCAGTTTTAGTATTGTTAATTTTATTAAAAAAGAGTTAAAAGCAAGACCAGACGATAATATGGAATATATTATTGCAAGTGCCAAAGAAAATGCATTACCAAAGCGAACATTAAAAAGTATTATTATTATCCCACTTACACTATTAATATGTCTTCTAGTTTTTGCAAAACCTCATATTATTTATGAAAAAGTTAATGGTTCTTATTTAGTAAGGTATTATACATTAGCTTTATTTAATGATTCAGTAGTAGAGATACCAGATGAATATAAAGGCGAAAAAGTAATTGAAATTCGTGGCAAGACTTTTTACAATATGAAAAAAATAAAGGAGATAAAACTACCTAGATATCTTACTAGTATAAGAGGTAGTGCTTTTGAAGGTACGAATATCGAAAATATAGTAATACCAGAAAATGTAGAAACAATTGGTGGTAGTGCATTTCGTAATTGTAAAAATTTATCACAAATATCTCTGCCATATGGCCTTAAAGAGATAGACGGTGGTGCATTTGCTGGTTGTAGTTCGCTTTCTTACATTGAAATACCAGAATCAGTTATTTCAATAGGTGGAGAGACTTTCCAAAATTCTGGGCTGAAAGATATTATATTGCCTCCTGGAATTACTGAAATACGTGGAAATACTTTTGAAAATACATATCTTTCTAGTATAGTAATACCGGATGGAGTTACAAGGATTGGCGGACATGCTTTTTATGGTTGTAATAATTTAAGTGCTGTAACGGTGCCTGAGTCTGTTACTGAAATAGGAAGCTCGGCATTTAGAAACTGTGGTTCATTAAATTATATTAAGATACCAGCACATACTGATGTAAATGAAAGAGCATTTAAAAATAGTCCAACAAGGATAGAAAGGTACACATCAAATGAACAATTATAAGTATATACATCTATTATATGTTCCAACTATGGCATGCAATATGGCGTGCAAGTATTGTTATTTGGAGGATAATACAAAAGAATTGGAAACTAGATATTCTCCACTTGAAACGCTTGCTTTTGCGGTAGACAAGTTTAAGAGTTCACAAATCATACCATTTAATATTTCACTTCATGGTGGTGAGGTAACAACACTTAATGCTGAGGATTTTTATAACGTTATTGCTTATATCGATAAGTATTATAAAGATAATAGAAATTTAATATTAAATGGTAATTTTAAGATAGGTAGTCCTCATATAAAAACAAACTTATATGACATTGAAAAACATATAGACACAATAAAAAAGTTTAATGTTTCAATAAGTGGTAGTCTTGATTTGCCATTTTCATCTCATGATGAATTTAGAGTTACGAAAGGTGACAAAAGAACTTTAGATAAAATTCTTGAAAATATAAAGCTACTAGAATATATACCAAACAATAAAAAAGTTTCTGCAACAATATTTAAGGAACATTATGAAAAAATAGATGAGATAATTAGCGATATTAAGTTTTTGCATGAAAATACCTGTCTTAATATGAATGATTTTAATTTTATGATTGGTTTTGAATATAATTCAAATGGGTTGCTTACTGCACTTACAGAGGAAGAACAAGTTGATTTTTATCATAAAATTCATGAAGCTTTTGAAGGAACAGATTTAGAATATGGATTAAATAATGCTTGGTTTACTGAATTTGGTCCTGATTATTGTACTAACTGTAATAATTGTGGTACAAAATTTTTCTTACTTGAGCGAAATGGAGATATTTATTCGTGTGTAAGAGGGCAAAAACATCCAGATTTTTATTATGGCAATATTTATACCGATGAAGTAGATAAGATAATGCAAACGGCTACAAATAAAATTGCTAAAGTTCATGGCGATGTGGGCTTTAATGATGAATGTGCTAATTGTGGATATTTATATTTGTGTAAAACGGGCTGCCCATTTGTTAAGAAGACATATAATTCTAATAAAAGTTACACATGTAAATTGCAACAAGAATTATATAAAGATAAAAATTATAAAGTCGATTACAATAATCGTGAAATGGTTTTTGAATATATTTCAAATATGCATCCTAATTTAATAGATAAATATGCTTTGCCGATTATTCCACGTGATGTGCCAAATATGCAAAGTTTAATAGTAGAAGATCCTAATTTAAAATACATATATGATACTGAATGTTTTGTTTTAAAGGTGGACAGCACCGAAATTCCGTTAGAGTCTCAGATTATAAAACTTCATAGAGAGTTTATTTGTATTACTCCTCAGACGAAGTTAAAAATTTATGTTAAAGAAAATGTGTTAGAGGAGCTTGCGGATTATCCTGAAAACAATGCTTTATATATACAACTTCTTTCGGGTGATACCATTTGCTATGGTGATGAGCAAAGGAACAAACAAAAACATATTGCAAATTGTATGATATATAAAGGTGTGCTTGCTTCAAATAAATCCGATAAAGATGGCTATTATTGTTTTGACATTAGTAATTTTATAAAAGAATACAGTAAATATTTATCAAGTGAGAAACCGAATAACTTATTTTTTACAACGACGGCTCTTAGAGATTATCATTATACAAAGCAAAAGAATAATGGATATTATCATATACAAGCGATAAATTTACCATTCCAAAATATCGAATTTACATATTTGGAATTAGAAGGAGAGGAATAGTTATGGAAAAACCTACGACGTATGCTGAATTGGTAGTATGGTTTAATTGTAGAAAGTTGCAGCAATATTATGCTATTTCACCAGACGATATAGATATAGTTTATTCTCAATTAATTAAAGGTTGGAATTTAGAAGGAACTCAGACTGGTTTGACACTTATAGATCCAAAATATAATGGAGAAAAAATTGTGTTAGACGATAATGCAATAGAAAATGATATAGCTTATGCTACTGATATTGGCGGTAAGATAATATTAAATGCGACTTTGTTAGATAAATATGCCAAAGGAGTAACAATTATTGCTGGAGTATTTTCTTTAGTGTATCCACCATCCTATTCTTCTTCTTCAGGGTATTCTTCATATTCTGGTGGTTCTTCATCAAATAACAATAAT
>JAFSUW010000024.1 GCA_017450465.1 Clostridia bacterium | reverse complement strand
TATCAACTCTTTTTATTTGATAGAAATGTGCCAGAAGCTGACATAGTTCAAGAAATAGTCAAAATAGCTGAAACAATGACAACAACGCAGTTAGGAATTCTACACAAATTTATTTTATCTGCCTCAAATTTGAATAAATAATTATGGTTTTAAGCAAAGTTTAAGCATAGGCAGTGTTACCCCTAAAAGTTTTGAAAAATTGCTGGACGCAGTATGACACTTATTGCTTTAATTTTGAAATGGGTTTAAATATACCTCTATCGCCTGTTACAGAGTTTGATACTCCTCTAATTTCTGAAAAGGTTGAAATTATCAGTAAAATTTTAAATGTGAAATGTTAATTTTAAGAGAGAGGGCAAATGCCCTCATACTCCTTACTTTAAGACTTAAAAATGCAGTTATAGTTTGATTTTTCGTATTACATCCTTGTATCTGTCAATTATAATAGGATTTATACCAAGTTTTAATAATTCCGACTCCATTCTGCCACATACTGCTCCTATAAAATAACTTATTTTCTCTATATCTGATTTACGCAGATATGTAGCAAGTGGCATTCTAATATATGGTAGCACGTCATTTATTATAATTTTGACAATATCATTAGGTATTGAACTGGCTTTAATCATTGCAGTTAATCTAAAGGTATATGTTTTCAGCTCCGCACAATCTCTACTATATACCATTGCTTACTTCTCCCACGCTATGATTTCAAAATTATCATCACTTATAGGTGAATAGCCCAGACTCTCCATGTAATCATTGTAATTATTTATGTATTTTTCTAATCTTTCATCATCTGTTAGTTTCATTGTTCTATCCTCTAAATTCTCTCTTTTCTTAACTATGTTACGTTTTTTTAGTTCTTGTATCTCTTTAGTGATAAGGAAATGTAACCAACCAGAGATACTTGTAATAACGCCGATAGCCTTTAATTGTCTAAGTTTGGTAAGGTCGTCAACCCTTACTGACATTGTTGTATAACCTATAACTTTACGTCTAAACATCTTCTTTAATTCCTCTCATATTTACGCTAAAATCTTCTGCAACTGCGTTTAATAACAATTTTTCAATGTAATTACTTACATTTATAGAATTTTCTTTAAGAAATTCTATTGCCTTAATTCCTTTATCAGTAAAGGATATACTTCTACTAGTAGTCATATTTTTGTTTCTCCTCTTTTAAATGTTCCTTTTAATAATTTAATCAATTTAATTTTTAAATGAGGTTAGATTTTTAATTGAAGATATGAAAGGGAATACTAAAATGACAAACAAAGAATTCGATTTTAGCCCTGAACTGGGCAATAGCGGTAGAAAAAGACCTATTAAGAGTTTTACTTTATCAGAGGATACAATAAAAGGATTAAAAGACATGGCAAAATTTCATCCCGAAATAAATATAAGTAATTGGGTTGATAAGGTATTGCAACAAGCACTAAAAGAGGACATTAACCCAGCTGTATTTATTGGCTATCGTAAAGGATTTAAACCGGTAACATTGATGTTGAGGTCTGAATTAGTGGATTTTATAAATGCTTTAATCCTAACATGTGGTCATGGGTTAGGAATGGCAACGAAAATTACACCTTTAACCGTTGGGGATAAAGTAAGTAAAGCAATACTTAACGCTCCGTTATTTCTTGCTGGTGATATGACTGTTCATGGAAGTCTTGAAAGTGAATTGTTACA
This sequence comes from Clostridia bacterium, assembly GCA_017450465.1. GTDB lineage: Bacteria > Bacillota > Clostridia > TANB77 > RGIG9151 > RGIG3495. The sequence goes on along the minus strand of JAFSUW010000024.1, from coordinate 5,624 downwards.
AGCAAAAACCAATACAAGAGAGATGTATAAGGCTTACAATTACGATTACGAGGATGAAAGATAAGAGTGTATTACATTGTTATACTTATGTTATTTTTAATATAATTTGCCATAAATCAGATACCGTAAGCAATTACGGTATTTTTATGTAAAGTCTGTGTAATACAAGTTATAACAAATAACATTTTTAATATGAATTTTTGAAAAATCTGCAAAAATCAGAAAATAATAAATGTATTACAATACAATACGCTAAAATCCATAATAGGGCAATATTCAATTTTTATCGTACTTATAGCTTTATGCAGTTCGTTAATTTTGCTTGATTAAATTGTGAAGTGTCTTAAATAATTCAGTTCACTTCGTGAACACACTTCAATTCAAATCGGATAATTATAAATACTTTCATATCACTTATAAACAAGACTGAATACAAATGGTATCCAGTCTTTTACTTTTAATTATTTTCCAACTTGTCTTTTATTTGTGCTTAATCCCAGTTCCTTAGCAATTCTGTAATAAGTGGTTTTATTAAGGTTTAATTCTTTCATTGCTTGAGTGTGTGTTATTTCGCTTTTAGCAGCTTTTTCAAAGAATTCTTTAAAGTTATTAGGTGCTTGTATTTTATTTGCTTTAGCGAATTTACCTTGTGTTTTGGCAATGTCAATGCCCTCTCTTTGTCTTTGTTTAATAAAAGTTCTTTCCTGTTCTGCAACATATCCCAGTAAAGTAAGTACAACATCTGTAATGACTTTATTCATGAGTGCCATGTCCTTGTTAGTAGTGTTCAGTACTGGCATATCAATAACTTCAATATCAGCTTCTCTATTATTAACGATGTCATTCCATTCGTTTTTAATATCGTCATAATTACGTCCTAATCGGTCTATTGACTTAATTACAACTACATCCCCAGCCCTTAAATGTTGCTTAAGTGTTTGATACTGCGGTCTGTTAGTATCTTTTCCACTTTGTTTGTCGGCAAATATATCACGTTCATTTATGCCATATTCTGCCATTGCTTGTAATTGACGTTCAAGGTTCATGTCCTTATGGCTGACTCTTATATACCCGAATTTTTTATTTTCTGCCATTTTTACTCACTTTCTGCCCTTAGCATAGGGCGGTTACCCTATGCTATTACAAATCTTCTGCTTGCTACTTGCTTAATGAATGTATTATATAGGTCTGTATGTAACTTTTTGAAAGCTGTTGTATCAAATCTATTAGAAAGAATGCTTGTAAATCTAATAATAACATTGCCCAAGTCTAAAACTTCTAATTCTCTGTTGTCCATTTCATCCTTAATAGCTTGTTCACGTTCTACAATTTGAGCTTTTAATTCATCTGCTTTAGCATAAAGGTCTTGAAGTTCTGCTACTGTGTTTCTGATTTCTTGATTTTTCATTTTTTTATCTCCTGTTTTTCTGTTCTCTATACTTTTATTATAACTTATACGTTCATGAAAGTCAACTATTTTAATTGAACGTCCGTTACAAAATTTTACACTTGCTTGAACGTGATTTTTATAGGATTTTTGCATTAAAAAATTAGTTCAATCAAGTGTACTTGACTGGACATAACAATTAAAAGTGTGATTTGTAATTTTATGCAATTTTTCTTTCTTGTAAAAACTTCAACATGAAAATTACTTTTTGTGATGTTTTTTCTGATAATTCGGCTTTGAGTTTATCTAAATAAAGTTCGAGATTAACAACATAGTTCCCGCCATTTACAAATTGACCCTTTTTAGGGTCTTTTTTGTTAGTAAAATCAATGCTTTCAGTCGGTTCGAGAGTACTAAATTTCTTATCTTCTTCTTTTATTAAATCTGATAAAATATAGAACACTGGAAACAACTCTATGTCTAGTTTTTTGTCATAATAAGTAATGTTCGAGATAACTGTTGAGGTAATAAATCGTTTTTCTTCTGCTGTTCCATTTAAGTACATGTTATGTGCATTCTTACAAAACTTCAACAACATCTCACACATATTATAAAATTCTTCATCAGCTCTATTTATTCGCTGTAACTGGTTTATTAACTCTGTTTTTTCCGCATGCCATTTCTTATTCATCTTTACCCAAAAGTCATCATTAACTTTACCGTCACATTTATCAGCATATAATTGTTCTATTCTGTTTTGCAAAGTAGTAATTTGTTTTGTTATCTGAGAATTAGTATGCTCTTGATATTCATTCTTTGCTTTATGTAGTTCTTTAATGCAAGTTAAAACATCATCTAAAACTACTTGTGTGATTTTAAAACTTTTTAGTATATCTGAAATACTTTTATCTACTACATCTTGATTAATATAAGATTTCTTTTTGCAACCTTTTTTATAATAATCATTGCAACGGTAATATATATACTTTTTCTTTTTAAGTTCAGGTGATAGCATTCCGCCACAAATAGAACAACGAATAAGCCCTTGATATGAGAATTCTACATTATGTGTTTTTGCTTTACTTATACCATTTAACCGTTCTTGAATGACATTAAAAGTATGTTCATCAATAAGAGCTTCATGTTGAGCTTTATCGCAAATATAACCGCTATATTGAAATTTCCCTATGTAAAAGTTATTTTTAAACATTCTTTCAAATGTTGATTTAGATACTTTGCAACCTTTTTTACTTCGCAAACCCTCTTTATACATTAGATTACAAATTTCTAATGATGAATAAGTATCAGTAGCATATAATTCAAATGCTCTTTTTATATAAGGTGCTCTTTCTTCATCTACAACTATAATACGCTTTCCATGTCCATTATCGGCATTAAGATAACCCAGAGGTGCTGTTGAGGGATATATGCCTTCTTTTGCTTTTTCCGTTTGTCCTTTTATTACTTCCTCTGATAAGTTGTCAATATATTGTTTTGCCATTAAGACTTTCATGCCATGCATAAACTTTTGGTGGCTTGTCGCATTTTTAGAGATTACTTGCCCCTCTTTAACTAAGTGTATTGCTATATGTTTGTATTCGCCTAATGTTGCATAGTCTTTTATGTTGCGTTGTAGCCTATCTGTTTTCTCTACAAGAATGTTCCGTATATCAAGATTTTTATTTAAAAACTTTAGCATTTCATTGAATTGTGTACGACCAGCTTTTTTAGCAGTTTCCGCCTCTTGAAAAATCTTAATAACTTCAAAGTCATTTTTTATTGCATATTCTTTCAGCAATTCAATTTGTGCTGGGATTGAATACCCCTCTCTTTCTTGCTTATTTGACGAAACACGAGCATATATAACTGCCTTATTCCCATAATCTTGTTTCTTGTTTGACATAGCATACATTCCTTGTTTATAAGAATACATCAAAACTCAAAATAGTACAATTTACTTGCTACACCCCATTTCTAAGAGTTTATAAAGATATTTTGCAAGATACTTCTTGTTATCTTCAACACTGAAATTTTGCTTAGGTTTAATTAAACTAATGGTAATTCCACTAACCACAAAAGAAGATACTATTTTCTTCATATATTAAGCCTGTTCTTCCGATAGACAGCAAGACTTAACCCTTGTGGGATAGTCATACTTCTATCATCAAACAGACCTAGGAATTTACGTTTCCGTCACTAAGCCATTGACCGCTTTACTCCTAACCATTCATAAAGTTGGCGGTGTGTGTTTGCTATTTCTACACTCTAATTATATCATAAAGTGCTATTTTCCTCAACTTCACCATTATTATGATAAAAGAGTCTGCAACAATATTCCTGTTACTATTTGTTATTCTTTATGTATTCCAATGCACCAATAAACTCACGTAATTTGTTTTCGTTTTTAAATGTAAAAGTTTGATAAGGTTTATCAATATCGTTTAAATAGACATTTACGCATAGTTCAATATGTGTACTTTTTTCTACATTTTCAGTAATTTTTCGCTCTCCGCTTGCACCAATTACAGCTCCGGCTGTTGCAAATTCATTAAATATTGTTTCACTTAACATACTTCCGGCAACTGCCCCCAAAAGAGCATTGCCCGCTTTGCTTTCCATTGTATATGTTCTTTTTTCATCTGTTCTTGATTTATTAATGAATTCAACTCTGTTTAAATCACTAAAACTATAAACTTTGCATTCATTAAAATTATATGTTTTGCTTTCTAATTTACTGTAAATTTCTTCTTTTAAGCTATTTATATCTATTGTACTTTCGTGAAGTTTTCTCAAATTAAATCTTTTATATATTAAATCATCAACTACATTGTGATATGCAGTAGAGCAGAAACTGGATGTAAAAAAAGTAAAAGTTTTATTTTCAACATCCACTATAAAGTTAATGCAATTATCAAGTGGAATATTTTTTGCAATTTTAAATTTAGACTTAATGAATTCATCATCTTTTTTATTAAAGTAATCTCTAATAAAATCTTCTGCTTGTCTTACCATCTTGTAGTTTTCTGCTTTCAATTCATTTTCTTGTTTTTTTCTTTTTAAGAAATTAATCATTGGAATAATAACACCATGGCATATTGCAAACGTAGGAAAATAAAGACCAATAGTGCCTATAATAAAATATTCTGCCGATACATCATTGTCTAACAGCATACACATTAAAAAAAGAACATTCCAAACTATTAAACAACATAATTCACGCTTAAGTGTTGTACTGCCATTTTTAGCGTTTGCAAATGCAGTTATAACTATATCAATGACATAGACATATAAACACAGATATAAGAGTATTCCTATAATCTTTATAAATAAATTCTGTTTACAAAGCCATTTCCATATAACCATTTTAATCTCCTTTATTTTTATTACACTTGCAATCTTTGTACGGACATTTTCCATTTTCATCAAGGTTAAGTATATCGTCCGTTATAACTTCAATTTCAAATCCGTATGCCTCTGCCATTTTTCTTGCTTTTTCAACATAGTACATCTGTTTCTTTTCATATTTTTTATCAAGGATAATTACACCTTTACCTTTTAAACCTGTTTCTAATGAATACCAAGCTAATTGCCCAAACATTTCATAAATTTTATTCGCAAAATCAAGTTCACATACATACTTGTTGGGAATATAGCAGTCAACCCTTGCCCTACTAGGTAATTCGTATTCTTCAATTCCGGCATTCATTGAACAATAGGCATGCTGATAGCTTGACTCACTATGTGGATGATAGACATATTTACACCTACCGTATCTATATTCAAAATTACCGGCATGTGCTGGAATGCCAATAAATATAAGAAGAAATAAAATTATAATTTTTCTCATGGCTTATATTTACCATAAACATACCTAATTATACAGTGTTAATTTTTGTAAATACTGGTTAAGTTAGGAGGTGTTATGGACAAAGAATTTTCAAAATTATTCGGTGCACGAGTTAGGTATTTTCGTAATTTAGCACGCTTAAGTCAAGAGCAGTTAGCTGAAAAGATAGACTGTGAGCCAACAACGGTACAGTATGTTGAAACTGGGAAAAATAATATTAGTTTTGCTAAAATTCCAAAATTAGCTGAGGCTCTAGGAATTGAGGCGTATCAACTCTTTTTATTTGATAGAAATGTGCCAGAAGCTGACATAGTTCAAGAAATAGTCAAAATAGCTGAAACAATGACAACAACGCAGTTAGGAATTCTACACAAATTTATTTTATCTGCC
>JAFSUW010000001.1 GCA_017450465.1 Clostridia bacterium | reverse complement strand
GGTTATTTGATTTTGTAGCTAAAACGTCTACAACATCTTCGTTTAATCCTAAGTTTAAGATTGTATCCATCATACCAGGCATTGATGCTCTAGCACCACTACGAACTGATACGAGTAAAGGATTTTCTTTGTCTCCGAATTTCTTTCCTGTAATTTCCTCAAGTTTTGCTATGTATTGTGTAACCTCAGCTTTGATCTCATCGTTGATTTCTCTACCATCTTCATAGTATTGAGTACAAGCTTCTGTAGTAATTGTGAATCCTTGTGGAACAGGAAGACCGATGTTTGTCATTTCTGCAAGGTTTGCACCTTTACCACCAAGTAATTCTCTCATGTTTGCGTTTCCTTCGCTAAACAAGTAAACGTACTTATGTGCCATCAATATTACCTCCTATAATTCTAATTTAACCAGAAAATTTTTCCGATTAGTTTTTTAACGAGTATATAATATAACATTATTGTCAATTTGTCTATAACAATTTGACAATATTTTTGTCTTTAAAAAATTAACAATTTAAATATTAATTTTAACTATATAAAATGCCATCTTGCTCAACATAAAATCGATAAAAATATTTAATACTTTTGCTAATTTACTTTATTTAGCTTAATTTTTTAGGCAACATAATTGTGGTCAATTGCCCCCGTCCCTTCTGACAAGCCTGTCCCTCGTTACAGAATTTTGTTCTTGTAAACATATATCAAAAATTGTATAATTGCATTATCAAATTTATGAAAGGACAAATTATTATGGACTATAAACAATATATAAAACTTGGAATTGTTATTTTTGTTGCTATTATCATTGGCGTTATTGGTATTTATATAAAGAATATCGATACGGTAAAACTTAAAAATCCTGTGGAGTTTGAGATTCCTTCTGGTGCTTACACTAAACAGATTGCCAAAATTCTACATGAAAATAAATTAATAAAAAATGAGTTTGCTTTTGTGGAATACATAAAGAAAAAAGACGCAGCAAATAAGCTTCGTCCCGGTGTTTATAATTTTGAACCTGGGGTTATAACTTTTGAAACTATTCTTCAAAACCTGCTAAAAGGCAAAGATTTTGAACCATCAATAAATGTCACTATTCCTGAAGGATATACTGTAACACAGATTGCAGAACTTTTAGAAGAAAAAGAACTTACTACAAAAGACAGTTTTTTAGAAACCGCTAAAAATATTGAACTTCCTTATGATTACATTGACGAACCGGGAGATTTTAGGCGTCTTGAAGGTTTTTTATTCCCTGAAACATATAATTTGCTTTTAAGTTATACTGATGAAGATATCATTAAGGTTATGGTTAAAGAATTTGATACTGTATTTACTGAAGAATATAGATTACGTGCTGAAGAACTTAATATGTCTATCAAAGACATTGTTACTATTGCTTCTTTGATTGAACGTGAAGCAAAAGTTGAAAAAGAACGTCCTATGATTTCTGGTGTAATTTATAATAGATTAAAAATTGATATGTTACTACAAATAGACGCGACTATACAGTATTTACTTGATAAACAAAAAGAACGTCTTTTATATGTAGACCTTGAAGTAGATTCACCATATAATACTTATCTATATAAAGGGCTTCCTCCTACTCCTATTGCTTCACCTGGTAAATCTTGCATTGAAGCTGCACTATTCCCTACTGAACACGATTATTATTACTACAGAACAAAAAAAGAGGGAAATGGCGAACACTATTTTAGTAAAACATTTGAAGAACATGTTGCATATGGAAATAAATAAATTTTTCTGGCGAACATAATTCGCCCCTACAGCCAAAAGAGCATCTAAAAAATTATTTTTTAGATGCTCTTTTGGCTCTATTCATTATTGCTATTCCTATACCCTCTTCTTTTACTTTTTCCATTAATGCTACTTTATAGCCCAGCTCATCACATTTCCTAAATGATGCAAAAAGGTTAGTGGCGACTTCATCATAAGTGTTCCCTAAATTTATTACATTATAGCCATTATACCTCTCTACATTTTCACCTAAACAAAGAATTACTGTTTGCTCTTTATCATGTTTTAAAATTTCAGATAATATATCCTCTTTTTCTAGCAATATTACATCACACTTTGGTGCATAATGTTTATACTTCATGCCTGGTGATTTTGGCTTAATTTCATCTGTTACACCATCTATACCATGAGCTAACTTAACGTTCCCACAAACCTTTTTAATCATTTCTGGAGTTATTCCTCCAGGACGAAGTATAACTGGTACATCACCTGTTACATCTATTACCGTGGACTCTAGGCCAACCTCACAGTTTTCGCCTTCTATTATTGCATCAACCCTGCCATACATATCATCATAAACATGCTTAAATGTTGTAGGACTAGGACTACCCGATAAATTCGCACTAGGTGCAGCTACCGGCACACCACATTCAGCTAAAAACTGCCTTGCCACTTCACTTTTAGGTAACCTAATGCCAGCCGTATCAAGCCCCGCACTTACTTCACTTGATATAATATCTTTTTTATTTAATATTAAAGTCATAGGTCCTGGCCAATACGCATCTGCTAGTTTCTTAGCATTCTCAGTAACCTTGGTTACTAAACCCTCAAGTTTACTTATATCACTTATATGTACAATAAGTGGATTATCCGATGGTCTACCTTTTGCTTCAAATATTTTCTTTACGGCCTTAGCATTTAACGCATCAGCACCCAAACCATATACTGTTTCTGTAGGAAATATAACCGTACCACCTGCTTTTATTATATTCCCTGCTATTATTAAATCTTCTTTACTCGTTGTTAATATTTTTGTTTCCAATTTTATTACCTCAATTTTTCAAGTATTTCTTCTGGCACCCATTTTGAAACATCACGGCCATATTGCATTAATTCCATTACAGCGGAAGAACTTATATGCGATGTTTTTCCAGCTCTAAAATATATTGTTTCAACTCCAGAAATTTTGCTATTTATTATAGCCATGTTTTCTTCATATTCGTAGTCTGTACCATTTCTTAAACCTCTTATTAAGAAATCCGCACCTTTTTCTTTGGCAAGGTCTACAACAAGACCATTAAAAATTAAAACTTCTACATTTGTTAATCCGTGATTTACAAACACCTTTTCCATTGCTTCCTTCATTACATCTTTATCAGTTCTACGCGTTTTATTTGGGTTAACAGATATTGCAACATATACCTTGTCAAATATCTTCGCTGCTTGACAAAGTACATATAAATGGCCATTTGTAAAAGGGTCAAACGAACCTGCATATATCGCATTTTTCATAACTATTCCTCCGTTATTCATTTATTAGTTTTAACAACTCATCAACTATTTCTTCTTCTTTTACCTTCTTTATGATTTCACCATGCTTAAACAAAAGTCCACAATTATCTCCACATGCAACTCCAAAGTCTGCTTCTGCGGCTTCGCCTGGGCCATTTACTGCACACCCCATTACCGCTACTCTTATATTCTTATCTAGATTTTCAACAGCTTTTTCAACCTTTTCAGCAATAGGTAACATATTTACCTTTGTTCTTCCGCAAGTCGGACAAGAAGTAAAATCTACACCATGTTTCCTTAAGCCCAAATCTTTTAATATTTGCCAACCTACCTTTACTTCTTCTACTGGGTCTGCTGTAAGCGAAACACGAAGTGTATCACCTATACCTTCAGTAAGCAGTATGCCTATACCTAACGCATTTTTTATAGTGCCACCAATTAAAGTTCCAGCTTCGGTTACACCAATATGTAATGGATAATTGCATTTCTTTGCTAAAAGCCGATATGCTTCTAATGTCATAGGGACATTAGAAACTTTAAGTGAAACAACAATATTATTAAAGTTCAAATCTTCAAGCAATTTCACATTGTCATATGCGCTTTCAACCAAACCTTCTACAGTAACTTTACCAAATTTATTTAGCACATCTTTTGCAAGTGAACCACCATTTACGCCAACTCGTATCGGAATATCATATTCCTTTGCTACATCGACCACTGCTTTTACATTATCTATACTCCCAATGTTACCTGGATTTATTCTTATTTTATCAGCACCTGCTTTTATAGATTCTATCGCAAGTCGATAGTCAAAATGGATATCAGCCACAATTGGTATATTTATTTGCTTTTTTATTTCACCTATTGCCTTTGCTGCCTCAGTATCTAAAACTGCAACACGTATTATTTCGCAACCTGCTTCTTCAAGTTTCTTTATTTGTTCTACAGTTTTTACTACATCACGCGTATCAGTATTGCACATAGATTGTATTAAAACTGGCTCTCCACCGCCAATATATTTATCGCCTATACGAATTTTTTGAGTCATTTTTTTCACCTCATGACGTATTTTATCATATTATGGCTTTTTTTACAAATTAGATTTTAACACAACCTCTTCCACTAATTTTAATTTATATGTTATAATAAATATATAAAATTTTGACGATATAAAATTTAGGATTTTATTCTTAAATTTAATGAAAGGTAAAAGACTCCATGATAAAAAAATACAACGACGTTTTAGAAAAATTGAAAATTGAGGCCTATAATGGTGAGTTTTACTGGCGTGCACGTGACATTCAGTTTTTGCTCGAGAATTGTAATTGGAAAAAACTTGATAAAACTATTCGTGGTATTGAAAAAGCTTGTAAAAACCAAAATTTAGATACTAGTAAAGATATTATTAGAACAAAAACGACAATAAATGATGGTGAATCTCGTATTTTAGTTGAAGATTATTATCTATCAAATTTAATCGCTCAACAACTATTTTATGAATTTAATAAAGACTTTAGTGATAATAAAAAAGAAAACACAAAATTTATCAATGCACATTCAAAAACAAAATTTTATGTAACTAAAGAAAAAAAATCTCCTATAACTTACGCTTTTACAGTATTGCTTGCACTATTTATAGTATTTGTACTTTCAGTTGCTACAGTATTTTATGTGCCACTTAAACCACTTCGTGATTTGCGTGACTTATATATCGCTACTGCCATGACTACTTACACGCATAAATGGCTTGCTACAACGTTCTTCGATGAAGAAACAATTAACGAAGTTATGAGTACAAATGTACCTGAAGACTTTGAAGACAATTCTGAAACATTTAATTTCTATGTTGCTGAGGATACTATCGAAGTTATAGATATTAAAGAAAACAACTATGTTGGAAAATTATTAAAAATAAGTAATCCAAGCAAAGTTAAACTTGCAGTAAGTAAATACTATGGAACACGTGGCGAATTCCTAAAAGATCTTGTTGAAGAAAATAATGCTGTTGCTGGTATAAATGGCAGTGGCTTTATAGACGAAGGTGGGCACGGTAAAGCCGCCTACCCTGTAGGAATTTTAATAAAAGACGGAAAAATTGTTTACGACCCAGGTTATTCAAAGTATGATATTGTTGGTTTTGATAAATATGATAACTTAATTGTTGGAACATATACAAAAAAAGAAATACAAGAACTGGGCATTCGTGATGCTGTAGAACCATTTTACAAACTGATTGTTAATAAAAACGAAAGAATTAAATCTGGTAATGGTGGTTACGGTCTTCACCCAAGAACTGCTATTGGTCAAACCGCTACAGGAACAGTTTTAATGCTCGTAATAGACGGCCGTCAACTCCACAGTATTGGAGCGACCATGAAAGACTGCCAAGACATACTACTTGAACACGGTGCAGTAAATGCCGCAGCCCTAGACGGTGGTTCTTCTTCTATCATGTACTACAATAAAGACATTCAAACAAAATCATCAAATGGCACAAAAAACGGCAGATATTTACCTTCGGCATTTATCGTATATGAATAAAAAATAGCATTCACATATGTGAATGCTATTTTTTATTCATATACGATAAATGCCATTATCAATATTGCCATAAAAAAACCAAACTCCAAAAAGGGTGCAAATGGAATTCTTTTGGTCTTAAATATTAATGACACAATTAAACTTGACAAACTTGAAAAGAAAAACATTATCATCATACCTAGTACATTAAGTACCAAAGACATTGATGTAAATAGTAAAATGTCTCCCCCACCTATCAAAAACTTTTCATCATCTTTTTCTTTGTTGAAAAATATTTGATATACTGTTTCAATTATAATAAATGGTAGAACAAAAATCAAAAGCTTTATTAAAGTATAATTAAGTGGTACTTTATTTATTATTGTATAAACTATTGATAAACCAAGTATAGAAAAATTAAGCAATAACGATATAAGACCTGTTTTCCAGTCTCCTACCGCTACAATTGTGTAAATTATAAATATTATTATTAAAATTGCTATATTCATGTTCTTCTCCTTATACTATAAAGGGCGAACTTTGTTCGCCCTTTAACATTTATTATTATTGCCAAAAACTACCGAATGGTCCCCAGCCACCACCAATATAGCCGCCACCACCATTATACTGCCATATTGCATAATACGTTTTATCATTAGCTACCGATACCGGCTGCCCTACAGCTAAACCAGTACGATTTGTAGAAGATTCTGACCAACCAATAAAAGTATATCCATTTCTAGTAAATTGACAATCTGGCATATAAAACACTCTACCAGCTGTAACTTGGACTGAATCCATACTACCTGTTCCGCCATTAGGTAAGAAAGATACCGTATATTTAGTTCCTAATTCCCATACTGCATAAAGTGTTAAATCAGTAGCAGCTGTGAAATTTGCTCTATCTAAATAGTGAACTTCACCGTTTTTATTCATGGACCAACCAGCAAATGTATATCCTGTTTTAGTAAAACGATTTGCAGTAAGTCTTGCAGGACTTAATCTATCGAATTCTTGTTGTGGCATATAACCACTACCACCATTTGAATTAAATGTTACTTTAACTTTTCCTTCAGGTACATAACTAAGATCGTTTTTCCAAACTGCATATAAAACTATGTCTGATGTTACTTCATTACCTATTGTACCACCTGGATAATATGAAGGGCTTGATGATGATGAAGATAATCCCCAACCTGCAAATGTAAATCCTGAATAGCTAAAGCCAGAGCCAGATGCTACTGTAACATTTTCACCATAATTTTTGATAACTTGGCTCGGTGTCGTACCAGAGCCACCGTTCAAATTATATGTTATCTTACATGTATTTGGTACCCAAACAGCATATAATATATTAGCTCTTTCATAAGCGGTCATTGTTCCACCATTGCCCCAAATAACTTGTGAAGCATTTGTAGCACCTGGTGTTCTACACCAACCTGCAAAACTATAACCAGTTTTCGTACCATTATATGTTGGAAGCGTAAGAGCTATACCATCTTCTTTTATCACATTTGATACATAACCACTACCACCTTGAGTATCAAAACGTATCGAATTTGAATAAGCAAATGTATAAGGTGTTGGATCAGAATCTAATGTTGAAGTTACTGTAACACCTGAATCTTTTTTAACTATCTTTCTTTCTACCTTACCCGCATTTAATGCACACATAGGAGATGAAAGCTTATTATCTACCCCAAAGGCACTCTTAATGGTTCCATCTGATTGAGTCGTTGTATTAAATATTGTAGGTAGAGCAAAATCTTTTACTACAATCAAATAATACGGTCTCGTCTGCATAGAACGTACTAGTTCTTCTTCGGATAAATCACCTGAATTTAATCTTATATTATACCTCTTAGTTGAAGGAAAACCTAATTCCGTTACAACATAATCATTTACAACCCTATTTATAGTACTATTTAAGCTATTGTAAATAGCTTGCATAGAGTTAGCCCCTTCCCCAACTCTTATAAAATGTCCTTTATAAGGTTCAATATACGGATCGTTCTTATTTGTATAATATATTAAATTAAAACTTTTAACATAATTCTTATCATATACCGGTTCAATGAAAAACATTATTACCTGATACTGATTTACATCACCATATAATAATCTATCACCACCCAATACTGTATCATCTATCAAACGCAATGTAGAAGTAATAACTTTTTGGTGATCGAATTTTAAAAAGTTATTTCTTTCTACACCAATAGTTGATGAATTAGATGGGCTAGAAGAATTTTCATAATTAATAATATAACCCAAAGCAAGTTGCAAATATGGGTCATATGTAATATCGGTAGCTTGTCTAGTTTCCCCAATTGTTGTTGTATTCTGACTACTACTTAATAACAAATGTGTTACTGAGCCAGAAGAAGCTGACATTACCGCATCACGCAAATTGTTATAACCATACTCAACAAATTTTGCATTTAATAAATTTGTTGAAGTGAAAATAAAAGCCAATAACAAAAATACACCAAAAACTATAACAGCAATTCCCGAACCTCTTTTGAGTTTTAACTTTGAGGAGATATACATAAGATTATGGATGATCATTGGCTATAATCTCCTCTCTGTATGCTGAATATTTTAAACTACTACCTGTGGAACCACCAAAAATAGAAAATTCTGAAATTTTACCAAGCAATGCATCGTGTTGAGAAATTATTTCAATAGCTAATAAATCACCTTTTTTTAACTCTGGATTAGTGGAATTATTGAAATGATTATCGATTATATCACTAACATTATCATAATCCATATCATACTTATCCCTAACCTCCATCGTTGTCGTATAATCAGATGCAGTATAAAAATCATTACCTTCATCTGTCAACCTTCTTACAGCAATCCTTATATCCCAATCTGACTCAGGAAGACTTGCAATATTTTCACAAAGATAATCCATCATTCCATTAGTTAATGTACCATAACTACTTGCTAAAATAAGAGTTTCCTTTAATGTTTGATTAAGATGCATCTGAATAGAAAAATGATACAAAGTTGTTATCATAAAGACAAGTACATAAAACAATGGCACTGCTACCACTATATATGCAAGTATTGTATCTATTCCACCTTTTTTCAATGCTTTATTCTTCATCATATGTAAAACCCTCTCACAAAATAATATTATTGCATTACTGGCTGATTTCCAGGCAAATTATTAGTACTATTAGTAATAGCACCTTCACCAGCGTTTGTCATTTTTATAACTACCGTTCCTATTAACCCTATAACAACTGCTAACATTAAAACAGCTACTATTATGGTTTCTATTCCACCAGCTTTTATATATTTGTCACTCATAAAAACTCCTTAAAATTATTGCATTTTTACTTGACCTGCTGATAAGCGATCAACACTCTTACCTACAGTGTCTTGTCCCTTATTGGTCATATTAATAACTACTGTACCTATTAAACCTATTACTACAGCTATAAGTAATACTGCCACAATTATAGATTCTATACCGCCTTTAATTAATTTCATAATATCCACCTACTTATTAATTTATTAATCAAAAATCTCGTCCAATCTCTCTATACCTTCATCACCAATATCAACCGTTGTATTTGCCATTGGAATAACAACTGCAATAAATAAACCTACAACTACTGCTACTAATAAAACTACTACAATTATGGTTTCTATTCCACCTTTTAATAATTTCATATTTATCACCCTTTTATATATTAGAAATAAATAATACAAACAAAAATTAAAAATATCCTTGTGTCCAATTATTTGCATTATCTGTCATATTACCAGTAACGTTTTCCTGCATATCAGTTGTGCTAGTAACCATTGGTAGGATTACTGTAATAAATAAGCCTACTACTACTGCTACTAGCAAAACAACTATCATTATTGTTTCTATTCCACCTCTTATAATCTTCATAAACAATCACACCATAATCTTTTATGCAAGGACGAACTTTGTTCGCCCTTGCTAAATAAAACCATACTAGAAATTGCCCTGTACCCACTCACCTGCATTATCTGTCATATTACCAGTAACATCTTCTTCCATATCAGTTGTACTTGTAACCATTGGTAGAATTACTGCAATAAATAGACCAACTACTACTGCTACTAATAGAACAACAATTATTATTGTTTCTATTCCGCCTTTTACTAGATTTGCTAATTTTTTCATAAAAAATTCCTCCTTT
>JAFSUW010000023.1 GCA_017450465.1 Clostridia bacterium | reverse complement strand
ACTACAGCAAAAAAAGAAATAGTCTATAAAGCTGAAGAAACTACTACTAAAACTCCAGAATATTTGGCAACAATGGAATTGAAAGAAGATTACAATAAGCTTCATTATAATGATAAAACAACACTAGAAGATAAAAAGAACTATTTGGTAACAGATTATAAAGACCTCATAAATAAAAGTGTTTCAAATACAAATATAACTTTGTTTGCTGCCTTAGATGAAGACACTAAAAACGAAGTTGAAGCGGGTACTTGTGAAAAAATGATACGCGCATATTCAACTTTAGATGAGGCAAGAGAAACTGTAGATAAAAATTCAAACTTACTTGTAGTAGAGTTAAAGAAAAATTCGCATTATATTCCAGCCATGACAAGCAAAGGCTCGATTTGTGCACTAATTGGCGGAGATGTGTCGGTTACATATAAAGAAAAAATAAACACTGGTTCAGGAATAGTAGATGTTTGGCACATAAAAAAATAGTTATGATAAAAAACAGCCGTAATTGATACGGCTGTTATTTTTTTGTCTAGTTTGGCAAAAAGCGGAAAAGGTGTTATAATAGCATATATTAAAAGGTGGGTAGAAATAAAATGAAGAAAATAGCGTTTTATACTTTAGGGTGTAAAGTAAATCAATATGAAACAGATGCCATGAAGCAAATGTTTAGTAAAAAAGGATATGAGATAGTAGATTTTTTAAGTTTGGCAGATATATATATAATAAACACTTGCACTGTAACGGCTATGAGCGATAAAAAATCAAGGCAGATGATTAATCGTGCAAAAAGGACTAATAAAGAAGCAAAGGTTATTATAACAGGGTGCATGGCTGAGGAATTAAAACAGCAAAAAACTATCTTAGATGGTGTAGATTTGATTGTAGGTAATGAAGATAGAAAAAATATAGTAGAAATAATCGAAGATACCTTTAATGAGAGTATAGACGTAAATACTTGTAAAGAATTCTGGGAAGCGGGGAACGTTTTATCTAATGAGCGCACAAGAGCATATATAAAAATAGAAGACGGATGTAATAATTTTTGTACATACTGCATAATTCCGTATGTAAGAGGACGCGTTAGAAGCAGAGATATAAATAATATAGTAGAAGAAGTAAAAAGTGTTATTGAAAAGGGAGTAAAGGAAGTTGTTATAATAGGAATTCATATTGCGTCCTATGGTAAAGATTTATCAGGGGTTACTCTTACCGATGTTGTAGAAAGAATAGATGCATTAGATGGCGATTTTAGGATACGACTTGGATCTATAGAACCAGTATATATAAATGAAGAAACAGTAGATAGGTTAAAAAAATGTGTAAAACTTTGTAAGCATTTCCATTTGTCCATCCAAAGTTTGAACAACGAAACGCTAAAGCGTATGAATAGGCATTATACTGTAGAAGAACTACGTGATAAGATTAAACTTTTGCGTGATAACTTTACGGATGTGGCAATTACAACGGATATAATAGTTGGTTTCCCGGGCGAAACTGAAGAAGAATTTAATTCTACTTATGAAGCCCTAAAAGAGTTTAACTTAAGTAAGATACACGTTTTCCCTTATTCAGTAAGACGTGGCACAGTTGCAGAAAAAATGGAAGGGCAAATTTCTGAAGAAACAAAGGATATCCGCGCAGCAAAGTTAATAGAACTCACAAATTTTCAAGAAAATGAATTTAAGAAAAGGTTTTTGGGCAAACTAATGAAAGTTATATTAGAACATAGAGAGAAAGATGGCTTTAAGATAGGCCACAATGAACAGTATGTAGATGTTTTGGTAGATGCAGATGATAAAGACGTGGTAGAAGTGGTAGGAACGATTGAAAACCTGCAAATTAGGTAAATGCTGTGGAGAACTATTTACCATTGTTTCCTATTTTTAACTAAAAAATAGTGCTATAGTCTCAATCTATAAAAACGAGAGCAAAAAGGAGAAAAAAAGAGAAAACAAGATATTTAAATCTTGTTTTTTTTTCTCATAACGATATAATTAAGTTACACAGCAAAACACAAGATGTTGTGAATTTTTTTGAAAAAAACACTAAATCTTGTGTGAAAAATGCCGATATATTTTTTGCAAGTTGAAAATGAAAAAAATCGAAAGCTAAAAACTTTCGATAAAAATAAAAAACTACGAGGGGGATAAAGAAATGATAACACAAATTCGTAAAAGAAATGGCGAAGTAGTAGAATTTCATCAAGAAAAAATTACAAGAGCAATATTTAAGGCAGCTCATGCATGTGGTGGAGAGGATTATCAAAAAGCTGAAGATCTTGCAAGTGAAGTTGTTAAAATTGCAGAAGCTCAGTTTACAGATAAAATACCAGATGTAGAAGAAATACAAGATATAGTAGAAAAGGTTTTAATTGAGCATGGTCATGCTAAAACAGCAAAGGCATACATTTTATATAGAGAAAAAAGAAAGGGAGCACGTGAGACAAACGCTTTAATTGGCGGTACAATCGATATGTTCTCAAAATATTTGGGCGATAAAGATTGGCTAATAAAAGAAAATTCAAATATGCAAAAGAGTATAAATGGCTTAAACAATTATGTTCGTGAAGCATTTACAAAGATGTACTGGTTAAATGAAGTATATCCAGAAGACATTCGTAAAGCACATGAAAGTGGAGAAATGCACTTACATGATTTAGGTTTCTTCGGCGCTTACTGTGCAGGTTGGGATTTAAGACAACTTCTTACAGAAGGTTTTGGTGGAGTACCAGGTAAAGTAGATAGTAAGCCAGCTAAACACTTAAGATCATTCTTAGGTCAAATTGTAAATTCAACATTTACAACACAAGGTGAAACAGCTGGAGCACAAGCTTGGTCTGGATTTGATACATTCTGTGCACCATTTGTTTACTATGATAAATTAGAGTACACACAAGTAAAACAAGCAATTCAAGAGTTCATATTCAATATGAATGTACCTACAAGAGTTGGTTTCCAATGTCCATTTTCTAATTTAACTATGAATATTACTATACCTGAAAACTTAAAGAATGAACCAGTTATCATTGGTGGACAATATATGGATAAAACATATGGTGACTTCCAAAAAGAAGCAGATATGATAAACAAAGCATTCTGCGAAGTTATGTATGAAGGAGATGCTCATGGTAGAACATTTACATTCCCAATTCCTACAATCAATGTAACAAAAGATTTAGATTGGAATTCTCCAGTTGTAGAAGATTATATGAAAATTACTTGTAAATATGGAACACCATATTTTGCAAACTATATTAATTCAGATTTATCACCAGAAGATGCACTTTCAATGTGCTGTCGTTTAAGACTTAACTTAAAAGAACTTCGTAAAAGAGGTGGCGGCTTATTTGGTTCAAACCCACTTACAGGTTCAATTGGTGTTGTAACAATCAATTTACCAAGACTAGGTTATATGGCTACAAACGTTCAAGAATTTAAATCAATGATAAAGAATGTTGCGGATAAAGCAAAATTATCGCTTGAAATAAAGAGAAAAGTAGTTGAAGAAGAAACAGAAAAAGGATTATATCCTTATTGTGCAAGATATTTAAAAGGCACAAAAGAAAGATTCGGCAATTACTGGAATAATCACTTTAGCACAATTGGTGTTATAGGAATGAACGAAGCATTACTTAACTTAATTGGCAAAGATTTAACAACAGAAGAAGGCCAAAAAATTGCTCTTGATGTAATGAATTATTTAAGAGATATTATCACACAATATCAAGAAGAAACAGGTCATGTATATAACCTAGAAGCAACTCCAGCAGAAGGTGTATCATATAGACTCGCAAAACTTGATAAAGAAAAATATGGTGATGCAATAATCACAGCAGGAAAAGAAAACCCATATTATACAAATTCAACACAACTTCCAGTAGGATTTACAGATGATATATTTAAGACACTTGATTTACAAGACGATTTACAATGCACATACACAGGTGGAACAGTTTTACACTTGTATTTAGGTGAAAGCATTAGTGATACAGAAATTGCTAAGAAATTAATAAAGAAAGCACTTGAAACACATAAGTTACCATATATTTCGATTACACCAACATTTAGTGTATGTCAAGAACATGGTTACTTAAAGGGTGAACAAGAACATTGCCCAACATGTGGCCATGAAACAGAAGTATGGTCAAGAGTAGTTGGATTTATAAGACCAGTACAAAACTTCCATTTAGGAAAGAAACAAGAATACTATGATAGAAAGAAATATGTAGTAAGAGAAGAACAACTTATGGATGATACAGCATCTGTATTAAACTAATATGAAAGCTTTAACAATAATTTAGTTTTGACGGTGTTAAACTTCACATCAAAAATCCTCAGCGTATAGCAACATACGCTTCCGGTTTT
Organism: Clostridia bacterium; assembly: GCA_017450465.1. Lineage (GTDB taxonomy): Bacteria > Bacillota > Clostridia > TANB77 > RGIG9151 > RGIG3495. Next base: position 1,347 of record JAFSUW010000023.1, on the reverse strand, counting down.
TTCGCTCGTTTGCCTTGTCAAAACCACAATTCTTGTCAAAGCGGATTAGTTATTGGCTAATAATCACAAAGGAGCTGACATAATATGAAAATTGGTGGATACGAAAAATTATCAACAGTAGATTATCCAGGCGAAATGGCATGTGCAATATTTTTAGTTGGCTGCAATTTTAATTGCGGGTACTGCCATAATCCATCACTAATTTCAGGCGATGGTAATTATGTACCAAAAGAAGAGGTAATGGATTACCTAGTTAAACGTCGTGATATGTTAGATGCAGTGTGCATAAGTGGAGGAGAACCTACTTGCAATCCTGATTTAAAAGAGTTCATAAAAGAAATTAAAGCCCTTGGTTATAAAATAAAATTAGATACAAATGGTACACATCCAGAAGTTGTAGAAGACTTGTTAAAAGATAATTTGCTTGATTATATTGCTATGGATATTAAGGCATCGCCTAAAAAATATAGCAAGGTAGTTGGCAAAGAAGTAAATATGAATAACATCTACAAAAGCATAGAGATACTAAAGAATAGTGGTATTAAATATGAGTTTAGAACTACATATTTACCAGAGCTTACAAAAGACGACATCAATGAAATTGCTACAACAATGGTAAAGAAAAACAGTAAGTACTATTTGCAGCAATTTAGGAATAAAGTTACAAATGATGCAGCATATCATGCTTATGTGCCTCATTTGCCTTCCTATGTTAAAAGTACAGCGGAAATGGTAAAAAGTAGTATTGGTATGTGTGGTGTACGAGGGATAAATTAATAAGGGATGCATCCGATTTTTCGGATGCATTTTTTAATTTGTATAAAAATAAATTTTATGGTAATATCAAAACTAAAGGGGGTAATATAATGGAAGAATTGAAAAAAATATTTAATGAGGAGCTAAAAAATTATCAAGAATTACTTAAGATTTCAAAGAATAAAACCGATATGATAAAAGAGAATAGAGTCAAAGACCTAGAAGCTGTGACAAAGGAAGAAGAAGAATTAGTTGCAAGTGTAATATCTCTTGAGAAGAGAAGAATGGCTGAAGTAAAGAACATTTGCAAGCAATATGGAAGACCAGAAGAAAACTTAAAAGTTGATGAACTTTGTGAATTTGTTACAGAAGGAAAAGAAGACCTAATCTCATTTAAAACCGATATAACAAACATATTAACAGAATTAAAATCGGTTAATAAATTAAATGAAAGTTTAATCAATAACTCTTTAGAGTATATAAACTTTGCCTTAAGTTTTGCAACAGGAGTAGATCCAAATGGTGGAACTTATGGTGAAAGTGGACAAAGAAACGAAAAAGGACCAAACAACATTTTAGACATCAAGTTGT
>JAFSUW010000022.1 GCA_017450465.1 Clostridia bacterium | reverse complement strand
TAATAATAACAATAATAACAACAATAATCATTAAGGAAGCGATATTATGGCTACAGTAACTGAACATTTTCATAAAAAACGTTTGCGAGATAAAAATATTAATATAAAAACCAAATATAAAGATGGAGAAAGTGTTTGTGAACGTAATTCGGATAATTCACGAAATGATGATATAAAAAATGGTGTTATTTTAAATAAAACTTATTTTAAAAATGGTACACCAGTTTTTGCTGAAACAGACTTTAATCCAAGTCTTTTATATTCTTTTGTTATTAACAAGGAATTGGAAGAAGATATAGAATGCATGAACTGTGGTATGAAGGGAAACGGAAAAGATTTTTTGGAAGGTTGCCCATATTGTGGTTCAATATATACAATTGATTATTCGAATAAAAAAGTTGGGGCACAACTTAATACTAATTATGTGATAAAAGACAAAGGTAGAGGAAAGATTTTAGTTTTCATTATTGATTTTATAATTTGTTTAATACTTTCTTCGTGGTATTGTATTACTACAGGTAGAACATTTACTGTTTTTGATATATTAAAGATACTAGGAATAGCATTAGCTTTTACGGGATTACTTTTTTATCCGCTATATGCATTAAGAATGGGTTATGTAAGAAGTATTGCACTAGCTGAAAAAGAAAAGAAAAATCAAATTCAGGCAAAGTTTTGGGAATCACTTAAAAGCTATGACATATCTAAAGAAAAATTTTTTAATAATTTTAATAATGAATTAAATGAATTCTTTTTTGACGGAACTAAAGAAGAGAACAAAAACGTAATTGATTTTGATGTAGTTGATTACGATGATTATAGTTATTTTTTTGATGACTTAAAAAGGATTAATATAAAAGTAAAGTTAGATATAAGAGTAGTAGAAATGGTAGAAGATAAGGTAAAATCGAGTATTAAAACGTTAAGTTGTACATTGGTTCAAAACGAAATAGAAGAAAATCCTTATCATCCAGGAATATATGTAGTAAAGTGCCATGGTTGCGGAGCTACTGTTGATATAATGAAGAATGCTTGTGAGCATTGTGGAGCGAAAGTACATTATTTGCAAAGTTGGTATATAACAGAAGTAGAAATAAAAAATGCGGATTAAATCCGCATTTTTTATTTTAATTCCGCAACTGTAACGCCAAGGTCTCCTTCACCAAAGTTACCCATGCGGTAAGTTTTTACATATGGGCTAGTTTTTAAGTAGTCCCAGACTACTTTTTTTAGTACTCCTTCGCCTTTCCCGTGAACTATTCTAATTGTCGATAAATTAGAAATTAAAGCGTCGTTTATGTAGTTATCTAAAGTGTGAAGTGCTTCATCTACATGCATTCCAAGTAAGTTTAATTCTGGTGAAATAGTTTTTGCTTTGTTTTCAACATTTATTGAAATTTTTGATGAATTAGTTTGTGTTTCTTTTTTTGCTGGACGCAGTTTATGAAGATGTATTTTTGATTTCATTATTCCGGCTTGTACATAAAGCATATTGTCTTTGTCTGGTAATGAAAGAACAGTTGCTTCTTGGTCAAGCGTTGGAATATAAACAGTATCGTTTATATGAATATCGAACGGTGTATATTCAGTGGTTTCGGTGGTTTTATTTTTGTAGTTATTTTTTAATTGATTTTTTATTTTGCCACGAGTTTCACTAAATTTTCTATCCATATCGGACATGCTTAATTTTTTTGCATTTTTTATTTCACGCATACTTTCATTTGCAACTTCTTCAGCGGATAGAAGTATCTCTTTTGCTTCTTCACGAGCGCGTTCTATAATTTTATTTTTCTTTGTTTCAAGTTCTTTTGTATTGTCTTGAAGTTCTTGTTTTAATTTTGAAATTTCATTGAAGTATTTTTCTGATTCTGCTTTTTGAGCATATAGTTCATGTCTTTCATTTTCAAGTTCGGAGATTACCTTTTCAAATTCTGCTTTTTCAGTTGTCAAAAAAGTTTGTGCATTTTTTATGATAGTTTCAGGAAGACCAAGTTTTTCCGAAATTGCAAAAGCGTTGCTTTTACCAGGAAGACCTATTATTAAGTTGTATGTTGGTGATAGTGTGTTTACATCAAATTCGCAAGAAGCATTAGTAACACCTTCGGTGGTTAAAGCATAGGTCTTAAGTTCGCTATAGTGTGTGCTTGCCATTGTTTTTACACCGTTTTTATATAGGTGTTCAAGTATAGAAATTGCAAGGGCAGAACCTTCTACAGGGTCGGTCCCAGAGCCAAGTTCATCGAGTAATACCAAAGAATTTGAATTGATGTTTTTTAGTATGTTTATAATATTTTTCATGTGTGCAGAAAACGTACTTAAACTTTGCTCAATGCTCTGTTCATCACCAATTTCAGCAAAAACGTTATCGAATACTGCAATCTCAGAATTTTCAGAACATGGTATAAAAAGGCCTGAATATGCCATTAAGGTAAGTAGACCTACAGTTTTTAGTGTAACGGTTTTGCCACCGGTATTTGGACCAGTTAAAACTAATGTTGAAAATTTGTCGCCAATATATACATTAATAGGTACCACTTTATTTTTATCTATAAGTGGATGACGTGCTTTTTTTAAGTTTATATATCCCCAAGTGTTAAGTTTTGGGGCGAAAGCATTCTGGTTTATAGCAAATTTGGCTTTAGAAAAGCAAAAATCAAGTTTTGCTATGCTACTTAGTGAGCTTTCTAATTCTTCACGAATAGTAAATACAAGTGAAGAAAGATTTGTTAATATTTTTTCGATTTCAACTTTTTCCGCAATATATAATTCGTGTATTTTGTTGTTTAATTCTACTATTTCAATTGGCTCAATAAATAGGGTAGAACCAGTAGAAGAAGAGTCATGAACAAGACCAGGCACAGATGATTTGTATTCTTGTTTTACAGGGATAACATATCTATCGTTTCTTATTGTTACGATGTTTTCTTGTAAATATTTTGAATAGGAACGCCCTTTAATTATTGAATTTATTTTTTCTTTAATATTTTGTTCAGCACTTTTTATTTGATTTCGAATTTTGGATAATTCAGAAGAAGCGTGGTCAGATATGTGATTACTGTTATCTATGCATCTATATATTTCATCGCAAATTGATGAATTGGTATATAGGTTATATACATAGTCGGTTAAGAAAACAGTAGGTTCTTCAGAATTTTCAAAATATTTTTTTAATGTCATAGTACCACGTAAAGTATCTGCAATATCTAAAAGTTCATCAATTGACAGCATAGAAGCAATCTCAGAGTGCTTTAAGCTAGTGCGTATATCGTGAATTGCTGAAAATGGTGGTGCATTATATTTTACAGTAAAATTGACTGCTTCACCTGTTTCTTTTAATGTTTCATTTATCTCCTCATAAGAATATGAAGGTACAAGACTTTCACATAATTCTTTACCAAGTGGTGTCGATGCATTTTGTGTTAATAGCTTGATAACTTTATCATATTCAAGTGTATTAAGTATTTTATCCATTGTATCCATTCCTTTCGATGTAATTATATTCCAAATTGGTTTTGTGGTCAATAAAATTGATTTATTTAACTTAATTTGACATAATTTTAATTATGTGATATAAAATATGCGAGGAGGGATAGTTATTTTAAAAAGAGAACTAGCAATAATCGTAGCATTTGTCGCACTATTTTTAACGGCTTTAATACACTCATTATTTTTTGAAGTTAAAGTACCTCAAAAATTTGTTATTGAAAAATCAGTAAAACTTGCAATGAGTAGCGAAGAAGAGTTATCTGAAGATTTTACTGAAGAAACTGAAGTAAAAGTTATTAAAGAACATAGTGCACAAGCACCAAAGAAACAAGTAGTGACATCAAGAAGTGGTATTGATACACCAAGGGAAACCAAAAGTATATATTATGAAGAAATTAATCTTAGTCTCACAGAAGAGGAAGTTGAAATATTTGAAAGAATAGTAGAAGCAGAAGCAGGTGGTTCCGACTATAATGGACGACTTGCAGTTGCAAATGTAGTACTAAATCGTGTGCAAAGTTCAAGATTTCCAAATACATTAAAAGAAGTTATATTTGCACCAAAGCAATTTAGTCCTATAAGTGATGGAAGATATTACACAATTAAAGTAAGTGAAACAACAAAAAAAGTAGTTGCTGATGCACTTAATGGTAGCAGAATAATTGGTGAAGATGCACTTTATTTTTGCACACCAACAGCACCAGGTAAAGGATGGTTTGAAAGAGCATTAAGAAAAATTGACTACATAGCACCGCATAATTTTTATGGATATAAAGAATAAAAATATTGCTACAGAAATTGTAGCAATATTTTTTATATACGTTGACACGTATTAATAATACGTGTTATAATATATTCATAAGGGGGACGTACAAATGAAAAGTTATTCTTCTAGGGAAGTAATTGAGATACTTGAGAAAAATGGTTGGAAGTTAAAAAATATACGTGGTGATCATTATTATTTTATACATACAGTAAATAATAATAAGATTACTGTAACACATCCAGTTAAAGATATGACATTAAATAATATAAAAAGTATTTCAAAATTGACGGGAATTAAATTCTAGTTCTCGTCCCCCTCAAAAATAAGGAGATGTTTTTATGAAAAACGCATATGTTTATCCTGCTATTTTTAATTATGCAGACGATGGAATTTCAATAAGTTTTCCTGATTTACCAGGATGTTTGTCTGAAGCACAAACTACTGAAGAAGCGTTAAAAAACGCTGAAGAGGTTTTAGGATTGTGGATGTATAATTTAGAAGAGGATAACGAAAAAATCCCTAAACCTACGAAATTGGAAGATGTATGTTGTCAAAAGAATGAAAAAGTTTTGCTTATAAAAACATGGATGCCATTAGTTAGAATGGAAGTAGAGGAGCAATCCGTTAAAAAGACTTTAACAATTCCGCAATGGTTGAATAAAATAGCAGAAGAAAATAATGTTAATTTCTCTAAAATATTGCAAGCAGCATTAAAAGAGTATTTAAATGTATCAGAACCAACTAAGTAGTTGGTTCTTTTTTCAAAAATAAAAATAAAAAAATGGGTAACAATATAGTTAAGAAAATAGAAAAGGAATGAATTTTATGAGAAAGATTTTTTTGCTTATAACTATATTGTTTTTAATGCCAATAAAAACTAGTGCAGTAAATTATATTACTGATGCCGGGTTTTATAACTGTTATGTAAATACTAATAGCTTAAACATTAGAAGTGGCCCCGGAACGAATTATGGAGTGGTCAAGGTAGTAAATAAAGGTACCAATTTAAGAGCTCTTGGTAAGATAAAAAATTGGTATTTGGTGCAAACTAATGACGACGTTTTTGGCATGGTAAATGGATGGTATATATCACCAACAAATACTAATAATATAGTAAATAATACAGTATTAGAAAACAAAGCAAGTGAAACTTTAACAAATGATGAAAAGACAATATTAAATCTTGTGAATAAAGCAAGAAAGGAAGCAGGGTTTACTGAATTAAAGGTAGATACTAAGTTAATGGAAGTTGCTGAATTAAAATCGAAAGATATGGAAGATAAAAATTATTTTTCGCATACGTCACCAACGTATGGGAGCCCTTTTGATATGATGAAAACATTTGGCATAACGTATAAAAGTGCGGGTGAAAATATCGCTGGTTATTCTACTGCCCAAAAGGCTTTTGAAGGTTGGATGAATTCGGAAGGCCATAGGGCAAATATATTAAACTCAAGCTATAATTATACGGGAATAGGTATTGTTGATAGTAAAAGGTATGGAAAACTATTTACACAGATGTTTATAGGACGATAAAAGGGGACTTAAATGACTTTCAAGGAAATCGTATGCGCCTTTTTTATAGGCGGATTTGGTTATGCGGCAGTAGAGATACTATTTCGCGGGTTTACACATTGGAGTATGGTGTTAACTGGCGGAATAGTATTTTGTATTTTTTATAAAATCTATATTACGAACCATTTAAGTGTAATAAAAAGTTGCATTATTTCTATGGTACTTATAACATTTTTCGAATTATTTGTGGGTTGTATTGTGAATTTGCAGTTAAAAATGCACGTTTGGGATTATTCTCGTGTTATTTATAACGTAAAAGGTCAAATATGTGTGCCGTTTTCTGTAGGTTGGTTTTTGATGGGTGTGCCAATGGCCTTTTTTAGTAAATTAATTAAGGGTGTTATCGAATATTTACAACAGTAAAAAAAAATGTTATCATAATTTGGAAACATATAAAAATTTTGGAGGTAATATGGAAGTTTTATATAATCCAAATTTTAGTATAAAATCTGAAACCGTTGTTGCTTTTGGAAAGTTCGACGGCTTACATAAGGGACACCTAAAAATTATAAATACGCTGGTAGATGAGGCACATAAGCTTCATAAAAAGGCGTGTATTTATACATTTTTAAATAACCCTAAAGCATACTTAAATAATGAGGATATTACTGTGCTTATGACAAACGAAGAAAAAGTGGAAGCACTAGAAAATTTAAGTATAGATATATTAATTTTTCAAAAATTTGATAGAGATTTTGCAAATATTATGCCAGAAGATTTTGTAAAAAATGTACTAGTAGATCAGTTACATGTAAAAGAAATAGTTATTGGTAGTAATTCGACATTTGGTAAAGATTCGCTTGGAAATGTTACGCTACTAAAAGAATTATCTAAAAAATATGATTTTGATGTAATTGAAATTCCTTTGTTAAAAGAAAACGGTAAAGTGATAAGCAGTACAGAAATTCGTAAAAGTTTAGCGTTAAAGGGAGGAAAATAATTTGAAATTTTTTAAAACTCTTCATTGGCGTCTTATGATGATTTTGTTTTTGCTGGTTATAATACTTATGATTATAATTGGTACATTTATGATTTATTCGATAGAAGATACATATTATAAAGAATTCTGTGCGGACATAGAAACGTGGAACACGAATTTAGAAAATGCAGATGTTTTGTCGGAAAACATTATATCGTCTGAAACGGACTATTCGTTAGAACTATATAAAGCATTTAAAGTTTATTTCCAAGTTGATGATAACGTAAGAAATGCATATCTATTAGATCCAACAGGAAACGTTTTAATATCTAAAAATACTGATGTATTAGAAAATACAAGTGTTGTAATGACTCAAAACATAATGGTGGCAATGGGAGGAAAAACAAGTTACGAAATTAATAAAGATAGCTACTTTGATTTTGCAAAACCAGTTATGGTAGATGGCAAAATTAAATACATATTTTATTTAACGCAAGATCGTTCAACAATTGATAGTGTAATAAGTTCATTAAAAAGAATTATTATCTGGACAGTGTGTGTAACGCTTATAATTTCAGTGTTTATCAGTTATTTATTGTCACGTGCTATTACTGTGCCAATTTATAAATTAAAATCTCGTGCAGAAAAGATGGCGGAAGGAGATTTTACACCAATAAAAATGCTAAAATCTGGCGATGAAATATCGCAGCTTGCGGATAGATTTAATTATATGGCGGTAAAACTAGATAGCACGTTAAGTGAAATATCGCGAGAGAAAAACAAAATAGAAACGTTACTTCAAAACATGAATGACGGAGTAATTGCGTTTGATATAAACAAAAATTTAATTCACGCAAATTCGTGTGCGTATAAACTATTGAATTTTAACGAAGAAGCAAAGGTATATGATGATGTATTTAAAAGTATAAACGATGTAAGCTTTGAAGATGTAATTAATACTCAAGGCGATACCATTACTGAAAAAGATATGGTAGTAAATGATAAATACTTAAAACTATTTTTTGCAAAGTTTAAAGATGAAAAGGGTAATAACGAAGGGATAATTTGTGTTATTCAGGATATAACGAAACAAGAAAAACTCGAGAACATGAGAAAAGATTTCGTAGCAAATGTATCACACGAATTAAAGACACCAATAACTTCTATAAAAGGTTATTCAGAAACTTTGCTGGAAAATGATGTAGATAAAGAAACAAAAGAAAGATTTTTAAGCGTAATCAATTCAGAAGCGGAGAGAATGTCTAGAATTGTTAGCGATTTACTAAAACTTTCTAAAATGGATTCAAATGAAATTACTGTAAATAAAGAGAATATTGATTTAAGAAAGATAGTAGACGATGTTGTAGCTAAACTTTCGTTGGAACTTCAGAAAAAGAACCAAACTGTAGATGTTGAAAGTAATGAAAATGTTTTGGCTTTTGCAGATTATTCACAAATAGAGCAAGTTATAATAAATATAATAACGAATTCAATAAGATATACTCCTGAAGGTGGTAATATAAAAGTAAAGATTGAAGCAAATGATGAAAATACAGTAATAAAAATCAAGGATAATGGAATAGGTATACCAAAAGAAGATTTATCAAGAATATTCGAGCGTTTTTATCGTGTGGATAAGGCACGCACTCGTGAAATGGGTGGTACAGGACTTGGCCTTTCTATTTCAAAAAACATGATAGAAGCTAATGGTGGAACCATTTCAATAGATAGTGAATATGGCTATTGGACAGAAGTTACGATTACATTGCTTGCTGGTGAACCAGCGTTAGTATAGTTGTTGGCATGTTATGTAAATAATGGTATAATTTATTTTGTCACACATAAAGGTAAATAAATGTTTAGAATTAAGCATAAGTGTAGAAATACTCTTATGCTTTTTTGTTAATTAGTAAGGAGAGATTGATATGGATTTAATTAAAGATGAGGAGCCAGGAGAAATTAGTATTGAATATTTTAAATATTCGGAAGCTTGGGATAGATATGAGGAATTGAGTAGTGATATAGAAGAAATTTCTTTTAGAATTAAAGAAATAGAAAGTGAATATAGGGGAATAGAAGATTTAATAGAAGAAATGAGAGATCTTTTGAGAGAATTAATAATAAAGTCAGATGCTATAGATGGTTATATTATGAGAATTCACGAGGGATTAGTTGATGATGACGAAGAAGATTATTATGAAAGAAAAATAGATTCGCTCGTAGAAGAGCATGATAGCCTTTTAGAAGCCTTTCGAAAGATTAAAGAAGAGATAACGAGAGAAACAGGCATTCAAATCAAAGAAGATTATTTAATGTTTGGTAATAATGATTTTAATGAAATTTATAGAAAAATTAGTGAACAAGAACATAAAAAAATTAATGAACTAGAGCATAAAAAATTAGAATTAAAATTTGAAAGAGATGCAATATATAGTAAATATCAATCACAAATAATAGCAATGCAAAAAGAAAAATCGGCTAATATTAAGAAAGAGAAGACTAAAGATTCGTTAGAACCAGAAAAATAAAAAATGTGCGAATAGTATCGCATATTTTTTTGTACAAGCTATAATTCATTTTGCTATTAAATTTCTCATAAAAATATGTACAAAATGGCAAAATTATGGTAAAATAACACAGGAAAATGTTTTTGGAGGTAAAAAATTATGGAAGAAAACATAAACTTAAGCATTTCTGAAGAAGTAATATCAACTATGGCAGAGCGTGTAATCCTTTCTGTTAGCGGAGTACATGCACTAAATGGTGGAATAATGGGTAACTTTTTAGGTAAGAAAGGTGCCCCAGGAATAAAAGTAGATATATCAGGCAAAGAAATTATGCTAGATGTTTATGTTACGGTTGATTATGGTACTAAAATACCTGATATAGCATGGGAAATTCAAGATAGAGTAAAAAAAGAACTTGAAAATATGACAGGAATGATAGTAACAACAGTAAATGTTCATATACAAGGCATTAATTATGATAAAAAAGAAGCAAAAACTGATAAAGAGGGGTAGACAAGGTGAGTAGTAGAAAATTAGCAAGAGAAATGGCGGTAGAATTTTTATTCCAGATTGAATTTCAAAGAGAATCTATTAAAGAGCAAGTTGAAGATTTTCTAGATTCTTTAGGTGAAGAAAATTTTGATAAAGATTATTTTTATGAAATAATTAATGGAGTTATAAATTCTCAAAAAGAAATTGATGAAATAATAAGCAATAAAGCAATAGGTTGGAAACTAGAACGTATAGCTAAAATAGATTTAGCAATACTTAGAGTAGCCATTTACGAAATGAAACATCGTGAAGATATCCCTGTTGGAGTTAGTATTAATGAAGCAGTTGAACTTGGTAAAAAATTTGGGACCAATGATTCTAGTAGGTTTATAAATGGAATTTTAGGACAAGTCGAAGTTTAGGGAGGGCTAAATATTAATACATATACAGTAACTGAAGTCAATAAATATATAAAAAAATTACTTTCAAACGATTTCATCCTTTCAAACATAATGGTTAAGGGTGAAATTTCTAATTTTAAAAATCATTCATCGGGGCACTTGTATTTTTCATTAAAAGATGAAGAATCCGTAATAAAATGCGTTATGTTTAAGACTAATGCGATGGGACTAAAGGTAAAATTAGAAGACGGAATGAAAGTTATTATATCGGGCTATGTTTCAGCATATGAACGCGATGGGCAGTATCAACTTTACTGCGACACAGTAGTTTTAGATGGTGTTGGAGATTTATATGTGGCGTATGAAAAGTTAAAAGAAAAACTAGAAAAAGAGGGCTTATTTAATGAGGCACATAAAAAGCCACTTCCGATACTTCCAAAAAGTGTTGCAGTTATTACATCTAAAACTGGTGCAGTATTACGAGATATAATAAATGTATCATTAAGGCGTTTTCCAAATGCTTGTATAAAACTTGTACCCGCCTCTGTGCAAGGCGAAGAGGCATATAAAGAATTGGTAAAAGCAATAGAATTTGTAAATAATAAAAATGTGGCCGATGTAATAATAATCGGGCGTGGTGGCGGTTCAATAGAAGATTTATGGAACTTTAACAGAGAAGAAGTCGCATATGCGATATATAATTCAAAAATTCCTGTTGTATCTGCGGTAGGTCATCAGACAGATTTTACAATAGCAGATTTTGTGGCAGATTTAAGAGCACCAACACCATCAGCAGCTGCAGAACTGGTTTTCCCAGATAGAGAAGAACTTCAATATAAATTAGATACATATAAAAATAACTTAAGAGTATTGTTGTTTTCTGCACTGAATGTTCGTAAAAAACATTTAGTGGCACTTACAAATTCATATATACTAAAAAGGCCACTTGAAATTATCAATAAAAGAAGTTATGAACTGGACATTTATCAAAAAAATCTTGTAAACAATATAAATAAATTGGTGAATGATAGACACAAAATTTTTAATGAAAAAATTGCAAAACTTGATGTATTAAGTCCGCTAAAAACTTTAACTCGTGGCTATGCAATAGTAAAAAGTGATAATATAATTATTACAGATGCAAATAGTGTAAATGCGGGAGATACGATAAACGTAAAACTAAAGCAGGGTGAAATAAGTGCTACTGTAAATGCAATTCGCCCGTAAAGGGGAGGTAAAAGAAATGGAAAAGACATATGAAGAATCGATAAAAGAATTAGAAACAATAATAAATAAACTAGAGAATGGAACAGAAACGTTAGAAGAAAGCATGAATTTGTTTGAAATCGGAATGCAACTTGTAGGTGAATGTAATAGTAAATTAGAAAAAGCAGAAAAGAAAATAGTAGAACTTACTGAAAAAGATGGAGTAGTAGAAGAAACACAACTAAAAATAGAAGGGGTTTAAGAAAGGAAGATAGCTATGTTAAAAGAAAGACTTGGAGAATACACTAATGTAATTAATGAAGCACTAGATAAGTATATTGAAGTAAACAAAGATTACGATGAAGAATTGAAAAAGGCCATGAAATATAGTTTAATGGCCGGTGGGAAACGTTTAAGACCAGCACTTATTTTAGAAGGATATCGTTTATTTAAGCCAAATTATTTAGAAGCAGTGCCTTTTGCTTGTGCTATGGAAATGGTACACACTTTTTCATTAATCCATGATGATTTGCCAGCAATAGATAACGATGATTTGCGTCGTGGAAAGCCAACAAACCACAAAGTGTTTGGAGAAAATACTGCAATTTTGGCAGGCGATGCTTTACAAAACTATGCATATCAAATCGTAAGTGAAGAGCTTGTAAAAGGGAACAATACAGAGAATAAAGCAAAAGCATTTAATATATTTGCAACAGCTGTTGGAGATATGATTAAAGGTGAATTTATAGATATTTCATTCGAGGGTAAAAAAATTAACTTAGATGAACTACACATAATGCACGAAAATAAGACAGGAGCATTAATTAAGGCATCATTATTGATGGGTGCAGTGTTAGCAGGTGCAAGTGAAAATGAATTAAAGATTTTAATAAACTATGCCGACAAAATAGGTGTAAACTTTCAAATAAAAGATGATATTTTATCAGAAATAGGTGACGAAAAAATACTCGGTAAACCTATTGGAAATGATAAACTTCGTGGTAAATGTACATTTGTAACAGTACTTGGAATACATAAGGCAAAAGAAGAATTAGATATCGGAACTAAAGAAGCAATAAAAGTTATAGAAACGTTAGATAAAAATGTGCAATTTTTTAAAGAGTTAGCACTATTTATAAAAGAGAGGGACAATTAATGAAAAAGTATATTTTGCTATACACTGTAATAATTGCATGGTTTAGTGTGCAAGTATTCAAATTTTTAGCAGATGCAATAATACATAGGAAATTTAATTTTAAAAGGTTAGTTGAAACAGGTGGTATGCCAAGTTCACACTCTGCTGTTGTAACGAGTCTTATGACTTTAATAGCACTTAATTATGGTATAGATTCACCATATTTTGTGATATCATTTGTATTTGGGATAATTGTAATGTATGATGCGGCAGGTGTAAGACGTGCTGCTGGAAAGCAAGCTGGTATATTGAATCAATTAATATATTCAAATCAAGTTCAAGTTGATACAAACGAAAAATTAAAAGAGCTTTTAGGACATACCCCATTTGAAGTTTTAGTAGGAGCAATTTGGGGAATTGCATTGGCATTTCTTTTGAATAATTTTTAAAAAACGAGACAAAATACTCCCATATGTAAAAGAAGGGAGTTTTTTGAAATGAAATTAAAAGAAATAATGAACACAGACTTAAAATGGGTAACACCTGAGACAGATTTAGTAAAGACTGCTGAGATAATGCAAAAATATGATATAGGTGTTGTGCCGGTATGTAACGGAGATAAGCATTTACTTGGAATGGTAACAGATAGAGACATAGTAATTAGAAATGTTGCAACAGGGAAAAGTCCTGAAAACACCTATGCCAAAGATGTAATGAGTTCTGTTATAAAAACAGGTACGCCTAATATGACTGTATATGAAGCGTGCGATATAATGTCAGAGTGGCAAGTAAGAAGATTACCAATAGTAGAAAATGATGCATTAGTAGGAATAGTGTCGTTAGGTGATATTGCTTTTGATTCTGATTTTGATATAGAAGTATCAGAATGTTTGGCTGACATTTGCGAATGTCATGATGAAAAATAATTTGTAGTGGCCGATGCCAAGTCTATTGAAACTGATAGTTAACATCGGCCATATTTTTTCAATTGGAATAATATACTAAACAAAATAATAAAATTTGCCGATAAAGGAGTAGGGTATGAAGAAAAAAGTTTTAGTCATTACTGGACCTACCGGAACAGGAAAAACAAAATTAGGAATAGAACTTGCAAAACGTTTAGATGGCGAAATAGTGTCTGCTGATTCAATGCAAATTTATAAAGAAATGGACATAGGAACAGCAAAGCCAGATAATGAAGAACTAAGCGCAGCAGTTCATCACATGATTGACATAGTTGAAGTAGGCGAAAGTTTTAGTGTAGCAGACTATGTAGAAAAAGCACGCAAATGTATAGATGATATAATTTCGCGTGGTAAGGTACCAATAGTTGTTGGTGGGACAGGACTATATATTAATAGTATTGTTGAAGAAATTAATTATTTTGATACTAACCCTTCTGAAGAATATAGAAATAAGCTGTTAGAAATAGCGAAGGCGAAGGGTAATGAAGTACTATATAATGACTTAAAACAAAAAGACCCTAAGGCGTGTGAAAGAATACATATTAACGACTTAAAAAGAATAATCCGTGCGCTTGAAGTATATGAATTTTCTAACAATAGCATAACCAAGCAACAAGAAATGTCTAAAATGCCTGATAAAAAGTATGATTATGTAGTAATAGGTCTTACAACTGACAGAGAAACTATATATGACAGAATTAACAGGCGTGTAGACAAAATGTTTGAAGAGGGTTTGCTAGAAGAGGCAAGTAAAATAATAAAAAAAGCAGATGCACTTCATACTTCATATCAAGCAATAGGTTATAAAGAATTAAAAAAATATTTTGATGGTGAAATACCATTAGAAGAAGCAAAAGATAAGATAAAGCAAGAAACAAGACATTATGCGAAACGTCAGCTTACATGGTTTAGGCGAAATCAAGATATTGTTTTGCTAGATATTAAAGATGACTTTAATGATAATGTAAATAAAGTTTTAAGAATATTCTTAGAACTTTAAGAATATATTTAGTTATTGCAGTAGTATAAGTAAACAAAGGAGGAATAAAAATGGCACAAAACACGGGAAATTTGCAGGATCTATTTTTAAATCAAGTACGAAAGGAAAAAGTTGTTGTAAATGTTTATTTAACTAATGGATTTCAATGCAAAGGTATTGTAAAAGGGTTTGACAGTTTTGTAGTATTAATCGAATCAGAAGGGAAACAAACACTTCTTTATAAACATGCTATATCAACAATAAATCCAACAAAACCTGTAAATAAAATGCTTGGAACAGAAGAGCAACCAATTAGTTTTGTATAAATTTTTTTAGTTGTGGAGGAAAAATGTCAAATAATTCGAGTGACGTTAAAACTAAAAAAGGTATTAGCATAAAAAATGCTGTGATAGCCCTTTTAGTTTTAGCTTATTTTATTATGTTTATACATACTTTCTTTGCTCAGAATGTTGAGACTATTATTCTTACTTCAGGTGAAATAGAAGAATTAGATGAGGGCTACGGGATAATTACTAGAAGCGAAAAAGTAGTATCATCAGATGTAAAAGGAGTTTTATATCCACAAGTAAATTCTGGTGAACGCGTTTCGAAAGGACAAGTTGTCGCAGTAGTCAAAAATGAACAGGTAAAAGAAGTCGAGAAAAAAATATACGAACTCAATGAACAGATAGATAGTTTAAAAGTGCCAAGTTTATTTAATAATGATATAAAAGTTTTGGACGGAGAAATTTCAACAATTCTATCCAAAATAATAAAAGATGATTATTATAAATTTTTCTCAGATGCAAGTAATTATAAAAGAACAATAGATTCAAAAATGCAAAAGAAAGCAAAAATTATCGGAAGCGAGAGCCCTATAGGTTCTGTTGAACAAAATTATATAGCACAGCTTGAGAAATATGAAGCTGAGCTTAATAATGTGCAGTCAGAAATAATTGCACCTATTGCGGGGACAGTAGTTTACCGGCTTGATGGCTACGAAAACATACTTACCGAAGATGCTATATCAACTTATAATGCGAAAAATTTAGAAGAACTTAATATATCTAAAGGCGAATTAGTAGGAACATTAAAAGAAAATAGTTTGAAGATTGTAGATAATATTGAGGGCTATGTTACAGTTAGCTTAAATTCTGAACGTGCATCGAATGCCGATGTTGACCAAAAGGTAAATATTCGTTTTCCAGAGATAGATAATAGTTTGATTATACCAGGAAGAATAGATTATATAAACCGTGATAAAGAAGGTAATTCGGTAATAACGATAAGAATAAATCGTGCTATAGAATCCTTACTTAATTATAGAAAAGTAAAAGTAGATGTTATATGGAAGACTACAGAAGGATACAAAGTACCAAGTAATGCAATAGTAAAAACCGATGAAGGAAATGTTGTGTATATAATGGTAGGTCGAAATTATATAGTTGAAAGAAAAGTAGATATAGTTGATGAATTTGGAGATTATGCTATAATTCAAGGCACTGATGGCGATAGACTATATTTATATGACAGTGTTATATTAAATGCAAGTAAGGTAAATACTAAAAAGATGCTATATAAATCGTAATGAATGTATATATCTAATAAAAATAATATATTGGCCGATGCTTACATCGGCTATAGTAAACAACTTTTAAAAATAATTTAAAAACTTTAAAAAACACTATAAAGTTTTCCTAAATCATTGACGATATAAAACGTGAACAATTCTGTTCAATTCTAAAGAAAAAAATAAAACAAGGAGGTTTTAGTTATGTCAGCTTTTATCAACAAGATGTTGACGTTGGCCGGCTTCGAACCAGACGAAGACGAAAGCACCATGGATGGTGTTGAGACAGAAACATTAACAAACAAATCAAACGAAGGTAGAGAGACAATGAGTAACACAAAGAAGAATTCTGGTAAATTAGTAAACTTATCAAACGCAAATCAATTAAAGTTAGTTGTAATGCAACCAACTTCATATGAAGATGCAAGAGATATTTGTGATCATCTAAAGGCTCATAAGCCAGTAGTTATCAATCTTGAATACACAGACAAAGCAACAGCTACTAGAATTATCGATTTCTTAAGTGGCTCTGTTTGCGCTGTCGATGGAACAATCCAAAAAGTTTCAGCAACAATATTCTTAATTGCACCATACAATGTAGATATAATGAGTGATGAAACTGAAGACAAAAATAAGGGGTCATTTGCTTGGATAAAATAGTTAATAGCATATTGTTTGCATTATACCAGGTTTTAGGTATCATGCAAACATTTATGTTCTTAAGAGCAATATTATCTTGGATACCAAGCACAAGGGGTACTAAAATTTATATGTTTTTGTATGAAATAACAGAAACTATAGTGCGTCCTGTAAGGAAACTTATTGACAAAACAAGTATGGGTAATTCTATGATAGACTTTTCATTTTTGATTACGTTTATCCTATTAATTGTGCTTCAAGATATCATTGCTGTTATTTAGTGTAGCATAGCTACGCGGGAGGTGTTTTTATGATTACGCCACTGGAACTCGAAAAGACGGATTTCAAAAGGGCTTTATTTGGGTTTTCTAAAAAAACAGTTGAAGACTTTTTCGAAAAAGTAAAAGTCGATTATGAAAAACTGTATAAGGAAAATATCGAATTAAAAGATAAGATTACAATGCTAAATGAAAGTGTTTCTCAGTACAAGTCTATGGAAGATGTGCTAAAAACTGCTATGATAACTGCACAATCATCTGCTGAAGAAATAAAGAAAAATGCACAAGAAAAGGCAGATAATATAGTACAAGAAGCAGAATATATGGCACAAAAATCGCGTGAATTTGCAAATCAAGAAACCATAAATATAAAGGCAGAGTATGAAAACCTAAGAAAAGAAATGGTAATATACAAAAATCAAATGGAGACATTAATAAAAACACAATTAGAAATGCTAGAAAAAATATAAAAGAAAAATGGTCGAGAAAATCGACTATTTTTTTGTTTTAAAAAATAGTATAATAAATCGAGGTGATTTTTATGAAACAAATGATAAAAAAATATATGGAAAGTTTTGAAGAGAAGATTAGTAATAATAAAATAGAGGAAGAAGATATAAATGATTTTTTAATAAAAATTAGTTTTTTTCAGCATGAGCGTTTAATACACTTACTAGTAACGCTGGCTTTTGCAATTTTGGGGATGCTTGCGGTAATAATTTTTATAACAGCACCATCCGTAGCAACACTATTATTGGTAGTATTAGTAGTAGCGTTACTGATTCCATACATATTTCATTACTATTTTTTGGAAAATTCAGTGCAAAAAATGTATGAAATGTATGATAGATTAAAATAATAATTTGTAAATATATAGCAAATGTATTATTTTTATTGACAATGTCATATAAAATAGTATTATATAATTAGGGTAAAAGTTTATATAGAAAGGAAGAAAACATGATGTTAAGAAAGATATTAAGTATTTTGACTGCGGTTGTGATTGTTACAACAATGTTTTCAGCAAGTTTTGCAAAGACAGAAGACACCGAAATTACTGAAGATAAAGAAACAATAATGACGTTGGATGAAGCAATAGATTATGCGATGGCGCATAATCCTAATATTGTCGACTTAAAAAGAATGGAAAGGGATCAAGAAGTTACATATAGAAAGGCCATAAAGGCGTATAATGTTTGGCATGAACAAAAGGGCTTTTCATTTGATTATCCTACTCAGTATTTAGAGTATTATGGATATTCCAAGGATTTGGCAAAAATAGTTTACGATAATTTCGTGGCGGGTGAAAACACGGCAAAAAGCACAGTAAAATACAGTGTTATGAAACTTGCCTACACAATAGACGAATTAGAAGATACTATAAATTTGCTTGAAAAGACTATTGAAAAGCAAGAAAATGATATAAAAGTAGCGGAAGTAAAATTAAAAATAAATATGGGAACTTTGCTTGACGTTGAAAGTGCACGTACAACACTAAAGTCAACCAAACTCCAATTAGAAACGGTAAAATCTACATACGATACATTAAAAGTAAGCATAAAGGGCTTACTTGGTTTTGATGTGTCAAAAGAATTAAAAATAACTATTCCTGAAAGTGAATTTGAATATTTAATAATAGAAGATGTAAATAAAGAAATTGAAAATTCATTAGCGACTAATAGCACAATATTAAGCGCTAAGTTAGAGTATAAACAAAAAGAGATAAATAATGTACTTGCTAAAACTTTGCAACTTGAAAGCACAAAAGCGGTAAAAGATGCAAAGACTGCTTTTAGTGATGCCGAATTACGACTTAACAATACTACGAATTCAGTAAAAGAGAATTTGTTAATTCTATATAGGCAAATAAAAACTAATGAAAGTAGTGTTTTAGTTGCAAAAGAAGAATTAGACACATTAAATCAAAAGCAAGTTCAAATGGCTACAATGTATGACTTAAATATGTTAACCAAAAATGATTATGAAAGTTTTAAAATTGCAGTATTAAATGCGGAAAACACATATAAAAAAGCATTGCATGAAAATATTTTGTTAAATGAACGTTGGGAAATTGCAATGCTTGTTGGTGATGTAGTTAGTAATGTTTAATTTGAAAGGATGATAATTTAATGAAAAAGAAATTACTTATACTTTTTGCTATAATTATATCTCTTACTGCTTGTGGAGAAACTGAAGTTTCAACAACTGAAGTGGCTGCAATACCAGTTGAAATACAAATGGTAAAAAGTGATGATATATCCACGATAAATAGAATAAATGGTAGTGTGGTAACTCAAGATGAGGTATCTGTTTATGCTCCAATAGCCGGGGAAGTTACAGAAGTAAAGGTAAAAGTTGGCGACAAAGTTAGCAAAAATCAAATATTATTTTCTGTCGATAATAAAAGCATGTCAAGAAGTTATCAAGCATTACTTGATGACTATAACAGGACAAAAGAGCTTTTAGAAAAGCAAGTATCACTTGCTGAACAATCTTTAGAAGATACCAAAGTGATATATAATGAGCAAGTTCGTCTTGCAAAGCAAACTGCAGATAATACAAAAGCATTATATGATGTTGGCGCTGCTACTAAAATTGATGTAGAAAATACAGAATTTGCATTAAATCAAACCGAAATTTCAGCAAATGCAGCTATAAGGCAAGCTGAAATTGGTGTAACATCAGCCAAGAATTCAGCTGATAGTACATTAACACAATTAACAAATAATATAAAAGATTTAGAAGATACATTAAATAAAACTTATGCAAAATCAACAATAAATGGAGTTGTTACAGCAGTAAATGTAACAAAAGGTAATATGGCGTCTCCACAAATGGCTGGAGTTGTTGTATCTGGTAGCAAAAAACATCAAGTAAAAATATCCGTTTCAGAAAAGATAATTCCATATATATCTGTTGGAGATATAGCAGAAGTATCAATAAATGCTTTAGGTGGAGATACAATGAATTGCAAAGTAGATTCATTCTCACCAAGCGCAAATGCTATGACACACTTATATGATGTATACTTGAACTTGCCTGATAACATAAATACAGTAATTGGTATGTTTGCAGAAGTAACGCTAAAAACTAATACTCATGTAAATACTATTGTAATTCCTACCCAAGCAATACTAAATGATGGCGAAATACAATATGTTTATATAGCAACAGATAATAATACAAAAGCAACAAAGGTTGTTGTACGAACAGGTATAATAGGTGATGGTGTAACAGAGGTAATAGAAGGTCTAAAAGAAGGAGATAATTTAGTTATAAAAGGTCAAAGTTATTTGACTGATGGCGGTAATTTACGTGTTGTAGGTGTATAAACTATAGGGGCGATTATTAATCGCCCGTTTTAAAATATTGAAAGGATTAAAACTATGGGCATAGCAGAATTTTGTATAAGAAGAAGAGTAACGACAATAATGGCGTTTATAATGGTAGTAATATTTGGAATAATGAGTTTTACAACTTTACCACTTGCATTACTTCCAAACATAGAAATACCTATAATAGTTGTTTATACTACATATCAAGCAGGACCAGAAGAAGTAGAAAATTTGATAACCAAAAGAATAGAAAATGCTTGTGCGAGTGTTGCTGGAATGGATGAGCTTGTATCGACATCTTCTGAAAATCTATCACTTGTTATAGTTCAATTTTCTACGGATGTTAATTTAGATGAGGCAGCAACAGATCTTCGTGAGAAAGTTAATATGGTTGAGGCAATGTTGCCAGATAAAGCAAGTACTCCTATGGTAATGAAATTAAATCCAGATTCAATGCCTGTTACAGTATTTTCATTACAAGGTGATGATTTAAGTAAATTACAAACATTATCTGAAGATGTAATTACACCAGCACTTGAAAGAATTGCAGGTGTTGCGTCAGTTTCGACGATTGGTGGCTATGATAACGAAGTTAGTATAGAAACGTATGCAGACAAATTAACTGGTTATGGGCTTACAATATCATACATAACACAAATTTTGTCTGCAGAAAACATATCGATGCCTGCTGGTACTGTAAATAACGGAAATCAATCATTAAATATAAAACTAGATGGCGAGTTTAAGTCTGTTGAAGATATCAAAAATGTATTAATACCGCTTCAAACGGGTGGCTCTGTAAGACTTTCAGAAATCGCTAATGTTTCATTAAAACCAAAGGAGCAAAATGCAATTTCAAAACTAAATGGTGAAAAGAGCGTAATGCTTTCTGTTACAAAGCAGTCAGATGTAAATACAGTTAAAGTTTCAAATAAAATTAAAAGTACTATGGCAACTCTTGCCAAAGATAATCCAAATATAAAATATGTTGTTACAATGGATCAAAGCGATTTTATAAATCGTTCTGTTAGAAATGTAACGCAAAATATTGCTTTAGGAGTAATATTTGCAACAATAGTACTATTCTTCTTTTTAAGAGATGTGGGAACAACAACAGTTATAGCAATATCGATGCCAGTATGTATTGTTACTGTATTTTTAATAATGAGGGGATTAAATATTACTTTAAACCTTATGAGTCTTGGTGGACTTGCGATGGGTGTAGGTATGATAGTAGATAACTCCATTGTTGTATTGGAAAATATATTTAGGTTTAGAACTGAAGGAAAATCAAGAAAAGAAGCTTGCGTAGAGGGCTCAAAAGAAGTTGCACTTTCAATTACTGCATCTACACTTACTACAGTAGCAGTATTCCTTCCAATAGGATTATCTGGTGGAACAAGTGGAATGTTGTTCAAAGAATTTACAATAACAATTGCAACACTTATGTTTTCTTCGTTATTTATAGCACTTACTTTAGTTCCACTTATGTGTTATATACTTATGGGCAGGGGCAAGAAAAAACTTAATAATGATGAAAAAGAAAATAAAAAACTAGATAATAGATACATTAATAAATATAAAGGATTTTTGAATTATTTTATTACTCATAGAAAAGTAGGGGTTTTAGCTTCAGTAATAATGTTTGTAGCATTTTTGTTACTTATTGGTTTAGCAGGAGTAGAGCTTATTCCATCTATGGACCAAAGTATGATTACGGTTACAGCAGAGCTTCCAATAGGTTCTGAACTATCAGACTGTGAAGAAATTGGTGACAAAATTTCGAAGATAATATATGATACAATGCCAAATGAACTTGAAAGTGTTTCTTATTCATCGGGTGGTACAACAATGATGAGTTCTATGGCAAGTTCTTCAGATTCTGTAAGTATTACAATAAATTTAGTAGAAATGAGTAAAAGAAAACTATCGACAGAGGAGTTAGCAAATAAACTAAGAGATAATTTGCAAGATATAGCTGGAGCAGAAATAAGTGTTTCATCGGCTGGTATGATGGATATGTCCTCTTTAAGCGGTGGAGATATAGCTGTAGAAATTACAGGAGATAATTATGATAAAATTTTGGAAGCTTCTGATGAATTAGTTAAACGTATTTCAGCACTTCCTGATGCTGTAGATGTAGAATCATCTGCGTCAAGAAAGACAGCACAAGTTAATATATATGTTAATCGCGAAAATGCATCTTATTTTGGTTTAACAGCAGGAGGAATTGGAAACGACATTTACTATAAACTATCTGGTATGTCACAAACAAATTTAAAAATCGATGGTGATGAAATAGATATAAATGTAAAAGGTGATGAACGTTCAAAAAACAGTTTAGATGAACTAAAAAATATGCTTATTACAACTCCAACGGGTGGCAATATTCCGCTTTCGCTTGTTGCAGATGTAAAAGTTGAACTTGCACCATTATCTATTGCAAGAAGTAACCAAAGTAGAACAGTAACAATATCTGGTAATAGTTTAACAGATGATGCTGCAACTATATATAATGATGTACAAAGTATTATTGATAATTATGATGCCCCAGAGGGTGTAATAATAAGCAATGGTGGTGAAATGGAAGAAATACAAGAATCATTTACAACACTTGCTTATGCATTACTTGTAGCACTCGGACTCGTATACTTTATACTTGCTGCACAGTTTGAATCATTTATAATGCCAGTAATAATAATGTTAATATTGCCTGTTGGCTTAATTGGTTCATTAATTGGTTTACCACTTACAGGTAATCCAATATCTATGCCAGCATTTATTGGGGTAATTATGCTTTCAGGTATAGTTGTAAACTCCTCAATTATACTGGTAGACTATATTAATATAAGGCGAGGACGTGGAGAAGAGAAAAATGAGGCAATATTAAATGCCTGCCCAAGAAGAATAAGGCCAGTTTTAATGACAACACTTACAACAATACTTGGTTTACTTCCTATGGCTTTAGGCTTAGGAGAAGGTAATGAAATGATGGTACCAATGGCAATAGTAATGATAGCTGGTATGATAATATCAACAATAATAACACTATTATTTACTCCGGTTTATTATTCACTATTAGATAGTATTACATCTAGATTTAAGAAAGTAGAAGTGGACGATTAATTAATAGGGCACCGAAAGGTTGCCCTATTTTTATATGCTTTAGTATAATAAATAGTTAAAAATTCATAGACAAAGAAATAATAAAATTATATACTTTTACTGAGGTGCTATTATGGAAAAACTTAGATTAAACGCATTTTATTTAAAATTAATAGCTATAATTACTATGGTAATAGATCATGCTGCACTAGTTTTAGTCCCAGATACATGCATAAAATTTATTAATAATAATCCAAACTTAAGTATATTAGATTGGCCACAAGATGTACTAATTATATATTGTATATATGAAATTATGCGTACGATAGGAAGAATAGCTTTCCCTATATTTTGTTTCTTTATAGTAGAAGGTTTTATACATACTAAAAGCATTAAAAAGTACATTTTACGATTAGGTATTTTTGCATTATTATCAGAAATACCATTTGACCTTGCAAGTTTTAAGAAGTTATTTTATTTTAAATATCAAAATGTAATGTTTACATTATTGATAGGATTATTAAGTTTGTGCATAATAAAACTACTAGAAGAAAAATTTAACGAAAAACACAAAATAAGAGTAGTACTTACTTTTGCAACTATAACAATAGCAAGTCTTATAGCAGATTTCTTAAAAACAGATTATTCATTTTATGGAGTACTCGCAATATCTTTAATGTACATATTTAGGGATTTAAAACCAATGAAACTTATGGCGGGATTTGTTTCACTTGTTAATACTTCGATATTTGTAATAGTACCATTTTCATTGCTTGCGTTATACAATGGAGAAAGAGGCAGAAGTATGAAATATTTCTTCTATGCTTTTTATCCAGTACATTTATTTATATTATATTTAATAGCAGTAAAATTATATGGGAACTATGTAATTTTCCCATAAAGAAAGGATGATTATAATGATAAGAATAGGAATTTTGGGGTATGGTAATTTAGGGCGTGGAGTAGAAATTGCAGTAAATAAAAATAAAGATATGGAACTAGTTGCAATATTTACGCGTAGAAATCCAGAAGACTTAAAAACAGTGTATAACACGAAAGTTTGTAGTGTAAATAATATACTAGATTACAAAGATCAAATAGATGTTTTAATATTATGTGGTGGAAGTGCAAATGATTTGCCAGTACAAACACCAGAATATGCAAAGTATTTTAATGTAGTAGATAGTTTTGATACACATAAAAGAATTCCAGAGCATTTTGCAAACGTAGATAAAGCAGCAAAAGAAAGTAATCATATAGGAATAATATCAGTAGGTTGGGACCCAGGAATGTTCTCAGTAAGTAGAATATATGCTGATTCTATTTTGCCAAATGGTACAACATATACATTCTGGGGACCAGGTGTAAGTCAAGGACATTCCGATGCTATAAGAAGAATAGAAGGAGTAAAAGATGCAAGACAGTATACAATTCCTATTGAAAAGGCATTAGAAACTGTAAGAAAAGGAGAATGCCCAAATTATTCTGTGGGAGAAAAACATACGCGTGATTGTTATGTAGTAGTTGAAGAAGGGGCAGATAAAGCAAGAATAGAACGCGAAATAAAGACTATGCCAAACTACTTTGATGAATATGAAACAACAGTAAACTTTATAACTGAAGAAGAATTAAAGAAAAATCATAATAAAATTCCTCATGGTGGAATTGTAATAAGAAATGGAAAAACAGGTGTAAACGATGAAAATATTCATACAGTAGAATATAAGTTAAAACTTGATTCAAATCCAGAATTTACATCAAGCATACTTGTAGCATTTGCAAGAGCAATATATAAAATGAGAAACGAAGGTAGAACAGGTTGCTTAACAGTATTTGATGTTCCACCTGCATATTTAAGTACAAAGTCAGGTGACGAACTTCTCCACGAAATGCTTTAATTAGATAGTTTTATGCCTTTCAAATTTACAAAAACTGGGTTATGTGAACGTTTGATGAAAATTAGCACTCTCTTCTTGACAGTGCTAATTTTTAGTTCTATAATATGTTTGTAGTTGAAAGAAATAGAAAAAATGTATAAAAAAACTATTCCGAGTAAACTATAATAAATGATGTGCTATCCCATTTAGGATTCAACACACGAAATTTGAAAGGGGTAATGCGTTATGATGTTAGTACCAAGAAAAAATTTAGGAATGAGTGGATTTGATGATTTCTTTAGTGATCCATTTTTTGCACATTCACGTAGAGAAGAAGCATTAATGAGGACAGATATAAAAGAAAAAGATGGTAACTACATGCTTACAATGGATTTACCTGGATATGATAAGAAAGACATCAAAGCAGAATTAAATGATGGATATTTAACAATATCTGCTACAAAAAATGAAAATGTTGATGAAAAAGATAGTGAAGGAAATTATATCCGTCAAGAAAGATTTTCTGGTGAATGTTCAAGAAGCTTTTATGTAGGAAGTTCAATAAAACAAGAAGACATTAAAGCTTCATATAATAATGGTATATTAAATCTAACATTTCCTAAAGAAGAAACAAAACAAATGGAAACTAAAAAATACATTTCAATTGAATAGGAGGCGAGTAAGGGCGATTTTAAGTCGCCCTTATTTTTTTTGTTGAATAATAAAAAATAAAATTATATAATTTAGTTAATTAAATTATATGGAGGAATACAAATGAATAAAAAGCGAAAAAGATTTATTACTATAATTGTAATAATTATAATAGTAGCATTACTTTTAATATTAAAACCAGATGTGTCACCACATGAGGTTACACAAAGGAAAACAATAACTTTATATCAAACAAAAATAAATGCAGATAAACCATTTTTAGTGGAACTTGCTTTAATTGAAGATATAGCAAATGGTCTTGAAAAAATAAATATGACATATGCCAAGAATGGTGAAGATATTTACACAAGGGTAGATGGGTTACTTTCTGTAGGAACATTAAAAAAAGATGGTAAGTTTTATACTATCTACCATGATAACAAAACATATAAATTAAACGAAGACATGGATTATTCAAATGATTTTATACTATTTGATAAATCAATAGCAGATATGAATTATAGTGATTTTGAAAGTGGTTTAGCAGAAATAATGGGTGCACAGTATAGTTATGAAGAAATAAAAAAAGATGATGATATAATAAGATTTTATTACAACATTTATGATGGAGCATTTGAGTATCTTGAAATAAAAGAAAATATTTTTGAGGTAGTAAAATGCACAAATGAAGTTGATGAAAAACTGTTTGAAATACCGGATAATTATGCGAAAGAGGAGTAAAATAAAAAAAGTAAAAAAAATTTCAAAAAAGTATTGACTTTTTATGTTAATAAATGATATAATATATTTGTAAGTTCCGAAATGGTAAACCAAGCGAAAGCTTGGGGCACAAAGCCATCGGTCCTAAAGTCGAAAGACTATGGAAGCCGGGTTGCCGAAGAAAGTGAGTTGAATTTTTAGCTCTGCTTTGGTTTCCCGAAGCAGAGCTTTTTAGTTGATATCCTTCCCGAAGAGGGAGGGGCTGGAAAAGAAACTTACCGTGAGTGCTAATGAACCCTTGACGAAACATATGGAGTAGCGGGGCGATGTTGTAGCACGAAAAGCGAAGGTAGCTTGGAAAGCTGTTTGGCACGAGTGAGTGCTGGAGCACAAGGTGCGAGCGTTGTGGACGAAACATATGGAGTAGCAGCGACGCGAGAGTACAGTGCAAGAGCATGAGACGTGATAGATAGCGGCTAAGTTATGTGCGATGTGGTAGGTGGAAGTCCAGGCAGGACGTGTTTGTCCTTGAAGATAGCGATATAGTAGCAGGGCTATTCCAGTGGTGCAGGAACGCCAAAGCGTAGGGCGAGGCGGGAAGTGTGCTAAGGGAAAGCGAGGTGTCATACCCCCCGCGAAGGGCGTGGTGCTTAAAACGTGCCAGGTCAGTCGAAGAGGTGGCGCGTCGAGGGTCTTGTGAAGTAACGCCGAAGTGTTCCGGGTAAAGCCGGCCCGAGTGGTGTGCTATTAAAGAGGGGAAATATCCATCAAGTTGAAAGTTCAAGACGGAGAATCGGCAGTATTGGAACTTATAAAGCGGTAGGTCAAAGGCGCATTGGCTTATCGAACATATAAAGGCGTGGCACCGAAAACATGGAGGCCGCGCCATTTTTTTTGTTTAAAATTTGTTATGAAAATAAATCACAAGACATATATTTGTTATAAAAGGATGTGATTTATTTGTTTATACATAAAGTAATAAGAAATGATACGGTATATAAATTAGCAAATAGGTATAATGTACCTGAAGAAAAAATAATAGATATAAACCAGCTTAAGGATGCAAGTAAGCTTACCATTGGGCAAACTCTTATTATACCGGCAGAATATATAACATATGTAATAAAAAATGGTGAAAATTTATATAGAATAGCAAGAAGATATAATATAAGTGTGTCGCAAATTCTTGCGGTTAATCCAGATATAAAAAACCCAGGAAGAATTTATCCAGGACAAAAAATAATAGTCCCTAAAAATAATGAGGTTTTAAAAAATATATATGTTAATGGTTATGCATTTCCAAGTATAAATATGAACACGTTAAAGATGTCACTTAGCTATTTATCTTTCTTAAGTGTGTTTAGTTATGAAGTGCGTGAAAATGGATTACTTGTACCTATTAATGATGAAAATATAATAAGAATGGCAAGAGCGGAAAACACTTTGCCATTTATGGTTATAACTAATATAGGTGAAAGTGGTGGCTTTAATAGTGAATTGGTAAGTTTAATACTGAATAGTGAAGAAGTACAGGATACTTTACTTGGAAATATTGAATATCTCTTAAAAAGTAAAGGATATTCTGGAATTAATATAGATTTTGAATATATCTATCCATCAGATAAAGAAAATTATAATAACTTTCTAAGAAAAGTAGTAGAACGTTTTAAGCCACAGGGTTATACTATATCAACTGCACTAGCACCTAAAATAAGTGATAATCAACAGGGCTTATTATATGAAGCACATGATTATGCATTTCATGGAACCCTTGCCGATTTTGTTGTTTTAATGACTTATGAATGGGGATATAGTAGAGGTGAGCCACAAGCGGTAGCACCAATAAATAGAGTAGAGCAAGTGTTAAAATATGCAGTAACAAGAATTCCGCCTCTTAAAATACTTATGGGAATGCCTAATTATGGTTATGATTGGACTTTGCCATATAGGCAAGGAACAGTAGCAAGGAGTCTATCTAACATAGCGGCGGTAAATCTTGCAATAGATGTAGGGGCGGAAATAAAATATGATTCTAAAGCTCAAGCACCATATTTTAATTATTATGATAAAAATGGAAAGTTACATATAGTATGGTTTGATGATGCAAGAAGCATAGAGGCAAGGTTACGATTAGTAAATAAATATGATTTAGGAGGAGTAAGTTTTTGGACAATAACAAATTACTTTAGGACGAATTTTGAAGTTTTATCTTCACTTTATGGCATAAAAAAATAACGGGTGTTACCCGTTATTTTTGAAAAAACTTTTTTTAGTTTTTATTTCTTCATTTAATTTTTCGTTTGCTTCTTCATTGTGAATTTCCCAATGGATTAAGAGCGTTAATGCAGCACGAAGTAAAATAATGCAACCTGCAATAACAATTTCTGAAAGCTCACGGACAACTACAGTTCTTAAAATCTCACTACCAAGCTTAAATTCAAGTCCCATTGCAAGACCGTAAGCTAAGTTTAATCTTGTTTTAGGGTTACGTGTCAGAAGGTTTATAACACCTTTAATACCGGCAAGAGTGATAACAACAGCACCAGTAAACTCAAAAAGAATAATAGCAACTCCAACAAATTGACTTAAAAAATTCTCAAGTATTTCCATATAAATTTTCCTTTCGTATGTAAATTATGAATTTATTATATATTATTAATTTTTGATATGCAATATTTTGCTATCAAATCAAAAATAGAATAAAATTTTTAAAATTCCTCATACTAAATAAGTAATTGGAGGAAATATGTTTAATTTTTGGCGAATAAATAAAAAAGTAGAATTTACTAAAGACAATGAAATTCTTGGAAGTTTATCTTCAAAAAACGTAAAAGAAGTTTTAGGAGATAGTTCAGATATAATTGTAAAAAAAGTTTATATAAATAATGATAAAGATTTTAATATCACTGCATTTGGAATAGATGGTATGGTTGATACAAATATTGTTGATAATTTTATTTTAAAACCATTAGCGTCTAATGAAAAAGTATTGAGAGCAAAAAATGAAAAAGAATTATTTAACTTAGTTACAGATGGTATAATATATCACTTTGATCAAAAAATAGTAGAAGATTTATCAAAGGCAGTAGATAGCATATTAAAGGGGTTAACAGTACTTGTTTTTGATTCATTAAAGAAAGCAGTAGTTTTTGACGCAAAAAAATTAGCAGGTAGAAGTATTACGACTCCACCAAATGAGAGTGCATTACTTGGCTCACAAGAGGCGTTTGTTGAAAATATAAGAGTGAATACAAGTTTAATTAGAAAAAAAGTAAAATCTGTAAGTTTAAGATTTTTTGACATTACTGTAGGAATAACCACTAAAACGTCTATACAAGTAGTTTACCTTACTAATATTACAGATAAGGATATACTAAATAAAGTCATATCAAGAATAGAAAAAATTAAATCTGAAGATGTAATATCTTCTAATATTTTAAAAAATGCGATAAACGATAACAAATATTCATTTTTTCCACAAGTTTTATTTACTGAAAGAGTAGATAAATTTTGTTCAAATATATTAGATGGAAAAGTGGGGATTTTGGTAGATGGGTTACCAGTAGGATATATTGTCCCTGGTGTATTTAATATGTTTTTTCAGGCCCCAGAAGATTACGACGAAAACTATTTCATTAGTTCTTTTATACGTTTTATGAGATATTTTTGTGCAACGTTAACATTAATTTTGCCAGGTTTTTATGTTGCAATTACTACATTTCATCATGAAATGATACCGGCAAGTTTGATTGCTTCAATAATCGAGAGTAAGGAAGGTGTACCATTCCCAACAACGCTTGAAGTACTTGGAATGCTACTTGCGTTTGAGATATTACTTGAAGCAAGTTTGCGATTACCAAAATCTATTGGTGCAACCATTTCTATAATTGGTGGTTTGGTGATAGGGGACGCAGCAGTCAATGCAAAAATAATATCACCAGCTGTAGTTGTAGTAATAGCAATAGCGGGTATAGCAGATTTTGTAATGCCGTATCAACCGCTTTCGAACAGTTTTAGAATCTGTAGGTTATTGCTAGTTATTGCATCATCAATTGCTGGACTATTTGGATTATCCTTTGGCATAATGGTAATTGTGTATTATTTAAGCCAGATGGAAGTACTCGGTGTCCCTTACCTTGTCCCATTTGTTGCAAATGAGGGAAGAAAAGTTTTGCATGATACGATTATTGCAGTACCAAGTAATAAAGGAATGAATGATGATGAATAATAAAACAGAGATTATTGTTTTTATTTTGTTTATTTTTATACTTGTTGCATGGAATGATAAAATCATCCCCAAAAGATTAGAAGTAAGTGATTTAGAACCAGTACGAGTAATAGGGCTTGATAATAATAAAGAAAATATTTTACTTAGCATAGTTCGTGATGAAAGTACAGATAAAAAAGAGGGGGAAGATGGTAATAGCCAAGAGGTTGTAAGTATTAGTTCATCTAATTTTGAAAAAGCACTTCGTGCATTGCAAAACTATAAATCTAAACAATTTACTGGTGGTCATATTAAGTATGTAATAATTGGCGAGGATATGGCGAAAAATAATTTCTTAAATGCAATAGATTTTATTGTGCGAGATGTTGAACTTCGGCTTACATCGGAAGTTTTTATTGCAAGAGAAATGAGTGCAAGTGATTTAATGCAAAATGAAACAGAATCCATTGAGAAAATTTCAGATGTATTAAATAATTTAACTAAAAATATAAATTCATTTAGTTATAGTAAAGAAGAGACTATATTAGATATATTGCCACTATTAGTGACTAAAAATAAATCCGGATTAATTCCTACACTAATGCCAGCGGGAGATAATAAATATAATACAGAGTGGGAAGTAGAAAGTTCGAATAAAAAAGAATCGAATAGTGTTTTACAGTTTGCAGGTTTTGCAATTTTTAAAAATTCAAAATTAATAGATTATTTAAATTTAACTGAAGCAAGAGCAGCTAATTTTGTTAATAATTTAGTTAGTAATACAGTGATATCTATTGTTGGTGAAAATGAAAACAAAAATGAAGTGTCGTTAGAAATAATTAGTTCTAATACAAACTTTGATTTTAAATTTGATGGTGACATGCTTACTAAAATAATTGTGAAAAATAAAAATAAGAGCAATATCATTCAAATGGTTTTACAAGATGAAGAATTAAGCATAGATTTAGTAAATAAATTTGAAGAAAAGTTAGCAAATATAATAGAAAAAGAGATAGAGAATGTCATAAAGAAATCGCAAGAGTTAAATGCAGATTTTTTAAATTTTGAAGAAAAGTTAAAAATAAAACATCCGTATAAATATAGAAAAATAAAAGATAATTTTGAAAGCATTTTCAAAACTGTACCAATAGAGGTTGTTGTTGAAAGCAAGATAGAACGAAGTTATGATTTTATAGATTTTGAAAGGGATTAGAATGATATTATTTAATTTTGCATTTTTTATAGTTGGTGGATCAGAGTTTTTATATTTACTAAAAAAAAGATTATTTAAGGACACAATTATTTATACGTTGTTAATGATTTTAGTGTATATTTTTGCGTGTTTTTATTATTCAAATCCAATAAGGCCAAGTTTGCTAGAGATGATTATGAAATAAATTGTTGTTTAGGTGAGTGTTTTTCCACCTCATCCGTCGCCTTCGGCGCCACCTTCCCCTCAAGGGGAAGGCTTGCGGATAGTGCAAATTTAAAGTCTTCCCCTTGAGGGGAAGATGTCACGAAGTGACAGATGAGGTGTTTTAATTCACCCCAACAAACAACAATTTATGAAAGGACAGTTCGATGATAATAAAAAAAGGAAAGATAAGCATGAATCAAGCACTTGTTATTTTATTGCTTGCAGTATCATCATCAGGGCTTAGAATACTACCAGTATTTGCAACAAGTATAAGCCATGAAGCAGCATGGCTTGGAACATTTATTGCAGTGATACCTTTAATTCCTTTAATATATATTTATCAAAAAATATTTAACAAATATCCTGCCATGTCACTTGATAATGTATATGACGTGTTTTTTGGAAAGTTTATAGGTAAGATAATAGTAGTTTTTTATTTTTTTTGGCTACTCCTCACTTTTGTTATATATGTAAGATATTTTTGTGAAAGATTTTTGACCACCATTTTAATAGATACACCAATGGACTTTATGCTAGTTGTTATGCTTGGCTTCATTTTTTATGTTTTAAGAAACAATATAGAAGCACTTTCGCGTATGTGTGAATTTTTCTTTTTGATTTTTATATTTATCTATGCAGCAATATTTTTTGTAACATTACCGCAAATAAAACTTAGTAATTTATATCCAGTAACTTTATACGATATGCCTAAAGTATTAACATCATCTATTTATGGCATAAGTCTTGCCACATATTTTACTTATATATTTTTCTTTGCCAAAGATATAAGCAACAAAGAAGATATAAAAAAATATGGTATTATATTTATAGTTTTTTGTATAATACTGGCACTTTCATTAATGGTGACAGTAATAGGAATAATAGGTCCAATGGTTACTCCTAAATTTCCAATACCATATTTTACAGTAATAAAAAGTATAGAAATACTTGGGACAGTAGAACGTATAGAACCAATAATTATTGCAATATGGGTTGTAACAGATTCAATAATAATAGGATTTTTTGGACATATATTATTAAGACTAATGAAAAATATATTTGGAATAAAAGATAAAAAGCCATTTGTAGTACCACTATTATTATTTACTTATGTCGGAGCTTTTTATTTAGTAAATAATAAAATAGAATTATTAGATTTTTCAAAAAATGTTGGGCTAATAGTAAATTTAATATTTACCTTTGTAATACCAGTTGTAGCATTTTTTGTAGGAAAAATAAGAAAACTTGTATGAATAAAAATATTTATGATACAATACAAAAAAAGGGGGGCTTTGTATGTTATCAGATAATGAAATAGCAAGAAATGCAAAGAAAGAGAAAATAGTTGATGTAGCAAAGAAAATAGGTTTGACTGAAGACGATTTGGAGTTATACGGAAAATATAAAGCAAAAATCAGTGATAAAGTTTATGGAAGAATTAAAGATAAAAAAGATGGGAAGTTGATACTTGTTACAGCAATAAACCCTACTCCAGCAGGTGAAGGGAAAACTACAATAACAATAGGACTTGGACAAGCATTAAATAAACTTGGTAAAAAAGTAACACTTGCACTTCGTGAGCCATCATTAGGACCTGTTATGGGGTTAAAAGGAGGAGCTTGCGGTGGTGGTTATAGTCAAGTTGTACCAATGGATGAGATTAATTTACACTTTACGGGTGACTTACACGCAATGACAGCCGCCAATAACTTAATAGCAGCGGCAATAGATAATCACATATATTTTGGAAATGAGTTAAAGATTAAGACAGTAATACATAAAAGATGTATGGATATAAACGATAGAGCTCTTCGCTATATAGAGCTTCAAAATAAAAATGGAGAACCAATAAGAAAAGATAGTTTTTCAATAACTGTTGCAACAGAAATAATGGCAATACTATGTTTATCTGAAGATATAAAAGACTTAAAACGTAGAATTAGTAAGATGATAATTGGTTATAACGAAAGTGATGAACCAGTATTTGTAAAGGACTTAAAAATAGAAGGTGCATTAGTAGCACTACTTAAAGATGCAATAAAGCCAAACTTAGTTCAAACGCTCGAAAATGTACCTTGTATAATTCATGGTGGCCCATTTGCAAATATAGCGCATGGTTGCAATAGTGTAATTGCAACACGTCTTGCTTTAAAGTTAGCAGATTATGTTGTAACAGAAGCCGGTTTTGGTGCAGACTTAGGTGCTGAAAAGTTTTTCGACATAAAGTGTAGAAAAGCAGGACTCACACCAGATGCAGTAGTAATAGTTTCAACAATTCGTTCATTAAAGTATAATGGCGGTGTAGAACTTAAAGATTTATCAAACGAAAATGTAGAAGCACTAAAGAAGGGCTCTGTAAACTTAGTTAAACACATTGAAAACATAAAAAAATATGGCGTACCAGTAGTTGTAACATTAAATAAATTTTTTACAGACACAGAAAATGAAGTGGAAGTAATAAAGAAAGTATGTAGTGACTTAGGTGTAGAGTGCACGGTAAGTGAAGTATTTGCTAAAGGTGGCGAAGGTGGAATAAATCTTGCTGAAAATGTATTAAATATACTAAACACTACGCAAAGTAATTTTAAGCCATTATATGATGAAAAACTTACTATAAAAGAAAAAATAGAAAAGGTAGCAAAAGAAATTTATGGTGCAACTGGTGTAGAATATGAGGAAAATGCAGAGGTACAAATAAAGTTACTTGAAAAACTAAATCTAGATAAAATGCCAGTATGTATAGCAAAAACACAGTATTCATTATCGGACAATCCAAAGTTACTTGGAAGGCCTGAGAATTTTAATATAACAATAAGAAATGTATCTGTATCAAATGGTGCTGAATTTATTGTAGTATTAACAGGTGATATAATGACAATGCCAGGGCTTCCACGAGTACCAGCTGCAGAAAAAATAGATGTAGATGAAAATGGTGAAATAACAGGAATATTTTAATATGTATTTAGGGGTCGATGACCACATCGGCCCTATTAATTTATGCGTCAACTTGACATAATATAGAAAATGTAATATAATAATCTAGTTAAAATCTACGTAAAAAGCCTATAAGGCGGACGTAAAACCAAATATGGAGGTTAGCATGACAAAGCAAACAGAAAAAATCGCTTCGCTGTTACCTTCTTTTGCCGAGTTTGAAGGTTGGCAAAAGCTCATGGATGAACAGTTGCGATTACTCGAAGAAGACAAGAAGGATTTTGCTCGCGAATTCTATGGCAATGAAAAAAGGAGAATTCAAGAGAAAGGTGAAGAATTAAAACTTAAAAGGACAAAAATACTTTTTCGAATTT
Organism: Clostridia bacterium; assembly: GCA_017450465.1. Classification (GTDB taxonomy): domain Bacteria; phylum Bacillota; class Clostridia; order TANB77; family RGIG9151; genus RGIG3495. The sequence goes on along the minus strand of JAFSUW010000022.1, from coordinate 26,917 downwards.
CCGCTATAACTGAAAAACTATGCAACAAGGATGTACATTGTGTTGATGAAGCATATTTTGATGCGAAAAAGAATTTGTCAGATTTCGGCAGGACATATTCAAAAGGAAAAGATTATTATGATGTCTACTATTGCAGGTTCTGCGGTAAAGTGACTCGTGTCATTGAGAATAGATTAAGAAGGTCATATACGATTTGGGACCGTAAAAATCTTGTGCACGAATACGATGAACATGATTTGCCCGAAAGATGTTTTTCAGATTTTGCATCATATAAGCCCAGTGATATTAATTTTGCTCGTGTATATAGACATATATGTGAATATTTTGAAAAGGACTATTCGTTTGGAATCTTTATTAACCTTGAGCAAAATGATGTCCGTGATTTACTGTTATCTCTTAAAGAAGCACTTGACGAGAAAACGAGTGTTGAAGAAGAACTTGCTAAAAATCAGGAAGCTTTAGATGAGCTTTGTAAGCTTTTCGGTCATGACTTAGATGAAGAAGTTGTGATAAACGACCAATCTGGCACTTGCAAGTGCTGTGGCAAAACGATTCAGGCATCAGAATATATCAAACAATGTCAGTACGCACAGTATATTAATCTGTTGGACAAATGAGGTTGGGAGTTAGCTATGGAACAATTCATCTTGGCCAAGAACGGTGATATTCTTGACATAAGAACCCCGCAGGGTGTCAAAATTGCTACCGTTAACAATGTGTATGAATTTCGTAAGTTTTACTATGGTTATATGGCAGTTTGCTTTATAACTAAACGCTATGCAGACACAGGTAAACCAGCTGAATTAAGATGGGGCTTTATTGATACAAAAGGTAACATCGTTGTAGAGCCGAAATACGTTTTTGTAAGTAACGTCAACAAGCTTGGAAACGCATTTGTTCAATATGGTCAGTTTGGAGGAGAAGTAATAAAAGTAGAAAAATAAATTAATAGGGCGTACTTTAGGGTACGTCTTTTTTTGTCTTGTAAAATATCCCAATTTGTAATAAAATATAGATAATAAATTTTGTATAAGGAGGGTGCTATGCAAAACGAAACGATTTTGGTATTAGATTTTGGTGGACAGTATAACCAGCTAATTGCAAGACGCGTAAGAGAAACTCATATATACTCTATTGTAAAGCCATATACAATAAGTATTGAGGAGATAAAAAAGATAAACCCTAAAGGAATAATATTTACAGGTGGCCCAAACAGTGTATATTTAGAAGATGCACCACATGTAGATAAAGAACTTTTTAATCTTGGCATCCCTATACTTGGTATTTGTTACGGTTGCCAACTAATGGCATATACACTTGGCGGAACAGTTACAAGCAATCCAGAAAAGCGTGAATATGGAAAGACAAAAATTACATTAGAAGAAAGTAAAATCTTTAATGGTATTCCTAAAGATACAACGTGTTGGATGAGCCATACAGACTTTGTAGAAACACTCCCAGAAGGTTTTACACGTATAGCACAAACAGAAAATTGCCCAACAGGTGCAATGCAAAACGAAGAGAAAAAATTATATGGAGTTCAGTTCCATCCAGAAGTAAATCATACACCACAAGGTAAAGATATGATAAAGAATTTCTTGTTTGATGTGTGTGGCTGTTCTGGCGACTGGACAATGGGTAGTTATATAGAAGAACAAATAATAAAAATACGTAATCAAGTAGGCGAAGGCAAAGTACTTTGTGCGTTATCTGGTGGAGTAGATTCATCAGTTGCTGCAGCACTTGTGTCAAAAGCAGTAGGAAATAAACTTACTTGTGTGTTTGTAGATCATGGATTAATGCGTAAAAATGAAGGCGATGAAGTAGAAGAAGCATTTAAAAAATATTTTGATGCGAATTTTGTAAGAGTAAATGCAAAGGACAGATTTTTAAATAAATTAGAAGGTGTAACAGACCCTGAAAGAAAAAGGAAAATAATTGGCGAAGAGTTTATTCGTGTATTTGAAGACGAGGCAAAGAAAATAGGAAAGGTTGGCTTTTTGGTTCAAGGAACGATTTATCCTGATGTAATAGAAAGTGGATTAGGACATAGTGCAAAAATAAAGAGCCATCATAATGTTGGTGGGTTGCCTGATGTAGTAGACTTTGATGAATTAATAGAGCCACTTAGAATGCTATTTAAGGATGAAGTCCGTCAGATGGGTATAGAACTAGGTTTACCAGAAAACTTAGTATGGCGTCAACCGTTTCCAGGTCCAGGCCTTGCTATAAGAATAATAGGAGAAATAACAGAGGAAAAGCTGTCTATACTTCGTGAAGCAGACGCAATATTTAGAGAAGAAATACAAAACGCAGGCTTAATGCGTGATATAAATCAATATTTTGCAGTATTAACAAACGTGAAAAGTGTTGGAGTAATGGGTGATGGTAGAACATATGATTACACACTAGCACTTCGTGGAGTAACAACAACCGACTTTATGACAGCAGACTTTGCACGAATACCATATGATGTACTAGATAAAGTATCAAGTAGAATAGTAAATGAAGTAAAAGGTATAAATAGGGTAGTGTACGATATTACGAGTAAACCACCTGCAACAATAGAATGGGAATAAAAAATTGACAGTTAAAATAAATAATAGTATAATAAAAATAAGGAGAGAAAATCGCGTAAGCGGTTGCCTCACCAGAATATTAGGTAAAAATTAACCGCTTATTCTTGATAAGGAGCGGTTAATTTGCTGTATAAGGGAAAATAAGCATAAGTATAATTGATAGAATTAATATTCTAAGAATCATGAAAAATATGTATTTTCTATTCATAAGCAATCACCTCCCTTATTAGAAGGTGAGTCAACCGCTGACCGCTATATGATTTTCTCTCTTTACAAATACTACCATATTTTACAAGAGAAATCAACCAAAATAAAGAAAAAATGTAAAAAAATTCAATATTCAAATAGTGACATAAATTGGTATACGATATTGCAATTAAACATTATGTGACAACTGAATTGGAATAATATGAAAAAAATAGATGCAACAGCGTCTATTTTTTTGCTTTAAAAATGTCGATGCCGGAAACATGGTAAAAATGTATATTATAGGTATATATGTAAAAAGAATAAAAAAAGTTAAAAAAATATAGATATCTAAAAATCATTTTAATATACTAAAAAAGGTTATGAATAATTGATTTTAAGCACAGTGAGAATGGCTTCTTACTGTGCTTAGGGTGTAGTTATTATATATTTACGAAAGGGGAATTTTAGATGAAGGCACAAAGGAAAAGAATTGCACTATTAATGGCAATTATGATGGTAATTAATCTATTGCCAAACCCATTAAGCTTTGTGTATGCAACAGCAAGTGAGTTTTCACAAAGTGGAGGAATTGATTTATCTACCTATTCAGCAGGTGATGAGTTAGCCGGTGGGAAATACTACTTAAGCTCAAACCTTAATTTTAATGGTAGTTCTATTGGAAATGGTTTGAGAATTGCAGCTGATGCTACAGTTGTTATTTACTTAAATGGTTATACACTTACAGCAACTGGTAAGAATGCAGGAAATGGTGCAAGTGGATCAGGAACAACAGGTGGTAGTGGTTCAGGTCAAGGGGGTTATGCAGGTATTTTATTACCAGCTACATCCACACTTATATTTGTAGGAAAGGGTACTGTAAATGCTACAGGTGGTGCTGCAGGTAACGGCGGTGCTGGTGGTAATGCTACTAGCGGTGGCGTTTCGAAGAGCCCTAATCAGGTTACAGCAGGTGCTGGTGGTGCCGGCGGACAAGGCGGTGGCGGTGCTGGTGCTGGTATAGGTACTAATGGTAGTGATGGTGGTGCTGGCGGTGCTGGTGCTTCTGGAAGTCAAGGTATGTCTAATTGGGGACCTTCTAGTGGAACAAATGGCTCTAATAGTAGCAATTCTGCTAATGCAGGTAAACTATTTGTTTATAGCAATAATGGAAATGATGGCAGTATAACTATGAATTTAACAGGTGGTACTGCAGGTACAGCTGGTGGTGCTGCAGGTTCTGTTGGCAATAGTGTCTACGATAGTGGAACTGGTTGGACCGATAATTATACTGGTTCTTCTGGTGCTGGCGGCGGCGGCGGTGGCGCTGGTTACGGAGCTTCAGGCTATGGCGCTGGTGGCGTAGGCGGTGCCGGTGGTGCCGGTGGTGCTTCAGGTTCAATACACGTTCAGAGTTCTGGCTGGAGTTTCTATTTCGGACAAAGCGGTAATGGTGGCGCTGGTGCAGTAAATGGAACACAAGGTAATGGCTCTGCAATTGGTAACTATTCTTGCTCAGCTTATGATGATTCTGCTGATTATGATAAATATATGAGTGGCACTGCAGCAAGTGGTGGTACAGCTGGAACAGTTGGTGGAAATGCAGGATACACAACATATTATTTAAATGGTATGTATGCGGTAGTTACAGCATTAGGTGCAGATGATAATATTCGTACATATAAACCATCTGATTATATAGCTAAATCTGATGTTGAAGTTTATGCGGTATATAGCACTAATAGTGCTACTGAATTTACAGACACAACAGATATGATTTCAAAAGACACAACAAGTACTGATGGTTTTTCAAATCCTACAGTTGATTCTAACTTTAGAGTTTTGACAGTTCCATCTACTTATTGGATTTTTACAGACGCTTCTAGTGAATCAGGTCATGAAGGAGAGCATTACTTGACGTATGACGAGGTTTTGAGTTTTACAAGTAAGAATGCAGATACACCAACTACTGGTAAAGTAGAAGTGGAATTTGATGATACTTTCTATGCAACATGTGAAAGCTTTGTTCGTAACATTAGAGTAGGAATGGATGCTCAACAAACAATAGATAAAAATGATGGAACAGATGCAACAGAACAAGTTGACGCAGATTTATATACAGAATATGGCGATGCTGCAACATATAATGAATTACCTGCAATAAATGCTATTGTTTATGATAATGATACTCATACATTAGCAGAACTTATTGAAGGAACAGGATATGGATTAAATAATTCGCCTGACGATGATGCAGCTATTACTGATGCTTTCTTTAAGAATGGATTAAATACAGATGATGATGATGACGATGCTTATTGGGCAGCAGATTATGCGTTAGATCCATATTATCAAGTTAAATATACACCTTATAATGCTTTTGTTGATTATGATGCTGTAAATGCAGCAGCTATTAATGGTAATGTAGAGAAGAATGGTTCTGCTCTTACATATGCTGCAACAAATTACCTAACAGGTACAAATGAAGCAGTTATTTTAGGTGGCGAAAGATATAGTGATGCGTTAAGTGTTGAAAATGGTGCATATGTTACTAATGGTGAGATAGACCAATATTTCGCGTTAGATCAACTTGCACAACCACTTATAAAGAATGCTGGTTTATATACAGTTACAGTTGTTGTTCCATATAAATATTATTCATATTTGTATGTTGGAGACAATTGGTTTGGTGATAGCGTATCTAATAGTAACTATAGCTATTTCTTCCGCACATATACATTTAATATAATTGTTCGTCAAGCTGATTTAGAGATAATTGAAGCTACAGATACAGTTTATGAAAATACGAAAGTACAAGCTCATACTTTTGACAGATATGTAGAAGGTCAAAATGATGAACAAGTATATGGTAAATTCACTTATGCTTCAGATCACGGTGAATCATGGGGCAATGGTGAAGATAGAACAGTTAATACAAATCATACAAGTTATACAGATATCGAATGGGAATTCAATTTGTATGAAGAAGAGTATTATGATGTCGATGAAAATACAATCGATGGACAAAAGAATATAAATAACTATTTATGCCAGTATGATGGTGAGAGCGCAGAACTTCAAGAAGCAACAACAAATGATGTTCAAAACACATATTATAAAGGTGGCAATGGTGTATTGTTATTTACAACAAGTACAATTGCTACACGTGACGCTGATATGGTAGTAACATTTAAGTATGCTAGTGCACAAAGTAATCCATATATTGATAACGAAAAAGTTGCATCTGAAGACTTAAATACATTAATTGTTTCTTCTGATGATGACGATGTTGACGAAATAGAGTCTACTTATGCAGAAGACATTGAATTTACTGCAGAAATTACTTCTGAGTCATTAGGATGGCGTGTTGTAAAAAATGATGCAGTTACAGGCGAAATACTATCTGGTACAAAGATTGAATCAGCAGATGAATTAGCTGAAGGATATAGATCAGAAACTTATTATAATAAGTTAATAACAAATGATGGAAAATATAAAGGTGATTTATATATTATAACAGTTAAAGCTGGTGATACTGTTGTTAAAACACTTGAATATACAGACGAAACAGCTAGGAATACTGTAAATAATATTCCATCAACACTTTTAAGACAAGTAACAGATGATTTACCAGCATGTGATTATTATGGTGTTGATAATTATGATATAAAAGTAGAATATATAGGTCTATACTATACTGCTGAAACAAATAGTAACGGCCGTTTACCTGGTTGGAATGGTGAAGAAGAATTTAACTGGGTAATTTCAGAAGTAAACTTTGAGTTAGATGTTGAACCACGTAATGTTACACTTAAAAATATAGAAGATATTGATAAGGTTTATGATGCTACAACTTATGTAGTAAAGCAAACTATAACAAATGGTGATGCTACAGTAGCAAGTAAGTATATTATAGATCTTGCTGAAACAAATGATGCTAACACACAATTTGAAAAACAACCACACATAGTATTGTACAATTATCTTGACCCAACAGATTTATTGACTAATACATTAAGTGTTGGATTTGTAGGTAGTTATGATAATAAAAATAAAGGTGAGGATAGAGCGGTTACAATTACTGATATTACTTTAATGGATGGTACAACAGTACCAGAACCAGGAGATCAAGTAGATGCATTAAACTATAGGATTTTAGATAGTAATGGTGATACTGACGGAATGGCAACTGCTACTGGTGATATAAATGTTGCACAAATGCATTTTTCACATATTTTGAGTGGAACAATGGTAGTACGTGATCTTACACCATTACATGAAGCATTTGAAATATCTTTAAAGGCATATTTATTGAATGTTGATGATACTACAGATGCTATGACTATGGAATATACAGAACTTGTAGAAAAAGATGATGCAAAAACACTTTCAAATAATACATTTGTAACAAATGCTGATGAATATGATTATGATGCTTCTTATGAAATAAATAGAGCTAAATATAAACAATATATTGATGGTTCTAATTTAGAGATTAATGAAGATACTGGTGCAATAGTTACTGCTTCTACAGTAACAAAAGGTGGAACAAACCCATCAAACTTCCCAGCTATGAATGTAACTTTATCAGATTATGCTAACTTTACAGTAGTACCTCAAGTAGAGGACACAGAAATTGCAACATATAACCAATGTGCAGTTTCAGCTGATACAAATGGTTTAGCTTTTGATAATGAACATACAGATCATATAATTAGATTCCGTATCATTGGTAATAATAATAGCTATGATGTTCTATTACCTATTAACCAATTAAATGTACGTGGCAATGATTATATTAGTAAGTTCTTAAAAACTACAGCAGATGAGCTTATTACAGGAGACGATGAAATTTACAATTATGTAGCTTTATATCCAAATAATGATTCTACAGAATTTGAATTTTCAATACCACAGGATAGCTATTTGAAAGATGTTGCAATTGTAGCATTAGAAGATTATAAGGTATACGATGAAGAAGCTTCAATGCCTACATATACAGACTTGGTAGCTTCAATAGAAAATAAAACTGCTAATGTTATTGGAACATTTGAAACACAAGTAGAAGGAATGAATACTATAGATAATGCACTATTTATGACACTTGATGAAGTAAATGGTACTGCGTATGATGCTGATGTATTACAAGTACCAAATGATCAAATTGGTGGTTCTAAGTTTAAGTTTACATTAACAACTGGTGAATGTAATTTAGGAGAAGAATATGCAATAGTAATTGTTCCAATCACAGAAGAATATGGTAAGCTTCTTGATAAGGACTATAAAGCTAATTTGAGTTTAGAAAGAACAATTACAAGTGCTGAGGATTCTACATTAACTTTTGAAACAGCACAAGATGATTATGTATATGTAAATTATAAGACAGTATGGGATACAACCGCTGATGGAACTCTTACAATGAGTTACGGAGAAGCAGAAGATTTAGTAATTCCATTAAATGCAACTAATATGAATGAGTTTAGTAGTTTAGGTATTAATACAGAAGATTATGCGACATTCTTTGATCCAAAAGTATTGTTACCAGGCACAAAAGTTACAGCAGTTTTAGATGTAGTAAGAAATGGCACAGTTCCAGAAATTCAAGTAGATGTTGATAGCGATGTTATTGATCAAGCAACATATGAATGGACAGTAAGCGAGGAAGATTATTATCGCTTATTTAAGGATGATGTTGTAACTGTACGTAATAGTAAGAATGTTGAAGCAGATAATGAAATAGCAACTGCACAAGTTGTGAACAACATTATAGGTTATATTTTTGCACCAGATGTTGCATTAAATAGTATTCCTTTATATGTAACTAACCATAAAAATAGTGCAAAAACTAAAGATTCGGCTTGGTCAGTACAAGAGAATTTTAATATGTTAAGTAAATATTCCAAAACACTATATAATATTGATGAAACAGCATTAGAAATAGATGAAACAACTAATGTAGCATCTAATTTAGCACTTGGAATGTCAATATATTCTAAAGCTACTAGTGGTGGAAGCAGTAGCAGTGGTGGAGGTTCATCTTCAAGTAGTTCATCTACAAAATATACTATAACTACAAAGAACCCAACTAACGGAAAGATTTCTCCTTCAAATCCACGAGTTACTAAGGGCGATGATCAGAAATTTACTTTTAGTGCAAATGATGGTTATGAAATAGAAGATGTTTTGGTTGATGGTGAAAGTGTTGGAGCAGTAAGTGCTTATACATTAAGGAACGTCAAAGAAACTCATACAATTAAATTAGAAGTTACTAAAGTAGATGATGGAAGTACATCTGGTGATAACACATCTGATGGAAATACATCTGATGGAAATACATCTGGTGATAATACATCTGATGGAAATACATCTGGTGACAATACACCTGGTGACAATACATCTGGAACAGAAGATGATGAACCAGTTGTATGGTCAGAAGCATCCGTATGGGCTGAAAGTGCTTTAAATACTGCAAACAAAGAAAAAATGATTCCTAATAAGTTCTCCAATAGAAACTTTAAGGATGTTATTACAAGAAGAGAATTTGCAATAATTTCTTTAAGACTTTGGGAAAAATTAACGAATCAAAAAGCAGATTTCATTTCAATAAATCCTTTTGTAGATACTGATGATGAGGATGTATTAAAAGCATATGCAATAGGTATTACTGCTGGAACTTCTAAGACAACATTTGAACCAGATAAACAAATAACAAGAGAACAAATGGCTGTAATGTTAAGAAATACATTAAAGAGCATAGGTATAGATACAAATGTTGATTTAAATTTTGTATCAAAATTCGATGATGATGTTAATATCCATGAATGGGCTAAAGAAGCAGTTTACTTTATGTCACGTAATGGTATAATAGGTGGCGTAGGTAATAATAGAGTTGACCCACTTGGAAATGCAACAATCGAACAATCATTAATAGTAAATCTTAGAAGTTTACAAGCTTTTATTGAAGAGTAAAACCAAAATTTAAAAAGTAAATATACTTATTTGGGTACATACTAATTGATAATACAAACCCGTAGTGGAGCTCAAAAGTGTTCCATTACGGGTTTGTTAATGTTTTAGACTTAATTCATGTTCATTATATTATCATTTGATGCTTCTTTTTTATAAAAGTAATCTACAATATAAAAATTTTTGAGTTTTTTTAATAATTATTTTATAATAATTAAGAAAAAGGGAGGTAACATTATGAAAAAATTTATTACTATTTTAGTTTCTGGTATTATTGTAATTTTATTGGTTGCATGTGGTAAGAAAGCCCAAGTTGATAATGAAGCACCTGTTCCAGCAGATGATATAGGTATAGTAAATCCATGGACAGAAGTAAGTAGCCTACTGATGCGGCAGAAGGAGCAGGTGTAGGATATTTTATCGTGCCAGATAATGAAACAGAAATTGCTGGTGAAAAAGTAGAGTTTACAAGCTATCACTATATGGAACGACTTGCACAAGCAAATGGTAATATAGGTGATGCTGAACTTATCGTTCGTAAAGGAATAAAGGAATAAAGGAAGATAGTGAAGATGTTTCAGGTGATTATACAGAATATGCATATAATTGGACACAAGATTTAGAATTTTTCCATGTTTTATGCTTTGGAAATGAAGAAGGTAAAGCAATGAAGGCAATTTGGCTTTCTGATAATTTTAGTTATAGCATTTTAGTACGTGGACAAGGAGATTTATCTAGTACATATGGACTAGATTCCGATGCTATAAATGTATTTGTAAATGCTATTCAGTAAAATAATTTAATAAAAAGATTATTTGCTAATTTTGAAATATAATCCTTTTATTAAATTGCTTATATATTTTTCTTAAAATGCCGATACAAAATTTAGAATGATATACAAAGGAGGAATTAATGTGGCAGATAAGAAAAAAATTGGCGGTATTCCTGCGGCGATATTGATATTTTTTATCGGTATCGTTGTACTTTGGTGGAATGAAGGAAATAATGTAAAAAATATTAAAGCAGTAGCAGAAGCAAGAAAAAATGTAACACAAGTATCATCACAAATGATAGATGAAGCATATGAAGGTAAATTAATAGCAACGAATGGTAAAATGGATGTCTTATCAGATGCACTTACAGACGATACATTTGATGTAACTATAAAAACAGCTAAACTTGTAAGAGTTGCTGAAATGTATCAATGGGAAGAAGATGAAAATGAAGATTCGGATGGAGATACAACATATAGTTATTCAAAAACATGGAGTGACAGGATAATTAATTCTAAATCGTTCCATAATTCTGAAGACTATGTAAATCCAGAAAATATGCCATATGAAAATACTGAAAAACTTGCTGAGGAAGTTGCAGTTGGAGCATTTAGATTAACTTCTCAACAAATTGCTAGACTGAGTACACAAGAAACGTTTACAGATTTATCTGATGAAGTTGCACAAACCCGTGCATTAAGGCGCGATGGAAACTATTATACAACATCAGAAGATTTATCTAAACCAGAGATTGGTGATATAAGAGTAAGCTTCAAGTACAATAATTCAACAGAAGTAAGTTTACTTGGAGAACAATCTGGGAACACAGTTATAGATTATCTTACAAAGAGTGGAAAAACATTTAATGTTATTTCGGATGGTAGAAAAACAGCTGAAGTAATGATTAATGAAATAGAATCAAGTAATAATATGCTAAAATGGATATTAAGATTCGCAGGAATATTTATGCTAATTATAGGAATTGGAGGAGTATTAAGCCCAATTTCAAAACTTACTTCTTATGTACCAATACTCGGTAAGGTTGTTGGCTCTGCAATTGGTGTATTCTCATTCTTGCTTGGACTTGCAATTGGACTTTTCGTAATTGCTATTGCATGGATTCGGTTTAGACCACTTCTTGGAATAGGGCTTCTTGTACTAGTTGGCGCACTTGTCTTTGTTATAATTAAGTTAAGAAATAAAAATGCGGTCGAAAATGTAACTGAATAAATATATAAAAAAACACCATTTTTACAATAATAAAAATGGTGTTTTTTATGTTTTAAGAACTGGTTTGAAAGAAGATATAAGAAATGCTGCTAGATAAGATATATCTGCGTCTTGTCATTTTCCTTGACATAACAAAAAAACTATAATAAAATACGGATAGCGAAGCCCAAAATAAAAAGCCATTTTTGGCGGACGTACGGAGGTAATAATGCAAGACTATCCGCAAGAGTTGTACGAATTTTCGGGACTAAGGACGCAGGTAATCCAGTACGATGAGCAAATAAGGGAGCTTGAAAGAGAAAAGATAAAGTGCATGCGAGAGTTTATAAGCGACAATTCTTCTAGAATCAAGGAAGAAATTGAAGCACTTGAAACTGAAGCAACGCAGCTTTATCTTAAGATTTCCGCACTTGAAGAAAAGCTATGTAGAAACGGTTGTCATTGTCAGGGCGTATATGACCTAACTTATGACAAAAAACTTTTGAAAACTGAAGACAAGCATAAGTATTTTGACGCACTTAAGACGTATTACACTGTTTCTAGATGCAAGATTTGTGGAAAGCTCCTTCACGTAACCAAATTCGAATATTCCAGAAAAGAAAACCAGTATGTGGCAACTGAAGAACCCCTCGACAATAGTTTCATTCAGTTCGCCATAGGTCCTCGTACCTTGTCCGATATCGAAATCGCGGTAAGTAATTTTAAGCGTGATTGTGGTTATACCTACATCAACGTAAAAAATGTCCGCGGGGCAGATGATACCATTTCCCACATTGGTGGGTATGCAAGAAGAATTCGGCGCCTTAAGGAAGACATTGCAAAAAGAAGAGAAAGCTTAAAAAAGATTCAGACAATACAGGATACAATCGCAGAAGAAGACTAAAATTTCGGGTGGCATAAAATGCCACCCATTTTGTTGACATAACATAAATTATATGTTATAATTAAATTCGGATATTTTGAGAAAGGAATTGGCCAAAGGCCAAGGTAGTAGTCATGGAAAACAATGACGAAAACAAGATCGTTGTAAAAATCGGAAAGGAGAAAGTACACATGGAACTTGAAGGATTGACCATCGAAAAGATGTGGAGCGCTGGGTATCCGAACCGCAAGTGGTTCAAGGTGGGCAATAAAATCGGCCTTGCCGATGATACCTACCATGTCATCGTTTCCCCGCGTTATGTCTCCGTCGATAACTTCAAGAACGAATTTGCAGTGGTTTCGTTTATGAATGATGTAACGGGCTGCCTTGAATATGGGCACTTGAAGCCTAACGGCAAGATGCTCAACACAATGCGTTACCACTGGGTCGGACAGTTCAATGAAAATGGCTTCGCCGAAGTCGCCGATGATCAGTTCCGGCACTTCTGGGTTGACAACAAGGGTCACGAGTATCAGGAAAACCCGAACAAGTAAAGCTCCGTAAAATCGAAAACAAAACCAAACAAACAACAAGCAGAAAATCCTCTGGGCGTGCTACGGCACGCCCGTTTCTTCCCCTTAGGGGAGAGCCGTGCATAGCACGGCTTTTTTGGTGGGAAAATTAATATTTATAGGGGAGAAATTTTAATGTAAAACATTAAAATTTCCGTAGGGGCGGGTCTCCTGGCCCGCCCACATTTGAGGTCTCACATTTCCTGACCCGCCCATGTACAATGTTTGCGGGCGGGGTTGGAACCCCGCCCCTACGGATTTCGCGAATTACATTCTCTCGGCAAACAATAACTTCATTTAATTGACAATAAAATCACATAGTAGTATAATCGCATTTGTTATCTTACAAGAAAGGTATCGGCATATAAAAGCCGAGGTGGTGCTATGCAACTTCTGTGCAAGCTGACAAATGGGTTGGTCATTTGGGACGACGACGGAGACACAATAGTTAAGGACGATGAAGGGAAAATAGTGGCGACATCTAAGTATGATGCTCTTTCAGATGTTATGTACGCAGTAGACGTTGGAGATTACTACTTTGCAAGCATTAATGATAAGTTTACTATTTTAAATTCCAACGGTAAAGAATTAAACGATTTTTTGTATGACAATGTTAAAGAATTCGTGCATGGCTTTGCAGCAGTTGCTCGTGAGGGCAAGTGGACTTTCGTAAATGGTAAAGGACATGAGATAACCGATTTAATTTATGATAACATAGGAAATTTCGAAAATCACTATGCTTGGGTAAAGCGTGATGGCAAAACGGTGTTTATAAATGAAGAAGGTCAGGAAATTTACGAAATACCTAGTGTTTATTTAAGTGCTAAAATTATACCCAACACTAATTATGCAGTAGTTTCAAAGAAACCTGTGGCAGGTGTGGGCATTGTAAACTTACTGACTGGCGAGGAAGTTATCGAACCTAGGTATATCGATTTTTTGAGTTTTGCACCTACGAAAAATCATTTCTTTATGTCTAATCATGACGGTTGCGTAATGTTCGATGAAGAAGGTGTTCTCATAAAGACAATTTATAACATCGGGCATGTAGGCAAATTCAATAATGGCTATGCACCGTTTTCGGTTATTCACAAAATGAAATCAAAAATACTTAATGCATCTGAAGGTGAATATGGATACATTGATGAATATGGCACCATAGTGTTAGCACCGGTATACTATTATGCAAGTGAAGTTGACGATGAAGGTAATATTACCGTAAGATTTCCCACCGGTCAGAGCTTGAAAAAGAACATCGCTGAGGAAATACTAAAGTTGGCTAATACGAAGCATCATAAACTTTAGAGCGGGTAACCCCCGCTTTTTGTTTGACATAAAATGGTTGCAGTGATATAATACCTACATCGCGAAAAAACTCAATTGATAACAATTAAAATCAAGGAGGTAGACATGGGAGCAAAGCTACTTAATACGTCCGTCTGTAAGTTCGAAGGATTCTACAATACTAATTATAATATTTATTCGAAAGATGACAAAGTGTATTTAGTAGATTGGAATGGTACAATTGTTGTTCAGAAGGATTTTAAGCCGGGGCAGTACAAATCTTTTATGTCGAATAGTATGTTTGGGATAGTTGATAAGAATGGTAAAGAAGTTGTTAAGCCAATTTATGATGATATCTCGGATCCGTTTTTGTTTGGTAAATATGCAATTGTGAAGCGTAATGAATTATATGGTTTAGTTGATAAAAATGGCAAAGAAGTTACTAAGATTATCTATGATGTAATAATGCCATTTAAGAATGGGTATGCTATGGTAGCACGGAATGGTTTTTGGACTTTCCTTAATGAAGAAGGAAAAGAAATTGTGAAACCCCAGTTTACAAGAGTATATAATTTTGACCCCTGTATGATAGCATTCGTAAAAAGATGTGGTTTTGTTGGCGTGTTAGGAAGTCGAGGAGTGATTTTGCCCACGAAATATAGGTATTGTCGTTATCTACTTGAAGGTAAGGTAATAGTCTATAGAAATAAAGGACTATTCGGGCTTTACTTTATACAAAACGACAAACTTATAAAGCCCAGATATAGTTTCGTAGGACCTTACACTGATGGAGTATTTAAGATTATCTATAGAGGAAAAGAAGGGACAATTAATTTAAACGGGGAGGAAAAGTTTTAGGAGAGCGGAAGCTCTCTATTTTTTTGACACAATATCTATATTATGTTATAATTTCTCATCATTTCATGAAAGGAGAATCGGTTAAAATCTACATTACCGAGGTCGTAAAATGGAACATGAAAAACGACTTTCAAATGGTTATCGTAAACCTCAAACAGACGAAGAAATAGAAAGATATATCAAATCTATGTATGAGGAACATGGTGATTATAGTGAAGGTTATATGTCTGTTAAACGCGATAACAAATGGACATTTATAGATTGTGACACTTTTGAGGAATTAGGCATTCCAAGATATGAATACGCGAGTAAGTTTAACGATGGTTTGGCTTTTGTTAAGTATCCGCATTCGAGGGAGTTCTATTTTATTAATAAGTTGGGAAAAGAAGTTTATAGAATAAGTACAAATCGTAAAACATATTTTGATGGTTACGTTATTCCAAATACATTATATGCTGTAGTTAGACGTATAGTATATGGAGAAGCAAAGTGCGGGATATTTGATTTAAAGACTAAAAATGAAATTATTAAACCAAAGTATGACATATTGTGTACGTTTAATAAAGAGCATGAATATTTTTATATGTCATCTTGGGGCAGCATAGGTAACGATAGCATCACGATATTCGATAAAACAGGTCAAGAAATACACGTATTAAAAGATTTCATACTTCTTGGTGCGTTCACCAATGATTATGCACCGTTTTGCAAGAAGAATTTAACGAATGTAAAAGGTGCACGTAAATTTGGTTGGGGCTATGTAGATTATTTAGGCAACATGGTAATTGGCCCGAAGTATGGACGTGCAGATCAGATTGATGACAAAGGTTTTGCGTATATTACACTAGACGGAAGGTTAAGAAAAATTAATATTTTGGAAGAAATCGAAAAAGAAAATAACAATATTTTTACAGAGGACTAAAACTCCTCTGTTTTTTTTGCTTAAAAATACTTTTATTTATTCAAAAAATTGTATATATTATTATTAATAAGTATGTGGTGGTGGATGCCTCATCGACCATAAATAAAAAGGAGTATTACTATGAAAAAAATAATAAAGTTGCTACTCGTTTTGTTATTTATAGTGGGTATTGTGTTTTTAGTAATGCATTTTGTAATGCCAAAAGAAGAAGAAACAGTAGATACAAAAGTAGAAGACGAGAGCGTTAATATATTAGTTATAAACCCTGACTACCTAAATCCGCTTGTATCAACAAATAAATATGTTCAAGATATGTCAAAACTGGTGTTCGATGGTCTTGTTACAATAAATTCAGAACTAAAGCCAGAGAATAATCTTGCCAAAATAATTGAACCAAAAGAAAATACAAATGAATATAGGATAGTATTAAAAAGTAATGTGAAGTTCCATGATGACACAGAACTTACATCAGATGATGTCATTTTTACAATCAACAAGATAACAAAATTAGGAGAGACAAGTCCGTATTATAACAATATAAAAAATATTGAAACTGTAAGTAAAGTAAATAAATATGAATTAAAATTAAAACTAAATGCGATGGATAATTTTATAGCAGATAAACTTACTTTCCCAATACTACCAGAAAAGTATTATGCAAATCGTGATTTAACTAAAGAGCAAACTTATATAGGTACAGGAAGGTATAAACTTGTGTCTCAAACGGCTGATGAACTAAAATTAGTGTATAACGAAAACTATCATAAAAAGCATACAGGCAATATTACCAATATAACTGTAAAGCTAATAAATAAAAACATACAAGGGTTTGAAGTACTAAAATCTGATGACGTAGATATGGTAGATACTGACGTAGAAGTTGGTGCGTATGGTAGAAGTGCATTCAATAGTAAGAGGTATTCTACAGGCGTTTTTGAAGGTATAATTTTTAACTTAAAAAGTGAAAAAGTAGCAGATCAAAATGTGCGTCAAGCGATACTACTTGCGATAAATCGCGATAGCATGATTGAAAATTATTTAGGTGGATATGGTATTGCTACAGCCCTTCCAATAAATCCAGCATCGTATTTATTTAACAAGGGGCTACCAACATATTCATTTAACCCAGAGAAAGCACAAGATTTATTAAATAACACTGGTTGGAAAAGAAACGAAAATGAAACAAGAAGGAAAAATGGCGTTGTACTTAGCTTAAACTTTTTAGTAAATAGTGATAATGAATATGCGAAAGAAAAAGCAGAATTTATTGCCAGTAACTTAAGGGATATAGGGATATATGTAAATATAGTTTTAGAAGATGCTGAAATGTACAAAGTAAAATTAAATAAAAATGATTATGATATGGTTTTAACTAAGTGGGCATTGTCATCATATCCAGAATTTTTATATTATTTTGAAACAAATACAGAGAAAAACTATTCTGGTTTTTCAAATGAAGAATTCGATTATTTAGTATACATGGCCAAAAGAGAAGTGCTAGATATAAAAGTAGAAGAGTATTTTAGTGACATGCAAAAATTGCTTAATAGCTATTTACCTATGGCGGGATTATATATAAAAACTTCTACAGTGTACTATGATAGAGAGATTAAGGGTGAAATGGGCTCGAATATGGTAGATGTATATAGAGGAATCGAAAATATGACAAAAGAAGCATCCAATTGACAAAATTGCATAAAAATGGTATTATGTAATCTCGGAGGAAGTTACAATGTATAGTAAATTTGGTATAGACGAAAAAGTAATAAATTTAAGTAAAACATCGATGGAACAAATAAGACCAGTATTTGATGAAATAAGTAAGATAGTAGAGCATAATACGTTAAAAGTAATATCAGCAATGCAAGAGTATCAATTATCTGAAATGCATTTTCATGGCACAACAGGTTATGGTTATGATGATGTAGGACGCGATACGATAGAAAAGATATATGCGAAAATTTTTGGTACTGAAGATGCGTTAGTTCGTATACAGTTTATATCTGGTACTAATGCACTAACTACGATGTTATTTGGCCTACTTCGTCCAGGCGATACATTAATGCCAATTACCGGTAAACCATATGATACTTTAAGCGATGTAATAAATGGTGAAAATATCGGTTCATTAAAAGATTTTGGTGTAAATTATAAAGAGTTCGCATTAGATGATGATGGCAATGTAAAAATCGACGAAGTTTTAAACTATATAAAAGAAAACAAAGTAAAAGTTATTGAGCTTCAACGTTCACGTGGTTATTCATTTAGGAAATCATTTAGTGTAGAGTACTTAGATAGCATAATAGAAAAGATAAAACAAGTAGATAAAGATGTAATTGTAGTAGTAGATAACTGTTATGGTGAATTTGTAGAAAAAGAGGAACCAAAAGCAGATGTTTTAGTTGGTTCATTAATAAAAAACATGGGCGGTGGAATAGCACCAACAGGAGCATACATAGTAGGAAGAAAAGATTTAATAGAACTTATTGCAAATAGACATACGTCACCAGGGGTTGGCAAAGAATGTGGAGCAAGTTTAGGATTTAATAAACAGATTTTGCAAGGTCTGTTCTTTGCACCACATATAGTAGGTGAAGCATTAAAAACAGCAGTATTTGCGGCTAATATGATGGAACAGATGGGCTTTATCGCATCGCCAAAGTGGAATGAAAAACGTGCAGATATAATTCAAGCAATAAAATTTGGTAATGAAGAAAAACTAATAAAATTCTGTCAAGGAATTCAAAAAGGTTCGGCAATAGATTCACATGTAGTACCATATCCGTGGGATATGCCGGGCTATACCGATAAAGTAATAATGGCAGCAGGTGCATTTAATCAGGGCTCATCAATAGAACTAAGTGCGGATGCACCAATACGTGAACCATATGCAGCATATATGCAAGGTGGTCTCACATTTGAAAGTGGTAAACTTGGAATAATGAGTGCAGCAAATATGCTGATTGATATGTAGTTTTGTAGGGTCGATTATTAATCGCCAGATGAACTTGTAGGGGCGGGGTTCCATCCCCGCCCGTGTGAAAGGAATGATAAAATGGGTAAGAAAATTCTTGTTGTAGATGACGAACATGCAATCGTAGATTTACTAACATTTAACTTAAAAAAAGAGGGTTATGATGTAATAACAGCAAATGATGGCGAAGAAGCATTAACAAAGTCAGAAAAAGATAATCCAGATTTAATACTTTTAGATGTAATGTTACCTAAAGTAGATGGTTTTACTGTATGTAGAAAAGTGCGTGAAAAAAGTGCTACTCCAATAATCATGATAACAGCAAAGGAAGAAGAAGTAGATAAAGTACTTGGATTAGAACTTGGCGCAGATGATTATTTAACAAAGCCATTTTCAGTGCGCGAATTAGTAGCAAGAGTAAAGGCAAATTTAAGAAGAACAGAAATAAATGAAACAGCAAGTGCTACGGAATCGAATATAATGAAATTTGGAAATATTGCAATAGATATGACAAAATACGAAGTAAGAAAAGATGGTACAGATTTAGAATTAACACTTCGTGAATTTGAATTACTTAAATTTTTATCTACATATTCAGGACAAGTATTTTCAAGAGAAGCATTACTTGAAAAGGTATGGGGATACGAATACTTTGGCGGTATGAGAACAGTAGATGTAACAATAAGACGTCTTCGTGAAAAACTAGAAACAAATGCAGCAGAGCCAGAATATATAATGACAAAACGTGGCGTAGGATATTATTTTAAGAAGTAGTAACAAGAAAGGAATCGTATGAAAATACTAATAATAGGAGCCGGTGCCTCAGGTTTAATGGCGGGGATAACTTCTGCCAAAGAAGGAAACGACGTAACAATACTTGAGAAAACATCACAGGCCGGTAAAAAATTATTAATAAGTGGCAAAGGTAGATGTAACCTTACTAATTCAGTTGACATTTCGGAATTTTTTAATAATATTCCTGGCAATGCCAACTTTTTGTATAGTGCTCTTTATTCCTTTACCAATACTGATATGATAAATTTTATAGAAAGTTTAGGTGTAAAGACTAAGGTAGAGCGTGGAGGTAGAGTATTTCCTTTGAGTGATAAATCTAGTGATATATTAAATGCCTTACTTAAAGAAGCTACAAGATTAAAAGTAAAAATACAATATAATTCTAAAGTAGAGGAAATAATAACAAAAGATAATGTTGCAGTAGGTTTAGTAGTAAATGGCGAAAAAATATATGCAGATAAAATAATACTTGCAACAGGTGGAGTAAGTTTTAAGGGTACTGGTTCAACAGGAGATGGATACAAAATAGCAGAAAAACTTGGTCACACAATAATAAAACCCAAGCCATCACTTGTTGGCTTAGATACAGAAGAAAGTTTTGTAAGTAGTATGGCGGGCTTAACATTAAAAAATGTATCGATAACTTTAAAAAATGACAAAAATAAAAAAATATATGAAGACTTTGGAGAAATGTTAATTACGCATACGGGAGTATCTGGCCCGATAATACTTAGTGCAAGTCGTGCACTTCATCCTTATATGGATGAAAATAATTTTGTGAAAAATGTAAAATTATATATAGACTTAAAACCAGCACTAGATAACGAAAAATTAGAAAATAGAATAATGCGTGATTTTGAAAAATATAAAAATAAGCAGTTTAAGAATGCATTATTTGATTTACTTCCAGAAAGCATGATACCGGTAGTAATAAAAATATCTGGAATAAATGAAGAAAAACAAGTAAATGCAGTAACTAAAAAGGAACGAAAAAATTTAGTCACATTGTTAAAATCATTTCCACTTACAATAAAAAATTTGCGTTCAATAGATGAAGCGATAGTAACAGCAGGTGGAATAAAAGTAAGTGAAATAAACCCAAGCACAATGGAATCTAAATTAATAAAAAACTTGTATTTTTGTGGTGAAGTAATAGATGTAGACGCATATACAGGTGGCTTTAATTTACAGATAGCGTTTTCAACAGGAGTACTTGCAGGTAAAAATTAAATGTTATATGTTGCCTTAATAAATACACACTAATTTGGAGATAATAAGTTATATATTTTCAAATTAGTGTGTATTTATTTTATAAACGGAGGTACTTATGACAAAAAGAAAAACTATACCATATTTTAGTTTGATAATTATGCTTTTATTATATATCTATACAGGTATAGTAACAGCAATACCATATGATATAACATTAGCAAATATAAAAGCATCGGATATAAACGTATTATCAGATTCGGTAGTAGTACCAGGTGGGCAGACCATAGGGGTTAGGATAAATACAAATGGTTTAACAGTACTTAATTTAGAAGAATTTGAAAGTATAGATTCCAAAATGGTTCGACCATATGAAAACGTAGATATAAGAAATGGCGATGTAATACAGAAAATAAATAATGAATCTATAGAAAGTGTAGAAGATTTTATAGATAAAATTCAAAAAAGTAATGGAGAAGAAATTACATTACTTATATTTCGTGGAGATGAGGAACACGAAGTAACTATGGTGCCTGAAATAGACAAATATGATGAAGTATATAAGTTAGGTTTATGGGTAAGAGAAATGACATCTGGAGTTGGTACTTTAACGTTTATAGATCCAATAAGTTTAAAGTTTGGAGCACTTGGACATGGAATAAGTAATATAAATGGTGCAGGGTTAATCGATATAAAAGAAGGCACGGCATATGGTTCGGTTGTTCTTTCAGTTACTAGAGGAAGGAAAGGATCTCCAGGTGAATTAAAGGGTGCTATAAACGAAAATGATGAGTTTGGAACAATAACACAAAACACAGTTACTGGTATATATGGAACTGTAGATAAAAATGAATTTGATGAAGAAAAATTAATGCAGATTGGCTCGATGCAAGAAGTAGAAGTAGGACCAGCAAGTATTTTAAGTAATGTTACTGGTAGTGAAGTAAAAGAATATGAAATATATATAGATAGGATATATAGGAAAGAATATGGTACTAAAAGTATGCTAATACGGGTAACAGATGATGAATTAATAGCAAGTACAGGTGGAATAGTACAGGGTATGAGCGGAAGTCCTATAATACAAAATGGTAAAATAGTAGGTGCGGTAACACATGTACTAGTAAATGATCCAACAAAAGGATATGGTATATTTATTGAAACAATGTTAAAGGAAATGAATGATGAATAATTTGTTTTATAAAAATAGTTGAAAAATTCGTAAATAATTAGTATTATAAATGTATCAAGAAAGGGAGCGATATTATGGTAGAAACTAAAGATATAGAATATGTTGCAAAACTTGCAAAACTTAAGTTAAACGATTCTGATAAAGAAAAATTAATACCACAAATGGCAGATATAATAAATTTTGCCAATAGAATAAGTGAATTAAATACAGAAGGAATAGAAGAAACAAATCACATACTTAATATGTCGAATGTTTTTAGAGAAGATGAGGTAAAAACTTCATATAAACGTGATGATATTTTAATGAATGCACCACAAAAAGAAGCAGGTTGTATAATTGTACCAGGAGTAAACAACTAAAGGAGGAAAAGACATGGAACTATGTGAACTAACAGCACACGAATTAGGTAAAATGTTGCGTAATAAAGAAATAACAGTGCCACAAATAGTAGAAAGTGTGTATAAATCAATAGAATTAAAAGATAACGATATAAAGGCATATATATCGCTTCAAAAGGAAGAAGCATTAAAAGAAGCAGCTGAAATGCAAAAGAGGTTTGACGCGGGTGAGGACCTTCCACCACTTGCTGGAATTCCAATAACAATAAAGGATAATATATGCACCAAAGGAATAAAAACAACTTGTGCCTCAAAAATGCTTCAAGATTTTGTTCCGCCATATGATGCAACAGTAATTGAAAAATTAAAAGCGCAAGGTGCAATAATAGTAGGTAAATCAAACTTAGATGAATTTGCAATGGGTGGTTCTACAGAAAATTCAGCATTTATGAAGACAAGAAACCCACATAATTTAGAATGTGTACCAGGTGGTTCAAGTGGTGGTTCTGCTGCATCAGTAGCTGCAAATGAAACAATACTTGCACTTGGCTCAGATACAGGTGGATCAATAAGACAGCCAGCATCCCTTTGTGGTGTAGTAGGATTAAAACCAACTTATGGCACAGTTTCAAGGTTTGGCTTAGTTGCCTTTGCATCATCTTTAGACCAAATTGGACCAATAACAAAAGATGTTGAAGATGCAGCAATTTTGTTTAATGCAATTTGTGGACATGATGAGCATGATGCAACATCAGTAAGTATGGAACATCCAGATTATACAAAAGCACTAGAAAAAGGTATATCCGGCTTAAAGATTGGCCTTCCAAAAGAATTTTTTGGCGAAGGAATAAATAGCGAAGTAAAAGAAATAGTACTAAAAAAGGTAGAGGAGCTAAAAGCAAAAGGAGCAACTGTAGAGGAGTTCTCAATACCAAGTATAGATTATGCATTATCGATATATTACATATTGGCATCAGCAGAGGCAAGTTCAAATTTATCAAGATATGATGGTGTAAAATATGGCTATAGAACAGAAAGTGCGGATGGCTTAAACGAACTTTACGAAAAAACTAGAAGTGAGGGCTTTGGACCAGAAGTAAAAAGAAGAATTATGCTTGGTACTTACGTTTTAAGTTCTGGTTATTATGATGCATATTATAAAAAAGCATTAAAGGCAAGAACATTAATTAGGCAAGAGTTTGATAAAGCATTTACTAAATATGATGTAATAATAGGTCCAACATCTCCTACAACAGCATTCAAAATAGGTGAAAAATCAGAAAATCCACTTGAAATGTATTTATCGGATGTATGTACAGTTCCTGTAAATATAGCAGGAATACCAGCTATATCAGTACCGATAGGAACGGATAGCAAAAACTTACCAGTAGGAATGCAAATAATAGGAAAAGCATTTGATGAAATGACAATATTAAAGGTAGCATACAACGTATAATGCCATAAAATAAGGAGTTGAAACAAATGGAATATGAAAGCGTAATTGGCTTAGAAATACACGCAGAATTATCAACAAAGACAAAAATATTTTGTAGTTGTACAACAGAATTTGGTGGAGATGTAAATACACATTGCTGTCCAATATGTACA
This sequence comes from Clostridia bacterium, assembly GCA_017450465.1. GTDB lineage: Bacteria > Bacillota > Clostridia > TANB77 > RGIG9151 > RGIG3495. Next base: position 2,569 of record JAFSUW010000022.1, on the reverse strand, counting down.
GGAATGCCAGGTACACTTCCAATGCTAAATAAAAAGGTAGTAGAATATGCCGTAAAAGCAGGACTTGCTATGAACTGCACAATATCTAAATTCAGTAAGCAAGACAGAAAGAATTATTTTTATCCAGACTTACCAAAGGCATATCAGATATCACAATACGATTTGCCACTATGTAAAAATGGCTATCTAGATATAGAAGTAGATGGTGCTACCAAAAGGATAGGTATAACAAGAATTCATATAGAAGAAGATGCAGGTAAATTACTACATAATGCTTGGGGTAATGGAACATTAGTAGACATGAATAGATGCGGTGTTCCACTTATCGAGATAGTAACAGAGCCAGATATGAGAAGTGCAAAAGAGGCACACGCATTACTTGAAAAAATAAAGACAATACTTCAGTATATAGATGTATCAGATTGTAAAATGCAAGAGGGCTCGCTAAGGTGCGACGTAAACGTTTCAATAATGCCAAAGGGTTCTACAACTTTTGGTCAAAGAACTGAAATGAAGAACTTAAATTCATTTAGTGCAACTGAAAAAGCAATTAATTTTGAAATAGAGCGTCAAAAAGAGGTAGTAGAAGCAGGTGGCAAGATAACACAAGAAACAAGACGTTGGGACGATGAAACAAGTTCTAGTTATTCAATGCGTAGTAAAGAAAACGCACAAGATTATAGATATTTCCCTGAGCCAGACTTACTTCCAATAGTATTAGATGACGAATATATAGAAGGTATACGAACGAGTTTACCTGAACTTCCTGATAAAAAATATGCAAGATATATAGAAAGTTATAAATTGCCTGAATACGATGCAAATCTACTTACTGCCTCAAAAGATTTATCTGAGTATTTTGATAAAGCAGTAAATTTAGGCGCAACGCCAAAAGCAGTAAGTAACTGGATTTTGGGCGATATATCTAAAGTATTAAATGAGGAAAGCATTACAATAAATGAGTTTAAAATAACACCTGAAAAGTTAGTAGAACTTATTTCTGAAATAGAAAAAGGAACAATAAGTAATACGGCAGCAAAAAGTGTATTTGAAGTGCTACTTACTGAAGACAAAACGGTAGAAGAAATAATAAAAGAAAAAGGTCTTGCACAAGTAAATGACGAATCTGCTATAAAAGAAATGGTAGAAAGGGTAATAGCAAATAATCAAAAATCGGTAGAAGATTATAAGAAAGGTAAAACCAATGCAGTAGGTTATTTAGTTGGACAAGTAATGAAAGAAAGTCGTGGTAGTGCAAATCCACAAATAATAAATAAATTAATTGTAGAGGCATTAAATAATTTGTAAATCATTAAAATATTGTGATACCTATGTATTTATCGAAAAAATCGGTAAAAACATAGGTATTTTTTTGTTAAATTCTTGCATGGTATACATAATTGTGTTATAATAATACTAGGCATGTTTTAATATATGGCTTTAGGAATTTATACTCCAAGCGGAAGTCCTAAAATGCCAGACGTACAACAAAACAGCCGTAAAATTTATATCTTTATATTAGGAGGACAACGAAGATGATGAACAACATCTTCCTCACCGCCGCCCCTTCCACCAACGCCCTTCCGGGTTTCCTCGGACTCCCGGACTGGGTACTCGCGCTCGCGATCGGAATTGTGGTCGTTGTGGCCATCATCGCTTACCTGGTAAGCCGCGAACCCGACGACTTCAAAGTCACCGCCAAGATCGACAACGAGAACGATATTAACGTGCGCGTGAACAACACGGTTGGCGTAAATGTCAATGGACCTGTTGATGTCAACGGAACTATCGATCATCGGCACACCTTCGAAAATGCTACCCCTACTCGCAACACCCGCAGCCGCAAGGCCGCAAAGAAGGAACCGACGGATGTCGTGATTTACGACAATCCCTCGCGGGAGAAACCGTACGAGGGCCCGATGACCCCGAGCGAAGAGTCCAAGGAACTGGAACGGCTTGACTATGGAACCCCGGTGATTGATCCTTTTAAGCCGACGACGGAAGATCAGATCAGAGCGAAGCTTCGCAATGATCCGCCCGAGCAGGTGAAGAAGGTGATCAGCGACGACGAATCCGACGGCAGCAACAGTGAACCCGAAGTGATCCTTCTTCCCGCACCCCAGCCGATTACGGCAGGCGAACTCGCGGAAAGAATCGTGGCCGGAATGGACAAAGACAAGGTTTCGACCTATGTCGAGTTCAAGAAAGCTTTCGCAAAGGCATGGGAAGCTGACCCCGATCATGTAGGTTTGGCTTACCCGAGCACCCGCTCCATTGCAGCTCGCTATGGTGCATACAAGCACACGCAGGCAGCTGAAGAACGGGCGGAGCTCAAGGCCGATCTCGGGCTTTCCATGTAAACGTATCCTCCACAAAAAAATCCCTGGCAGCCAGCCAGGGATTTTTTTGTTTAAAAATAGACAAATTATTGTTTGTCGGGGTGTTTAGACTTTGTTTTTCCACCTCATCCGTCGCCTTCGGCGCCACCTTCCCCTCGAGGGGAAGGCTTGCGGATAGTGCAAATTTAAAGTCTTCCCCTTGAGGGGAAGATGTCACGAAGTGACAGATG
>JAFSUW010000021.1 GCA_017450465.1 Clostridia bacterium | reverse complement strand
TTCTAGCCAAAACGATTGCCGGTCGTTCCGATGCGGCATCCATGCCTTAATCGTCACTCAAAAAAACATCCAGTTTTTTTGACCGGCAAAAACTGTTTTGGAGAAATGATAAAAACTTCGCTAAAAGTTCGCTTATATTTTTTTATTTTGTAGTTTTAGTAATTTGCTATACTATAATTTTTTTAAGAAACAATGAATTAGTCATACAAACAACAATTTGTAAATTACTAAATATTATGATAATATGAAAAAAATAGAACTACAAAGGAATGAATACTATGAAATCAGAACGCAATAAAACGCTTACAATAGAAAGTTTAGCAAATAAAAAAAATGAGTTACTTAAAAATGTAATTTTTGACACTAAAACTTTAAACGAGAAAAATATAACGAATAAGTTAATTTGTGGAGATACCTTAAAAATAATAAAAAAATTACCAGATAATTTTGTTGATTTACTTATAACAGACCCACCATATAACTTAACAAAACACTATAATGATAAGTCTTTTAATAGAAAAGATGACGATGAATATGAAATTTGGCTAGATAAATGGATGTCAGAAATACCTCGTATTATGAAACCAACTGGAAGCCTTTATTTTTGCGGTGATTTTCGTAGTACTCCACTTTATTATAATATTCTAAAAAAATATTTTTATATTCAAAATAGAATTACTTGGGAACGTGATAAGGGGCGTGGAGCTAAGAAAAACTGGAAAAATAACATTGAAGATATATTTTTTTGTACAATGAATAGTGATGACTATACATTTAATTTACAAGATGTGAAAGTAAAGAAAAAAGTAATTGCACCATATAAAGATGAAAATGGCAATGCTAAGGATTGGTTTGTTGAAAATGGAGAAAAGTATAGGTATACCTGTCCATCAAATGTATGGACAGATATAACTGTACCTTATTGGTCTATGAGTGAAAATACTGAACATCCTACTCAAAAACCCGAGAAACTAATTAAGCGTCTTATTACAGCGTCTTCAAATGAAGGGGATTTTGTTCTTGATTTGTTTGCTGGCTCTGGGACAACACTCGTTTCTGCATTTTCGATGAATCGTAGGTACTGCGGTATTGAGCTTGATGAAGGTTATTGTATGCTTACTGAAGAAAGACTAAATAGATTAATGAAGTAAAACGCCAGCAGAAATAATAGAGTTTTTTATAGTTGTTCTATCAGTAGTGGCTGGATCATAGGTAACAGTTATTTTAGAGCCTTCTGCATCAACTATAACATCATCAACACCAGGTTTTGAATGTAAAAAGTTGCTAAGTGATACTGCTTGTGCTAAAGACAAAACATCTACATCAAATATTGTAGTTTCCATAATAATTCACCTCAAAATAAGTATAGACAGGTTATTTATTTTTTATTCATTTCATATAATTTATTGGGGTGTTAATATGGAAAATGATATAAAAAGAATAAAAAGTGAAATAATTAAATTTTTTCCAAGTAGCATAAAGGCATTAATTACAGATGAAATGTTAGAAGGCGTTGAAGAGTTTAGAATTCGAGTAAACAAGCCATTTATTATATCATATAACGATAAAGAAGAAGTTTTAAGTCATATTGTTATGTCAGAAGAGCTTTTAAGATGTTTTGAAATGATTTGTAATAATTCGGTTTATGCATATCAAGAAGAAATTGCAAATGGATTTATAACAATTCCAGGAGGGCATAGAGTAGGTATTTGTGGTAAAGCACTTTATAAAGGAAATGCAATTTATTCTCTTCGAGATATTTCTTCTATAAATATAAGAGTTGCAAGACAGATTATAGGTGTAGCTGATAGTGTAATTTCTAATATTAATAACAATGGTGATTTTTTAAGTACACTAATAGTCTCACCACCAGGGCTTGGTAAAACAACACTTTTAAGAGATATAATAAGGCAAATAAGTAATTCTGGTAAGAATGTAGGAGTAGTAGATGAACGTTTTGAAATCGCATCTACATATAAAGGTGTAGCACAAAATGATCTTGGTATACATACGGATGTTATAGATGGCATTCACAAGTCTGAAGGAATTCTTATGTTAGTTCGTGCAATGAAACCAGATTTTATTGCAACTGATGAAATAGGAGAAAATAGTGATATAGAAGCAATCTTAACAGCTGTAAATGCAGGTGTAAAAATAGTTGCAACAGCACACGGAAAAGATGAAACTGATTTAAAAAGACGTACTAGATTGTATGAATTACTTGATAAAGGTGTTTTTGAAAAAATTATTTATATAGATAAATACCGGTCATATAATGTTTGTAATGTGGGGGAATTGTATGAAAATAATAAAATTTGATGAGATAGATTCGACGCAGAAATATATAAAAGATAATATAATCGATATTGAAGACGATACTGTAGTATGTGCGAAAGTTCAAACTGCTGGTCGTGGTAGGACAGGCAACATATGGCAGTCGAAAGAGGGCGGACTATGGTTTTCTTGTGTTTTTGATGTATCTAATGTGGATAGCAAAAGATTAGAATTATTTACTATGTTTGTTGGCGTTAGTGTCTTTAATGTGTTAAAAGAACTTTATGATATAGATGTTAAATTAAAATGGCCTAATGATTTATATATAAATGGCAAAAAGCTTTGTGGTATTATAGCTGAGATTATAGATAATAAGGTTATTATTGGAATAGGAATAAATACTAATATAAGTAAAGAATATTTGATAACAACAGGTACGTCATTGTTAAATGAATTAAATAAACAAGTGGATAATGGTTTAATTATGATGAATATTTGTGAAGTACTTATCAAGAATAAGGCAAATTTTGATGTAGAAGATATTGTAGATACATTTAGGAATAATATGATTTATAAAAATGAAAAGTATTTTATAAAGTCGCTTAATAAAGAGGTTATTATAAAAGATGTAGATGAAAATGGTGCATTAGTTTATGAAGAAAATGGTACTATTAAAACTATAGATTTTGGTGAAATATAGTGTTAAAGAAAAACCAAAACAAGCCGATAAAAATAAATGAATGGATAAATATTCGTTATTCATTATTATTTATTAATTATTTAGGGAGGTGCCCTGATGGGATATGAATTAAATAATATGGTAAATATTTACATCGGGGGGGGGTAACGTAAAATTAATTGAAAAAATAGAGCAGATAAAGCTATGTGAGGCATAGTTTTATCTGCTTTTTGTATTTTAAAATTTTTGTATGAGAAATTGTAACACCTCATCCGGCCTTACGGCCACCTTCCCCTCGAGGGGAAGGCATACGGCTAGTGAAAATTTAAAGTCTTCCCCTTGAGGGGAAGATGTCACGTAGTGACAGATGAGGTGTTTTAAATTCAAAACATAAAGGAGGAACACAATATGAAACAAAAAGGCTTTACGCTAATAGAACTAATAATCGTAATAGCAATACTCGGTATAATTGCATTAATAGCAGTACCAAACCTAGCAGGAATAAGGCAGCGTGCACAAGTAAGTGCTGATAAACGTACAGCAGAACAAATAGGAAAAGCGGTACGTATATGGGAAACAGATATAGGAGAAGGGCAGTTACCAACAACACCAACAAAATACTACGAAATAAGTGGAGTAACACCATTATACATAAGTAGCGGTTATACAGCTAAATCATACGAAGGTGGAAATGGAGCGTACTATGTATGTGCAGTAGGAGAAGGATATAATCAAAAAATAGCAGTAGGAATAGGAGATAGTACAAGTTGCAATTTAGCAACACCAAGCAGTCCTGTAAATATAACATATGGCTATGGAGAAGCTGGCTGGGCATACTGCGAAGGAGCAGAAGGAACTGACTGGGTACTAGCAGAAGGTGGTAGTGGTGGCGGAAGCAGTACAGCCATAATGGCCAATAGTGATGTACAAGTAGGAGATTACATAGCATATACAGGAGGAGATTATAGTGGTAAATGGGTAGTATTAAGAAACAGTGGAGGAGTAATAGAAATAATAAGTAAAGAAAGTGTAGGCAACTTAACATTAGGTGGTAGTAGTCTTCATGATACCGAAAAAGCAAAAAGCGACTATGCAAATTGTGTACAAATACTAAACGATAAATGTGCAACATATGTAAATAGTACATATGCAACAAGTGGAAGAAGTGTAGGAGCAACGAGTAGTAGCATAGCGCAAATAGATACAACGGCAAATCCACTAACATTCGATGCAGCACGAAGTGCAGTGTTACCATATAGCGACACATACTACACCACCGACCAAAGCGTGATAAGTGGTAATGCAAACCTAAAGCACAGCAGTGGATACGTATGGCTCGCTTCGCGTGGTCTGAACACCTACTCCAGCACCTCCCATTTCTACGTGCGCTGCTTGGGCACGAGTGGTAGTGTCAGCTACAACGACGTGTTCATTGCGGGTTCGGACGGCAGCGCTGGCGCGGGCGTCCCTACGGACGGGGTGCGCCCAGTAATAACTCTAAAATCTGGAATCAAGATAACAGGCGGAACTGGGGACGTAGGTAATCCTTATACGATAGGTCTATAGAATAAATTGTTTGATAAATTGTTGTTTGCAGGGAGAATTAAAAAACTACGCGAACCTTGTTCGCGTTCGGGCGAATGATATTCGCCCCTACATTTTTGCGTATAAACAGTACTAATAATAAATTGGATCAAACTAATGTGGGGGCGGGTTTGTAACCCGCCCGTGTACAATGTTGGTGGGCGGGGATGGAACCCCGCCCCTACGATTTTAATTAATTCATTTATTTAGATAAACAACAATTTATTAAAAAAAGTATAATAAAAACAAAAATAGGCAAAATAAAAGCAAATACTAAAGGAGGACATTATGAGAAAAATAGTATTTGCTTTTTTTATTTTATTCGTATATAGTTTTTGTACATTGTTTTATTTTGGTTATATGAAATACACAGAAGTCTATTCATATTATGGCTCTAGTGGTAATGAGGTTAGACAAATTCAGACTAAACTTAAAGATTGGGGTTATTATAAAGGAACTGTAGATGGTATTTATGGTTATCAAACATATCAAGCAGTAAGAAATTTTCAGGCAAAGAATGGACTTACTGTTGATGGAATTGTTGGAAATGCTACACTTAAAAAGCTTGGTATAAGTACTACAACAACAAATAACAACAGTAATGTAAATCTTCTTGCAAGGGCTATAAATGGTGAAGCACGAGGTGAACCGTATGAAGGGCAAGTAGCGGTAGGGGCGGTTATACTAAACCGTGTAAAACATGCAGGTTTTCCAAACACAATAGCAGGTGTAGTTTATCAAACAGGAGCATTTGACTCAGTTTCAGATGGGCAAATTAATTTGTCGCCATCAACTACAGCATTAAAAGCAGCGAGTGATGCTATGAATGGTTGGGATCCATCAGGTGGATGTATTTATTTTTTTAATCCAGCAACTAGTACAAGTAAATGGATATGGAGTAGACCAGTTGTAAAAGTAATAGGAAAACATTACTTTGCAAAATAATGTATAAAGTGGTAAAATAATTACTGAGTGTAGGAGCGACAAATAAGTCGCTCGTATGAGGGAGGACATACATATGACAGAAGAAGAAAGCGCTAAAAGAGTGAATATACTTTGTATTGTAGGAATACTTTTATTGTGTATAATGGTGTTTTTATCGATAACGCCGATTAGCTTGCTTATTAAAGAAAAAAGATATAGTGGAACTAATGGAACAATTATTGAAACTACAACACATAATATGAGTGAAAATGATAAAAGAGTAATAAGATATACATATAAAGTAAGTGGAAAAGAATATACAAGTTTTAATTTATATGGACTTACTTCGTTTACCAAGGTGCCAGAAGATAATAGTTTAATAGTTTATTATGATGCTTCTGATCCAGAAAATACGTCTATTACCTCATTAGAAATACACCAAGTTTTTGTTGAATGGATAATAAAAGAATTAGCTGTAGTTTTTGTTGGAATATTATATGTTGTAATTTGGTTTTGGAAATTAAATAATGCAAAGGATGAAGAGTGATTTATTTGAATGCAGATAGACTAAAATATTGTTTAGCAATATTTGAAAAATAGTCAGATATCTGCATTCTTTTTATTTCATTCTCACAAATTAAATTTATTTTTCCAAGGACTTCGTCTTTTAAAACAAATTCGATTTCTCCTACATTGGCATTTTTTATGATTGGTGCGGTTAAGTAATTCTTTTTATTTTTACGAATTTTTATTGCGTCTTTTTCTTCATTTGTAAGGGGGATAAGTAGTTCATTTTCATAAATAGGATAAAAGCTTTTTTTAATTCCTTTTAAGATAGGTATTGAAAAATTAATTTTATATAGAGTTCTAAGGTCGGTAAATGTAAAGTTATTAAAGCAATAGTTTAAAATATTTATACTATCACTTATTCTAGACTTTGAAGTGGGTTCGCCAAATACAACACTAATAACTTGCCAGTTATCTCGTGTAGCAGAGGCAACTAAACATCTTCCAGCAAGCGAAGTATATCCAGTTTTTACGCCGTCTGCACCTTCGTAAGATGAAAGAAGAGCATTTGTATTATTTAGGTTTCTGCCAGTTCCATCAGTAAAGTTTATGTATTTATTTTTAGTTCCAACAATTTCTTTTATTGTTGGATTTTTTAATGCGTAAGCAGCTATTATTGCCATATCATAGGCAGTTGAGTAGTGGTTATCATTATCTAAGCCGTGTGGAGTAACAAAATTAGTATTAAAAGCACCAATTTTTATTGCTTTTTCGTTCATAAGTTTTGAAAATTCTTCAACACTTCCAGCAGTATGCTCTGCAATAGCGACGGCGGCGTCATTGCCAGAAGCAAGCATAAGTCCATAAAGCAATTCTTTTAATTTTATTTGTTGATTTTCTTTTAAGTTTATGTTAGATCCACCAGTTGCTGCCGCTTTTTTGCTTATTGTAACAATATCATCCAGTGAGCATTTTTCAACGGCAATAATAGCAGTCATAATTTTGGTGGTACTAGCCATCGGTTTTCTACTAAAAGCATTTTTTTCGTATAAAATGCGCCCGGACACTGTATCAATCGCAATAGCAGAAGTAGCATTTACTGTAGGTTTAGTAATAGCAAAGCAAGGGGTTATGAGTAAAAAAATAAATAATAATAATTTACGCATTGTAACCTTCTTTCGTTTAAATGAATAATATGTATTAAAATTATATTCATAAAATTAAATAATATGTTTTACATAGTTATAATTTCGTGATATACTCATTTTGGATAATTTTATCGAAAGGAAGATTAAAATGAAAAAAATACCATTTATAGGTTCGGGAGTTGCACTAATAACACCATTTACAGAAACAGGGGTAAATTATGATACTTTAAGTAAATTAATTGAGTTTCATATCGAAAATAATACGGATGCAATAATAATATGTGGAACAACTGGTGAACCATCAACTATGACAGAAGAAGAAAGAAAAGAAGTAATAAAATACACGATAGATAAAGTAAATAAACGTATTCCTGTTATTGCTGGAACTGGCTCAAATTCTACTAAGGCAGCTATAGAAATGTCAAAATACGCCGAATCTGTAGGCGCAGATGGTGTTTTAGTTGTTACGCCTTATTATAATAAAACAACGCAAAATGGTTTAATAGAGCATTATAAAGCAATAGCAAATAGTATAAATATACCAATTATTATGTATAATGTGCCAGGAAGAACTGGTGTAAATATGACAGCTGAAACAATGTATGAATTATCTAAAATTGAAAACATTGTAGCAATAAAAGAAGCCAGTGGAAATATTTCACAAGTTGCTAAAATTGCATATCTTTGTGGTGATAATTTATATATTTATTCGGGGAACGATGACCAAGTAGTACCCATGCTAGCGTTAGGTGCAAAAGGTGTTATATCAGTTCTTGCAGATGTTGAACCACAAGATACGCATAACATGGTAATTGAATTTATGAATGGTAATATAGAAGCAAGTAAGGCAATTCAGTTAAGGGCTTTAGATTTAATAAATGCACTATTTTGTGAAGTAAATCCTATTCCAGTAAAGGCCGCTGTAAGAAAACTTGGTTTTGATGTTGGAGGCGTGCGACTTCCACTTATTGAAATGAGTGAAAAGAATAAAGAAATTTTATATAGAGCAATGGAAGAATATAGAAAGTAGGAGATACATATGATTAATATTATTTTGTCTGGAAGTAATGGAAAAATGGGGCAGGTAATAACTCACCTCATTGAAAAAGATGAAACCCTAAAAGTTGTTGCCGGGGTTTCTATAGATGGACAAGCATTAAACGATTATCCAGTTTATAAGAGTATTGAAGAATGCACTGAAAAAGCGGATGTAGTTCTAGATTTTTCAAATGCAGTTTGCTTAGATAGCGTGTTAAGCTATGGAGAAAAAACAAACACACCGCTTGTAATTGCAACAACTGGATTTAATGATGAGCAGTCAAAGAAAATAGAAGAAGCTGCACATAAGATACCAGTATTTCGTTCAGCCAATATGTCTATTGGAGTAAATTTACTTTTAAGTTTAGTAAAACAAGCGTCAAAGGTACTAGCAGATGATTTTGATATAGAAATAACAGATATACATCATAATACAAAAGTAGATGCACCAAGTGGCACTGCATTAATGATAGCAGATGCTATAAATGAGGTGGTTGATGAAAAAGAAAATTATTGTTTTGAACGTCATTCACGTCACGAAAAACGTCCTAAAAACGAAATAGGTATACATTCTATTCGTGGTGGTAATATGGTTGGTGAACATACAGTAATGTTTTTAGGCCAGGATGAAGTTTTAGAAATTACGCATAAGTCGTTTTCACGAGAAATATTTGCTGCCGGGGCATTAAAAGCAGTTAAATATATTGTGGATAAAAAACCAGGCAAACTATATTCAATGAGCGATATGATGTAAACATTAGAAAAGGAGATAGATAAAATGAAACTTGGAATAGTAGGACTACCAAACGTAGGAAAGAGTACTTTATTTAATGCGATAACAAAAGCAGGGGCTGAATGCGCTAATTACCCATTTTGTACCATAGAACCAAATGTTGGAGTTGTTGCGGTGCCAGATGAAAGATTAAATGAACTTGCAAAAATATATCATCCACAAAAAGTTACACCAGCAGTTGTAGAATTTGTAGATATAGCAGGTTTGGTCAAGGGAGCAAGTAAAGGTGAAGGACTTGGAAATAAATTTTTATCACACATTCGTGAAACTGATGCAATAGTCCACGTTGTAAGATGCTTTGAAAATGCGGATATTGTCCACGTTGAAGGAAGTATATCTCCACTTCGTGATGTAGAAACAATTAATTTAGAGCTTATTTTAGCAGACCTTGATATGGTAGAAAAGCGTTTAGAAAAAGCAGTTAAGGCAGCTCGTGGCGATAAGAAGTTTCAAATAGAAGTAGATACGCTAGAAAAAGCAAAAAAAGTTTTAGAAGCTGGAAAGAGTGTAAGAACGCTAGACTTAAACGATGAAGAACAAGAAATAATTCGCGGTACATTCTTACTTACATCTAAGCCAGTAATATATGTTGGAAACATTAGCGAAGAAGAAATAGCAACTGCTGATGATAATAAATACTTTAAAGAATTAAAAGAATTTGCAAAAACTGAAAATTCAAAAGCAATTGCGATTTCTGCAAAGATAGAAGAAGAATTATCTACACTTGAAGATAATGAAAAGATGGAATTTTTGAAGGAACTTGGTGTAGAAGAATCTGGCTTAGATAAATTAATAAAAGCAGGTTATGATTTGCTTGGCCTTATTAGTTTCTTAACAGCAGGTGAACCAGAAGTAAGGGCATGGACAATAACAAAAGGAACTAAGGCACCACAAGCGGCAGGCAAGATACACACAGATATAGAGCGTGGATTTATAAAAGCAGAGGTTGTAAATTATGATGATTTAATAAAATATGGCTCTGTAAATGCTGTAAAAGAAAAGGGTTTAATGCGTTTAGAAGGAAAAGACTATGTAATGCAAAATGGTGATGTTGTGTTATTTAGGTTTAATGTATAAAAAATTGATTTTACTAAACCAAATATCAAATAATATCGCTCACAAGCACTTCGTTTTCACATTTATAGCCAAAACGAATGGTGGTCGTTCGTATGCGGCCTCCATGCCTTATACTCACTCAAAAAAGCATCCGGCTTTTTTGACCACCATAAGACGTTTTGGATAAATGTGAAAAACTTCGTTAAAAGTTCGCTTATATTTATTTGATATTTCATTTTAGTAAATTGTATTAGTTTGATAACTAAGTTAAGGAGGAAATATAATTGATTAGTGCAAATGGAGTTACATTAAGGTTTGGCGGTAGAGTATTATTTGAGGATGTTAATATAACATTTACTGAAGGAAATTGCTATGGCTTAATAGGTGCAAATGGCACAGGAAAAACTACTTTTTTAAAGGTTTTATCTGGTGAAATCGAACCAAGTAAAGGCGAAGTTACGATGCCAGAAGGTAAACGACTTGCGGTTTTAAAGCAAAACCATTTTGAATTTGATGAATATACGGTGCTAGATACTGTAATTATGGGGCATAGAAGACTTTACAATATCATGAAAGAAAAAGAAAGTTTATACGCAAAGCCAGATTTTAATGATGATGATGGTGTTAAACTTTCGGAACTTGAAGCAGAATTTGCAGAACTTAATGGCTGGGATGCTGAAACCGATGCAGAAAAGTTATTAAATGGTGTTGGAATAGCACCTGAGAATCATAATAAATATATGAAGGAGCTTGAAGCAAAGGACAAAGTAAAAGTATTACTTGCACAAGCTTTATTTGGTAATCCTGATGTTTTATTACTAGACGAGCCTACTAATCACTTAGACATAAAAACAGTTCGTTGGTTAGAGAATTTCTTAACCAATTTTGAAAATACGGTTATAGTTGTATCGCACGATAGACACTTCTTAAATAACGTATGTACACATATTGCCGATATCGATTATAACAAAATACAACTATATACAGGTAACTATGATTTCTGGTATGAATCAAGTCAGTTAGCTTTAAGACAAGCAAAAGAAGCAAATAAAAAGGCAGAAGCAAAGATAAAAGAGTTACAAGAATTTATACAAAGATTTAGTGCCAATGCTTCAAAATCAAAACAAGCAACTTCGAGAAAAAAATGGTTAGATAAAATTCAATTAGAAGAAATTAAACCATCGTCTAGAAAATATCCATATATAGATTTTAAGCCAGATAGAGAAGCAGGGGACCATATACTAGATGTAAAGAATTTAACTCTTACAGTTGATGGCGAAAAAGTATTAAACAATATAAGTTTTTCATTAAATCGTGAAGATAAAGTTGCCTTTGTAGGAACAAACAGTTTAGCAAAAACAGCATTGTTTAGAGTTTTGATGGGTGAATTAACACCTGACTCAGGTGAAATAAAATGGGGGATAACGACATCACAGGCATATTTACCAAGTGATAATTCAAAGTATTTTGATAATGTAAACTTAAACCTAGTAGAATGGTTAAGGCAGTATTCAAAAGATGAAACTGAAACTTTCTTACGTGGTTGGCTTGGAAGAATGTTATTTTCAGGCGAGGAAGCGCTAAAACAAGTAAATGTGCTCTCTGGTGGAGAGAAAGTTAGATGTATGCTTGCAAAAATGATGCTAAGTGGAGCAAATGTGCTTATATTTGATGAACCAACAAACCACTTAGACCTTGAATCAATAACTGCACTAAATAATGGAATGGCAGCATTTAAGGGTACAATGTTATTTACATCGCATGACTATCAGCTAGTAGATACAATCGCAAATAGAATTATGGAAATAACACCAGATGGCTTAATAGATAGACAGATGACATATGAAGAATATTTGGAACAACAAAATATATAGTATTTTGTAACAGGGGGAAAAGGTATGAATAATACTTTCGAATGTCCAAGTTGTGCAAGTATAGTAGGACTTCCAAATCAAGTGATTTTTAATTGCGTTTGTCCAAAATGTGGAGCAAACTTAAGATTAAGAAAAGGGCGTGCTTATAGAGCAGAAGAGATAGCAGATAATGATATATATTGTATCGTATTATTGTTTGCTCAAATAGCTCGTGCGAACCCTGAGTTTTTTGCTGAGTTTGATAAATTTGTGGGAGACTATATAAATAGATTTAATTTAACTAAATCGCAATTTTTGGATATAACTAAAGTTTATCAAGATGAAAAGAAAAAGTTTTTCCACGAAAAGACTAAGTATGTAGTATATAATTTACACGAAGGCATCGATTTGTATTATAAGGCAAAGCCAATGAAAGAGCAGGAAGCTTTTGAAGATAGCTTATTCCAACTATTCTACAAGATGGCTACCATTGGTGGTGGGCCAAATGAAGAACAAATGAAAATACTAGATATGTATAAACTAACATTCGGTCTTACAGATGAAAGAATAGCAAACGTTATAACTGAATTCAAAAAAGAAGAAAAAGTAACTCGTGAAATAAATTACAAAGATGTTTTTGCTAAAATAAGAAGCGAACTTTCAAATATGTATATGACTAGTAAAGATTTAATAAATAATCTAGTTGTAGCATTTGAAAGACCATATCTTATAAAAAATGACTTAAATGCACCTAAAAACATAATAACAATATTTACAAATGAATCCGAATTATTATTAGAACTTGTAAATGTTATTTCGTCTATGATGACGGAGGAGCTGGTTATAAAAGCAGGTGTATCAAGATTTGATTGTGCACAATATAGTAAAGATGAAAACTATGTAGAATTTGCAAATAATTTTATACATCTATTAAATGATCAAGAAGAAGTAATAGTTATAGAAAATTTTAAAGCATTATCTAGTAAAAATACCGCCTTTTTGGTGGATTTATTAAAAAATAACTTTACTTATGTAGATACTAACGATGGTAGAGCAAAGATTTCATGTAACAATAAGTATTTTGTATTCATTTCGATGGGTGAACCAAGAGATTTTGGAGCTATTGTTGGAGATTCTGTATTTAGTAAAATTGGAGATGTTATTGAGGTAAAAGATTTTTCTGATGAAGAAATTACAAGAATGGTTGCAAATTATACAAATTATTTTGTAGTTAGCTGTCGTAGTGAATTAGAGTTAAGTTTATATTATGATGAAGGTCTTATCGACTTTTTGAAACAATTTTATAGCAAGAATATAGGTATGCGAAGTATAAAGTATTATATAGAGCAAAATATTCATAAGCCATTGGTAGATTATAAACTAAAAATGCAACCAACAAATGAACAACAATTAACACTTGTTGTAGTAGAGAATGAAGTTGCGGTTTATGATGAGAAAAATGTAATAAAACTAAGTAAATTTGCACAAAAAAAGACGAATGAAACTTTAGAAGAAGTAAAAGCAGAGTTAAATTCAATAATAGGACTTAATGAAGTAAAAGAATATGTACTAAAACTTGAAGATAACGTAGTAGCTAGGAAAATGAGAGAAGAAGCAGGTTTTAAAAATTCTTCAATTTCAATGAATATGATATTTACAGGTAATCCTGGAACAGGAAAAACTACTATTGCAAGAATAGTAGCGGAGTACTTAAAAGCTCTTGGAGTACTTGAAAAAGGTCAGCTTGTTGAAGTAACGCGTGGAGACCTTGTTGGAGAACATGTAGGAGAAACTGCTGCAAAGACAACTGCAAAGATAAGTTCAGCACTTGGTGGAGTATTATTTATAGATGAAGCATATTCACTATCAAGAGATAAGAATGATACTTTTGGTTTAGAAGCGATAGACACATTAGTAAAAATGATGGAAGACAATAAAGATAATTTAGTGGTAATTTTGGCAGGTTATAAAGCGGAAATGGAACATTTCTTAAAGAGTAATTCTGGCCTAAAATCACGTTTTCCAAACTTTGTAGAATTTGCTGACTATACGCCAAAGGAAATGTATTTGATTGCGGATGAAATTGCTAAGAAGAATGATTATATTATTGATAATTCTTGCATAGAGCCACTTATTACATACTTTGAATCAAAGAATATTAAAGGTAGAAATGATAATGGTAATGGACGACTTGTAAGAAATGTAGTAGAAAAAGCAATAGTAAATCAATCAAACAGAATTGTAAATGCTAATGATGGTGATTTGCAAGTATTAAAACTTGTGGATTTTGAATTAAAGAAAAAGAGGAATTCGATTTAGAAAGTAATATAAAAGACATAATTGGTCTTGAAAATGTAAAAGACTTTTTAAGGAAGCAGTATAATATTTTAAAAGCACAAAAGATGCGTAGAGAAGCAGGGCAAGAAGTAGATACAACTCAAAGCTTAAATATGATATTTACAGGTAATCCAGGTACAGGTAAAACAACAATAGCAAGAGTTGTAGCCAAAATGTTAAAAGAAATGGGCGTACTAAAGAGTGGCCATTTAGTAGAAACAGATAGACGTGGACTTGTTGCAGAGTATGTTGGGCAAACTGCGGTAAAGACGGAAGATGTATTTAAGTCTGCTCTTGGTGGAGTGCTATTTATAGATGAAGCATATGCGTTAGCTAGTGGTAATGATACTTTTGGCAAAGAAGCAATTGATACACTTGTAAAATTAATTGAAGATAATCGTGGTGAAATTGTTGTAATACTTGCTGGATATAAAAAAGAAATGGGTGAGTTTTTAGAGGTAAATAGTGGACTTACATCACGTTTCCCAATATCAATTGATTTTCCAGATTATAATGCTGATGAGCTTTATAGTATATTTAATGTAATGGTAAAACAAAAGGGATTTATGCTAGACCCAGATGCTGAAAAGTTTGCAAAAGAAAAAATAGGTGAACTTTATAAGAGATCAAATGCGGCATCTGGAAACGGAAGAATGGTAAGAAACTTTTTAGATGAAGTAGTAAGAAATCAAAGTAGTAGAATAGTAAATGATGATATTTCACAAGATAAGATGACCTTAATCACTAAAGAGGATTTGGGAGCAAAAGTAGACGAAGGCCCTACATTTGACTATGAAGCAGACTTTAACAAGATAATAGGGTTAGATGGAGTAAAAAACTATATTCGTGGTTTAGCTGCAAAGATTAAAGTAAGTAAAGAGCGTGAAAAGTTAGGTCTTATCAATAACACTACTCAAACTCTTCACATGATATTTATGGGTAACCCAGGTACTGGTAAAACAATGATGGCAAGAACAGTAGCCAAAATGCTTTATAGTTTGGGTGTAATAGATACGGATAAACTAGTTGAAACCGATAGAGCAGGGCTTGTTGCAGGATATGTTGGACAAACTGCAATTAAGACAACAAAGAAAGTTGAAGAAGCGTTGGATGGTGTGCTTTTCATTGATGAAGCATATTCGTTATCAAATCAAAATGATAGTTTTGGTAAAGAGGCAATAGATACTCTTGTAAAATTAATGGATGATAATAGAGATAGATTAGTAGTAATCTTAGCAGGTTACACAAAGGAAATGACAGAGTTTTTAGATGCAAACTCAGGGCTTCTTTCAAGATTCCCAAATAGAGTAGAATTTACAGATTATACATTAGATGAGTTAATGCAAATTGCAGATTTAACATTTGCTTCTAATGGATATACATTATCAGATGGTGCAAAGGAGAAAGTTAAAGCTATTTTGGATGAAGTAAGAGTGGACACACGTTTTGGTAATGGTAGATATGTAAGAAACATGTTTGAAAAGGCAATTACAAATCAAGCACTTCGTATAAGTAATTTAGATACACTCGATAAAGAAACTTTAATGACAGTGGAAGAAGAAGATATAGAAAAGGTATAGGGTGGTAAATAAATGGCAGGTACATTATATTTGGTATCGACACCAATAGGAAATTTAGAAGATATAACATTTCGTGCAATAAGAATATTGAAAGAAGTAGATGTAATAGCAGCGGAAGATACAAGGCAAACGCTAAAATTATTAAATCATTTTGAAATTAAAAACACTTTAACAAGTTTTTTTAGACACAATGAGGATAAAAAGGGCGAATACATAGTATCACTTTTAGAAGAAGGAAAAAATGTAGCATTAGTATCTGATGCAGGTACACCAGCGATATCTGACCCGGGTGAAGAACTTGTAAAAATGGCGATAGAAAGAGGTATCACAGTGTCACCAGTGCCAGGCCCTGTAGCTGCAACTTCTGCACTTATAGTATCTGGATTAACTACTGGACGCTTTACTTTTGAGGGCTTTATGCCAATGAATAAAAGAAATAGACGCGAAAGGTTAGAGGAGCTTAAAAACGAAACGCGTACAATGATTTTTTATGAAGCACCGCACAAGATAAGATATACATTAAAAGATATGTATGATGCGTGGGGAGATAGAAATGTATCACTTGCACGTGAAATGACAAAAATACATGAAGAAATTATACGAGATAAACTATCAAATATAATAGAAAAATTCGAAATAGATTCACCACGCGGTGAATTTGTAATAATTGTTGAAGGAAATAATGAAGTAGTAAAAGAAAATTTTTGGGAAGATTTAAGCATAAATGAACATGTAGAGTACTATATAGGCCAGGGATTAAAAAGTATGGATGCAATGAAAAAAGTAGCACAAGACCGTGGTGTTACAAAACGCGAAATATATAATCAATATGTGAAATAGGAGTGGAGGTGTTTGTATGGCACTAGAAAATAAACTTGGTATAACAGATTCTTCTATGCTTGCACGTGAAGAAGAAAGAATTAGTAAGAAAAAAGCAAAGGAGCTATTTGATACTAATTATTTAGACAGCTTAGAACCAGGAACATTTAATTCACTAGCATTGATACATAAATATTTATTTGAAGATATTTACGATTTCGCTGGTGAAATTCGTACTGAAAACATAGCAAAAGGTAGTTTTAGATTTGCTCCAGTAATGTATATATCTGAAGCGATTAAAAATGTTGAAAATATGTCTCAAAAAACATTTGACGAAATTATTGCTAAATATGTTGAGATGAATGTTATTCATCCTTTCCGCGAAGGAAATGGACGAGCTATGCGTATATGGCTTGATTTGATGTTAAAGCAAAATTTGAAAATGGTTGTTGATTGGTGTAAAGTAGATAAAAATGATTACTTACTTGCGATGGAAAGAAGTCCTATTAAGGATATTGAAATAAAAGAGTTATTGAAGAATGCACTTACTGATAAAATAAATGATAGAGAAATGTTTATGAAAGGAATAGACAATAGTTATTTCTATGAGGGTTATAATCAATTTAAATCTGATGAATTATAGGAGGGATATCTATGGAATTAGACAATGAAATTTTTTTAGTAAAGGCAAATGAAAGTTATTTAAGTCAAGTAGCAGAATATCGTAAAGAATTTTTGGATGCCAATAGTTCTTTAGATGGTTGCGGACCTCTTAGAAATTGTGATGACCCTAAAGATTGGTTAGATAAAACTAATGCACTTTTAAGTCCTGATACACTTCCTGAAAATTGGGTTGTATCAACACAGTTTTTGTGTATAAGAAAATCAGATAATAGATTAGTTGGTATGATACAGGTTCGCCATTATTTTAATGATTTCTTAAAACAGTTTGGTGGTAATATTGGTTATTCGGTCCGACCTTCTGAAAGAAGAAAGGGTTATGCTAAATGGATGCTAAAAAATTGTTTGCCATTTTGTAAAGAATTAAATATGGATAAAGTTTTGGTAACTTGTAAGGATGACAACATAGGAAGTAGGAAAACTATACTTGCTAATAGTGGTGTTTATGAGAAAACAGTTTTTGAGCCACAAAAATCAGTAAATCTCGAAAGATACTGGATAAAACTTTAGTAAGTTAAATTGATTTTGCAACACGTTTATAAATTTGTAGGGGCGGGTGTCCTCACCCGCCCGTTTGCAATTAAAGGAGGCCTTCATGGATAAATTTCGTGAGATTCGCCCAATTGTATTGGGCGTAGCGGTTAGAAATAAAAAACTTCTTGTTTCAGAAAGCATTGACAGTGTAAAAAATCAGTTGTTTTGTAGATGTTTAGGTGGCGGAATCGAGTTTTGCGAAACAAGTGAAATGGCACTTAAACGTGAATATATGGAGGAGCTAGGTATTCCAATTAATATCAAAAATTTAATTAAAGTTGTAGAAAATATTTTTGAATATGAAGGAAAAAGAGCACATGAAATAGTGTTTTTATATAAAATAGACATAGATGATAAGGATTATAAAGAGGAGTATAAAGCAGTAGAAGATGGCAAAGATTTTGTTGCAAAATGGGTAGATATAAATGAATTTATAGAAGAAAGAAAGATTATATATCCAACAGAGATAATTACATATTTGCAAAAAATTAATTAGTTAATGTAGGGGCGAACAGTGTTCGCCTTTTAAACAATAGTTTGCATAAATAACAATTCTGTGATAAAATATTGAACCAAAGGGGGTATTATAATGGGTAACGACAAAAAACAAGTAGAATCTATTACATCTATGTCAGAAGATTTTGCACAATGGTACACAGATGTAGTAAAAAATGCAGAACTTGCAGACTATTCATCTATTAAAGGGTGTCTTATAATACGCCCGTATGGGTATGCACTTTGGGAAAACATGCAAAGAGAATTAGATAGAATGTTTAAAGAAACAGGACATGAAAATGTTTACATGCCAATGTTTATATCTGAAAGTTTGCTTAATAAAGAAAAAGATCATATAGAAGGTTTTGCTCCAGAAGTTGCCTGGGTAACTCATGGTGGTGAAACAGAACTTGAAGAAAGATTATGTGTAAGGCCAACTTCTGAAACACTATTTTGTGACCACTATGCAAACATAGTAAAGTCATATAAAGATTTACCAAAGTTATATAATCAATGGTGTAGTGTTGTTCGTTGGGAAAAAACAACAAGACCTTTCTTACGTTCAAGGGAATTTTTATGGCAAGAAGGGCATACTGTTCATGCTACAGCAGAGGAAGCACGTGAAGAAACTATTAGAATGTTAAATATTTATGCAGATTTTTGTAAAGACTTTTTAGCACTTCCAGTTAATAAGGGAAGAAAAACTGATAAAGAAAAATTTGCAGGAGCTGAAGAAACTTATTCAATAGAGGCATTAATGCATGATGGTAAGGCACTTCAATCTGGTACATCACATTACTTTGGTAATGGTTTTGCAAAAGCATTTAATATACAATTTTTAGATAAAAATAATGAACTTCAATATGTTTATGAAACATCATGGGGTGTATCAACAAGACTTATTGGTGCCGTAATTATGGTACATGGTGATGATTTTGGTTTAGTTTTACCTCCAAAACTTGCACCAACACAAGTTATTGTAATCCCTATTGCACAACATAAAGAAGGTGTAATAGAAAAGGCAACTGAAATTAAAGATAGGATATCTAAGGTTGCAAGAACTAAAATTGACACAACAGACAAAATGCCTGGTTGGAAGTTTAGTGAATATGAAATGCGTGGTGTGCCAATAAGAGTTGAAATTGGCCCTAAAGATATTGAAAATAATCAAGCAGTTTTAGTAAGACGTGATACTCGTGAAAAGATATCTGTATCATTAAATAACATTGAAGAAGAAATAACAAAATTACTTGAAGTAATTCATAATGATATGTATCAAAAAGCACTTAAAATGAAAGAAGAATTAACAAGAAGTGCTACCACATTTGAAGAATTTAATAATTTATTAAATGAACCAAAACCTGGCTTTGTAAAAGCAATGTGGTGCGGTGAAAAGGAATGTGAACTTGATATAAAAGATAAAACAGGTGGAGTAACTTCAAGATGTATTGGTGAGATACAAGAACACTTGTCAGACACATGTATTTGCTGCGGAAAACCTGCAAAATATATGGTATATTGGGGAAGAGCATATTAAAATAAACATACAAAACCCGATGAAACACATCGGGTTTTATATTTTGGATGAAAGGAATTTGTTATGCTAGACGAAATGAAAAAGTATGCAAGGTATAACTGGATACCTGTAGTTTTGGATGATACGCTTGAACTATTAAAAATAATTTTAAATGTAAAAAAGCCAAAAAAGATTTTAGAAATAGGTACAGCGATAGGTTATTCAGCAGCACAGTTTTCGAAGTATATCGGTGATGATGGAAAGATTGATACGATAGAAATCGATAATAAAATGTACTTAATAGCAAAAGCAAATATGAAAATGCTTGGTTTATCAGATAAGGTAAATATTATAAAAGGCGATGCACTAAAAGTAATACCTACATTAACAGAAAAATATGATATAATATTTATTGATGGTCCAAAAAGCCATTATATTGAGTATTTGCCGATGTGTCTTAATTTATTAAATGATAATGGTATGATAATTGCAGACAATGTAATTTATAAGGGCATGGTAACAAGTGATTATAATGACCACAAGCAAAGAACTGCTGTTAATAAACTTCGTGAATTTATTAATACAGTAGAAAGTGATGAATCTTTACATTCAGTATTATTAAATATAGGCGATGGAGTAATGCTTATATCTAAAAATGAGTAGGGGGAATATATATGCACTTTACTAAAATGCATGGCCTTGGTAATGATTATTTATATGTGTATGGTGAACCAGAAAATCCAGAGGAGCTTTCAAGAAAACTATCAGAACGTCATTTTGGTGCTGGGTCAGATGGTATGATATGGATATCTAAATCGGATGTTGCAGATTTTAAAATGCGTATATTTAATGCCGATGGTAGCGAAGCAAAGATGTGTGGTAATGGTATTAGATGTGTTGGGAAATATGTATACGATAAAGGTTATACAAAAAAAGAACACCTTACAATCGAAACATTAGCAGGAATTCGCACACTAGACCTAAATTTAACTGATGGAAAAGTTAGTAGTGCCACAGTAGATATGGGTGTGTCTAAAGTGAGTGAAGATAAAACGTTAACTATAGACGGAAATAAAATTACATGTACACCTGTGTCTGTTGGAAATCCGCATGCAGTGATTTTTGTTGATGATATTAATAATGCACCACTTACTACTATAGGCCCTAAGATAGAAAAGAATCCTGAATTTAAGGATGGAGTAAATGTAGAATTTGTTCAAGTTATTAATAAAAATACACTTCGCATGCGTGTTTGGGAACGTGGAAGTGGTGTTACAATGGCTTGTGGAACTGGAGCATGTGCAACCGTAGCTGCAGCAATATGCAAGGGATATTGTAGCTTTAATGAACTAGTAAATGTTAATTTAGATGGTGGAACATTAAATATAAAAATCAGTGAAAATAATAACATTACAATGACAGGACCTGCTGAAACAGTTTATGAGGGGGATACGGTATAATGTTAAAACCAAATATGAATTATAAAAACTTAAAAGACTCTTATCTTTTTTACAATATATCACAAAAAATAAAGGCGTATTTAGCTGAACATCCAAATAGTAGAATATATAGATTAGGTATTGGAGATGTATCACTTCCACTTTGTACTGAAGTAATAAATTCATTACACGAAGCGGTTAATGACCAAAGTGTAAAAGAAACTTTTCATGGATACTTGCCTGAATGTGGAGCACCATTTTTACAAGAAAAAATAGTAAAATACTATGAGGAAAGAGGCGTAAAAATTAGTGCAGATGAAGTATTTATATCGAGTGGTGCAAGTGATAATTTGGGTGACATTTTAGATTTATTCGATGCATCAAGTACAGCACTTGTAATTGAACCAGCATATCCAGCATATGTTGATGCAAATATCATGGCAGGAAGAGAAATAGTACACTTAAATTCTGGTATAGAAAATAACTTTTTGCCACTTCCAGACGATACAGTAAAAGCAGATTTAATATATATTTGTTCACCAAACAATCCAACAGGTGCGGTTTATAACAAAGAACAATTAAAGTTATGGGTAGATTTTGCAAATAAAAACGGTTCAATTATTATTTTTGATGCGGCATATGAAGCGTTTATTGAAGATGATAATTTGCCACATAGTATTTTTGAAATAGAAGGTGCAAAAACTTGTGCTATTGAAATTTGTTCGCTATCTAAAACAGCTGGTTTTACCGGAACACGTCTTGGCTATACAATAATTAGTAGAGAGCTTGTACGCGAAGATATGAGTTTGCATGATATGTGGGTTAGAAATCGTACAACCAAAACGAATGGTGTTTCGTACATTATTCAAAAAGGTGGGGCTGCAGTATTTACTGAGGAAGGCCAAAAACAGATTAAAGAAAATATAAAGTTTTATAAAGAAAATGCAAAGATTTTAACTAAAACTTTCGACAAGCTTGGCATCTGGTATTGTGGTGGTAAAAATGCACCATATGTTTGGATAAAGTGCCCAAAGGGTATGACAAGTTGGGAGTTTTTTGATTATCTACTTAATGAAATTCAAGTAGTAGGAACTCCTGGAGTTGGGTTTGGTGAATGTGGAGAAGGTTATTTTAGGTTCTCTACATTTGGAAGCATTGAAGATACTTTAGAATCAGCAAAGAAAATTGAAGAATTATTATCGTAATTGAAAGGAATTGATAAAAATGAAGAAAAAGCCAGAATTACTTGCACCAGCAGGTTCGGTTGATAGAGCAAAAATAGCATTTATGTATGGAGCAGACGCAGTGTATGCAGGTACAACCGATTTGTCACTTCGTACTCGTGTTGGTATGAGTAATGACGATTTAACTAAAATTGTAGATCTTGCAAAGAAAATGGATAAGAAAGTGTATGCGGCGTTAAATATTTATGCGTTTGATGAGGATTATCCAAAAATAAAAGAACAAGCAAAATTATTAAACGATATGGGTGTTGATGCTGTAATAGTAAGTGACGGAGGAGTAGTTGAAGTATTAAAAGAATATGCTCCTAATGTTGCGATACATATAAGTACACAAGCAAATACTGTAAGCTTAGAGACTGCAAACTTTTGGCAAAAAAATGGTGCTAAAAGAATAATCCTTGCACGTGAACTTAGTCGAGATAAAATTAAATATATAATGGAAAATAAGGATAAAGATTTAGAAATCGAAATGTTTATCCATGGTGCAGTTTGTGTTGGCTATTCTGGTAGATGCATATTAAGTAACTACTTAACAGGTAGAGCAGCAAACCATGGTGATTGTGCACAAGCTTGTCGTTGGAATTATAATGTGTATATTGAAGAAGAAAGAAATAAAGGCAAATTAATCCCAGTAGAAGAGGATAATCGTGGTACGTATCTACTATCTGCAAAAGATTTGTGCTTAATAAATAGAATCCCTGAAATAGTTGATATGGGAGTAGAAAGCTTAAAAATTGAAGGTAGATTAAAAACTGAATATTATATAGCAACTGTAGTAAATGCCTATAGAAATGCTATAGATGAGTATGCGGAAAAAGGAACTTTTGAACCTACTAAATATGAAAACGAGTTAATAAAAGCAAAGAGTAGAAACTATAGTGAATTATTTTATGATAATATAGCAAACGACGACATTCAAAACTACAAAGACGGCGATGATAGAAGTGATGTTGGTTATGAATATGGAGCAAAAGTTATTGAATATCGTGAAAATGATTTTTCACTTCTTGAAATAAGAAATAAGATTTCTGTAAATGATGAAATGGAACTCATGGTACCAGGTAAACTTGAACCAATAAAGTTTACAGTAGATGCACTTCGTGATGTAGACACAAACGAAAATATACCTTGTATAAATCCAGGAAAAGAAGGACAAAAAGTGCTAATGAAATTACCTAATTTTGCCGAAAAAGACTATGTAGTGCGTAGAAAAAAATAGTAAAATTTGTACAAAAGAGAGTGATTGGTTCGTGAAAATAAACAAAGGTAAATTTTTCTTAAGAATGCTTATACTACTAGGATTAGTTGTAATCCTAGTTTATGGCATATATATAGCAAAAAATGAAGATGCACGCGACAACTTTAAAAATTTCTATTCTGATTTATTTGCAAGTTTTAATAAAGAGGAAATAAAAATAGCAGAACTTGTGTATAGCTTTAAGTATGACCAAGCGATTGCTGGTAATATAATTGCAAGAAAAGATAACATTGTTATAGTAAATAAGAATGGAATAAAAGAATATAACGTTTCTAGTAATCCTACTTGGTTTTACGAGACACAATTTAGTAGTCCAAAACTTGCTGAAAATAATGGATATCTTGCCATAGCAGAAGAAAATGGTAAAGATATAGTTGTTTTCAATATGCATAATTTGGCATACAGAACAGAAATAGAGGGCTTAATTCAAAACATTGTATTAAGTAATGATGGTTATCTTGGAGTTATTTATGATAAAGCAGGATATAAAAATGTTTTTGCTTTGTTAGATGATACAGGTAAAACAATTTATACAAAGTATTTTGCAAATACAACACTTTTGACTGCAGATATAAGTTCTGATAGCAAAACTGTTGCAATGATTGAAGCAGATACTACAGGTGCAGTTGTAAGTTCTGGAATCGTTTACTTAAATTCACGTGGTGAAGTTATAAGCAATATTGCAGTAAAAGATGCATTACTTATGGGCATAAAATTCTTTGGAAATTCAGTAATATGTGTGGGAGATAATAAAATTATAAAAATTGATAAAGACTATAATAAAGTAGTTTTAGATGATTTTACTGATGAAAATGTTGAAGGTATGAACATTGAAAATAATAAAATAATAAAAATATATAGAGATGCAAAAGAGTTATTTGCTGATAAAAGTAAGATAAAAATATCTAATTCAAATGGCAAAAAAGTGGGCTTAGGTGAAGTATCTGGCAAAGTTAAAGCAGTAGAATCTTTGGGCAGAACTATAGCAGTTGTATTAAGTGATAGAGTAGATTTCTTTGATATAAATGGTAGATATCTAACAAGTTATGCTTTGCAAGGAGATTTTAAAGATATTGAATTATATTCAAATGGAACACTTGCGTGTTTACAAACGATAGATGAAGTAATAGTACTAAGAGTACGGTAAGGGGGCGAGTGATATTAATAGAGTTAATATTACCGAAACAATACTTCGTGATGGACATCAATCGCTTATAGCAACAAGAATGACTACCGATGAAATGTTACCTATGTTAAATAAATTAGATGAGGTTGGTTTTTACTCTTTAGAATGTTGGGGTGGAGCAACCTTTGATTCATGCCTTAGATTTTTAGGCGAAGACCCATGGGAACGTTTGCGCACAATAAGAAAAAATGTAAAAAACACAAAACTTCAGATGTTGCTTCGTGGTCAAAATTTACTAGGTTACAAAAATTATGCAGACGATGTAGTAGAATATTTTGTAAAAAAATCAATCGCAAATGGTATAGATATAATTAGAATTTTTGATGCATTAAATGATTTTAGAAACATTGAGGTTGCACTTAAAGCGTGTAAGCAAGAAGGTGGACATGCACAAGTAGCAGTGTCTTATACAACAAGTCCAGTTCATAATATTGAAACATTTGTAGAGTATGCAAAAACTTTAGAAAACATGGGTGCAGACTCTATTTGTATAAAAGATATGGCAGGTATTTTACTTCCTTATGATGCGTATGAACTTGTAAGCAAAATAAAAGAATCTGTAAAAATACCTTTACAAATTCATACTCATTATACAAGTGGTGTTGGAAGTATGACATACTTAAAGGCAATAGAAGCAGGTGCGGATATTGTAGATACAGCACTTTCTCCATTCGCACTTGGTACCTCACAACCAGCCACAGAATCGGTGGTTGCAACGCTTAGTGGTACTTGCTATGATACTGGTTTAAATTTAAAACTATTAAATGAAATCGCAAGTTATTTTGATAAAATAAAGGATAAATATATTGAAAATGGAACACTTGCACCAAAGATGCTTGGCGTAAATTCTAATATATTACTTTATCAAGTACCAGGTGGCATGCTATCTAACTTGGTTTCGCAATTAAAAGAACAAAATGCATTAGATAAATATGAAGAAGTGTTAAAAGAAGTACCAAGAGTTAGGAAAGATTTAGGATATCCACCTTTAGTTACTCCAACAAGTCAGATAGTAGGTACACAAGCAGTCTTTAACGTGGTTACAGGCGAAAGATATAAAATGGTTACTAAGGAAACAAAGGGTATAGTGAAAGGTGAGTATGGTAAAACCCCAGCACCAATTAGTGATGAAATAAAGCAAAAGATAATTGGCTCTGATACGCCTATAACATGTAGACCTGCAGATTTAATAGAACCAGAGTTACTAAAAATGAAAGAAGAAATAGCAAAGTATATGGAACAAGAGGAAGATGTTTTAACTTATGCATTGTTCCCTCAGATTGCAATGAACTTTTTTAAGGAACGTCAGAAAAAATTATATGGTTTTAATGAAGAATTAACAGATTTTGAAAATAAAGCAACTGTAATTTAGGAGATGATTTTATGGCAAATATGCCTCACACAATAAATGGTAGGCCAAGTATTGTTGTGAAAATGGAAGAAGTAAGAGATTGGGTAAAAAATAGTGATTTAGGTAGACTTCCATATAGAAATTCTGAAGACCCAGAAGAAAGGAAGTTAGCACTTCGTCTTCATTCACTTTTACATTATACACTTAAAAACTATGATAGATTTTCTGATGCACAAAAAGAAGAGTACGATAAAATGCATCCAGAAGTAAGTGAAGTAAAAAGAATCTATGAAGAAACCATGGAAATTGTAGATACACACTTAAAGACAAAAATGAATTCATATAAACAATATTTTGCTGACAATGGTGTTGATTTAGAAAGTCAAAGTGATGAGCAAAGAAAAGTATATGAAAGTTTTATGAAGATAAATAATGAAGTGCTATTTCTTTATGACAGAGGAACTTTAGAAGGCAAAAAAGAAATGTTAAGAAAGCATCCTGATATAGAAGAGGCATTAAGTTTATCGAATGAAATTTATAGAAGAAATTCGAATTTATATATGTTAAATTTTTTAGACATAAAAGAAGAGATAAAAAAAGCAGAAGGGGATGTAAAGAAAGCTACCTTAAATGGTAGTAGAATTGGCTTTGAATATTTACGAAATAAAGTAAAAGCGTTTACTGAACCATATATGTCATTAAAAACTCCAGAAGAACGTGAGCAGTATATGTTAGAAAATCCAGGCCTTGTAAAGCCATTAGAAATGTTTAAGGCAGCGCTACTTACTGAAGAAATGTCGACAGAAAATGCGTATATACCTAAATATATAAAAAGGTTAGAAACTATAAAAGAAGGTATGATAAGCGAGGGGCTTGAAAATCTTTCATCAAGGAATTGTAAAACTCCTAAAGCAAAGGAACTTAAGGAATCGTATAACTTAGTTAGTAAAAATTTGATATCAAAATATGAATCATTATCCGAAAACGAGAGAATGATGTTTTTGCGTTCAAATCCTGATATGAATACTTTGCTAAGCTTATATTATTCTATAGAGGTAAATCCACCTTCAAGGTTTTTGAAAAAAGCGCGCCTCATTGAAAGTTGGAAAAAAGACCATCCGAATGTATTACCACAAAGAGGTAGCAAAGATAAGTTAGAGCGTGATTGTTATTCAGCAATTTTATATATAAATGATGCATTAATTGCACCATATAGAGCATTACAAACAGAAGAAGAACAAAAGAAATTTAGGGAAGAACATAAAGATTTTGATGCGGTAGAGCATATCGTAAGAGCAGCAGAATTTGGTGTAGTTCCTAAATATGTGGCATGCGTAGATGAAATTTATGAATGGGTAGATGAACATAGGGCTTTACCAAGAAAAGATTCAACCGATGCAGTAGAAAAGAGAATGGCAAGGAATTTTATGGTTGTTCGTGAGAAAATATTAAATCCATACTTTAGGGCATTACGTCAAAGAGATGAAAATGCTAAAATAAAGCATCTTGCACATTTCCCAGAAACAAGAGAAATTTTTGATAAAGTACATAGAATCTTTTTAGAATATGGTACTACAAGTCAAAAGAATTTGTTCTTGAAAATTCAAGTTACAATAGAAAAGCAAGAAGAACTTGAACGTTTAAGACAAGAGGAAGAAAGAAGAATAAAAGAGGGAAGAGAAAAATTAAAATCTAGAATAAAGGAATCTAGTAAAGATAGGTGAGAATATGAATAAAGAACTTATACGTACAGATACATTTTGGTATAAATTAAAAAAGTTTTTCAATAAAAAAATTACTTTAACTTCAGTACCGAAAGTAGAAACAAAAGTAATGCTTACAGATATGGAGAAGAAAAAACTTGGGAAGCAGTTACTAGATGATGAGTTTATGTGTTTTGACTTAAAAGAAGAAGAGGCAAACGAAATGCTTAAATATTTTAGCATACAACTAAATCAAATGGATGCTGAGATAGAAAGAGTTAAATCACATATAGATTCAATGAAAACACATGTGTAAAAATGGTGTAAAATAATGTAGGGGCGATTATTAATCGCCCCTTTTTATTACATATTTTGTAGTAAACTTAAAATCATTTCTTGTTGTTTATTTGCTTGTGCAAGCATTGCAAGAGAAATTTGTGCAAGCATAGAACTTTTTACATATTCCATATATTCCTGTGCAAAATCTACATCACGTATACGCGATTCTGCAGCAGTTAGATTTTCTTCAGTTGTTGATAGATTTTCCATAGTATATTCAAGTCGATTATGCGTAGCACCAAGTTTTGCACGTTCCATTGAAACTTTATTTATTGCATAATCTATATTTTCAAGAGTAGTATTTGTATCAGCTGGAGTATCAAGACTTATAGTAAATCTTTCATCTCCCGTACGGCTTAATCCTTTTGAAGACATATCACCAATTGAAACTGAAATTCTATCATAATCTTCTGCACCTGGTCCAATTTGGAAAACTGCAGGGCTTTCTTCACTTATTGAGCCATCTAGTAAATGTTTGGTGTTGAAAGTAGCAGAAGAAGCAATTCTATCGAGTTCGTCGCGAAGCTGAGTCATTTCAACATCGATTGCTTGTTTTGCTGTATCGCTTAAAACACCTGTATTTTGTGCTTTTATAGTAAGTTCACGCATTCTTTGTAATATATCAGTTGTTTGTTGTAATGCACCTTCAGCAGTATCTATAAATGAAATTGCATCTTGAGTATTGTTAGATGCTTGTTTAAGTCCACGAATTTGTGCACGCATTTTTTCACTTATTGCAAGACCGCTAGGATCATCAGCAGCACTATTAATACGAAGCCCACTAGATAAGCGCTTCATAGATTTTTGCATATTAGCTACATTTTTTTGGTACATTCTAATGGCAGATATAGCCATCGTATTAGTGTTGATGCTCATTTTTTTCATCTCCTCCGTGAGATATAATCATCCTTGTATTATTTATATCGTCATTTTATTATGTAAACTTAATAGCTTTTGGCAAAAAACTGCATAAAATAGCCATTTTTTATTAATTTTGACTTTTGATGCGCTTTTTGATATAATAAATTGGTTTTTGTAAGTCAAAAATCTGCAAAAATTCGTACAGAGGTCGTGGAATCAAAATCCCAATTGGGTGAAAGGAAGTAAGTAAATTGGAATTAATTGACTTTGCAATATTAGCTATTTTAGTGTTTGCCTTTTCAATACCGGTGACTGGCTTAATGGTTTTGGAACACAAACAAACATGCAATGAAAGAAGAGCTAGAGAAAAGAAAGAGGAGGAAAAATGGAATTCAAAGAACTAGTTGAACTTCTTAAAGTAAATCCTGAAAATACTGTCTTTTGGGCAAGAGTTTTTTCGGGAATTTTACTTGGGTACAATGGTTTTAGGTACATCTCTCCCAAAATTACGCAAAAACTATCTGCAATGAAACAGCATCAGGAACATGTAAAGGCAAATCCTATCTTTAAGAAACCCTACGCTGAGACACTTTATAAGGCATCTGTAAGCTCAGATTATGATTTGGCACAAATTGACTTTGATGCTATCGAAAAGCTTATGGCTGATGGTACTGGATTTATGGTGAGGCGAGATAAAAGCAATAAGATCGGTTACCTCAATGCTGCTGGAAAAGAAGTAATTGCACCTGATGCAAAATTCATTTTAGAAAAAAGAATTAAAAACTACTACGGCGAAGAAGATATCTATATTCCAAGAAAAGAAAAACGATAATATTATATGCTATCTATGGCCTCAAAACTACGGTTTTGGGGCTTTTTTTTGTAAAATAATTTATATTGACTAATAGTGCCAATTTGTAGTATTATATTATTGTCTATAACTATCTAAAAAGGAAGGAAAAGATATGGATAAAAACGTTGAGATAAATTTACTTCTTGATTTTTATGGTAATCTGCTTACAGACAGGCAAAAAGAGGTAATGTCACTTTACTATGATGACAATCTTTCTTTGACCGAAATAGCAGAAGACTTATCAATTAGTAAACAAGGAGTATCAGATATATTAAAAAGATCAGAAAAAACACTTTATGATACAGAGAGTAAATTAGGTTTATTAAAAGAGCATTTAGAATCAACGAAATAGAAGGGACTGAATTAATTAAATGGCATTTGAAGGTTTTTCGGATAAAATACAAAATATAATGAAAAAAATACGTGGTAAGACAAGAATTAGTGAAGAAGATATAAAAGAAATATCACGTGAGATAAAACTTGCATTACTAGAAGCAGATGTAAACTTTAAGGTTGTAAAAGACTTTATTGCTAAAGTTTCAGAAAAAGCAGCAGGTCAAGAAGTGTTAAAGAGTTTGACACCAGGTCAACAAGTAGTAAAAATAGTACATGATGAGTTAGTTGAACTTCTTGGTGGAACAACAGGAAAATTAAATTTTAATCCAAATGGTGTAACAGTATTTTTAATGGTTGGTTTACAGGGCTCTGGTAAAACGACGGCATCAGGGAAAATTGCAAATTACTTAAGAAAGCAAGGTAAAAAACCATTACTTGTTGCGTGTGACGTATATAGACCCGCTGCTATAAAACAATTACAGGTAGTAGGGAAACAACTTAATATACCAGTGTTTGCAATTGAAGATTCAAAAGATGTTGTCCATATTGCACAAGAAGGCGTAAAGGAAGCAAAAAGCAAGGGCAACGATGTTGTAATTGTTGATACTGCAGGTCGACTTCATGTTGATGAAGAATTAATGGATGAATTAGTAAGATTAAAAGCTGGTGTAAAACCATATGAAATATTATTAGTAGTTGATGCAATGACTGGTCAAGATGCAGTAAATGTTGCAACCTCGTTTAATGAAAAACTTGGAATAGATGGCATAATAATGTCAAAGCTTGATGGTGATACCCGTGGTGGTGCAGCACTTTCTGTAAAAGCAGTTACAGGTAAGCCAATTAAATTTGCATCTGTTGGAGAAAAATTAAATGAGTTAGAACCATTTTACCCAGATAGAATGGCATCAAGAATACTTGGTATGGGCGATGTGCTTTCTTTAATAGAAAAAGCAGAAGAAACTATTGAAGAAGAAGAGGCAAAAAAGTTGGAAAAGAAGCTAAGAGAAGCAACATTTAATCTTGAAGACTTTTTGGCGCAAATGCAACAAATGAAAAAGATGGGACCACTTGGTCAACTTATTAAAATGTTGCCTGGTGTGGGTAATCAGTTAAAAGATGTAGATATAGATGAGAAGCAATTTAGCCGAATAGAAGCAATTATACTTTCTATGACACCAAAGGAAAGAAATAACCCAGACATAATAAATGCAAGTCGCAAAAAAAGAATTGCAGAAGGTTGTGGGATGCAAGTTAGTGATGTAAACAGATTACTAAAGCAATTTGATGAAATGCGAAAGATGATGAAGCAAATAGCAAAAGGTGGTAAGTTAGGTGGGATGCCATTCCCACGTAGATAGGAAGGGTAGTAATGGATAAAAAAATTTATCGAGGAGTTTTATGTGAAGAGGTACCACAGGAATATGCGGCAAATACGCTTTATTTGCAAACATTTGCCGTTGATACAGTAGGTACAACTGATGGTTCAGTGTGGGTTAGAGTATATGGTGACAGACGAAATGGAGAAGTTGCACTATTTAAACCAGAAGATCCTGAAGAGATTGATGGTGCACAAGCAGAGCTTATAAGTAGTCATTTTGAGAAGATGATGCTTGAAGGGGTACATGTAAGAGTGCCAGAAATAAACATAGTAAAAGCTCCATGTATTACAGGTATTGGGAATGGAATATTAAGCTATAGATTAAATGATAGTGTTAGAGAAGATTTTATACATATTGGTTCATTACTTCGATATAAATTTACAGGTGCACAAATATCTAAACTTTATACACTTGGTATACAAGATATATTAGATTGTATTCGAATGGAAGTGAATGATGCAACAAACTTTAAAGAAATTGAAGAAGCAGTTGTAAAGGTAATTCTTACTGATGCGTTTTCAAATAATGCAGATAGGCATGGCAAGAATTGGGCTTTAGTTAGGGATAAAGATACAAATCATTCAGAACTTGCAATTTTCGATAATGTAAAATCTTTTATAAATATGATGACAGATAGAGTAGGATATAAGCATGATGATTTATGGAGCATAGGTTACTTGGGTGTTGATTCTAAAGAACTTCCTGAAATAGGTGAAAGAATAGTAAAAGGAATAGAAAAGATGTATCCAGAATATTTTAATCAGTTTATGACAAGATTTAATAATATACGAGATATTTTCTGCGAAGATATTGTTGGCATAAATGGAGTAAATGCAAGTAGAATAGAATCAGTGTTTAGAAAAAAAGCACATGAGTTTGATAGAGAGAAAGATTATCAAATGGATTGGTAGTTTTAGGGGGAAAGAAAGATGGAAAGGTTTTTTTGGGTTAAGTGGAAAAATTCAAAAGAAGAAGAGTATGTAGTTGGAATACTTGCAAGTGTAGAGGGCAGGTATTATTTCCAATACAATACTGAATTCAAAAACGAGAATTATATACCTGAAGGATTTAATAGTATACCATCATTTGGTAGGGTAAGAAATTTAACAAATGAAGAAAAAGAGTACACTTTTGCATTACGTTCAGCAGGACATTTATTTGATTTTTTCAAAATGAGAATTCCTGCTGAAAGTGATAAATCTGAATGGAAAGGTATAGTAGAGAACTATGATGAAGATGAGCTTCTTGCTAAAACCCGAGGAATAAGTGCAACAGATAGTTTTTCTGTGGTAGAAATGGATGAACAGGCTGTAAAAGATGTAAAGCATTATGGATTAATTGGTGTAGATGAGATTGAAAATGATATTATGAGTAGATAGTGTAGCTTTACATGATGATTTGAATTGTAGATGTAGGGGCGATTATTAATCGCCTGTGTTTTTTTAATATTTTTTAAAAATCAAGTAAAACTACTTGACAGATAATATAATCTGTAGTATTATATTGCCTGTCAAGTAGTTTTACTTTAAGGTGGTGAGAAAATGGTAAAAATCAGATTACAAAGAGTAGGTGCTAAAAAAGCTCCATTCTATAAAATAGTAGTTGCAGATTCAAGATATCCAAGAGATGGACGTCTAATCGAGGAAATAGGAAACTATGATCCAATGAAAAGTCCTGCAGTTATTAATTTAGATAAAGAAAAATTAGATGCATGGATCAAAAATGGTGCACAACCTACAGATTCTGTAAAGTCTCTTATGAAGAGGGCTTAAGTGTAATACATTAAATAGAGGAGGAAAATACTATGAAGGAAATGTTAGAAACAATCGTTAAGTACTTAGTCAATAATCCTGATCAAGTATCAGTTACAGAAGTTGAAGGAGAACAATCAGTTATTTTAGAGCTAAGAGTAGCGCCAGAAGATATGGGACGCGTAATCGGAAAAGAAGGAAGAATTGCAAAAGCAATTAGAACATTAGTAAAAGCTAATGCAGTAAAAGCTAACAAGAGAGTTAATGTTGAAATCATTGAGTAATTTTAGGAGGTTTTATGCATAGACTTTTGTGTGTGGGTGAAATAGTAAATACACATGGTATAGGGGCGAAGTAAAAGTAGTTCCGCTTACTGATGATGTATCGAAGTTTGATAACTTAAAAAGTTTTATAATAGATGGTATGACATATAATCTTGAAACCATTCGTGAACATAAGAATATGTTACTTATAAAACTTCAAGAGATAAACGATATGGATGCTGCACAAAAATTAAAAGGCAAGTTCCTTGAAGTAAGTCGAGAAGCATTAGAACCATTAGAAGAAGGTCAGTATTATATATGTGATATAATAGGGCTTGAAATTATAGATGAAGACATTGGTAAACTTGGAGTAATAGAAGATATACAACAGACCGGCAGTAATGATGTTTATATAACAACGTATGAGGGTAAGCCACTATGTGTACCAGCGTTAAAAGATGTTATACAAGAGGTAAACTTAAATGAAGGTTATATGAAAGTAAAATTACCAAAAGGGCTTATATAAAAAGGGGTGAAATAAATGGATATCATAAAGAATATAACTGAAGAACAAATTAGAACAGACCTTCCAGAATTAAATATTGGTGATACAGTAAGAGTATACTTTAAAGTTATAGAAGGAAAAACAGAAAGAGTTCAAAAGTTCGAAGGAACAATTATCAAAATTAGAGGTGGCGGAATTTCTGAATCATTTACAGTAAGAAGAATTTCTTATGGTGTAGGTGTAGAAAGAGTATTCCCAGTAAACTCACCAAAGATTGATAAAATCGAAGTAGTAAGAACAGGTAAAGTAAGACGTGCTAAACTTTACTACTTAAGAGATAGAGTTGGTAAAGCAACTAAAGTTAAAGAAAAAATTGACTAAAAATATGGGCGATTTAAATCGTCCTTATTTTTTTATGTTTGCAAATAATGTGTTTGGGGAGTATAATAATTTCAAGAATGATATAAGATTATTTATGATAAGAGGCGTAATTATAAAATTGGAGGAATTAGTATGAAAGAATTAGTTATGGAGGTTACAAGTAGCTTGCCAGATAATGCAACGTTAGAAGAAATTATTTGTGCAATTTATGAAAGAGTAAAAATAGAGCAGGGCTTAAAAGATGCTCAAAAAGGTAATTTACTTTCAGAAGATGAAGCATTGAGGGAGATTGAATCATGGT
The DNA here is from genome assembly GCA_017450465.1 of Clostridia bacterium. Taxonomy (GTDB): domain Bacteria; phylum Bacillota; class Clostridia; order TANB77; family RGIG9151; genus RGIG3495. The sequence goes on along the minus strand of JAFSUW010000021.1, from coordinate 67,162 downwards.
TATAAAATGGTCAAGATATGCTTTAAATGATATTAAGGAATTTAAAAATTATACGAAAAAATCTTTACCTGAGCTTTATATTCGAGAACTCTTTGATACAGTATCTAAATTAAAAGATTTTCCTAAACTGGGATTTATAACATCATATATAAATAAAAAAACTTTAAGGAAATTAATATATAATGAACATTCAATTATATACTACATTGAAAATGATGAAATTGTTATTGTTACTGTAATTCATCATAAGCAGAATATTTCGTCTAAGCTTGGATTTTTGAAAAAAGTCATTCAAGAATGAGGTGGCAAAATGAAGTTTAATGTACTTACACTTTTTCCTGAAATGTTTAGTATTATGAATGAAAGCATTATTGGAAGAGCAATTGAAAATAATAAAATAGAAATAAATGCGGTTAATATTCGTGATTTTGCGGATAACAAACATAACCGTGTTGATGATTATCCTTATGGTGGAGGAGCTGGTATGGTTATGATGGCACCTCCTATTTTTCGTGCGTATAATTCGCTAAATGTAGATAAAAGTGTACCAGTTATATATATGTCGCCACAAGGTAAACCATTTACACAAGATATGGCTCGTGAATATGCAAAGTATGATGAATTAGTTATTCTTTGTGGGCATTATGAAGGCGTTGATGAGCGAATATTAGAAGAAATTGTTACCGATGAAGTATCTATTGGTGACTATGTTTTGACTGGCGGAGAACTTCCAGCTATGGTTGTTATTGATACGATTTCTCGACTTGTTGATGATGTTATAGCAAAAGAATCGATAGAAGAAGAAAGCTTTAGTAGTAATCTTCTTGAATATCCACAATACACAAGGCCAGAAGAATTTAATGGAAAAAAAGTGCCTGAAGTTTTACTTTCTGGGCACCATGAAAATATAAAAAAGTGGCGTGAAGAAGAAGCGGTTAAGCGTACAAAACTTAAACGCCCAGATTTACTTTCTTAAATACCACTTAAATCAAAATCAGGAATAAAACTTTCTTTTGCAGTTTCGCCTTCTTGTATGAAGGCGTTTTCTATGCCTAATGAAATTGCATAGTCTATAACCTCGTCATATTCTTTTTCAGTAAGTTTTTTATCAATTTCAGAATAGTTAGTTAAATTTTTGTGAATAGGTGTATATTGGTTCATAATGCTGATATATACTTTATCTTTATAATTTTCATAAAGGTATTTTAATATTTTTTTTGAATCTTCAGTAAACCCAGGAAGAATTAAGTGACGTATTATAACACCACGTTTTAGTATATCACCATCAAATTTTGGTTCACCTACTTGTTTTAGCATTTCTTCAATGCTTTTTGTGGCATACTCAAAATAGTTATTAGCAAGAGAGTATTTTTTTGCGAGTGTATTATCAAAATACTTAAAATCTGGTAGATATATATCAATGTACCCACTTAAAAGTTTTATGATTTCAGGATTTTCAAATCCGCTACTGTTGTACACAATAGGCAGAGTAAGTCCGTTTTTTCGAGACATTTTTATTGCTTCGATTATCTGTGGAATGTAATGTGTAGGTGTAACTAAGTTGATATTATGTGCTTTTTTTTCTTGAAGTGTTAAAAAGATATCGCTTAGTTTTTCTATAGTAATTTCTTTACCGAAGTTTTCGTGGCTTAAGTTATAGTTTTGACAAAATACACATTTTAGTGTGCAATATGAAAAAAATACAGTGCCAGAACCATTTGTTCCGGAAAGACATGGCTCTTCCCATTTGTGAAGTGATGCACGAGCAACACGGATATCGTTACCTGCACCACAAAAACCAAGTTTATTTTCTAATCTATTTACACCACATTTTCGTGGACATAATTCACAATTTTCGAGTAATTCTAGCATTTTTTTATTCTCCTATTGATAAATAAATTTCAATTTATTATACTACATAGGTATGTATAAAAAAAGGAGAAAAATCATGAAAATAAAATTATCTGATCATTTTACTTATAAAAAGTTATTTCGTTTTACATTACCAACTATAATAATGATGCTATTTACATCAATATATAGTGTTGTTGATGGAATATTTGTATCAAATTTTGTTGGAAAAAATGCTTTATCGTCAATAAATATTATTTATCCACTTGCAATGGTAGTAGCTGCTTTTGGCTTTATGCTTGGAACTGGCGGTAGTGCAGTAGTAGCAAAGACCTTGGGCGAGGGCGATAGAAAAAAAGCAAATGAATATTTTTCAATGATTGTCTTATCAGTTTTTTTATTAGGATTATTGCTTTCAATAGTTTGCGTTATATTTATTAGACCACTTGCATATTTTTTGGGTTCAAATGATGTACTTATAAACGATTGTATTACATATGGAACTATAATTTTACTTGGAACTTTTGCATTTATGCTTCAAACAACTTTTCATGCTTTTTTTATTACAGCAGAAAAACCAAAGATTGGTTTATTTTTAACCATATTTGCAGGTGTTTCACATATGTTATTTGATTATATTTTAATATATAAATTAAATTTGGGAATAAAAGGTGCAGCATATGCTACAGTTTTAGGTTATTTTATTGGTGGAATTATACCTTTATTTTATTTCGCTTCCAAAAATAGCAGCTTACTTAGGTTTACTAAGCCTAAATTTTACCCTAAAATTTTACTCCATAGTTGTACAAATGGCTCATCTGAAATGGTTTCTAACATATCGATGTCAATAGTAACATTTTTATATAACATTCAGATGATGAAATATGTAGGTGAATCAGGCGTTGCTGCTATTACTATAATAATGTACGTAAATTTTGTATTTATTGCAATTCTTATAGGGTTTTCGATAGGTTCTGCCCCTATAATTGGTTTTAACTATGGAGCTAAGAATCATGATGAATTAAAAAATATGTTTAAAAAATGTGTATCAATAGTTGTAATAGTATCGATTATAATGGGAGGAATAGCCGAACTATTGGCAGTACCAACAGTTAGAATATTTATAAGAGAAGATGGAGAATTATTTAATATGACATTACATGGCTTTAGAATATTTTCATTAGCATTCTTTATATGTGGACTAAATATTTGGGGTTCATCATTTTTTACAGCACTTTGCAATGGCAAGTTATCAGCAATAATTTCATTCTTGCGAGCACTTGTTTTACAATCTGGATTTATAGTAATACTACCAATGTTTTTTGGAGTAGAAGGAGTATGGTGGGCATTATTTTTATCAGAAATAGTAACACTATTAGTAACAATTATGTTTATTGTGCTTAATAAAAATAAATATAAATATGCCTAATAAAAACAAATAGTAAAGCCACAGGGCGGGGATTTGTTGTCAGAAGGGACGGGGGCAACTGACCACAATTATGCAAACCACGTGGTCAGTTCCCCCCGTCCCTTTTGACAACCTGTCCCCATTGACACACTACCTCAAAACGATATATATTATAGTTGAAAATAGTTTTGGAGGTTTTTATGGAATTTACACATCTTCATGTGCATAGCGAGTATAGTTTACTCGACGGGGCGATTAGAATAAAAGATTTAGCAAAACGTGCTAAAGAACTTGGCATGAAATCTATTGCGCTTACTGACCATGGTGTTATGTTTGGTGTTGTAGATTTTTACAAAGAAGCATTAAAAGAGGGCATTAAGCCAATTATCGGTTGCGAAGTTTATATGGCAAGTCGTAGTCGTTTTGATAAAGATGTTAGTAGCGGTGACGCAGAACGTGGTCACCTTATTTTGCTTGCTAAAAATAATGATGGCTACAAAAACTTAACAAAACTTGTGTCGCTTGGATTTACAGAGGGGTTTTATTATAAACCACGTATAGATAAAGAAATACTTGAAAAGTACCATGAGGGACTTATCTGTTTAAGTGCATGCTTAGCAGGTGAAATACCTCATGCTATTTTAAGTAACAATTATGATAAGGCAAAAGAACTTGCAACATATTATAACAATCTTTTTGGTCAAGGTAATTTTTATTTTGAAATGCAAATGCATGGTATAAATGAGCAGGTTGTGGTTAATCAAAACTTAGTAAGACTATCCAATGAATTAAATATTCCACTTGTTGCAACAAATGATGCACATTACTTAACGAAAGAAGATTATTATAGTCATGAGGTTTTACTATGCATTCAAACAGGCAAGAAGATGGCGGATGCCGATAGAATGACTTTTGAAACAAACGAGTTTTATTTAAAATCTCCAGAAGAGATGGAAGAAAAGTTTCATAATTTTCCTGAGGCACTTTCTAACACCAACAAAATTGCTGATATGTGTAATGTTACTTTTGAATTTGGTAACCTAAAACTTCCTGAATTCAAAACTGAAAATGGTAACAATGAAGAGTATTTTAAGAAACTTTGCTACGATGGGTTTAAGAATCGCTATGGCGAAAATCCATCAGAGACTAAAGTAAAACGTCTTGAATATGAAATAAGTGTAATAAAACAAATGGGATATGTAGATTACTTTCTAATAGTTAGTGATTTTATTAATTATGCAAAATCGCAGGGTATTCCAGTAGGCCCTGGACGTGGCTCTGCTGCAGGTAGTGTGGTGGCATACTCAATGAATATAACAGACATCGATCCATTCAAATTTGACTTGCTTTTTGAAAGGTTCCTAAATCCTGAACGTGTAAGTATGCCAGATATTGACGTAGATTTTTGCTATGAGAGGCGCCAGGAAGTTATAGACTATGTTATAAGGCGTTATGGAGAAGACCATGTAAGCCAAATTATAACTTTTGGAACACTTGCTGCAAAGGCAGTTATTCGTGATGTAGGGCGTGTGTTAGACGTGCCATATGCGAAGGTAGATACCATTGCCAAAGGTATCCCTTTTGCACTACATATAACGATAGAAGAAGCAATGAAACAAAATAAAGATTTGAAAAAACTATATGATGAAGATATAGAAGTTAAAAAAGTTATAGACATTGCTTTGTCGCTCGAAGGAATGCCACGTCATGCTTCAACACATGCTGCTGGTGTTGTTATTACCAAAGAGCCAGTCATGAATTATGTGGCATTATATAAAAGTGATGAAAGTATAACAACGCAGTTTACTATGACAACGCTTGAAGAACTTGGCTTACTTAAAATGGACTTTTTGGGCTTAAGGACACTTACAGTTATTAAAGATGCTATAAATTACGTTAAACAAAATCGTGGTATAGATATTGTTTTTGATGACAAAATGGATGATAAGGCAGTATATAAATTAATTAGTGAAGGAAAAACTGAAGGCGTTTTCCAACTTGAAAGTAATGGCATGAAAGCTTTTTTACGTGAATTAAAACCAAATTCGCTTGAAGACGTTATTGCCGGTATTTCGCTTTATAGGCCAGGCCCTATGGATCAAATACCAAGATATATTAAAAACAAAAATAATCCATCACAAATTACATATATACATGAATCGCTTACCGACATATTAAATGTAACTTACGGCTGTATAGTTTATCAGGAGCAGGTTATGCAAATTGTGCGTAAACTTGCGGGTTATAGTTTTGGTCATGCCGACCTAGTTCGTCGTGCCATGGCGAAGAAGAAAACGGATGTAATGTTAAAAGAACGTGAAAATTTTGTTAGTGGTTGTAAAGAAAATGGTGTAGATGAAGCGTCTGCCAACAAAATTTTTGACGAGATGATAGATTTCGCAAAGTATGCGTTTAACAAATCACACGCGGCAGCATATGCAGTAGTAGCATACAGGACAGCTTACTTAAAAGTACATTATCCTGCCGAATTTATGGCAGCGATGTTAAATAGTTTTATTGGAAGCTTGAACAAAGTTCCACAGTATATTGCAGAATGCAAAAAGCTTGCTATTAGTATATTAAAGCCAGATATAAACGAAAGTTTTGCACGTTTTACTGTAAAAGATAATGCAATACGTTTTGGTTTAGCCGCAGTAAAAAATGTTGGTGAAGCTGTTATTGATGTGATAGTAAAAGAGCGAGAGTTAAACGGAATTTTTAAGAACTTTGATGATTTTTGTAAAAGGATAAATGGCAAAGGTATAAATAAAAAATGTATTGAATCTTTAATAAAATGCGGTGCGTTTGATTCTATGAATAATAGGGCAACACTACTTGCAAACTATGAGCGAATGCTTGATTCGGTAAGTCAGATGCAAAGGAACAACATAGAAGGGCAAGTAAATTTATTTGATATCGGTGGCACAAGCGAAAGTGTAAGTCAAAGTTTAGTAGAAATAAAAGAACTTCCGCAAAAAGATTTACTTTCGTTTGAACACGAAATGCTGGGCCTATACATTAGTGGACATCCTCTTGATAAATTTGAGAATATTTTAAGTAGCAAGACTAACTTAAATTCGTTGGATATTGCAGCATATAAAGATAGTGATGAGCAAAGCGAAACTAGTTTAACAGATGGCATGAATGTTACTGTTGGTGGAATAATTACTAAAATAAGGACAAAAATCACGAAGAATAACCAAACGATGGCATTTATCGAATTAGAAGACTTATATGGCATAATGGAAATTATAATATTCCCAAAAACGTATGATGCCTTTCATAGTGAATTAAGCGAAGACAAAATTGTTTTAATAAAAGGGCGACTTAATTTATCTGATGAAGAAGGGGCAAAGGTTGTTTGCCAGAGTGTAAGTGAAATAGAGCCAGAAAAGAAACTTTACTTAAAAGTTGCATCACAAAATGATGAAGATTTTAATACCAAAGTAATGCCACTGTTAAAGAAAAATGCTGGAGATACATCTGTTTTTGTGTATTTTGATGATACAAAGGAACTTATGCAGGCAAAATTGAAGGTAAAAATAACGGATGAGTTAATTAATGATTTAAGTAGTATATTGGGTGAAGGAAAAGTGAAAGTAGTGGAATGAGAGTAGGGGCGATTAATAATCGCCCCTACATTATTGTAGTGAATTGTTAAACTGTTTGCATTTTTATCATTTTTATGTTAACATATAGTTAGAGGCGAATATGTTTTACCGTTTTCAACAAAACGGTGGTCGTAACCCGTGCCGTTGCACGGGAGAGAGGTATTACTATGAAGTATGACATCAACAAGTCCCTGGTGTATATTACCCAGGCAAATGACAATGCGGATTCCTTTGCACGTGAGCCAAAGTACGCCGATCGTGGGCGTGCTCTGAAAGCTTTCCTCGAGCGGCTCAATGCTGAAGGAATCAGATGGGCCGTAGGATGCTCGTTCGCAATGTATGGGATGGGCATAACCGACGACTTCCATGATTTTGATATTATTGTGTGCGAACGCGATTTCGCACGAGTAATTGAAATCATGAAGGAACTTGGTGCGGAGTTCCATATCGAATGCGATTCTCAAAAGAAAGATGTGTTCTGCTCTCACGGGTTTGCTACGGCAACGCTCCCGAGAAACGCGGAATTCGATATCATCGCAGATTTCGGAATCCGTACGTTCGGGAGTTACTACCAGTATTACCTTGAAGACGAGCATATCGATTACTTCAAGGCAAATGGAATGATCATCCCGCTCGTCCCGGCAGAGCCGCTGTTCGTGCTGTATCACTTTATGGTGGCATGGCAGCCTGGACGGAAATTCAAGGTTGACAGACTTCGGGAATATCTGGCGGCCGGCAATGTTCGTCATCCTGAAATCCTCGAAGACGCACTTCGTTTTGATCTTCCCTGGAGAATCCGTAACGACATCGAGCAGCTCCTTTAAAGCACCTGACGCAGCCTCAACAGACTGACTGACCCGCAAGGGCCAGTCTTTCTTTTTAAACAACAATTTATCTAAACTACTCCATTTTTTTCACAATAATTACTTATTGGGCATTCACCACATTTTGCATTTCTTGCAGTGCAAATGGCACGCCCATGATATACAAACAAATGGTTCATAAGGTACCAATATTTCTTTGGTACTTTTTTTAGTACATCTTGTTCAATTTTTGCTGGGTCACTTTCGTAACTTAAACCAATTCTATTTGCAATACGTTTTGCATGGGTATCAATTGCGATGCCTTCACATTTATTAAAAGCGTTTAGCATAACAACATTTGCGGTTTTTCTTCCAACACCAGGTAGAGTAATTAGTTCTTCCATGGTATCTGGAACTTTTCCATCGTATTTTTCATATATTATTTTGCAAGCATTTTGTATGTTTTTTGCCTTATTTCTATAAAATCCACTAGATTTAACTAAATTTTCAAGTTCGATTATATCGCAGGTTGCAAAATCTTTTGCGTTATTAAAACGTGCAAAAAGTTTTGGAGTAATTTTATTAATTTGTGCATCAGTAGATTGTGCAGACAAAATTACTGCGATAAGTAAGTGTAGTGGAGTATCAAAATCTAAGCTACATACTGCATCAGGATATGCTTTGTATAAATCTTGAACCATTTTTTCTGTGTTCATATAATTCACCTCGTAGTAACAAAATTAGTTGATTTTGAATAGTATGTAGTAATTATAACATTATGTAATTATAAAAACAAATAGAGGTGACCAAATGTTTTGTAACAATAGTTTTTGGGCAATAAAATTAATCTCTATAGCACTTATTTCATTTGGAATAGGCCTTTTAATTGCAACGATATTTCAACTTGGCTGGTTCATGATAATACTTGCTATAATAAGTATGGTTTTGGGTGTAATTGAAATAATAGGGAATAATTAGAAAGGGGAGGTTTTTGTGAAAGTTGTAGTTTTAAAAATGCCGGGTTTATTTGGTAAGTTTTTGAAAAAAATTTTTAAAATAAAAGACTAAATTTGTTGCAACTTGCAAAAATATCTGATAAACTACACAAGGAATATATTTTTGTAGGTGGTAGAAAATGTTTAACAAATACATTAGATTTCTTATTATAATCTTATCAATAATAGCAATAATTTTCGGAATAATACATAAAAATCTTATTGCAGTAATTGTTGCAGCAGGTGTCGGTATATACATGCTATATGCCTATTTTAAGTATGCTTCCGTAACACTAGCATTTAAAAAGATAAGAAAAAAAGAATTAAAAAGTGCATATAATTTGCTTATAGATACTCCAAACCCTAAACTTCTTACAAAAGGCGAAAAGACATATTATTATTGGGGAATGGGCATAATAAAAATAAGTGAAAATAAATTAGATGAGGCAGAACGTGAGTTTTATAATGCACTTCGTTATGGCGTAACAACAAGCAATAATATGGTTATAATCAATTTATCTCTTGCACAAATATGTATGTACAAAGAAGAGTATGAGAAAGCAAAGGTATATATTGAAGAGGCAAAGAGAATTCCACATAGACCACAATTAGATGTAATTGTATATGAACTTGAAAATAGACTTATAAAGCTTGAAAGGCAGGAACTACTTCCAGAGTCATTTGAGCCAATAAATATGATCTAAAATGCCTAGCAAGTAGGCATTTTTTGTTTATGGAGGGATATATATGAGACTAGATAAATTCTTAAAAGTATCAAGAGTTATAAAAAGAAGAAGTGTAGCAAATGAGGCATGTGATATAGGGCGTGTAAAGATAAACGACAAGCAAGCCAAAGCGTTTTCTGAAGTAAAAGTAGGAGATATAATAGAAATTAAATTTGGCGAAACATGGACAAAGTTTGAAGTACTTTCTCTAGAACAAAGTATAAAAAAAGAAGAAGCCGAGAATATGGTAAAAATACTTGAATAGAATTATTGTATGGAGGCACAAGATGGTAGAAAAAAATAAAAATTACATAGTAGATATAATAGATATGACACATGAAGGAGCGGGTGTTGCCAAAATAGATGGCTTTCCTGTATTTATTGAAGGTGCGATACTTGGCGAGAACATAGAAGTAAAAATAGTAAAAGTGTTAAAATCACTTGCTTATGGCAAGATAGAAAAAATAATAAAGGTATCTCCAGATAGAAAACCACCAACATGTGACGTATATAAAAGGTGTGGTGGATGTAATCTTCAACACATGAAATATGAGATGACGCTTAAATTCAAGCAAAATGTAGTAAAAAGCAACTTAAAAAAATTTGCAGGAATAGATGCCAAAGTAAATGACTCAATAGGTTTAAGCGAACCATATGCGTATAGAAATAAGGTTCAGTTTCCTATAGGTAGGCAAAACAATGAAGTGGCAGTCGGTTTTTATGCTAATAGGACGCACGAGATAATACCAGTTTTAGATTGCTCAATACAATCACGTATTGCAAATAGAATAGCAAAAGACGTAAGAGATTTTATAAAGCAAAATAATGTTTCTGTTTATGATGAAGAAACGTGTAAGGGATTTTTGCGTCACTTAATGGTGCGTACCGCCGAAAAAACTAATGAGGTAATGATAGTTTTAGTGACGAATGGCGAACTTTTTTCAAAGAAGGAGCTTTTTGTAAAGTACATAACATCAAAATATAGCGAAGTAAAATCGATAATTCAAAACGTAAATACAAGGAAAACCAATGTAATATTGGGTGAAAAAGATATAGTTTGGTATGGCCAAAATAGAATAACAGACTATATCGGGGACTTGAAATTCAATATATCGGCGAAGTCATTTTTCCAAGTAAATTCAAAACAAACAGAGACACTTTATAGTAAAGCACTTGAATATGCCGGGTTAACAGGCAAAGAAACAGTGTTTGATTTATATTGTGGTGTTGGTACAATATCGCTATTTTTAGCACAAAAAGCGTATAAGGTATATGGTGTAGAAATAGTAGAGGATGCAGTAGCTGACGCACGAATAAATGCTAAGTTAAATAACATTTCAAATGTAGAATTTTTTGTGGGGAAAGCAGAATCGGTAGTGCCAAAGTTATATAGTGAAGGTGTCACTGCAGATGTGGTAGTTGTAGACCCGCCACGAAGTGGCTGTGATACTATTTTGATAGATACAGTAAATAAAATGAAACCTAAAAAAATTGTTTATGTAAGTTGCAATCCTGCAACGCTTGCTCGTGATATAAAACTCTTTGATGGGTATGAAGTAAATGCTGTACAGCCAGTTGATATGTTCCCATGGACATACCATGTGGAGACAGTAGCAGTGATGAAAAAGAAATAAAAAGTGGAGATTGAATATGAAAAAAAAGACATTATTTGTTTTTATGATGATTGTAGTTATACTCTCTTCATGTGCAACGTCATTCCCGAAAAAAGAGAGTATTGTGATGATGTCAAGAGAAGAGGCGACGGAAGCATTAAAAGACAAGACAGAAAAGGAAATTAACAATAATTGGGGAAAACCTGATGGAATGCTTTCAGGTTTTTATGGTGACATATACGTATTTAACGACAAACAAATAGTGATTTACTATGATAGTGATAGCAAAGTTACAGATGTCGTGGTTTTTGATAAACAAGACTAGTTTTTAAATTCTAGTTTAACGATATTCATCTTATTGTTTCATCCTAAATCTGTTGGGAAATTGTCAAATCAAGTCAATAGGTCAAATGTTTTATTTAGTTTATAGGGTGGTTTCAATGATAAAAAGAATAATTACATCATATAAAAATATTAATCATAAATTATTTATCTCACTTTTAATAATGGGATTAGTTCCAACTATTTACACAACATTAAGAGTTTTTTGGTTAGGAAATCTTCCAGGTGATTGGTCATATTCAATTGCTGGACAACTATCTTGGATTAATCTAATTTATGAAGTTATAGATGAAGCAATAATTCTTCCATTATTTTATTTTGTTGGTAAGGTTCTATCAGATAAGAAGGAATTAACCAATCGAATGAAAAGTGGCTTATTATTAACAATTATTATCTATGCTATTTTATCTATTATTATAATAACTTTTACCAATCCGCTATTAAAAGCGATGGCAACTAATTCGGCAATTATAGATGCGAGTGCAACTTATATCAGGATAGAAGCAATCGCCAATATATTTGTTATATTAAGTAAGTTTGCTTTAGTTGGCTTAGTTACTTTAGGTAAGGATAAATTAATTTATAAATTAACTGTGGTTAAATTAATTTTATGTGGAGTATTTGATTTATTTTTGGTATCAAGTTTATCTTGTTCGGCTAATCTGGGAGTTAACGGTATTGGAGTTACTAATATCATTGTTAACGCCTTAATCTTTGGAACCACATTATTTTTCCTTGCTAAAAATGGAGTTAATATCTTTAATAAAGATAAGATGGATTTTAAATGGATGAAGGAATTTGTTAAAGTTGGTGGAATATCTGGCTTAGAATCATTTGTTAGAAATCTAGCATATATGCTTATGATTGCTAGAATGGTTAATGTTGTAAATGAACAAGGAACATATTGGGTTGCGAATAGTTTTATATGGGGTTGGTTATTACTTCCAATAATTCAATTAGGAGAATTGATTAAGAAAGAAACAGCAACCAATGAAAAAGCAGTAAAGAATAATACATTAGGTTATTTTACAGTTACTGTAATATCGGTATTATTATGGTGCATACTTATTCCTGCTTATAAGCCATTTATGCAATATATCTTAAACTATGATGAAGTTGATAAACTATATGAACTTGTAATGGTATTGCTTGGGTTCTATGTATTATATGCAATACAAAATGTATTCGATGCTACATTTTATGGACTTGGTGAAACAAAGTATATGTTATTTGAAGCTGTAATTACAAATTCTATTTATTATGGTATTGCATTTATCCTTTATTCAAATGGAGTATGGCAACCATCTTTAATAGGAATTGCATTATTGTTTGGTATAGGAAATGCATTTGATTCTGTTGTTTCGTTGATTGCATATAGTGTATTATTGAAAAAACGGCATATAAATATATTGAATGTAGAAGAAAATATCAATCTAGTAGGGAGTGATATTGTGTGAATAAAATAATAATCGCTATATTAACTTTAAGTATAGTAATAATGGTAGGAGGAACTGGCATTGTTACATGGTTGTTTACTGAACAGTATAATTCGAATGGTATTAGTCATTTTTTAGTTATTACAATTGATAAAAATAGTCCTAAAGAATATGTAGGAGAACTTGATAACCATTTAGTATATGTTGAGCAATTAAAACTAGATGAAACAAATTTTAGGTCTGTTGATGCAAAGAATGTATCAATTAAAGAAGCAATTGATAATAATTTGGTATCAATAGCTGATTGGCGTAAATATGCATGGAAAATAAAGAAGGACGGGGATACAGAAGTTTTAAAATATGAAAATTATGAGATTGCTATTACAAGTGATGAATGTGTAATAAGACTGCTTACAAGATAAAAGAATAAAGTTAAGAGGTGATTATTATGTGGTTGATATTTGCATTACTATCGTCAATATTTGCGGCGTTAACATCTATATTAGCCAAAATCGGTATAAATGGAGTGAATTCAAATCTTGCGACTGCAATTAGAACTGCAGTTGTATTAATAATGTCATGGGGTATGGTATTTTTGACAAATGCCCAAAAAGGTATTGTTGAAATTACTACAAAAAGTTGGATTTTTTTAGTATTATCTGGTGTTGCTACTGGAGCATCATGGCTTTGTTATTATAAGGCACTACAGATGGGTGAGGTATCTAAAGTTGTACCTATAGATAAATTAAGTGTTGTTATTACATTAATTCTTGCATTTGTGTTTTTACATGAACAGTTTACACCAAAATCTATAATTGGTTGTGCTTTTATTGGTGTAGGGACTTTGTTAATGGTAATGTAATTTTTAGGTTTACATAATGCCGAAAACGTGGTATAATTTAATTACCAATGCAACATACACAAAAAAGGAAATTTTTCTTTTTAGACGTACTCGCTCGTAGAGAGGGAGAACAGTTTTAAAGGGAAAAATTTCTTTTTTTGTCGTAAATTTAAGCATGGAGGTATAGAATGGGAAAGCAGAGAGTCTTTTTCCTGAAGAACTCAGAAGGTGGAAGAGATTATGCAGTGACGGAGGACGGAGACCTCCTGTACGTCACAACACCCCTCTTCATGGAAAAGCGAGACGCACCGGTGGAAAATGTCGGTCTTATCGCGTTTGATCCTTTCAAGGGTGCATATTACGGCTTCTTGCCGAATGGCACTAAGAAGGAATTCTCCGACGCGGAGCCCCACGATACGGCTATGCCGCGAGGTATGAGTATCAAAGACTGGCAAAGCCATCTGCAGAAACAAGACAAAATCTGGAAGGACTATCTCGAGGACTTCCGGGTTGCTGTCTTTTTGGCCCGTGAGAAGTACGGGGCCGATTTCCCCATAGACTAAATTTTCCGCAAAAGCAAAAACAGTGAGTACGCATCGAAAGCGCAAAAGTACTCACTGCTTTTGCTTTTAAAATGTAGTTTGTATGCCACCTAAATATATGTTATAATACGAACGATTGAGGTGTAACTATGCAAGAATTAAAAATTAATGGTGTTTATAAGCATTATAAAGGAGATTTATATATAGTAGAGATATTATTTATCATAGCAAAACAGGAAAAAAATGGTAGCATACAGGGCACTATATGGCGATAACAAATTATGGTGCAGGCCATATGATATGTTTTTTGATGAAGTAAACAAAAATGGGCAGAAATATAGATTTGAACTTCAAGATATAAAAAGTGTAAATGAATAGATGTAATAAAAGGAAGGTGTGGAAATGAATAAAGATGAAACAATAAGAACAATAACTTCAGATTATTGGGGCAAAAAGTTTGGTGGTGTTGAAAGAGAAAAAATAAAGTATGATGATTGGTTAGATTTATTTGCTGACAAGATAGAACTATGTAAAACGCCTATTATTGATGTTGGATGTGGTAGTGGCAACGATACGTTATATTTAATAGAAAAGGGAAAAGAAGTTATTCCTTGTGATTTAAGTGAAAATATAATAAAAAATATTCATAATAATTTCCCAGAAGTAAAAAGAACGGAGTGTTTTGATATTACTGAAAGATGGCCCTTTGAAGATAATTTTACGGATATAATAATTAGTGATTTGTCATTACATTATTTTACGGAGGAAAAAACTTTTAAGGCATTAAAAGAAATAAGAAGAGTACTAAAGCCCAATGGAATATTTTTATTTAGAGTAAATTCTATAAGAGATGTTAATCATGGTGCAGGAAAAGGCCCAGAAATAGAACCACGTTTATATGAGACAGAAGATGGTAGATATAAAAGATTTTTTGATGTAGACGATTTTGAGAAGTTTTTTCTAACTGGGAAGAAGTATATTTACATGAAGAAAAAATGGGCAGATATGAAAAAGAAAAGGTACTTTTTAGGTGTGCTTTTAAAGTAAAAAAATAAAGGGAGATGTACATATGACAAAAGAAACATTATCTTTAATTATTAATAACTTTATGCTTATTGCAAAAGTGCCACGTCCTTCGCATCATGAAGAGAAGATTAGTGACTTTTTTATGGAATGGGCAAAGAATGAAGGACTAAATCCAGTTAAAGATTCGGTTAATAATGTTATGTTTGAAGTTCCTGCAACAGCGGGTATGGAAGATAAGCCACTTGGCATTATACAAGCACACATGGATATGGTGCTTGCAGTAGAAGATGGCAAAGAATTTAACCCATTAACTGATACAGTTACTGTAAAAATTAACGAAAAAGAAGGAACTTTAACTGCTGATGGTACTTCACTTGGCGCTGATGATGGTATAGGGATTGCAATGGCGATGGCGATTGTACAAGGTAAGATGGCACATGGCCCACTTAAGGTTATTTTAACAGTATGTGAAGAAGACGGCATGATAGGAGCATTTAATGTTGATAAATCTTGGCTTGATGGAGCATCTTTTTTAATAAACATAGATAGTGAAGTGGCTAGTGAAGTATTGGTAAGCACTGCGTCAGGTGATTCTGTGCATTTAGATAAAAAGCTTTCATATGTTTCTCCAACAGGTAATATGGCGATTAAGATAGTGCTTTCAAACTTACAAGGCGGACATTCTGGAATGGAAATAGATAAAGGCCGACTCAATGGCATTATTGGACTTGCAAACTTCTTAAAAGAGTTAGATATCGATGGCATAAAGTATGAACTTGCTTCTTTAGTAGGCGGAACAGCAGGTAATGCAATTCCAACAAAGGCAAGTGCTACTTTGGTAATTGATGCTTACGATAAAGAAAAGATTGAAGAAAAATTATCTAACTATTGTGATATGCTAAACGAGAAGTATAGGGATATTGAAAAAGATATAAAGTGTGAAATAACAAGTGTAGATACGATACCACAAGTAATCTCAAAAGAAGAAAAGAATAATGTAGTTAAGTTCATAACTAATGTAATTGATGGTATATATACTTGGTCAAAAGATATGGAAGGATTGGTAGAAAGTTCTTCAAATCTTGGTATTTTTAAGCTAAATGAAGAAGGTTTATCATTTACAACAATGATTAGAAGTTCTAGTGCCACAAAGGAAAAAGAAATAGTAGATGCCGAACTTAAGTTAGCAAATGAATGTGCGTATGATGCTACTGCAACAAAAATGGCAGACGCATGGGCATATGATTCAGGAAGCAAATTACTTAAACTTGCAAAAGAAGTTTATAAAAATCAAAATGGTGAAGAGATAAAAGTAGTTGCAATTCATGCAGGTGTAGAATGTGGTACATTTAAGTCGTTAAAGCCAGAGTTAGACATGATAAGTGTTGGCCCGGTTATAGCAGGTGCTCATACCGTTAATGAAACATTGAATATAAATTCAATTCCGAAAGTTTGGCACTTAGTTGAAGGAATTTTAGCAGAATAGTTGTCAAGAGGGACGGGGGCAATTGACCACATTTATGTAATCACAAAAATCAGATAAATAATGGCTTGTAGTCAGCAAAGCATTCCAACTTATGTAAAATGGAATGTTTTTTTTATCAAATAACTTTATTGTTTGAACTTCATTTTTTTATGATATAATAATTTTTGTGAGTTAGTTTTTCTATGATAATGGGGGATGCAAATGAGTAATATAGAAAGAATGTTTAATGAGTTTAAGAGTATTTTTGTTAGTGAAGATTTATTAAAAGAAAACGAAAAACATGCAAATATTGTAACAGCGGCTACAATGCTTAATGTTTGTTGGTTTTGTATTATAGCATGGGTATTAACTTTTTTTGGTATCTTTAAGGTCGGCATGAATATAATGAACTCTATTGTAATTAGATGTTTAGTGTTTTTGGCACTCCCAGTAACCATTTGTTACGCAAAAAAAGGTGAAGGTAAGTGGATTAAGCATGTTTTGTTTATTGCTTTTACAATTTTGCTTGCTATGGCTGATTCAATGTTAAAATATAATGTTACATTGGTTATGATTTTACCTATTATTTTGTCAGCAAGATATTATAACAAAAGATTTACAGTCTGGGTTGCAGCTTTTACAACTATATTGTTTATTATATCAACATTTATGTCTGTTAATATTGGACAACAAGATATAAATAGTTATAATTTAATTATCCCTGAGGGTACTACAATAACAATAAATGGTACGTTACGTGATGCTATTACAAATGTTCCTGTAGATGAATCTAATAGACTAAAAAATATATTCATACATTTCTTCTTACCAAAATTTTTATTGTTTAATATAGCTGCTTTTGCATGTACTCAAATTGCACAGTCTGGTAAGAATATGGTAGAAAAGCAAAAAGAAATTGCAGAAAAAGGTAAAAGAATTGAAACAGAACTAAATCTTGCGAGTGCAATTCAAAGAAGCATGTTACCATCAATTTTCCCACCTTTTCCAGAACATGAAGAGATTGATATTTATGCTTCAATGATGCCGGCTAAAGAGGTTGGTGGAGATTTTTATGATATGTTTTTGGTTGATGAAAACCATTTAGCAATTTGTATGGCTGATGTTTCTGGTAAAGGTGTTCCTGCTTCACTTGTTATGATGATTTCAAAAATACTTATTAAAAATGTTACTATGATTGATGCTAAAGTAGATAAAGCACTTACAAGAGTTAATAATATGCTTTGTGAGGGTAATAAAATTGATATGTTTGTAACATGTTGGTTTGGAATATTAGATTTACGAAGTGGAAAATTGGAATTTGCAAATGCAGGACATAATCCACCATTATTGTATTCTAGTACTAAGGGTAAGTTTGAGTACTTAAAAACAAAACCTAATTTAGTTCTTGCTGGTATGGAAGATATTAAGTATAGGTTAAATGAAATACAAATGGAACCAGGTGATAAAATTTTCTTATATACTGATGGCGTTACTGAAGCAACAGATACAAATGAGATGTTATATGGTGAACAAAGATTAGAAAACTTCTTAAATACTCATTTATCTTTAAGTGTTGAAGATACATTAAAACAATTAAAGCAAGATATAGATAGTTTTGTAGGAGAAGCTGAACAGTTTGATGATATTACAATGCTTGAGTTATTTTATAAAAAGAGAAAAGATGATAGAGTAAGTGTGGCTCAAAAAACTTTTAAAGCAGATGAAAATGAGCTCCCAGCTGTTCAAGAATTTGTACGAGAGGAGCTAAAAAAATATGATATAAGTAGTAGAACGTTAAACCAGATAGAACTTGCTGTTGAAGAAATATTTGTAAATATCGCAAGTTATGCCTATGTTGGTAAAGAAGGGGACTGTACATTAACAATACAAAATGATGGATTAGATAAGCTTGTATTTACTTTTGAAGACTATGGTATACAGTTTAATCCGTTAGAAAAGCAGGACCCTGATATCACATTGTCGGCAAGCGAAAGAGATATAGGCGGACTTGGAATTTTTATTACGAAGAAAACAATGGA
Organism: Clostridia bacterium; assembly: GCA_017450465.1. Classification (GTDB taxonomy): domain Bacteria; phylum Bacillota; class Clostridia; order TANB77; family RGIG9151; genus RGIG3495. Next base: position 48,465 of record JAFSUW010000021.1, on the reverse strand, counting down.
TAGTGTTGAGTATAAATATGAAAATGGTAAAAATATTCTTACTATTTCTAAAACTATAAATTAAGTATAAGGGGAGATAATTAATGACTATTGAAAAAAAATTAGAAGGGAATAAATTAACAGTATATCTTGGAGGAAGAGTAGATACAACTATTATTCCTAAATTAGAAAGTGAAATGCCAGATTTAACTGGAATTGAAAATCTTATATTTGATTTTGAGAATTTGGAGTATATCTCATCTGCGGGCTTAAGATTTATTTTAAAATGTAAAAAGACTGTAAAATCAACGAAGGTAATTAACTGCAGCCCTGAAGTTTATGAAATATTTAATGTGACCGGATTTTCAGAGATGATGGAAGTACAAAAAGCATATCGTAAAATTTCAATTGATAATTGTGAAAAAATAGGTGAAGGTTTTTACGGGATAATTTATAGAATAGATCCAGAAACAATAGTAAAACTTTATAAGATCCCTGATGCACTTGATATGATAAAAAGAGAGACCGAACTTGCAAGGAAAGCATTTGTTATGGGTATCCCTACTGCAATTCCTTATGATATTGTAAAAGTAAGAGAGTTATATGGTGCGGTATTTGAGTTGCTTAATGCTGAATCAGTTGTAAAATTAATTAATAGTGAAGAAGCATTAGATGACTTTGCTAAAAAGTGTGTTGGAATATTAAAAGATATGCATCAAAAAGAAGTAAAGGAAGGTGAACTTCCAAGTAGAAAAGCCGTAACAATTGAAACGTTAAAAGAGTGTAAAGAATTTTTCACTGAAGAATCTTATGAAAAGTTGCTTAAATTATTTAATTCAATTCCAGAAAGAAATACGCTACTTCATTCAGATTTCCACGTAAAAAACATAATGATGCAAAACGGAGAATTATTGTTGATTGATATGGAATCGTTATCTATGGGACATCCGATTTTTGAATTTGCATCTATGTTTGCTTCGTATATAGCATTTTCTTGTGTGGACAAACAAAATACAGATAAATTCTTCGGAATGCCGCTTGATATAACGACTAAACTATTTAATAAAATATTTAGGTATTACTATGATGACAAAACAGAAGAAGAGTTAAAGGATATTGAAACAAAACTTTCATTAATTAGTTATTTGCAGGTACTTATTTTAAGGGCTAAGTATAAAGAACTTGCATATGGCACTGAAAAAGAAGAAATTGAGTTTTGCGTAAAATATTTAACTGAAAAAGCAAATGAATTAGACACACTAGCATATTAAATGGAGGTAATGACAATGAAAATTGATAAAAAGTTAGACGATAAAACTTTAACAGTTATGATAGAAGGTAGACTAGATACTAATACGGCAGGTAGTTTAGCAAACGAATTAAATTCTTTAGTAGGGGTAGAAACTTTAATATTTGACTTAAAAGACTTAGATTACATTGCATCAGCAGGGCTTAGGGTATTACTTAACTGCCAAAAGAAGATGAGTGCACAAGGTAATATGATTATAAAAAATGCGAATGACAATATAAAAGACGTTTTTGAAATTACTGGATTTTCAGATATCCTAGAAATAGAGTAGTGTATGAGGAAGAAAAACATGATAAAAGATAGATTAAATAAATTTTCTGTGCCACTTGGGTTACTCGATTACATAAACCCAATATTTTATAGTATAACGATAATTACTATTATTAGGAACTTATATTCACTTATGGACTTGCCATATAATATCATTTTATTAGTAGGAGCAATAATTTCTATAGTATTTGGCTTTGTTATACCAACCGGTAAGGTAATAGTTGGTTTAGGTATTATAGAGTTTAGGATGCCGGTGAGTTTAGTTTTTTGTGTAAATACAGGCATTTTCTTATCGGGTTTAATGCTACTAAAATATGTCTTAAATCTAAAACTATTGTTACTTATAGTTATAGTCATCGCTATAATGTTATTTTTATTTATGATTTATAAAAAGAGCAAGAAGATTAATACAGTTGCTGTATTAACTGGGGCATTTGGATATTTATCCATATATATATCGTTAATAACAATTGCTATTAAGCGAATGATTGTGCTTCCGGTTTCCTTATATGCTATTGCAATACTTTTATTTGTAATGCTTTGTGGAATAGGTATAAAAGCGAATTTAAAAGACCCGAAGGTGCATTGGGTTATTGAGATATCTAATGTAGTGTGTCAAGGGTTAGTAGCGATTGGAACAGTTATTTTATTTAAGTAGATTGAGGGATATGTTAAACGTAGGTTACACGGTATCTCAAATTTTGTGTATCGATTAAATACATACAAAAAGAACATTGGGCTTTATAACCAATGTTCTTTTTATTGAGGCGCTTATTCTCCTCTTTGAAGATAGATAGGACAGTGATAACTCACGCCCCATTTGGGATGGACGACCAAGAGCCACTGCTGGGGCCTACTTGCCACGCCCATATTCTTCATCGTGAAGATAGTACCTCCGGGGAAGCATCCGTTTACGAATTTAGTAGTCGTTACTCCAGGGATGACGCTAGGAGTGTGAAGGTGGCCAATCATGAAGTAGTCGTAATACTGGTCCGATATACGAAGGAGTTCAGTCTCACGCTGAGCAGAACGGTCGATACCGTAGTAAGGAATGCCCTGCCAGCAACGAATATCGTCACCATGGGTGATGTAAAACTTGTAACCATAGATGTCGTCAATTTGCCACCAAGAATCATCTAGCTGCCAGGTAATAGCAGTAAATTTAGACAATTCGCGTTTGACAAATTCATAAACAATTCTATCCCAGTTCACCCAATGGGGATTTTCGCCCTTCTTTCCTACTCTACCATGATTCCCGCACACGGCAGTAACGTGGATTTCGGAGAAAAGAGTAAGACATTTGATAAGAAAGTCCTCGATGAGGTCAGTTACTCCGATAACTTGATGAAAGAGGTCCTTACAGATGTGCTGTTCCTGGCCCGGGAAAATCTGGGCACCTTCAACGATATCTCCAAGCATATGAACATGCAAAGAAGTAATAGGCGAAGATTTTTGCAGCGCAGTTGTTACTTCTTGCACGCCAATGAAGAGATTGTTGAAGTATTCGCACAAGATATCCCAGTTAAATTCGTTAAGTCCTCCAGTAGATTCTTTGCTGATAAGGGTACCTGCTTGGATGTCAGAAAGTTCGAGAACGATGGTTTGTGGAGTAGAAGAGTTTGGGTCCAGTTCATCAGAACCGGTTTTACGCTTAGGCATTTTAGAAAGAACAGAAAGGGCTTTTGAGGGAGAACGTTCGCGAAGGGCGTCTTTGCAGTTTTCGATAACGAAATCAGCAATAGCCATTTTTCCCGCCAAGACCTTATCATGCTTTTTCTGTACCTGAGTTTCCAGATGTTCTCGTTGAGTTTGGATTTGTTCATCGAAATCGTTGGTAGAAGTTTTAGTTTTGCTAGGCCGAATCTTTCGAATGAACTTTTTGACAGTTTCGCCACAAGAATCTTTAGACTTAAAGTGCTTCGGATATGCTTTATAAACTTGATCTATGATGTTGACGACCGGCGTATTAGACGACAGGAGAGAAGAAACGAGGTCTCTCCACAGCTTTGTTGTGCTATTTTGCATATTACGTCCTCCTTACAGAATAGCATAAGGTTTACGGTTCTTCCTTTCCACGAAAAAAATATATCATAATTTTTAAAAGTGAACAATATTACACAAAAATTATTTTTTTGCATAAAAATATTTTTTGGTATATAATACCTATAGGAGGAGATAAGTATGGATAAAAAAGAAAGATTATATTCTTGCCTAGAATACAGAGACTTTGCATTCACCACTATTACAACGAGATAATTGCTATAAGTTGTAATAGGTAAACATTAGCATATATCTCGTTATACTTAAAAAATTAAGTTAAGGAGATATAGATATGATAGAAATAGAATTAAATAATGTAAAGATAAATTATGGCTCAAAAAACATCTTAGATGGTGTTAGTTTTGAGATAAAAACTGGTGAAAGAGTTTCTTTAATAGGCACAAATGCTTCTGGTAAATCGACACTTTTTAATATAATAAGTGGCAACCTTCGTCAAGATTTTGGTACGGTCGATATAAGAAAAGATGCAACAATTGGCTACTTAAAACAAATTTATGGCGACGAGGATAAAGATTTAACAGTAGAAAGTTACTTAAAGCGTAGTTTTGAAGAGTTTACTGAAATTGAAGATAAACTAAAAAGCTTAGAAGCTTTAATGGAAAAAGAACCAGAAAATATTGAAGAGATACTTAAAAAGTATGGTAATTTGCAAGAAAAATACATTGCTACGGGTGGATACGAATTAGAAGAGAAATTTAAGAAGATATGTGGTGGCTTTAATTTTGATAGTCTATACTTAAAAATGTCGTATAATACTTTAAGTGGTGGCGAGAAAACAATAGTAAATTTAGCAGCAATTTTACTAAAAAGCCCAAGTATATTACTGCTTGATGAACCGACAAACCATTTGGATATCTCAACTAGAGAGATACTAGAAGATACGTTAAAAGAGTATAAGGGTACAATTTTATTTGTTTCTCATGATAGATACTTTACGAATAAATTGACTACGAGAGAAATAAACTTAAGTTAAAATAGAAGGTATAAATACCTTCTATTTTTTGTTGAAAAGAGTAATAAATTATAATAAAATAAAAATGCTTGAAATTTATTTTGGGAGGATAAATATGTCAAAAACTAAACTTAACAAATATGAAAAAATATTGATAGTTGTTATTATACTTTATGCAATTTTATCTTTTATAAATCTTGGAAATATGATAAGCCCTCAAACTCATGTTAACTTAAAAAAAGATGAATACGTTATTTATAAATTAGAGGAAAATAAAGTCCCTTGCGAGTTCTTATATTTTATTGTGGATAAGGATATTGATATAGGAATTTATTTAGCAGAAGAATATAATGGCCTTGATTCAGATTTTATAGCAGATACTTTTCTTACAACTGATTATACTTTTGCACTTGCTTGGAATAAAATTTCTATCAATAATATTGGAATTAATCCAAAATATATTAAAGTAATATCGTTTAGCGATGATACTAATTTAGGTGAGATTGCTTTTTTGGATGAAAATGGAGAAGTAATAAAAACTAGTGTTGTAAAAGGTACTGAAATGCTTAGCGATGAGGTGGTATATCTCTACAGAGACTTTATGAATTCTGCTTATTTTGATGAACAATATTATGCAAGAGCTGCGTATGAAATTTATAACCAAAAATACATTTTTGAGTTTGTACATCCACCGCTAGGAAAGATACTAATAGGAATTCCTATGTTATTTATTGGTTTCACACCATTTTCATGGCGCCTTATGAATAATTTGGTTGGGATTTTTATGATTTTTGTAATGTACTATATTGCAAAAGAGCTATTTGAAGATGACAAATATGCTTTATTTGCTGCAATTATTCTCTCATTAGATGGTATGCACTTCGTACAGACAAGAGTTGGAATGATAGAATCATTTTGGGTATTCTTTTCGCTTTTGAGTATATTATTTTTTATAAAGTATTTGAAAGAAAAATTGAATAAGAAAAAAAGTTATGTGTATTTTACTCTATCTGGATTAATGTGGGGATGTGCAATTTCGACAAAATGGCTTGCTGCATTTGTAGGTGCAGGACTCGCGATTTTATTTATAATAGACTATTTTAAGAATAAAAAAATAATAGTGGATAAAAAATTTAATTATATGCCGATTTTTATTGGGTTAGTATCGTTTGTTTTTATCCCTATAGCTATTTATTTACTTTCGTATTTGCCAATTTACGGCAACGAAAACGAATTTGGGCTTTATTATGGCATTGATGAAGAAGGTAATAGAGTTCCCAAGATGGCAAGCCCGAATAGTGTAAAAGGTTTTTTTATGTACCAATATGCTATGTATAATTATCATTCGACGCTTGGAACAGCAGATGATTTCGAACCAAATAAGAGCGCAAGTAAGTGGTACACGTGGCCTTTAATTTATAAACCTATGCTTTCTTATTCATTAAGGTATCAGGATAATTGTAGAAGTGCAATTGTAGAAGTGGGGAATATAGTAATATGGTGGCTTTCGATTTTTACTGCAATGTTTACGTTAATATACTCAATTATAAAAAAAGATAAAGTTGGGTTAACACTTATGATTTTAATTTTATCTACTTGGCTTTTGTATGCTTTTATAGAAAGAGAAATGTATATATATCATTATTTCTTGACTTCAATACTTATGATGCTTACAATTGTATTTGCTGTAAAAAAGCTTATTGAATGGAAAAGTAAGCTTGGCTTCATAATTCCACTTCTTGTGACAATCTTTTTAGCGTGCTTTATGTATTTTTATCCAATATATAGTGGAATGATAGTACCTGAAAAATATATTGAATCTACAAAATGGCTTAGTATTTGGAATTATTAAGTAAAGTTTTGTTGATAAAATGGGTGACTTAGTGATAAAATAAGTGCAAAAGAGTGAGAAAAATGAGTATATTTGAGGTATTTATAATAGGAATAGGCCTTTCAATGGATGCATTTGCAGTATCTGTTTGTAAGGGTTTATCTATGAAAAAATTAGATATCAAAAAAGCATTAATAATTGCATTGTATTTTGGAATATTCCAAGCAGTAATGCCACTTTTAGGTTATTTATTGGGCGTGGCCTTTACTGGTTTAGTTGAAAATGTTGACCACTGGATTAGCTTTATTTTACTTAGCTTAATTGGTATTAATATGATAAAAGAATCATTAGAAGCTACAGAAGAAAAGCAAAATGATAGTGTGGATGTGAAAACAATGCTTATACTTGCTATTGCAACAAGTATAGATGCATTAGCAGTTGGAGTAACATTTGCATTTTTGAAGACAAATTTAATGTTATCAATTTCAATAATTGGTGTAACAACTTTTGTTTTATCACTTATTGCGGTAAAGGTAGGAAATGCAGTTGGTGACAAGTTAAAAGGTAAAGCTGAACTTTTAGGTGGAATTATTTTAATAGGTATTGGATTAAAAATATTGCTAGAGCATTTAGGGATTTTTTAGGTGGTGATAAGATGTCTGTAAAAAGAATAACGACAAATGAAAGAAGATTAAACAAATTATTAAAAGTAGTAGCAAATCTCGAAAAATCAGTAGACGATTTTGAAACAACAAAGCAAGAATTAAAGGATTTAAATTCATATTATGGGAGCAAAGAGTGGTTTAGTGATTTAAAAGATTATGATACAGGCAAAATAAAGAAAATTAAAGCGGGTGTTTTAAGTGAAGATGCGGTATGGAACTTAAACGAGGACATTAAAGAATTAATAGAGAAGATGAAAAAAATAACGTTGTAGGAGTGGTAGTAATGATTTACAGTTTACTTGCTTTTGCCCTTTGGGGTGTTGCGGATTTATTTTATAAGAAGGGTAATTCGCGTAATGAAAATTATAATGATATTATAACAGGCATTATCGTAGGTATTGTAATGGGAATTCATGCTTTGATATATGCGATAAACAATAGTGTAAGTATTGATATAAAAGAGATAGTTTATTATTTACCTGTTTCATTTTGTTACATATTCTCAATGGTAGTAGGATATAAAGCATTAAGGTATATAGAGCTTTCTATAGCAAGCCCTGTACAAAATACAAGTGGTGTTATAACTTCATTGTTACTCATATTGTTTTTTAAGTCAACCTATCCTATTTTAGCTTATGTAGCATTCTTCTTAGTATTTATAGGTATATTTTACATTTGTATGCTAGAAAGGAAAGAGGGCTCAGAAGAACGTAAGTTTACTATTGGTAAGGATAGCAAATGGAAGATTTTAGCCATAGCATTGCCTATAATTTATTGCTTATTTGATGGTCTTGGGACTTTTTTAGATGGTATTTATTTAGATAAATTAGAATTAATCAGTGAAGATAATGCATTAGTAGCATATGAAGCTACATTTTTATTATTCTCTATATGTGCAATTATTTATTTAAGATTAAAACATATTAATTTTATGCTACATAGGGAAAAAGATAAAATTGCTGCAGCTATTTTTGAAACAGCAGGACAATATTTTTATGTATTTGCAATGGCAAATGACTCAGTAATAAGCGCAACAATAGTTGGTTCATATTGCATACTTTCAATGTTATTAGGTAGAGTTTTCTTAAAAGAGAAATTAAGTGTAAAAAAATATGTTGCAATAGCAGCAGCATTAATTGGTATAGTAATGCTTTGTATACTACAAGTTGATTAAAGGAGAGAAATATGAGAGTAGCAATAGGGCAAGATAGCCATAAATTAGAGGACAACAGCAATAAAAAATTAATATTGGGCGGAGTAGAATTTGATGAAAAATATTCGACAGTAGCTAATAGTGATGGAGATGTTGTTTTACATGCTATTACAAACGCGGTTTCAGGTATTACATGTGAAAATGTATTAGGAAAAGTAGCAGATGATATGTGTAGTAAAGGAATAACAAATAGTGAGGAGTATTTAAAACTTGCACTTACATATCTAGATAGTCAAATAGTGCATTTATCTATTTCTATTGAATGCAAAACCCCTAAGATAAGCCCCAAAATTAACGATATGAGAAAAAATATTGCAAGAATATTGAGTATAAATGAAAATCAAGTGGGGATAACTGCGACTTCTGGTGAAGGGTTAACTGAGTTTGGAAAGGGCAATGGTATAAGTGCGTTCGCTTGTATTACGGTCGAATAGTTATGGATATGATATACAAAAAGGCAAGGGCAAAAATAAATTTAACACTTATGGTGCTAAATAAGAGAGAAGATAATTATCATAATATTAAGTCAGTGTTTCAAAAGGTTAATTTATATGATGAATTATACATATATAAGACGGATACTGATAAATTAGAAATCGAAACTAATGTAGAGAGCATAAAAGGCGACAAAAATATTATTTATAAAGCATATATGAAGTTAAAAGAAAGTTATAAAATTTTTGGAGTAAGGGTAGTGCTAAAAAAGAAAATACCAATGCAAGCAGGACTTGCCGGGGGAAGTACTGATTGTGCAAGTTTTATATTGGGTATTAATGAATTATTTGGTTTAGGTTTATCTAAAGAAGAAATGAAAAAAATAGGCAGTAGCATTGGAGCAGATGTTGTACCTTGTTTCTATAATAATGCCTTAATAGCGGAGGGAATTGGCGATATAATAACATCAATAGATACAGATTTTAAGTATTATATTGTGATAGTAAAGCCAAAATTTGCGTGTGATACAGGTAGTATGTATAAGAAAATAGATGAACAAGGAAAAAATAATGTATTAGATAAAACAGATGAAATTGTAAAAGGGCTTAAGGAACATAATGTAAAAATAGTCGCAGATAATTTATATAATTCATTTGAAGAGACAATAGCGGATAAAGAAGAAATTATTAATATAAAAAACGAATTAATAAAGTTTGGCGCATTTGGTAGTTTGATGACTGGCTCTGGTTCATGCGTTTATGGTATTTTTGATAGTAAAAAAATAGCCAAAAATGCATATGAAAAGATAAAACTAAGTTATGAAACTTATATATGCTTGTCTTATAACTCTAAAAGGGGGAGTTATTTTGATATATAATAAAAAAGTTACAGCAGTAATTTTGGCCGCAGGAAATAGTGTAAGGTATGGGCAAAATAAAAACAAAAACTTAGAAATAATAAATGGGAAACAGGTACTATTTTATAGTTTAACTGAGTTTGACAAAAATAAATATATAGATAATATAATAATAGCGGTAAAGAAAGATGAAATTCCTGTTGTAGAAAGTATTATAAAAAAAGAAAATTTGCAAAAGAAAGTAGACATAGTAGTAGGCGGGGATTCAAGGAAGGCGTCTGTATATAACTCTATTAAATCTACGAATGCAGATATTGTAATTATCCATGATGGAGCCAGAGCATTCATTAAACAAGATTACATTAATAAATGTGTTGAAAGTATGAATGAGTTTAAGGGAGTAGCAATTGGAGTTAAGTCTAAAGATACGATAAAAATAACTGACGAAAACGGTCTTGTAATTAATACGACAAATAGAAGTAATACATGGTTAATTCAAACACCACAGTGTTTTGATAGAGATACTTTATTAAAAATGCACGAAAAATATAAAACTAAGGATGTAACGGATGATTGTATGCTTCTTGAGGAAGGAGACTATAAAGTAAAAATTTTAGAAGGGGATTATTCAAACATAAAAATTACGACATACGATGATTTAAACCTTATGAAGGAGCTTATGAAGCAAAATTAACGAACCTAAAAATCACACTATTCATATAATGAGTAAGGTGATTTTTTATGAGTTTAATGAATGATGCGAAAAACATATTAAATAAAGATCCAGCGTGTAGAAATTTGCTTGAAGTATTTTTATTATATCCTGGTTTTCATGCAGTAGTTTTGCATAAAATAGCACATTTTTTATACATAAAAAAACTATATTTTTGTGCAAGACTAATATCACAGATATCACGATTTTTAACGGGTATTGAAATACATCCAGGTGCTAAAATAGGCAATAATTTATTTATAGACCACGGAATGGGCGTGGTAATAGGAGAAACAGCAACAATAGGAGATAACTGTACTATATATCACAATGTGACATTAGGAGGAACAGGTAAAGACAAAAATAAAAGGCATCCGGACATAGGCAACAATGTTATGATAGGCGCAGGAGCAAAAATACTTGGACCGATAAAGATTGGTAATAATGTAAAAATAGGAGCAAATAGTGTTGTGCTAAAGAATGTAGAAGATGGAGCAACAGTTGTTGGTATTCCAGGCATTACCAAAAATTAAGGAGGGATTTTTATGGTTGAATCAAAAGGTTGGAATTGGAACATTGTTGAGGCAGATGAAAAAAGTGTTTGGAAAAATCCAAGCATTGAATCTTACTATCTTCTTAATCGTTGGGGTTCACAAGGGAAAAAAGATTTTCTAGACCTAGGTTGTGGGCTTGGTAGACATTCTATTTTATTTGGTAAAAATGATTTTAATGTACACTGTTTTGATATAAGTAGCGAGGCAATAGATAAGACAAAATCTTGGGCAGAAAGCTTAAACCTAAACCTAGACTATAAAGTTGGCGACATGTTAAACCTTCCTTATAAAGATGGACAAATTGACTGTATATTGTGTAGAAATGTAATATCGCATACAGATACAGAAGGTATGAAAAAAGTTGTAAGTGAAATATATAGAGTATTAAAAGATAATGGTGAATGTTATTTAACACTTGGCTCAAAAGATACATGGGGATTTAATCAGGAAAATTGGCCACTTATAGACCCAAATACGCGACTTAGAATGGAAGAAGGCCCAGAATATAAAGTGCCACACTTTTATGTGGATTATAAACTAGCAACAGAATTATTTAAAGATTTTGAAATAATAAATATATTCCAAGTAGTAACATATCATGATAAAGTAGACGACGAATATTTAAATTCGTACCACTATCACTTATTGATAAAGAAAAAAGTATAGTGGTCACGAGGGACAGGTTTGTCAAAAGGGACGGGGGCAACTGACCACAATTATATAAACCACCAAAGTAGATTATTATGCCATTTAAGCAACTTTTAATTATTACGTTATGTAAAAAACATGTGATAATTTTAAATGTTCAAATTGGCATGTTTTTTTGTTAAAAATTTACTTGTTGTTTTAATTTTTTTTTCATATAATATTGTAGAAAGGAATGGTTTTATGGAATATAAAATCACTGAAAATCGTATTTATGCGGAAAATGACGAAGGAAAAGTTTTAGCAGAAATTGAATTTAGCAAAGAACAAGATAACGTATATAATATTTTTCATACTTTTGTCGACGATAGTTTGCGTGGGCAAGGAGTGGCGAGTATTTTAGTAGAAATGGCAGTCCATGAAATCGAAAGTAGGGGCTATAAAGTAACTGCTACATGTTCGTATGCAGAAAAGTGGCTTAATACACATAAATAAAACGGAAGGATGGATAATATGCAATACGATATTGTTCAGGATGTGGAATCTTTTAATAAAGTATTTGCCAAAGTAAAAAAGGCACAAGAGGAATTTTCAAAATTTTCACAAGAGAAAGTAGATAAAATATTTTTAGCGGCATCAATTGCGGCAAATGCGGCTCGTATACCACTTGCTAAACTTGCGGTAGAAGAAACAGGAATGGGTGTTGTGGAAGATAAAGTTATTAAAAATCATTATGCTGCTGAGTATATTTACAATAAATACAAAGACACGAAAACTTGTGGAGTAATAGAGGAAAATAAGGAATATGGTATGAAAACTATTGCAGAGCCAATAGGCGTTATTGCTGCTGTTATTCCTACGACAAATCCAACGTCAACAGCGATTTTTAAGACGCTAATATCATTAAAAACACGAAATGGTATTATCATAAGTCCTCACCCACGGGCAAAGAAATCTACAATAGAGGCTGCAAAAATTGTTCTAGAAGCAGCGGTAAAGGCAGGAGCACCAGAAAACATAATTGCCTGGATAGATGTGCCTTCGCTAGAACTTACAACGCTTTTAATGAGTTCGGCTGATACCATTTTAGCAACAGGTGGACCGGGCATGGTAAAATCCGCATATTCAAGTGGAAAACCAGCATTAGGCGTTGGTGCAGGAAATACACCAGCGGTTATAGATGAAAGTGCTGATGTAGTTTTAGCGGTTAATTCTATAATACATTCAAAAACATTCGATAATGGTATGATTTGTGCGTCGGAGCAGTCGGTTATTGTTGATGAAAAGATATATGATAAAGTAAAAGATGAATTTAAAAAGCGTGGGTCATATTTCTTAAATGATGATGAGATAAATAAAGTTAGAAAGACAATTATTATAAACGGTGCATTAAATGCAAAAATAGTAGGGCAAAAGGCGACTACTATAGCAAGTTTAGCTGGAATAATAGTGCCAGATACAACAAAAGTTTTAATAGGTGAGGTAGAAAAAGTAGATATAAGCGAAGAATTTGCACACGAGAAGCTATCTCCAGTACTTGCAATGTATAAAGCAAAAGACTTTAATGATGCGATAGGAAAGGCAGAGCACCTCATAAACGACGGAGGAATCGGTCACACATCTTCGTTATTTATAGATGTAATTCATGGCCAAAAGAAAATAGATAAATTCACTAGCACGATGAAGACTTGCCGTGTTGTTATAAATACACCGTCATCACAAGGTGGTATTGGAGATTTATATAACTTCATGCTAACCCCTTCACTTACACTTGGCTGTGGTTCGTGGGGAGGAAATTCTATTTCAGATAACGTTGGAGTGAAACACTTATTAAATTATAAGCACGTTGCAGAGAGGAGAAATAATATGCTTTGGATGAGAGCACCTGAAAAGGTATATATCAAAAGAGGTTGCATCCCTGTTGCACTTGAGGAATTAAAAGATGTTTTAGGCAAGAAAAGAGTATTTATTGTAACGGATAGCTTTTTGTTTGAAAATGGCTACACAAGAGTAGTTACAGATAAATTAAATGTCCTTGGTATTGAACACACTACTTTTTCAAATGTGGCACCTGATCCAAACTTAAGTTGCACATTAGAAGGCGCAAAGCTTATGAACGAGTTTAAGCCAGACTGCATAATTGCTATTGGTGGTGGTTCCGCTATGGATGCAGCGAAAATAATGTGGGTACTATATGAGCATCCAGAAGTAGATTTCCTCGATATGGCTATGCGTTTTATGGATATTAGAAAAAGAGTATATACTTTCCCTAAAATGGGTGAAAAAGCATATTTTATAGCAATTCCAACATCTGCTGGAACGGGTTCTGAAGTAACTCCGTTTGCGGTAATAACAGATGAAAAAACAGGTGTTAAATATCCGCTTGCTGATTATGAACTTATGCCAAAAATGGCAATAGTAGATGCAGATATGATGATGAATGCACCAAAAGGACTTACTGCTGCATCCGGTGTTGACGCTTTAGTTCATGCAATTGAAGCATATGCATCAATGATGGCAACAGAGTTTACTGATGCACTAGCGTTAGAAGCAATAAAACTTATATTTACCTATTTGCCACGAGCATATGAAAAAGGTGCAGAAGACCCAGAAGCACGTGAAAAAATGGCACATGCGGCAACTATTGCTGGTATGGCTTTTGCTAATGCTTTCCTTGGTATAGCACACTCAATGGGGCATAAACTTGGAGCATTCCATCACTTAGCACATGGTGTAACGGTTTGTTTACTAATAAATGAAGTAATGAAGTATAATGCTGAAGAAGCACCTGAAAAAATGGGTACATTCCCTCAATATGAGTATCCACATACATTAAGACGTTATGCAGAAATTGCAGAAAGTTTAGGTATTGAAGGAAAGGATGATACTGAAAAACTCAATAAATTACTTGCAAAAATTGATGAATTAAAAGATGCTGTTGAAATAAAACATACAATCAAGGATTATGGAATATCCGAAGAGGCATTCTTAAATAGTTTAGATGAGATGTCTGAACAAGCATTTGATGACCAATGCACAGGTGCAAATCCAAGATATCCATTAATAGATGACTTAAAAGAGATTTATAAGAAGGTTTATTATGGGGAGGGGAAATAATGAACTATAATTTAAATAATGAAATTGCTTCGAAGAATAACAAGAATGTTTATCGTGATGGCGACAAAACGATAAAATTGTATGTAGAAAATTATAGTAAAGCGAATGTGCTAAATGAGGCATTAAATCAAGCAAGAGTAGAGGAAGGCACAGACTTAAAAATTCCAAAGCTCATTGAAGTTGCTAAAATTGGCGAAAGATGGGGCATTGTTTCAAATTATATAGAAGGTAAAACATTAAAAACACTAATGGAAGAAAATCCAGAAAAGTTAGATGAATATCTAGAAATGTTTGTAGATATTCAGTTAGAAGTGTTAGATCATGAAGTGCCACTACTTAATAGAATAAAGGACAAGTTTAAAAGGAAACTGACAGAAGCAAAAAATTTAGATGAAGCAACAAGATTCGAACTACTTCATCGGCTTTCTGGAATGGAAGACCATAATAAACTTTGCCACGGTGATTTTAATCCTGCAAACATAATTGTAACAAATAGCGGTGAACATTATATAATTGATTGGGCACATGTAACACAAGGTAATGCTTCTGCAGATAGCGCAAGAACATTTTTAATATTCTCTTTGCATGGTAGAGAAGAAATTGCAGATAAGTATTTAACTTTGTTTTCTGAAAAAAGTGGTATACCAAAGACACATATTCAGCGTTGGATACCAATAGTTGCTGCGACACAGTTATTAAAAGAAGATGAAAATCATGAAATGTTGAATAAATGGATTGATGTAGTAGATTATCAATAAACTAAGGAAGAAAATTATGAAAATTTTAAGAAGGGTATTATTAATTATTATTCTATTAATATCATTTGTTATAGGCGTTTTTACAGCACTTGGCTATTTTGAATATGAAAAAGCACTCGAAGCGGAACCACTTGATATAAAAGTATCAAGCATAAAGCAAAAAAATAATTATGCTACGCTAAATGAGATGCCTAAAATGTATTTAGATGCGGTAATAGCAGCTGAAGACCGCAGATTTTATTTACACAATGGTGTTGATGTAATTTCTATTTTGCGTGCAATAATAAATGATATAAGATTTATGAAACTTGCGGAAGGTGGCAGTACCATAACGCAACAGCTATGTAAAAACATTTATTTTACGCAAAGAAGAGAACTGACGCGTAAAATTGCAGAGATTTTTATGGCTGTCACATTAGAAAAGTACTATAGTAAGAATGATATTTTAGAAATGTACTTAAATACGAGTTATTTTGGTGATGGTTATTATACAGCCAAAGAAGCATGTATGGGGTATTTTAATAAAGAATTAAAAGACATGACGGATTATGAATGTATAATGCTTGCAGGTATTCCCAATGCACCTAGTGTATATGCACCAACCAAAAATCCTGAACTTACTAAACAGCGTCAAAGACAAGTCGCAGAAAAAATGGTTAAGTATAAATATCTAACCGAAAGTCAAATGGATCAAATATTATTGGAAAAAAATTAAAAATAACTTGAAAAAATTTGTTGAAAAAAGTAGTATGGAAGTGTAATAAATTATACAAAAGACAGGGGATTATAATGTTAAGTATAGTGCCTAAAGTAAAGGATTTTTTTGATAAAAACCATGAAAAAATATTTAACATAGCCAAAACATATGTGTTTTGGCTATTTTCATTGTTGTTTTTAGAGTTTTTCTTTGCTTTTGTCATGTTTAATACATATCAAAGACGGCATATCATTAATATTGTGCTATATGTATTTATGGCGTCTGCAATATTAAGTATTATAACGTGCTTGTTTAAGGATAAGGTAAATGCAGTACTTACGTCAATTATTTTGTTTATCATAGGAGTAATGTTTTCAATTCAATGTGTGTTTTATCATACGTTTAAAGTATATTTTTCGTTGTCTAATTTGGGCTTAAGTGATCAAATATTTAGTTTTTCTGAAGATGTAGTTAAGTTGGTTTTTAAGAACACTATTTATATTGTCGCTTTTATGATGCCATTTATTATCTATATGCTTTTCCGTAAAAAAATCAAATTGCAGAAAAATAGTTTAAGTAATTTTATTATTTATGTGCTTATTTTTATATTTTCATGTGGCCTGTTTATTCATCGTGTTAATGTATCTATAAATGATATAAATGGAGCATATGAGTTGTATCACAATGTTAATGATGTTTCGATTAGTATAAATACGCTTGGAGTGCTTAATTCATATACTTTAGAATTTTACAGGTTAATTTTTGGTTTTGAGCAAAAAATTAAGCAAGTTTTTGTGAGTGATATTTCGAGTAACAACATTGAAAATGTCGAGAAAGTTGTTGAATATGGTAATAACGAATTAGAACTCGATTTTAAAGAAACAGCAAATAAAGAAATAAAAACAATTAACGAGTATATAATGAATGATGAGCCGACAAGTCAAAATGAATACACAGGTATTTTTAAGGATTATAATCTTATTTATATAACTGCAGAGAGTTTTAGCCAAATTGGTATATCAGAAGAATTGACGCCAACACTATATAAATTGACACATAGTGGTTTTATTTTCGATAACTACTATACGCCAAATGTATTATCAACAATTGGTGGCGAGTTCCAGTCGTTAACAGGACTATATCCTAATTCTTCAATTCTAACGAAATGGCGCAGTGGTAAAAATTACTTTCCATACGGTTTAGGAACTACTTTCAAAAACTTGGGGTATAGTACATATGCGTATCATAACAATTCATATACTTTCCAAGATAGGAATAAATATATGAAAAGTCAGGGCTTTGATAATTTTCTTGGACAATATAATGGCATGGAGAAGCGAATGAACTGTAATAAGTGGCCACAGAGCGATGATGAGATGATAGAAGTTACAGTTTCTGATTATATTGGCAAAGGAGAGCCATTTTTAGCATATTATATGACGGTATCAGGGCATTTTCCTTATACTTTTGTTGGCAATAGCATGGCAATAAAAAATAAAGAAGCTGTTAAAGAGTTAAATTTATCAGAAGATGCTAGAGCGTATATTGCAACCCAAATTGAGCTAGATAAAGCACTAGAGCGGTTAATAAATGCACTTAGCGATGCTGGGAAATTAGATAATACAGTAATAGTGTTACTTGCAGACCATTATCCATATAAATTAAGTATGCAGGATATAAATAGTTTATCTGATTATACGCGTGATGATGTAGTAGAAGTAAATCATAATTCACTTATAATATGGAATAATCAATTAGAAGATATTCATGTTACAAAGCCATGTATGTCGATTGATGTTTTGCCTACTGTATGTAATTTGTTTGGTATAGAGTATGATTCAAGACTACTTGTAGGCAAAGATATACTTTCAGATGCTTTAGGTATAGCAATAATGTATAATCATAGTTGGGTTACAGAAGAAGGAACTTATTATGCGAATACGCGGAAGTTTGTAGCAAAGGATGATGAAGTACCTGAAGGGTATGTAAAAAGTATAAGTGACATTGTAGATAATAGATTAAACATAAGTAAAATGATTGTAAAAAATGATTATTATAATTACTTATTTAATTAAAAAATAGGAGCACCTAAAAGGTGTTCTTATTTTTTAAACTTTTTTTATGGAAACTATAAAGTATTTATGTAAAATTGCCGATATATAATTATAGGAATAGAACACGGAGGTGTAAAAATGGCAAATAATTTCTTTAATATTGGCGATATTAACCTAAATGATTACTCAAGTATAAGAAGCGGTACTTATAGAAAATTACTAAATTCTTATTACAGTAGAGTGTCAGGTGCAAAGGAAAAAACACAAAGTGAATTTGCATCAAAAGGAACAACCAAGGTAAATAAAGAAGATAATAATTTGACAGAAGTAAAAGCAAATGCTAATTCATTAAAAGCATCTTCTGCAGAGTTGCTGTCTAAAGGAAAAACATCAGTTTTTCAAAAGAAAGATGTAGAAAATGTTGATAAAGAAACTGGTGAAAAGACAGTTACGCAGGAATATGATAAAGAAGCAATAAAGAAAGCAGTATCACAGTTTGTTTCAGATTACAATTCAGTAATAGAAAAATCTGGTGATTCAAATAGTACTAGAGTAATGCAAAAAACATTAAATATGATTGGCACAACAAATGCTTATAAGAAAAGCTTAGAAAGTATTGGTATAACAGTTGGAAGTGACAATAAACTATCAATAGATTCAGAAAAGTTTGAAAAAGCAAATGTAGAATCAGTTAAGAGTTTATTTAATGAGGGTAATTCATTTGCAGGAAGAATATCACAAAAAGCAAGCCAGATAAGTACAGAGGCAGCAAAAGAAGAATTAAGTGCAAATGTTTATACCAATAAAGGTAAATATTCAAATTTTGATTACAAGAGTTTATTAAACTATTATTTATAACTCCCCTAAAAAATTGCGATCTTCGGGTCGCAATTTTTTTGTGCATTAATTAAAGAAAAAAATAAAAAAACCGATAAAAAATGTAGATTATTTTTAAGGAGGTGCCCTGATGGGATATATATTAAATAATATGGTAATTATTTACATCGGGGGGGGGTAATGTAAATTTAATCGAAAAAATAAGGCAGATAAAGCTATGTGAGGCATAGTTTTATCTGCTTTTTGTATTTTAAATTTTTTGTATGAGAAATTGCAACACCTCATCCGGTCTTACGGGCACCTTCCCCTCGAGGGGAAGGCATACGGCTAGTGAAAATTTAAAGTCTTCCCCTTGAGGGGAAGATGTCACGTAGTGACAGATGAGGTGTAAAGATAAAAAATGTAGTGGCCGATGCCCACATCGGTCATAAAAACTAGAAGGAGGACCACCATATGAAACAAAAAGGATTTACCCTAGTAGAATTAATAATTGTAATAGCAATACTTGGAATAATTGCACTAATTGCAGTACCAAACTTAGCAGGTATAAGGCAACGTTCTCAAGTAGCAGCAGATAAACGTACAGCAGAGCAAATAGGAAAAGCAGTACGAATATGGGAAACAGATATAGGAAAAGATAACTTACCAACAACTCCAACAAAATATGATGAAATTGAGGGTTTGTGTCCAACATATATAAGTAGTGATTTTATAGCAAAATCATATGAAGATACAGAAGGAACATACTATGTATGTGCAGTGGGCGAAGGGGATAATAAAAAAATAGTAGTAGGAGTAGGAAATGCGGAGGCCTGTGACTTAACTACACCAAGTGAGCCAGTAGAGATAACATATGTAGGAGGCGAATCTGGCTGGGCTTACTGTGAAGGTACAGATTATGTTATACCAGGTAGTGCAGTAGCAATAAAGGCAAATACTGAAGTAAAAGTAGGAGACTTTATAGCATATACAGGAGGAGGCTATACAGGGAAATGGGTAGTAATAAGAAATACAGGTGGAGTAATAGAAATAATAAGTAAAGAAGGTATAGGAGGTGTAACATTAAGCGGTGCAAATGGCTATTCAAATTGTGTAAAAATACTAAATGATAAATGTGCAACGTATGTAAATAGTACATATGCAACAAGTGGAAGAAGTGTAGGGGCAACAAGTAGCAGTATAGGTGAGATTGATACAACACAATATCCATTAACATTTGCAGCAGCAAGAAGTGCGGTTTTACCATACTACGACACATATTGTTCAAGTGACACAAATATAATACATGGTAATGATAACTTGAAGCATAGCAGTGGATTAGTATGGCTTGCTTCACGTGACCTGACTACCGATAGCGGCACCTCTATTTTCAATGTGCGTAATTTGGAAACGAGTGGTAGCGTCACAAGCTATTACTTGGTCTATGCCTTCTCGAACGGTAGTATCAGCACTCGCTCTTTTTCGCGTGGGGTGCGTCCAGTAATAACTCTTAAATCTAACATCAAGATAACAGGTGGCACTGGAGAGTCAGACAACCCTTATACAATAGGAATATAGTAAAAATTGTTGGATAAATAACAAAATATATAACATTTTGTTATCTGTAGGGGCGGAGTTATCGTAAACGATGAAACTTCGACTTACCAAATGTAGGGGCGGGTCTCCTGGCCCGCCCTCCATTTGGAGTCTCACTTTTCCTGGCCCGCCCGTTTGCATAAAACCATATCTTGCGGGCGGGGGTGGAACCCCGCCCCTACGATTTTGATAATTTTAGACTCGTTGTTAAGCAACAATTTGTCTACTCTTGACAATTCTCCCACATGATATTATTATCATAACAGTGGGAGGGTTTTATATGTTTGATGCGGAAAAAATGGCTAATGAATGTATAAAATGGATACAAGACTTTTTTGAAGCAAATGGAAAAGGTTGTAATGCTGTTGTTGGAATATCTGGTGGTAAAGATAGTTCTGTAGTAGCCGCATTGTGTGTTAAAGCATTAGGCAAAGAAAGAGTTATCGGTGTATTAATGCCTTGCGGTGAGCAAAAAGATATAGATGCAGCAGAGCTTTTGGTAAATCATCTAGGCATAAAAAACTATACAATAAATGTTAAAGAACCAATTGAAAGTATAAAAAGACTTGTTGGTGAAAATATCGAACTTACCGTGCAAACTAAAACGAATTTGCCTCCACGAATAAGAATGTCAGTCCTTTACGCAGTATCACAAAGCGTAAATGGTAGAGTAGCAAATACTTGTAATTTATCTGAAGATTATGTTGGATATTCAACAAGATATGGTGATTCAGTTGGTGATTTTTCACCAATATCACATTTTACTGTTACAGAAGTAAAAGCAATCGGGCGTTTCTTAGGATTACCGCATGAACTTATTGAAAAGGTGCCAGAAGATGGTTTATCTGGTAAAACTGATGAAGATAATTTAGGATTTACCTATGAAGTATTAGATAAATACATTAGAACTGGAGAAATAGACGATTTAGTTATAAAAGAAAAAATAGACACACTACATAAGAGGAATTTATTTAAGCTTTCTTTAATGCCAGCATTTATACCAGAAGAATAGGTGATTTTATGAAAAAAGTAGCAATATTTGGTTCTACGGGCTCTATAGGTACAAACACATTAAACGTAATACGCGAAAATAGAGACTTGTTTACAGCAGTAACATTAGTAGCAGGGAAAAATGTAGAAAAGTTAATAGAGCAGATAGATGAATTTAAGCCACAAAACGTATATATAAGGGATAAAGCAAATGCAGATATATTAAGGGAAAAATATAGAGGCATTAATGTATTTTATGGCGATGGCGGAATGGATGTAGTATCGAATTTAGACGATTTTGACATTGGTGTTTCGGCGTTGGTTGGTGTTGCTGGCTTAAAACCTACTTACAACATGATAAAAAAAGGGAAAATCATTGCTCTTGCGAATAAAGAAGTTTTGGTTGCTGGTGGCAAACTTATTATAGATTTGGCAGCGAGTTTCGGTTCGACACTTTTGACTGTAGATAGTGAACATAGTGCAATTATGCAATGCTTAAATGGCGAGGATCATGATAAAATAGATAAAATTCTTCTTACCGCATCGGGCGGTCCTTTCTTTGACAGAAAAATAGATGAAAAGATAACAGTAGAAGAAGCACTACTTCATCCTACTTGGAGTATGGGTAAAAAAATAACTATTGATTCTGCTACCATGATGAATAAAGGTTTTGAAGTTATAGAGGCAAAGTGGTTGTTTAATGTAGATCCAAGCAAGATTAAAGTTGTTGTTCATAGAGGTAGTTTGGTACATTCTATGGTTCAATTTGTTGATGGGACAATAATGGCAAGCATAGGTCCAAAATCAATGCAAATACCTATTGCATATGCTTTAAATTATCCAAATAGATTGCCAAATTCGGTTGAAAAACTTGATTTATTTAAGATAAAAACACTAACATTTGAAGAACCAGATATGAATAAATTTAAATGTCTACGATTAGCTTATGAGACAATTAATGCAGGGCATAGTTATCAAATTGCATTAAATGCAGCAAATGAAGTGCTAGTAGATTCTTTCCTCAATAGAAAAGTAAAATTTACTGATATTCCAAATGGCATAGAATATATTTTAAATATTATAGATAGGCAAGAAATAAGAAACATTGAAGATGTATTAAACTTTGATAAAGAAATTCGTGAAAAGACATACGCATTTTTGGAGGAGCTTTATGGAAACGCACAACATACCACCAGTATATGATAAAAATTCTAAAGTCTTGATACTTGGTAGTTTCCCGTCTGTAAAATCAAGGGAACAGAAGTTTTTTTATGGGCATCCACAAAATAGGTTTTGGAAGGTAATTAGTGGAATTACCAATGAAGACTTGCCAAATACAATAGAAGATAAGAAGAAATTACTACTTAAGCATAATATCGCGGTTTGGGATGTAATTAAAGAATGTGATATAGTTGGTTCAAGTGATAATAGCATACAAAATGTTGTACCAAATGATATAGAAATGATTTTGAAAACTTCAAAGATAAAGAAAATTTTTGCAAATGGTAGTACTGCCTATAAACTTTTTAAAAAATATTTTGCCAATATCGACATAATAAAATTACCGTCAACTAGTCCGGCTAATGCAACATATAATATAAAACGACTTTGCGAGTCGTGGAGCATAATAAAAGAGTGAAGATGAAAATCTATTATTTTTTGGATTTTCATCTTTATAATTTTAAAATAAAATGATACAATAACATAGGATATTATATGAAAGATGAGTGGTTATATGAAAAGAAATTTAAAATTACTTATTATATCAAGTTTGTGCGTGTTATTGGTAGGGTTCTTCAATAAAAAAGAAACTCCTGAAACTGTTATCACGGCACTTGATATAGATTTCTTAAAACTTGACAAGGCAGAAGAAAATTATAAGATAAATGGTGTTTATAAATTAGATAATACTAATTTCGCTATATTTGTAGAATATTTAGGCGATAACAAATCGGATATATATAAATATAATTTGGCGGATAATACATATAGTAAAGCATTGGAATTTGAAAACAAAATAGAGTATATTGGTGTAGAAAACGAAAATAAAACACTATATGTGTTTTCTAATAAATCTGAGGTAAATAGCAAGAACAATAATGAGATTGTTCACATACATTGGCCTACAATGAAAATAAAAGAGATTGTAATTGAAAACTACAAGTACGCAAATCATGTAATGTCAAAAGATGGCACGCATATAGCATATAGTAGTGAAACAGGAGTATCGGTTATAGATACACAAACAGGGCTTACTAAAAGGGTTTTAACTCACAAAATTAAAGATGGTGACCCACATTTTGAACCAGTTGCAATTAGTGATGATTTAGTTATTTATAAAAAAATCGAACTCGATTCAGTAGTTGGTTTTGGTACAATAAATATAAGTGGCCAGGATAATAAATATAAAGAAGCAAAAGATGGAAAGTATTTGATGTATGATGTAGAAAATGCAAATATTTATTATACAGAAGCAAATGTGTCACGCAATGTATATAAACTAAATTTAGATAATGAAGAAGCAAATCAGTTATTCATAACAGTTGCAAGAAATGTTCAGAATCTGAAAAATAGGCAGATATTTTTATCAGATGATAATAAGACATTATGCACTGTAGAATATATTGTAGAAGAAAACGGAAACAATTATGTTATAAAGCTTATAGATATTGAGTCGCAAGAAATAACATTTGAATATGAATTTGCATCAAACTTGGGTACTGATATAAATTGTTGTGTGTTCATGGAGAAAAATATAGTATTTGCAAAAGATAATGGAATTTATGTCGTTGATTATACAAAGTAAAATTGGGGGTAATTGCATGAATAAATTGGCAAAATTAAGTGGTATCATTTTAGTAGTTTTCATGCTAAGTGCATGCGGATTAAAAAAAATAGAGAAAAATTTTGTAGTAGAAAATGCTGGTGGAACAGTGACTAAAGCATTGATACAGTCAATAATATTAAAAAATGCAGAAAAATACGAGAGTGGTGATATAGAAGGAGTTGGATATGAAGTATTATTATCAAAAGATGCGACTAATGAATATCAAGACGAAGGTAAGGCGCTAATAATAAATTATGTATTAGCAAGTTATGGCAAATATGCATATGTGGATGGCGAATTAACTAGATTAGAAGGTAGTGATGTTGTACCAATAATAGTAACAGTGGCAAAAGGTATAGGTGACGCTAAAGGTAATTGTGATTTATTAAATTATTTAGAACCTACCGACAAAGAAATAATAAAATTATTTCCAGAAGATTCTGTAGAAAAGGCATTAAATATTTCTGATGCTATAAAGGAAAAAATTTTAACGAAAGAGTATAAAGATGCATTATCTAAAACAACAAAAGAGTAAAGAGGTGTAATTGTTTTGAAGAAATTATTAAATATTGCAATATTTGTTTTCATTTGTTCTATTTTTACATCTTGTTCAGATGTTAAATATAATTTAGAAATAAATGAGGATGGTAGTGCAAATTTTAGTTACATATTAAGCGTGAATGAGGATATTTATGAAGATTATGCTTCAAAGTATAAAACCACATTAGAAAAGCTTGAAGAGGAGCTAAGGAATGCTGGCTTTAGTGTAAATGAGTCATTTAACAATGATGAAAAGGTATTTGAAGCAAAACTATACATTGATGATATAAAAAATATTGATAGTTTTAATACAGTATTGTTGCAAGCCATAGAGGGCGAACCAATAGTAAGTTATTCAAAGAATATTTTCTTAGAAAAATATAAGATTAATGCAAAAATTGATTTAGTTGATTATAATGCAGGAACTCGTGAAAGTAAAAACGATGAATATGTAGAAGAAAATTTAGGCGTAACATTTAATTTAAAAGTGCCAGTAAGCAAGGTAAGTAGCAGTAATGCAAACGTAGATAACGGAAATTTCCTTACTTGGAACTTAAAGTATAACCATGAAAATACAATTAATGTTGAATATAACATAATAAATATATATGCGGTAGCAGGAGCAATAATTTTGGTATTTATTTTAGCACAAATAATTGTGATACTTATAGTAATGAAAATAATAAAGAAAAGGAGTAGCAAAGAGCAGTAGTTATTATTTAGTAGAACTATTGATTTTTTATAGGATGTAGTAGTTTAATTAGCAAATATTTTTTTAATAAAATATGAAATAATACTTAATTTTTTTGGAAGCAATGACGATACTAAAATAGTAATATAGAAATTTTGAGAAAGTATTCTAGGATGGAGGCTATTATGGGTAACGATCATGTTGAAGTGTTATTTCATATTTTTAATATACCGGTAACAAATGTAGTGGTGATGTCATGGATTGCGATGGCGGTAATAATTATATGGGCACTACTTGCTACAAGAAAATTAGAAGCTGTGCCAAAGGGCTTACAAAACACAGCTGAATTAGTTGTTGAGGCGATAAATAATTTTGTTCATGGCATAATAGGACATGACAGTAAGTATTTTGTATCATATTTAGGTACATTGGTTATATTTTTAGCTATTGCAAATACATTAGGTGCGTTATTTATGACAGGAATAACTGAAGGCGTGGTAGGACCTATTACAAGATATATGGCAGTTCCTGCAGCACTTGCTATAATGACAATTCTTCTTTCAATAGGTGCAGGTTTTTGGAAAAAGGGTTTCTTTGGATTTTTCAAGAGTTTATTTAAGCCAAATCCAATAATATTTCCATTTAAGATATTAGATTTCTTTACAAAGCCATTATCACTCTGCATGCGACTTTACGGTAATATTTTTGCAGCATATGTATTAATGGAAATGGTTTTTGAAAATCTGCCTTGGTTTTTCCCAGCAGTTGCATGTTTATATTTTGATTTATTTGATGGTGGACTTCAAGCTTTTGTATTTTTCCTTTTAACAACACTTTACATAAGTGAAGAAGTTGAAACCGAAGAATAATAAAATAATAACAAACTTTTATTTACTTAAAGGGGGTGAAAGTATGGGGTTATTAGCAGCAGCTTTAGCAGTATTTACAGGTGTAGGTGCTGGTGTAGGTATAGGCGTTGCATCAGGTAAAGCTGTAGAAGCAGTTTCAAGACAGCCAGAAGCATCAGGAAAGATTCAAACAATACTAATTATAGGTTTAGCTCTTGCAGAAGCAACAGCTATTTATGGTTTAGTAATAGCATTTATGATTTTAGGTAAAATTTAATTTTTTATAGTTTACTAATGATAAAGGGCGGACATAAGTTCGCCCAATGGGTAAACTGCACATTAGAAAAAACCTTTTAAGGAGGTTATGATTTTGTTAGAGTTTGATGATAAATTTTTCGCAACATTTGGATTTACAGTTTTAAATATCCTTACGTTATTTCTTATTTTAAGAAAATTCTTATTTAAGCCTGTAATAAATCATATGGAAGCTAGAACAGCAAAAATACAAGAAGCTATCGATTCTGCCGAAGAGACAAAGAAAATGATTGAAGAAATGAAGCAAGAATATGAAACTAAATTAAAAGAGGCAAAAGATGAAGGAAGAAAGATAATAGAAGAATATAGAACAATGGCGAATAAAGAGTATGAGTCTGCAATCGCTAATGCTAAAAAAGATGCAAGTACGCTTATTGAAGAAGCAAGACTTGAGCTTGAAAACGAGAAGAGACAAATACTTACAGATATAAAGAGCGAAGTTTCAGAACTTGTTATTGCAGCAAGTGAGAAAGTTATTAAGAAAAATATGGACACTGACGCAAATAAGAAACTTATTGAAGAGTTTATTAATTCTGATGTTGCTTAAGTGTTATTTAGTGTGTTTTGCTGAAAGAGGTGAATTTTATGGTAATAGTTGAAAAGAGATATGCTCAGGCATTATTTAATACTGCAAAAACAAAGGATGAGAGTAATACTTTTAATAATGCACTATCAGATATATCAAAGCTTTTCAGCTCGAATTTGCAGTTTAAGAAAATACTTTTAGACCCACGACTCACATCAAATATTAAGCTAAATATAGTAAAGGAAATATTCCCTGAACATAGCAATAAAACGTTTGTAAGCTTTATTGGGCTACTTTTAGATAAGAATAGAATAAATATAATTGAAGGAGTATCAGAAGAATATAATCGACTTACTGCTTTAGTTAATAATGAGCTTAATATAAAAATAATTTCAGCCGGTACACTTAATGAAACTGAAATCAATGGTATAACCAATAAATATAAAAAGATTTACAATGCCGGCAAAATAAATTATGAATTAAAAGTTGATGAAAATTTGCTTGGCGGAGTAAAGGTAATAGTAGGTAATAAAATATATGATGGAAGCTTAAGAACACAATTAAAAAATATGCTGTAATTAATTAGTGGCCGATGCCCTCATCGGCTGTGATATAGGATTATGTAGGGGAAAAAGGAGGAAGTGCTGGTGAATATAAAACCGGAAGAAATTAGTAGCATAATTAAACAACAAATTGATAATTATGAGACCAAAGTTGAAGTTAATGAAGTCGGTTATGTTATTCAAGCTGGTGATGGTATAGCAAAAGTATATGGTCTAGAAGATTGTATGAGTGGTGAGCTTATAGAATTTGCAAATGGTGTATACGGAATGGCTATGAACTTAGAAGAAGAAAGCGTAGGTTGCGTTTTACTTGGTGGAGAGCTTGAAGTAAAGGAAGGAACAGAAGCAAAGCGTACAGGTAAGTCTGTAAGTATTCCTGTTGGTGAAGATATTATAGGTAGGGTTATAGATCCAATAGGTAGACCACTTGATGGACGTGAACCATATAAGGCAGATGCTTATCGTGATGTAGAGTTTTT
The DNA here is from genome assembly GCA_017450465.1 of Clostridia bacterium. GTDB lineage: Bacteria > Bacillota > Clostridia > TANB77 > RGIG9151 > RGIG3495. The sequence continues at coordinate 20,166 of JAFSUW010000021.1, read as the reverse complement.
AGCACCTGGTGTTATAACTCGTGAATCTGTAAATCAACCACTTCAAACTGGTATCCTCGCTATCGACTCGATGGTTCCAATTGGACGTGGTCAGAGAGAATTAATAATAGGTGATAGACAGACAGGTAAAACAGCTATTGCGATAGATACAATAATAAACCAAAAAGGACAAGATGTTATTTGTATATATGTAGCAATTGGTCAAAAAGGTTCATCAGTTGCAGGTACTGTTGAAACATTAAAAAGATATGGAGCAATGGATTATACAGTAGTTGTATCATCAACCGCAAGTGACCTTGCACCAGTACAATATATAGCACCTTATGCAGGATGTGCTATTGCAGAATATTTTATGTATGAAAAAGGTAGAGATGTATTAATAGTATACGATGACTTATCCAAACACGCACAAGCTTATCGTGCAATGTCGTTACTACTTCGTCGTCCACCAGGAAGAGAAGCATATCCAGGTGACGTTTTCTACTTACACTCAAGATTACTAGAACGTGCTGCAAAGTTAGATAAAGAGCATGGTGGAGGTTCAATAACTGCACTTCCTATTATTGAAACTCTAGCAGGTGACGTTTCAGCATATATACCAACAAACGTAATTTCTATTACTGATGGTCAGATTTATCTTGAAAGTGAGTTATTTTTCTCAGGTCAAAGACCTGCTATAAATGCTGGTCTTTCCGTATCGCGTGTTGGTGGCGCGGCTCAGATTAAAGCAATGAAGAAACTTGCTGGTAGAATAAGAATAGACCTTGCACAGTATAGAGAACTTGCAGCATTTGCACAATTTGGTTCAGAACTTGATAAATTTACACAAGATAAGTTAATACAAGGTAGACGTGTACTTGAGACAATAAAACAGCAACAATACAAAACGTATCCTGTAGAAGAGCAAGTAATAATACTTTTCTCAGCAGTAAATAGTTATCTTGCAGATGTTGAAGTAAAAGATGTTGCTCGTTTTAATGAGGGCTTAATTAATTACTTCAAAGATGAAAAGAAACATATATTAGATGAAATAAGAGAGAAGAAAGAAATAAAACCAGAACTTGAAGATGACATAAGAAAAGCAATAGAAGACTATAAACAAATATTCAAAATGTAATTTATGGGGGCGAACCTTAGTTCGCCCGCACATAAAAAATAAAGGAGAAGATAGACTTTGGCTAATGCACGTGAAATTAAGTTAAGAATAAAAGGTATAAACGAAACTAAAAAAATAACCAAAGCAATGAAACTTATTTCAGCAGCAAAGTTGAAAAAAGCACGTGCTTTGCACGATGCAACGTTGCCATTTTTTAAACGTATCCAAAAAACAATGTCTAGCATAATTAGAAGAATTCCAGATATAGAATCCACATATTTTGATACGCGTGAAGATAAAGAAGAAAGAATAAAGGGTTATATTGTGCTTGCATCAGATAAAGGGTTAAATGGTGGATATAATCACAATGTTGCAAAACTTGCTGAAAGTGTAATTGACAAAGAGCATTCGATAGTGTTTCCTATAGGTAAAGTAGTAAAAGAGGCACTATTACGTGGAAAATTTAATGTATCAGAAGAAAAATTAGTAGATAATTATATAGTCGATGTCGATACTTCGCGTGATATTACAAATTATATGTTGAAATTATTCAAAGATGGCAAAATAGATGAACTACATTTAATTTATACTGAATTAGAATCAGCATTATCTATGAAACCAAAGACAATGAAATTATTGCCACTTACTAAGGATGCTTTTGAAGATGCAGATGAGACATATGAAAAATTCGAATTTGAACCATCTCCTGAGCAGGTTTTAGATGTGCTTGCTGCAAAATATGTAAAAGGTGTTTTATATGGTGGAATGGTAGAAGCATTTGTTAGTGAACATTCGGCACGTATGAATGCAATGGATAATGCAACAACAAATGCAGAGAAAATGATAAAGAAATTGACATTAAATTATAACAGAGCAAGACAGGCAGCCATAACGCAAGAAATAAATGAAATAGTTAGTGGCGCTTCGAATATATAATTTTGAAAGGGTGGTTATTGGTGAACGAAGGAAAAATAACACAGATTATGGGTGCAGTTATTGATGTTAGATTTGATAGAGATAATCTACCAGACTTATATAATGCAATCCATATTAAAACAGGTGATGATACTTATCTAGTAGCAGAAGTAATGCAACATTTGGGAAATGATACAGTAAGATGTGTTGCAATGTCTGCAACTGATGGACTAAAAAGAGGAACCGCTGCTATAGATACAGGAGCACCAATTAAAGTACCTGTTGGTGATAAAGTATTAGGAAAGGTTTTCAATGTACTTGGTGAAGCAATAGATGGCTCAAACGAAACAAATGATGTTGAGAAATGGCCAATACATAGGGAACCACCAAAATTTGTTGATCAAAAACCAGTTACAGAACTTTTTGAAACCGGTATTAAAGTTATAGACTTACTTGCACCATATGCAAAAGGTGGTAAGATTGGTCTATTTGGTGGTGCCGGCGTTGGTAAAACAGTTTTAATTCAAGAATTAATCAGAAATATAGCAACTCAGCATGGTGGATATTCAGTATTTACCGGTGTTGGTGAACGTTCAAGAGAAGGTAATGACCTTTGGAATGAAATGAAAGAATCTGGTGTTATTGAAAAAACAGCATTGGTGTTCGGACAAATGAACGAGCCTCCTGGAGCAAGAATGAGAGTTGCATTAACAGGTCTTACAATGGCAGAATATTTTAGAGATGTACAAAACCAAGATGTATTGTTATTCGTAGATAATATATTTAGGTTTATACAAGCAGGTTCAGAGGTTTCTGCATTACTTGGAAGAATTCCTTCAGCCGTTGGTTATCAACCAACACTTACAACAGACGTAGGTGCATTACAAGAAAGAATTGCTTCAACAAAAAATGGTTCTATAACATCTGTTCAAGCAGTTTATGTTCCAGCCGATGACTATACAGACCCAGCACCAGCAACAACATTCGCACACTTGGATGCTATTACAGCATTATCGCGTGCAATTTCAGAACTTGGTATTTATCCTGCTGTTGACCCACTTGAATCATCATCAAGAATACTTGATCCTAGAATCGTAGGAGAAGAGCATTATAATACAGCAAGAAGAGTACAAGAGATGTTACAAAGATATAAAGAACTACAAGATATAATCGCAATTTTAGGTATGGATGAATTGTCCGAAGACGATAAACAATTAGTATTTAGAGCAAGAAAGATACAGCGTTATTTATCACAACCATTCTTCGTTGCAGAACAATTTACAGGTCTTGAGGGTAGATATGTACCAATTAAGGATACAATAAGAGGATTTAAAGAAATTATCGAAGGTAATATGGATGATTATCCAGAAGGTGCATTCTTTATGGCAGGACCAATAGAAGATGTAATAAAAAATGCAGAAAACATGAAAAAGTAAAATAGAGTAGGTGAACAAATGGCTAAACTGTTTAAATTTGAAATTATAACTCCTGAAAGAGTATTTTATTCAGATGAAGTTGAGATGGTAGTCTTTAATACACCAGATGGTGAAATGGGACTACTAGCAGATCACTCACCTATGTTAATTGCTAACGCTATTTGTACTGTTAGGATACTAAAAGATGGTAAAGAGGAATTAGCTTCAATAGGTGAGGGCTTTTTTGAGATAACAGCTTCTGGCGTTAATGCGGTAGTAGATACTGCAGAATGGTCACATGAAATAGATGTAGAGCGTGCAAAAAAAGCAAAAGAACGTGCTGAAGAGTTGCTTAAAAGTAACAAGCACGATTTAGAAATGGAAATGATGCTAAAAGCATCTATTCAGCGTGCAAACACAAGAATACGTACCGCAGAAGCGAAAGATCAGACATTAAATTAGCATTTATCCGATTTCTTCTTGAATTATGTAACATTTTGTTGTATAATAATTTTGAAGTGTGTACATAAATGTTTTACATTAAGAGGAGGGTTAATTTTGAAAAAGATATTTTCTTTTTTTCTAATATTTGTAGTTATATTATTTAGTTTTTCATTTGCAACAGAAGCAGCACAGCCAGATAATGGAGCAAATAATACTAGTAGCAGTAGTAACAATGATACAGCTTCAATATTAGATAATTTTAATAAAGATAAAGTTAATAGTACTATAACTGATGTTGGAGATGGAGCCGCAAGTTTTGGTAAACAGATTTTAGATCAAATAGTAATGTGGGCATTGCCATTTTGTGCATTAGCAATAGTTTGGGGTGCTGTATGTTACTTTGTATTAGGTATAAGAAATCTGTACAAGAAAAGACAAGGTATGTTACTCATGTGGGGTAGCTTAACGATGTATGTAGTAATAGTATTTGCGGATTTGATAGTAAACTTCTTAGCAGGTTAAAATGATGTAGAAATACATCATTTTTTTTGCTTTCTCATTGATTATGCAAACCGTTTGCAGTATAATAGATTTACGGACAAATTTTCAAGCTGTCAAACGGCGTTTTTTTTATGTTTAGTTATACATTAATAACTAAATTGTCCTCAAAAAATTTTTGGAGGGATTTATGATGAAAAAATTTTTATCAAGTTTAGTAGTAGTAATGTTATTATTTATGGGTAATCCATTATTTTTGCAAAAATCTGATGCATTTTATGATCCACCTTGTTCACATGAATATACAATGACAAATTATAATTCTTATTACCATACTTGGAAGTGTATAAGATGTGGCCACGTAAGGTTTGAATCTCATTCTATTTCATATTATAGAGGTGCATATAGATGCGATTGGTGTAGTTATATAAAAACTCAATATCCTGGACCTAGTAATCCTAGGGGTAGTGCATTATTTAATTAAAAATTATAAGGGCATGTAAAAAATTATATGCCCTTATAATTTTTAAATTGCATAGTAAGACAAATATAAATAAAACCCTAAAGAAACAAACTAAAATTGCCGATATCTAAAAGTAGATAAGATTATAGAAGAGGGTGTATGTATGAAGATACTATTTGCTGTAAACACTGAAAGTAGTATAAAACAAATTGTTGAGTTCTATAAAGAAATGTATGGCGAAAAAATAGAACACACAAATGTGTATTTTTTCAAAAGTCTTCTTGATACATTAAAGAAAACAAAAGATTTTGATAGAATAGTAATACACGAAGAATTAGAGCCAATAAGCTATAAAAATCAAGATTTAATAGATAACTATATATTCAAAAATGTTGATAACATCACCGATGAATCTGGAAATGCAGAGATTATATTTATTTGTGGTGAAAATAGGCGTCATGATGATAAACTTTTAAGCAAAATGTTCAACATAGGTATCTATAATATCCTTATTGGCGAAGACAGAACTATTGGAAAGGTTTGTGAACTTATTAATAAACCTCGTACAAAGAAGGAAGCAAAGAGATTTTTGGAAGTTGATATTGAAGGAGTAACTTACGAAGATCCAAATAAAGTAGATGAAGTTGAACTTAGAAATATAATTTCATACTATGAGAAAAATTTGAATAACAAAGAAAAGTTATTATCTGGGTTTGAAAGCTTATATGACCAATATACTATGGATAAGTTAAAAGTTATAATTGGATTTTTACCTTCTAAAGCAAGAGATGTACTTGCAGCTGAATCTGAAAAGTATATGGCTATTATGGGTTATACGCCTTCAAGAACAGAGATTAAATATGTAAAAGAGGAACCAAAAGAAGTAGTAAAATATGTTGAAGTCCCTGTATATGTAAATGATAATAAAGCAGAACCGGTAAAACCACCAGAAGCAGAAAAGGTAGAAGCACCAAAAGTTGAGGCAACGTTTACACCACCAAAAGTTGAGCCACCTAAGGTTGAAAAGCCAAAAGAAGAGCCACCTAAGGTTGAAAAGCCAAAAGAAGAGCCACCAAAAGTAGAAGCTCCAAAAATAGATGTAGTGGTAGAACCTCCAAAAGAGGAGCCAAAAAAAGTAGAACCACCAAAGGAAGAACCAAAGAAAGTAGAAGCTCCAAAGATAGAGGTAGCAGTAGAACCACCTAAGGTAGAGCCACCGAAGATTGAAACTCCAAAAGTAGTGGTAGAACCACCTAAGGTAGAAGCTCCAAAAGTAGAACCTGTAAAAGTCACACCACCACCTAGGGTAGAGCCACAGCCTGTTGTAGCACCACCACCTCAACAACCAGTACAACAAGAACCACCAAGAAGAGTTGCTCCACCACCTAGAGAACCACAGATTCAGACTGTTACACAAGTAATTGAACGTGAAGTAATAAAAGAAGTATATGAAACACCTCGTGATTATCAAAAGACTGTATGCTTTGTTGGAGCACATAAAACAGGAACATCTTTCTTAATAAATGCAATTGCGTCTACATTGTCATCTAAAGGTGTTAAAGTTGCAGTATTAGATTTAACGCAAAACAAGGATTCATATTTAGTATATGCTGCAAATGATTCCGACAATAAAGATGTTGCAGGTAATAGCTTAGGTAATCTTGCAATGGGACAAGATATTCCATTACAACTTGGTAATCTTAGCATTTATACAGGTATACCAAGAGTTGATAGAACAAAACTTGATTGCTTAAAAGCTCTTGAAATACTTCGTAGAAAACATTCAGTAGTTTTAATTGATTGTGATTTTACAACAACTGTAGATGCGTTTAGGTTGGCAAATAATGTGTTTGTTGTTCAAGATATGGATGTACTTAATATTTTACCAATAACAATGTTCTTAAAAGAATTAAAAGTGCGTGACGTAAATCTTGAAAAAGTAGAAATTGTAGTAAATAAATACATTAAATCTGTTTTAACAGCAGGAAAGATAGCAGATGCACTTCGTTGGTATACAAACCCTGAAATGTCTGTAACAGAAGAGTTATTAGATGGTAGGACCAAGAGATTTATAGTTCCATTTGATGAGCAGAACTATTTAAGATATCTAGAAGCATTATATTCATCAAAGCTTTCGTTTAGTGGATATTCAGAGGAGTTTAAGCAAGCACTTTATACACTTATCCAAGAAGTCTTCCCAATAAACTTAGGAAGAATGGCAGCGCAGCAAAATAATGCTCCAGTTAAAAAAGGATTATTTGGTAGATAAAAATAAAACCACATGAGTAGTTCATGTGGTTTTTATTTTATAATTTTATTAAAAAAAGTGGATCATATGATCCACTTTTTAATTTTTTCCTGTTATTGCATTGTTTTCATGATATTCTTGTGAAATGATACTACCACTATATAATCTTGCAGCATCATTTTCATTTAAGTAAGTAACATATCTAATGAAGTCATATTCTTTTTGCTCATGTTTTTCCATGTATTTTTTAGGCAAGAAATCGGTTTTTCCTTTGCCTTTTTTCATATCACCTTTAGCATCACGGTATGTGTAATACAAAGTCTTGAAACCTAATTGGTTTAATGAGTGCGGTTTAATCTTATCTGTCCATCCAACGCTCATGGCATAACCTTCATTAGATATACCAGTTGAACCAGGTTTAATTTGTGAAAGCGGTGTTTCACGAAGTGAGTTACCAACATTTAATACTGCACGTTTACCAAAGGACTCTGACCAGTAGTCACTATCTTCAACGTTTGTATCACCGAAGATTAAGTGAGTCTTTGTATTTGATACAACTACTTGTTTATAGAATTCCATTGTTTTAGTTCTAGCAAGTTGTGATAAGTTCTGAATTGCAACAATCATAGCACAACGATATTTCCTAAATAGAGTAAAACATGTTTCTGTTTCTTTGTTAACGAAGTCTGGGAACTCATCTATATAAAGGAAGTGAGGTATACGTGTTGTTTCGTTACCAGGACGTCTTAAAACTGCTTCTTGCATAGTTAGTATATAAAACATACCAAATGGCCTTGCAAGAAGTGAACCTAGTTCACCACGTCTTGTACAAACTGCAATACATTTACCAGTTGCTAACGCATCATCAAAATCTAGGTTTTTGTGTCTACAGCATAATATATTTTTAACACCTTCATGACGCATCAAATTATCTAATTGAGTTGTAGCACCATATAGGAATTGTTCAGTTTCACGACGACCACTACCGATTGTTCCACCTAATATTGGACGCCCGTTTACGTCATAAGTTGGTTTATAGAAGTTCTTTTCAAAGTATTTAACAAGAATGTGATAATCTTCAACTAGCTGTTTATCTTTTTTAAGTTCTTCGCACATTGATTCAACAATGTTGTAGTCATATAACATTTTAAGCATATCCTCAAGGGTAGGGAGGTCACCATCATTCATTCTTGGATACATAACTTTAAGTAGTATAGCAAGGTTTTCTAGTGCTTGTTGTGTAACCTGACCGAAGAATATGTTGTTAGAGCCTTCATTTTCACTATCATACATACCTTTTAATACTGTTGCAATAATACTTGCACATTCTTCTGGTCTATTAAGTGTGAATGGGTTCATACCATAAGTATCAGGATCTGCAGGGTCGATTGTAAGAACTTCGATGCCGAAGTTTGCTGCAACTTTTTTGTAATCAGATATATATTTCCCATCTGGTTCAACAACTGATATACCAAGGTCTTTATATATAGGAGCACCAGTTGCTGGATCTTTGCATTTAACCATATCTTTTATTAAATCTTCTAATTCTTTTTCTTTACCTTTAATAGGCTTTAACATTCCCATTGAGAAATTTTTATTGATTTCTTCGTTTGAATAAGGTGTATCTATATAAGCATAGCCCTTTTGCAATGCTTCAAAAGCAATTTTTTTAGCAGATTCTTTGAAGAAAAATTTCTTCTCTAAATCTTGAGCACACATAGGGAGCATAAGGGTAGAGGTTTTACCAGTACCGGTTGCACCTTGTATTAAAGTTGCTTCCATACGTCTATTTTCAGGAATTATTATATCTTTACCACTATTTGTATCAACACATACTTTTACTTCACATGTAAATTCACCAGTAGCCATTGCTTTTGGCTTTTGGTATATAGGGTTCGCACTGTGTAGAACGTCTGCACTATCAGGTCCGTTTACCAATTCCCATACTATTTTTGCACATAAAGGACCAAATAATAATGGTAAGTACATTGAAAGAACTGTTACACAGTAAAGTAATCTATCATGAAAATTGTTATAAGCATTTGTTATTTTTTCAGGACTAAATATTTTCGCAATTAAAAACCATATAAAACTACTAGAAATTTGTCCAAGCATAATACAAGCAAGTAGAATAATAATTGCTGCTGAAAAAACGAAAGCACGTATTTTGTTTTCTTGGTTTTGCGCATACTTAGATGCACAGAAATAAGCCCAACCAGCAATAGGTAAGGTAAAAGCAAGAGTATATTCGAATGCTGCCCATAGTACGGTGTGAGACGTTGGGTTAATCATAGAATGAAATGCGAAAATTCTTTCAATCAAAACAATTATTGATGCACCGAAGAATACGAGGCATAATATGTTTGGATTATTAAGTTTTTTCTTTATATCATTTAGCATTTTTTTTGCCTCCTATTTTTCAATTTCAACATCAATATCATTAACATATTCAATACTGTCTATATAGCGATTGCCTTCTTCAATTACTTGATTGTTATCAACTATAAGTGGATGAGAAATACTACTTGTTAAAACTTCATTTGAGTAACGTTCTTGATCAATTATAGAAGAAGGAGCAGAAGTATCAATAGTTCTAGAAATGTTTGGATTATATGATTCATATTTTTCAAAGTCAAAGTTTGTTGGCGGCGTTTCTTTTAAGTATTTTTTGTCAATAAAATCGGTAACACCACGGCCAAATATTTGATCACCTTTAGCAGTACGTGTCCTGTAAAATACATGTCTAAATGGAAGTTCGTTTAACATCCATGGTTTGATATTTTCAGTAAAGTCAATCTTCATACTAAGTGATTCTGGACCAAGACCTGCATCATTTGGTGAAGTAACATTTGCAAGAGGTGTAACTTCTAAGTTTGTACCTAGATCCCAGTATTCATGTCGACCAAATGCTTTACTCCAGTATGCACTATCTTCTTTGTTTGTATCACCAAATACAACAACTGTTTTACTGTTTGAAGTTACAACTTCTTTATAGAATTTCATCGAACGTGTACGTTCAAGTTGCGATAAGTTTTGTATAGCAATTGTCATAGCACAACGATATTTTCTAAATAGTGTGAAACAAGTTTCTGTTTCTTTATTAACGAAATCAGGAAATTCGTCAATGTACATAAAGTGAGGAAGACGAGTATTTTCGTCACCAGGACGACGAAGTACGGCGTCTTGCATAGTTAGTATGTAAAACATACCAAAAGGTCTTGATAGTAATCCACCAAGTTCACCACGTCTTGTACAAACAGATATACAATGTCCTTCTGAAAGAACACGATCTAAATCTATGTTATTATTCCTGCTGCAAAGTATTCTACGAACCGCTTTATTTCTCATTAAGTTATCAAGTTGGGTAGTAGCACCATATAAGAATTGTTCAGTTTCACGACGGTTGCTACCAACAGTTCCAGGAACTGGACGACCATTGATATCTAGAGGTGGGTTGTAGAAGTTACGTTCAAAGTATTTTATTAAAATATTATGCTTTGGACCAAGAACAGGATCTTTCTTCATTTCTTCGCACATTTCTTCAACGATACTGTAGTCGTAAAGCATTTTAAGCATATCTTCAAGAGTAGGTATTTCACCATTATGCATTTTTGGATACATGAGTTTTAATAGTATAGATAAATTTTCAAGTGCTTGTTGAGTAACCTGTCCGAAGAAAGCATTACTTGTATCAGGATTTTCACTTTCATACATACCTTTTAATACTGTAGATATAATACTTGCAACCTTTGCAGGGCTTTTATTTATAAATGGGTTAATACCAAGTGAATTAGGGTCCATAGGGTCGATGCTATATACATCGATTCCAAGGTTATGAGCAACCGTTTTGAAATCTTCAATGTATTTGCCATCTGGCTCTAAAACAGTTATACCTAAGTCACGGAATATATATTTACCTGTTTCAGGGTCTTTACATTTTATTAAATCACCTAACGATTCATAAAATTCATCTTCTTTACCTTGAATTGGTTCTATGAATTTAAGCGAGAAATATTTGTTAAGTGACTCGTTATCATAAGGTGCATTAACAAATGCAATACCTTTTTCGAGTGCTTTCATAGCTACATCTTTAGCAAGATCTTTATATTTACGTTTTAACTCTAAGTCTTGTGCACACATAGGAAGGAGCAGGGTAGAAGTTTTACCAGTACCAGTTGCACCTTGTATTAAAATTGTTTCCATACGACGTTCTTCAGGAATAATTATGTCTTTATTGGTTGCTAAATCAGAACAAATTTTTACATCACATTTTGGCGCTGTCATACGTTTGCCACTAGCAAATGAAGGGGCAAGTGATAAACTTTTTAATTTATTAAGTGGATGTTCACTATCGAATAATTGACATACAACTGGAAGTGACATAGGTACTATACAAATTGGGAAATATAGAGTAAGACATCTAACTGCTCTATATAACTTATGGTCAAATCCAGGAATGTTTTGTAGTGCGTTTTTTAGTGCAGCACCTTTAATTCCAATAACATTTAATATAAACCACGCAAGAGAATTACTCATTTGCGCAATCATACAGAAAAATAGAATGGCAATCAAACCATAAGTAAAGAAGTACATCTTTACTTTATTGTTTGTGTTTTTTGCATATTTCGATGATGAAAAATATGCAAATCCAGCAATAGGAAGTAATAGAGCTAGTGTATATTCAATACCATTCCAAGCTGTTTTCATAGGCATAGTTTTCATGATTGTAAAACCTAGAGAGAAAATCCTTTCTAGGAGGACAATAAAAGTAGCACCATAGAAAACAAATGTTAAGTTATTCGGATTATTAAGCTTTTTCTTTATATTTTCAAACAAGGTAATACCACCTTCCAAAAAATCTAAACATACATAATTATTATGCAATAAAAAAGGGATTTTGTCAATATTTGAACGGAAATATAAATAAGTTTTCTTCTTTAATATATTAAAATTTGTATTTTTTTTCAAAAAATGATATAATAAATAGAATTTTTGTAAATTGGAGGAAATTATGGGGTTAAAAGATGAAAATTTAACTTTAATGCGAAAATATGGTATAAAGGCACAAAAAAAATATGGGCAAAATTTCTTAATTAATGAAGAAGTACTTGATAAAATTTTAAAATCTGCCGATATAAAAAATGAAGATTTGGTTATTGAAATTGGACCGGGTCTTGGAAATCTTACAAAGCGTTTATGCGATAAGGCAGGAGAAGTTGTTGCAATAGAAATTGATAAAGAAATGGCTAACATTTTAACACAAGAGTACGAAAATTTACATAACTTACACATAGTAAACATGGATGTAATGAAATGTAATTTGTCTGAAATAATAAATGAATATCCAAATTTAACAGTAAAAGTAGTAGCAAATCTTCCATATTACATTACTACTCCAATAATCATGAAGCTGCTAGAAGAAGAGTACGATATTAAGTTAATCGAAGTTATGGTACAAAAGGAAGTCGCAAATAGGTTGTGTGCAAAGCCGGGTACTAGTGATTTTGGTGCAATTACACTTGCGATAAATTTTTATACAAACATCGATTATATCGTAACAGTGCCAGCTAAAGATTTTTTACCAGCACCAAATGTTGATTCTGCGGTAACACGAATGGAGATAGTAAAGAATAAAATAGAAGTAGAAGATAAAAACTTACTTTTTAGCATAATAAAAGCGTCTTTTTTGATGAAAAGAAAGACTCTACTAAATTCTTTGGGGAGCGCTAAAATACTTGGAATAGATAAGGCATCTTTGGGCAACATATTAGAAAAGCTTAATATTCCACAAAATGTGCGAGCAGAGAATTTGAGCATTGAAGATTTTAATCGTTTGACAAGCGAATATATTAAGATTTCAAAAGATAAAGGTATCAAGTGATATGGAGGTAATGACATGAATGATTTTGTACTCGAAAAATTGCTAGATAAATTAGGAGTACCAAATGACATAAGGAGAATTTTTAAGGTTGGCAAAAAGTATATAGTGCCGGAAAGCCGCGATGAGCTAGTAAATTTAAGCATGGGCGGTCAAGATGACATTTATAATATTGAATATGAGGTAGACGGCAAGATTATAAAAGAAGCATGGGCTACTAAAGTAAAAAACGGAGTAGTTGTAAATTATACAGATCCATACATGAGAAAAAGAGAACCAAATTGTTTATTTGTTGCAGATAAAAAGCCAACAGATAAGCCATTATTCAGCGATGCCTTTGGTTATGATTTTGAAGTATTAAAGAATGCAACTTTTGATTGGTTATCAGAACAAGATTTGATTATAATGCCATTTATGTCTGGTGACGCGAAATATGGTTATCAATCTTTATATATAGGTCCGCTAAATGCAGCATTTTTCGCATGGTGTCTTGCTGATATGCAAGACTTTATACCAGCAGATAAAATACCAGAAAACTTTAAGCCAGAGGCCATAGTTTATTTAGCACCAACATTTACGCATACACATTTTAATGGTAAACAAGTAGTAGTACATAATCGACTAGATCATTTGCATGAAGTGTTTGCGTATAATCTTTATCCAGGACCAAGTGCTAAAAAAGGAATATATGGTGTACTACTAAATAAAGGCGAAGAAGAGGGCTTTACCACACTTCACGCTTCAACAGTAAAAGTATTAGTGCCACATCAAAGCGTAGTAACAATACTTCATGAGGGCGCAAGCGGTAGTGGTAAGACAGAGATGGCAGAGCATGTTGGTGGTGACGTAAGTGGTCGTATAACGTTCGGTCAAAACGTTGTAACCGGAGAAAGTTATAGAATGAAATTCCACAGTATATGTAAAATACGTCCTGTTACCGATGATATGGCAATGTGCCATCCAGATATGCAAAAAGGAAATGGTAAGTTGTATGTAAGAGACGCAGAAAATGCCTGGTTTATAAGGACAGATAACATAGAAATGTGTGGTACGGATCCAGAAACAGAGCGCCTTTGCACACATCCACCAGAACCAATTTTGTATTTGAATTTAGAGGCAATACCACATGCGACAGCTCTTATTTGGGAACCAATAGTAGATGACCAAGGTAAAAAGTGCAGTAACCCAAGAGTTGTTATGCAAAAGAAGAATTTTCCAAGGGTTGTTGATACAACAGTCCCTGTAGATATAAGGAGTTTCGGTGTTAGAACACCACCATGTACAAAAGAAAATCCAACGTATGGAATTATTGGAATGTTCCATATATTGCCACCAGCAATAGCTTGGCTTTGGCGACTTGTTGCACCTCGTGGCTATAGTAACCCAAGTATTGTAGATACGAAGGGAATGAGTAGCGAAGGTGTTGGCTCGTATTGGCCATTCGCAACTGGTAAAAAAGTTACGCAAGCAAATATTTTATTATCACAAATAAAGAAATGCTACGATGTAAAATATATTTTAACACCAAACCAACACATAGGAGCATGGAAGGTTGGCTTTATGCCAGAATGGCTTGCTCGTGAATTCTTAGTATTATACGGCAATCATCCAATATTTAGAAACATGTTAAAACCATCTAAAACACCACTTCTTGGTTATGTGTTAAAAAACATTGAACTTCCTGATGTAATGGTACCACGTGAATTTGTTGAAGTAGATTTGCAACCTGAAGTTGGCGAAGAGGCATATATGAAGGGCGCAAAAATATTGAATGACTTCTTTAAGCAAGAACTTAAACAGTATTTAGTACCAGAATTAGACCCACTTGGAAGAGAAATAATTGAATGTTTCTTAAATGATGGAACCTTGGCAGATTATGAAAAAATAATGGATATAATAAATTTGAAAAAAGATAGGTAGGAGTGAATGAAATGCAATATGCTTATAAAACTTTTGGAACATGTTCTCATGAAATAACGTTTGAAATAAATGATGGAATATTATCAAATGTTCACTTTGTAGGTGGCTGTAATGGGAACCTTCAAGGAATTGGAAAACTAGTTGAAGGAATGAAAGTAGAAGAAGTTATAGAAAAATTAAAAGGTATAAATTGTAATGGGAAAGGTACATCATGCCCGGACCAATTAGCTCGCGCATTAGCGAGTAAGATTTAGCCAAGAAGGGGGTAAAACATGACAATTCGTGAAGAACAAGAAGAAATCGAAAGACAAACTTTGTCTGAGTATGCTACGCTTAGTACTAATACAAAAGGAAGAGCAGTCGAAGAAAAAAAATGTGATATTCGCACGGATTTTCAAAGAGATAAGGACAGAATCTTGTATTGTAAGGCATTTAGGCGTTTAAAACACAAAACGCAAGTATTTATTTCTCCGGAAGGGGATCATTTTAGGACGCGTCTTACACATACACTTGAGGTATCTCAAATTGCAAGAACTATCGCAAGATCTTTAAGATTAAACGAAGATTTAACAGAAGCAATCGCACTTGGACACGATTTAGGGCATACACCATTTGGACACATTGGTGAACATGTTTTAGATGAACTTTTTACTGAAGGTTTTAAACATAATGAGCAGAGTTTAAGAGTAGTAGATGTGCTTGAGAATTTGAATCTTACTTATGAAACACGTGATGGAATAGTAAATCATAGTGGAAGTAATTTAGCATCTACCCTTGAGGGCCAGATTGTCAAATTTGCTGATAGAATTGCATATGTAAATCATGACATAGATGATGCAAAGCGTGCCGGCTTAATTGTTGAAGAAGACTTGCCAGAGAAGTGTAGTAAACTTCTTGGTACATCTTCTCGCGAAAGAATTAATACTATGGTTTCAGATATACTTTCGAAAAGTAGAAATAAAAATATAATTTCTATGTCGCCAGAAATATATAACGCGATGTGGGATTTAAGACAGTTTATGTTTGACAGAGTATATCTTGGTAGTGTGGCACGTGCAGAAGAAATAAAGGCAAGTATTGTAATACGTCAATTATATTTTTACTTTATCGACAACACTTTAGAAATGCCAGACGAATTTAAAGACATGTTAATAAAAAGTGGTAGAGATAGGACAGTATGTGACTATATAGCGGGTATGACAGATAGATATGCAATCAAAAAATTTGAGGAATTATTTATACCTGGAGAGTATTAAAGGATTTTTACATAATATGTCGAATTAATATACATAAATTTTTTAAATTTTAAGAATGGTGATATGATGGCATTTTATGGTGAACAATTTGTAGATGAAATAAAAGAAGCAAATAATATCGTTGATGTTGTTTCTGATTACGTTTCACTAAAAAGGACAGGGACCTCATATAAAGGACTATGTCCTTTTCATAAGGAAAAAACACCATCATTTTCAGTATCAGCAGACAAGCAAGTGTTTCATTGCTTTGGCTGTGGCGTAGGTGGTGACGTAATTGGTTTTATTCGTAGAGTAGAAAATGTAGATTTCCAAGAAGCAATAGAAATACTAGCAGATAGAGCAAAAATAGAATTGCCACAAGATGATGAAAACATAGACATCGAAAGAGTCAGGTTAAAAGAAAGACTTTTTAGTATCAATACGGAAGCGGCAAAATATTTTAATGCAAATTTATATGATTCAAAAGAAGCATTAGAATATTTAGAAAAAAGGCATCTAGATAAAACAACCGTAACGCGTTTTGGTATTGGTTTTGCTAAAGGTAACGGGAACGACTTAAAAAAGCACTTAATTTCATTGGGCTTTAC
Source organism: Clostridia bacterium (assembly GCA_017450465.1). Taxonomy (GTDB): domain Bacteria; phylum Bacillota; class Clostridia; order TANB77; family RGIG9151; genus RGIG3495. The sequence goes on along the minus strand of JAFSUW010000021.1, from coordinate 3,446 downwards.
TGATGAAGATTTAGTACTTAGTGGTTTAATAATAAAAAATGATAACGGAGCATATGTAGATAGGTTTCGTTCTCGTCTTATGTTCCCGATTTTTGATATAAAAGACCGAGTAATTGCATTTGGTGGAAGGGTGCTAGATAATTCATTACCTAAGTATATGAATTCGCCTGAAACACCAATATATAGCAAAAGCAAAAATATATTTGCATTAAATTTTGCAAGAAAGAGCAAAGTAACACGGCTTTTAATGGTAGAAGGCTATATGGATGTAATATCGCTTCATAAAAACGGTATACCATGTGCTGTTGCGTCACTTGGAACTGCACTTACAGAGAGCCAAGCAAGAATGTTAAAAAAGTACGCAAATGAAATTATTATTGGGTATGATTCTGATGGCGCTGGACAAGCAGCAACAGAGCGTGGACTTCAAATACTTTCTAATATCGGTTGTAATGTAAAAATACTTAGGATACCAGATGCTAAAGACCCTGATGAATACATAAATAAAAATGGACCTGAGCGTTTCAACAAGCTATTGGATAATGCAATAACACTTGTTGAATATAAACTAGATAAATTGAAAACTGAAGTAAATATAGGAACTACAGAAGGTAAAATTGATTATTTGAATAAGATGGCTGGTGTCATTTCAAAAATAGATAATTCGATAGAAAGGGAAGTGTATATAAAAAAAATATCGAGTGAGATTGGCATTGGCGTTGAAGCAATATATGGCGAGATAAACAAAAGAATCTTTGGTACAAACTTAAAACCAAGCAAACTTAAATTTGAAACCAAAGAAAAAAGCACAATAGAAGAGAGCGGCAAAGACATTCCAGAAAATGTATATAACGCTGAAAAGATGGCAATATTTTTGTTGTGCCAGAATGATGCACATATTTTTGAACTAATGAAAAAAAATATCGATTATAAAAAATTTAAGGTTAATTTGTACAAAGATTTAGCCGAAATATTATATAAATATTATAATGAAAATTCGAAGCGGAACATTATTGATTTATTTGAAAATCAGGACCAAATTAATCTTATAACTGGAATAATGCAAGACGAATACGATTTCGGAAATAATATTGAGAAAGCGGTAATTGATCTTTCTAATACACTAAAAAAGAATCAACTTGAAGAAGAAAAAAACGAGATACTTAAGAAACTAAAAGATAGAGAGGACACTTATGCAGTAAAAGAGCTAGAGGATAGATTAAGTGAAATTATAACAGAAATTCATTTAATTTCTAGCGAGAGGAGGAAATAAATTGGTAAACAAAGAGACAAGCAAAAAAGATGTTATACAAAAACTAATAGATATGGGAAAAGCAAAGGGCTCTTTAACATATGATCAAATAATGAATGAACTTGAAGAAGTTGAACTAGATCCAGAACAAATAGATAAGATATATGAGAAATTCGAAGAAAATGGTATTGAGATAGTAAATGATTTAGATGCAGATTTTGACGACTTAAGTTTTGATGATGAAGATGTAGATGCCTTAGTTCCAGAGGGACTTGCAGTAGATGATCCTGTTAGAATGTACTTAAAAGAAATTGGTAAAGTACAGTTACTTTCTATGGAAGAAGAAATAGAACTTGCAGAGCGTATGGAAAAAGGCGATGAAGAAGCAAAGAAAAAACTATCTGAAGCAAATCTACGTTTAGTTGTAAGTATCGCAAAAAAATATGTTGGTCGTGGTATGTTATTCCTTGATTTAATTCAAGAAGGAAATCTTGGCTTAATAAAAGCAGTAGAAAAATTTGATTACACCAAAGGATATAAATTTAGTACTTATGCAACATGGTGGATTCGTCAAGCAATAACAAGAGCAATAGCAGACCAAGCAAGAACAATAAGAGTACCAGTTCACATGGTAGAAACGATAAATAAATTGATAAGAATAAAAAGACAGTTACTTCAACAACTTGGTCGTGAAGCAACACCAGAAGAACTTGCAAAAGAAATGGACATGCCAGTAGAAAGAATAGCAGAAATAGAGAAAATAGCACAAGAACCAATATCAATAGATACACCAATAGGCGAAGAAGAAGATAGTCATTTGGGTGATTTTATACCAGATGATGATGCACCAGCACCAGCTGAATCTGCAGCATTCACATTACTTCGTGAACAACTTGTAGATGTACTTGGCACATTAACACCAAGAGAAGAAAAGGTACTAAAACTTCGTTTTGGCTTAGATGATGGTAGGGCAAGAACACTTGAAGAAGTAGGAAAAGAATTTAATGTAACTCGTGAAAGAATAAGACAGATAGAAGCAAAGGCGTTACGTAAGTTACGTCATCCAAGTAGGAGTAAAAAGTTAAGAGATTATTTAGAATAAAAAAGTGGACCATAAGGTCCATTTTTTATTAAAATTTGTTTTTTAAAATAATTATGATATAATGAAAACGATTGGAGGACACAATGCAAGACTTTTTATTAAAATCGTTTGATTTATCTATAGCAGCGAACAATAAACGTGCTTACAAAAACGATGGTATAGGTAATTTAACTGTAGAAGAATTTGAAACTGCATTTATGTATTTTGATTCTAAGTGTGCTTATTCAGGAAGAGCATTTGAATCAAAAGAGCAGATAAGCATTGAGCATATAATTCCAATAACGTCAGGCGGACATAGCATGGCGTTTAATTGCATACCTGTAATTAAGAAGTTTAATACGCTAAAAAGTGGCTACCATTTGCTTGATTGGTGGCGTTCGTATAAAGTAACAAATACTGAAACATTGTATACTCCTTATAGACACTTAAAGATTGTAAACTATATGTTAAAAGCATTAGAAAGCATAAACATGGAAGACAAGCGCGAGTATATTTTAACACCAGATTTTGTAGATGAATTTTTAAAAGCCCACGAAAATGAATTAAATGCACCAAAGGCAGAAAAGCATGATGGTAAAGCGTATGAAAGATTAAGCCAGATAGAAATAATGCGAGCTTTAGATTTAATTACAGTAGAAGACGCATATGTTTTATATAACGATTTAGATGGATTAAAATTAAATCCAGCAATATTTTTTGAAGAATCGCTTCATGTATTAGAAGGTGCAATACCGAAGGAAATTATAGAAAGAATAAATGATAGAATAAAAAAAGTACCAGATATTTATATAGATGATAAAAAAGTATATCGTGGTGTAATGGATAAAGAAGATGTAGAAATAAGGAATAAGTTATTTAAGTGGGCAGAAGACGAGCATATAGAAAACGAGTTTTCTGTTATTGGTTATCTAGATTTTGAACTATTAAAATCACAAGATAATTTAATAGAATTCTTAAATAGAAGGAAGAAAGAAATACTTGAAATAATAGGTGCAAAGGAAGAAGATTTTGGTACTATAGTAAATAAAATACCAAACATATTAACAAACTTAAACTTGGCCAATAGGGTAAAAGCTATAGAAGAAAATTTGC
>JAFSUW010000020.1 GCA_017450465.1 Clostridia bacterium | reverse complement strand
CTACTATTATAAATTAGGATAGTGTTTTTGTGTATAACATGTTTCTCCACCCGCATAGCGGGTGGTTTTTTATTTCGTTGCTATATATATTTCTGAACGAAATATATATAGCAACTCAACAGATTAAAATCCATAAACAAAAAGGGCGAACATTGTTCGCCCTTTCAATTTTTATCTTATTATTATATCGTCTCTCTTTGGTCCATTTGAAATCATTTTGATTGGGAAGCCAAGTTCCTTTTCAATAAACTCAACATACTTTCTTGCATTTTCAGGTAAGTCTTCATATTTTCTAATTCCTGATATATCGCATTTCCAACCGTCTAAATATGTATATACTGGCTTTGCCTTCTCAAGTAAATGAGTAACAGGGAAATCTTTAGTTTCTTTCCCGTCAATTTCATATGCTGTACATACAGGAATTTTATCTAAATAACCAAGTACATCAAGTAATGATAATGTTACTTCTGTAGCACCTTGGACAATGCAACCATAACGACTTGCAACTGTATCAAACCAACCCATTCTACGAGGGCGACCTGTTGTTGCACCATATTCACCACAGTCACCACCACGGTCACGAAGCTCTTTTGCTTCATCGCCAAATATTTCTGATACAAATGCTCCAGCTCCTACACTTGATGAATATGCTTTTGTTATTGCTACAATTCTTTTTATTTCATAAGGTGGAATTGATGCACCGCATGCTGCAAAACCTGCAACTGGTGAAGATGATGTAACCATTGGATATATTCCAGCGTCAACATCTTTTAATGCACCAAGTTGTCCTTCTACTAAAATATTTTTATTTTCTTTAATTGCTTTGTTCATAAATACAGGTAAATTGCAAATAAGTGGTTCTACTCTTTCTTTAAATGACATTAAATAATCATACATTTCTTTTGCACTTACTCTATAATCTGTATCATATACTGCTTCTATGTACTTATTTTTTACAGCACATATTCTTTCTAGCTTTTCCATAAGGTTTTCATCAAACATCTCACAAATTTGAAAACCTATTTTTAAGTATTTGTCTGAATAAAAAGGAGCTATTCCAGACTTCGTTGAACCAAAACTATTTTTACCCAATCTTTCTTCTTCTAGTTTATCTAGCATTATGTGATAAGGCATTACTACTTGTACCCTATCAGAAATTAAAAGTTTTGGCTCTACTCCTTTACTTTTTACTTCATCTAATTCCTTAAATAGACTATCTAAGTTTAATGCTACACCTGTTCCAATAATGTTTACCGTGTTTTTATTAAACACACCTGAAGGCAATATGTGCAATACGGATTTCCCATACTCATTTATAATAGTATGCCCTGCATTTGCACCACCTTGGAATCTAACTACTATGTCTGCATTTGGTGCTAACATATCCGTTATCTTCCCTTTTCCTTCGTCACCCCAGTTACAACCTACAACAGCTGTTACCATTTAACTACCTCCTTTTTGTTTACATTTAAATTATATGTATTTTAGGAAATTAGTCAAGAAAAAAATAAAGTTTACTTGACAAAAGTACTAATTATTTTTTAAAATTTCTTGTTAATACATTTTAAAGGAAGGAATAAACTTATGAGAGTTTTATTACAGTTTGCTAAGAAATATAGAAAGGCCATTTTATTTGCAGTTTTATTTATGATTTTAGATGTCTTTTGTGAAATTTTGCAACCTATTTTAATGGCTAATATTATCGGAAAGGGTATTGAATCTGGTGACAAAGTCTATATCATAAAGACAGGTTTACTCATGATTTTTGTAGCAGCTGTTGCTATTTTTGCTGGCTGCAATAATTCAAAAAACTCCGCAACAGCAGGTGTTGGTTTTGCCGCCGAACTAAGACGTGGTTTATTTACAAAAGTTCAACAGTTTTCATTTAAGAACATCGATAAATTCTCTACTGCTTCTCTTGCTACACGTCTTACAAACGATGTTACGTTACTACAAAATACCGCAATAATGGCAATGCGTATTATGGTTCGTGCACCATTAATGTTTATCTTTGCACTTATCATGACAATCCGTCTTAATGCAAAGCTTTCTATTATTATCGCCATTGCGATACCACTACTCATACTTTCTGTTGGTTCTATTTTGATATTCGCCTTTTCTAGATTTACAAAAATGCAAACTGCTATAGATAACCTAAACTCAAATGTACAAGAAAATTTAACAAATGTACGAGTTGTTAAATCTTTTGTTCGTGAAGATTTTGAAAAAGAAAAGTTTAAGAAAACAAATGATGATTTAACAAATGCATCATTAAACGCAATGAACTTAGTTATATTTAACATGCCTATACTTATGCTTATAATGAACTTATCTATCGTTGCGGTTGTTTATTTTGGCGGTAAACAAATATTAAACGATACATTAGATGTCGCTACTATGTCGGCATTTTTAACATACATAACACACATTTTAATGTCACTTATGATATTCTCTATGCTATTTGTAATGCTATCTCGTGCTACTGCTTCATATAAGCGTATTGTTGAAGTGTTAAAAACTGATATTGACTTAAAAGACAATAAAAGTGCATTAAAAGAACACAAATTCAAAGGTGATGTTGCTTTCAAAAATGTTTATTTCAAATATGACAACAATTCAAATGAATATATTTTACAAGATATCAATTTTGAAGTAAAAAAAGGAACCGTGGTTGCAATTATAGGTGGTACTGGTTCTGGTAAAAGTTCACTTGTGCAACTACTGCCTCGACTTTATGATACATCCCGTGGTACTGTTTTAGTTGATGGCAAAGATGTAAAAAAATACTCACTAAATTTACTTAGAGATAATATCGCAATGGTTCTACAAAAAAACACACTATTCTCTGGGACGATTGCAGAAAACTTACGTTGGGGCAACCAAAATGCTACTGATGAGGAAGTAATTAACGCTGCCAAAGCAGCGCAAGCACATGACTTTATCATGAATTTCCCTGATGGATATAATACGTGGATTGAACAAGGCGGTGTAAATGTATCAGGTGGTCAAAAACAGCGTCTTTGTATCGCTCGTGCTATATTAAAAAAACCTGCTATTTTAATACTTGATGATTCTACCAGTGCAGTTGATACTAAAACTGAAAGAAAGATTCGCGAATCATTTAATACAATATTAAAAGACACCACTACTTTTATAATCGCGCAAAGAATTAGTTCTGTAAAAGATGCAGACTTAATTATAGTTTTAGACGATGGAAAAATTGTGGCACAAGGCACTCATGATGAACTACTAAAGAATAGTCCTGAATACCAAGAAATATATTACTCTCAACAAGATAAGGATGAAGGGAGTGAAAAAGTAAATGGCTAAAGTAAATGTTGAACCAAAAATGAAAGGGCCGGGCTCTAGAGGAGCTAGAATTCTAGAAAAACCAAAAGATTTTAAGGGCACATTAAAGTTCCTATGGAGTTACTTAAAAGCAAAAAGAGTACTTCTCTTCTTTGTTTCGTTACTTATATTAGTTAATATATTTGCTTCACTCGCCGGAACAAATTATCTAGAACCAATTATAAATAACTTCTTGCAACCAATTAATAATAATCTTACCATTGCCGAGCGCTTAGCTGGGCTTACTCATGGCGTTATGGTTTTAATAGGTATATACCTTATCTCAGTTGTAGCAGCATATTTGCAAAGTCGACTTATGATTTACTCAACACAAAAAATAATGAACAATATAAGAGGCGATTTATTTAACCACATACAAACACTTCCTGTAAAGTTCTTTGATACACACACTCACGGTGAAGTAATGAGTAGATTCACAAACGACGTAGATACATTAAACGAAGCATTAAACAACAGTTTAACTGCCCTACTTTCAAGTGTTATTACACTCGCTGGCACATTATTTTTGATGTTTAGTAAAAGTATCCCGCTTACTATAGTTGAACTTTTAATGACACCAATAATGTTTACTATTGTTGGTAAAATAACAAAACGTAGTAGTAAATATTTCGTTGAACAACAAAGTAACCTTGGTAAAGTAAATGGATACATTGAAGAAATTATGACTGGCGAAAAAGTTGTAAAAGTTTTCTGCCATGAACAAATTGCGATAGATACTTTTGACGAATTAAACGAAAATCTACGCCTTTCAGCAACTCATGCTCAAAGTTTTGCTGGTATGCTTATGCCAATACTTATGAATACAAACAATACTATTTATGCATTAATTTCAATGTTTGGTGGACTACTTGCCGTAATGGGTTATATAAATGTTGGCGAACTTGTTGTATTCTTAACTCTTACAAAACAATTCGCCCGTCCTATAAACGAGGCCGCAAACCAATTTAATTCAGTAATTACAGCGATGGCTGGTGCTGAAAGAATTTATGAAGTTATGAAAGAAGAACCAGAAAAGATGGACTTACCAAACTCTGCAAAACTTGTAAAAGAAGGCAAAGAATTTTTCTGGCAAAAATATGATGAAAATGGTAACCCTAGTGAAAAAATACCACTTAAAGGTGATGTTCGTTTCTTTGATGTAACATTTGGATATAACGATGAAAAAATAGTATTAAACAATATATCACTCTACGCAAAACCAGGGCAAAAAATTGCCTTTGTAGGTTCTACAGGAGCTGGTAAAACTACAATAATAAACCTTATTACAAGATTCTATGATAATTATACTGGCACAATAACATTTGACTCAATAGATGTAAAAAATATTGAAAAAGGAAGTTTACGTCATGCCCTTTCAGTCGTTTTACAAGACACTCATTTATTTACCGGAACCGTTCGTGAAAACATTCGCTACGGACGACTTGATGCAACTGACGAAGAAGTTATAGAGGCAGCCAAACTTGCAAGTGCACATTCATTTATAAATCGTTTGCCACATGGTTATGACACAATAATTGAAGGCGATGGTGCAAACTTAAGTCAAGGCCAAAGACAGTTACTAAACATTGCTCGTGCAGCAATAGCCGATGCTCCAATACTTATTCTAGACGAAGCAACAAGTTCGGTCGACACAAGAACAGAAAGACACATAGAACACGGTCTTGATAGACTTATGAATAATAGGACAACATTTGTAATAGCACATAGATTATCTACAGTAAGGAATTCAAAAGCTATAATGGTATTAGAACATGGTCAGATTATAGAACGTGGTACACACGAAGACTTGCTTAAAGAAAAAGGCAGATACTATGAATTATATACTGGTGCAGTTGAACTTGATTAAAAAAATACACCAATTAGGTGTATTTTTTTAATCTAACTCATCAAGTGGTACAACACGTAGAGTATATCCCATTGAATATAATAATTTCATAAGCGTTGATACTTGAGGAGAATTTTTATAACTCTCTATTCGAGCAATCGCAGGTTGCTTTATACCAGACATACCACTTAACTGTCTTTGAGATAAATTATTCTTTTTCCTTGCTTCTATTGTGGCCTCAATAAGTTCCATTTCTAAACGAATTTCTGCCTCTTGCTCTTCAGATATATCTAAAGTCTTCTCAAAACTTTTCCAATCTTTTTTATCATTTCCCATATTTATCACTCCTTTTATTATACTCATTAAGCAACCTTTCAGCTTTTTCTATTTCGTTTTTTGGTGTTTTAGATGTTTGTTTGCGAAAAACATTTAATAATATAAATTTATTATTAAATAAATATGCAAAAAGTATTCTATCTTTTACTGGTCTTAGTTCCCACAAATTATCTTTTATATGTTTAATGTACGGTTCTCCTAATGATAATCCATACTTTTCAAGCATTCGTATATATGCTATTATTTTGTTAAATTTTATCCTATCTTCTTTTGAATTACTTGAATTCAGTTTACAAATGTACTCTTTAATATCACTCTTTCCATTTTTGTCTTCATATATTTCTATTTCAAACATTATGTCTTCCTCCTTAGTATATTTATATGATAACATATTTGTTATCATATTGCAATATATTTTATAAAAAAATACCAAAATGAACAGATAAAGGTATCTCAAAAAATACCTAACCAAAATCCGTCCATTTTGGTAATTACAATATAATACAATTTCTTTACATCAAAATTTTACTTCAACACCATCTAATAAACTTGTATAATTTTTCGCATCATCTTTATTTAATTATTTTTTATCCTTAACCTTGCTTCAAGCGGAAGTAAAATTAGAAGATTAAACAATACTACCAAAAGTGATATCTCAAATGGAACTGATAACCTTGCTAAATCAGAAATAACAAACATATCTATACCCATAAGAAGCATTCCACAAATAGCATAATATACCATTGAAACATAAATTGATATATGTCTTATTCCTTTTATAATTTCTACACTTTCCTTAGGTTCTAATTCGTTGGCAAAAAACTTATACAAATTTTTATTATAAAAAATGATAGATAAAACTATTAATGGAACAAAAGTATATAAAAAAGACGATAAACCAAATAATGCTGTTCCACCCTCAATTATATTTATAAAATATAAAATTGGTAAAATGATAACTATAAATATTATATTCCTCATATTATTTCTCCTCCTTCGTAGAATATTTAATCTTAGATTTTAATCTTAATTCTAATGGGAAGAATATACATAAAATAATCAATGGAGCATATACAAAACACATAATTGATGCTCCCAATGAACCTGAGAAAAGGACTATACTATCTGGGAAATAATTTTTAATAGCAATTATACACCCCATAAATAAAAATAATAATCCTAAACACAATGTTAATTGTTCACAACTTTTTAACATGACAAGAGATTTTTTATATGTACTTAAATCTTTTTCTTTACTAGTTAAAATATTATACAAAATTAGTCCAGCACTTTTAAAATCAAACATACTAAATAAAAACACTATATTACCAAGAACAATTGTTAAAATTGGTAGTGGTTGTATAAGAGTACCTAATGTACCTCCTAAAAACATATAAGCATTAGCAACTATAATTAAACACACACAAATTGCTATTAGCCATATTAAAGTAAAACCTACTCCATTCATTACTGCAGATGTCTTTCTATTTTCCTCCATTTACATTACACACTCCTTTTACATCAAAATTTTACACTCAATACCATCTAATAAACTAGCAAAATTTTTTGCATCATCACTACTTCCTACAATACTTCCATAATGTATTGGAATAGCAACTTTTGGCTTTATCATATTTGTAAGATTGGCTGCTGCTTTATAATCCATTGTAAATGTTCCACCTACTGGAACAAATAAAACATCACACTTTACCTTTTCAGCTTCTAACGTTTTATCTGTATCACCTGTTATATAATATGTTTTGCCATCTAATTCTATTAAATAACCAACCCAATTATTGCGTTTTGGATGGAATGGTTTTAAGTTGTTATATGAAGGAATCGTAGTAAATTTTAAGCCATTTAGTTCATGCGTCTCTTGTGGTAATACCGTTAAAATATTTTCTACGCCAAATCCCAATTCACGAGCTTTTTCTGCTAAATCGCTTGTTACTATTATGGTTGTAGTATCTTTGGATACTTTTTCAATATCCTCTGGCGAATAATGGTCATAATGAGAATGAGTTATAAATATGTAGTCAGCATCTTGTGTAACATTTTTTAATCCATACGGATCAATGTAAACTACCTTTCCTCCAACTATTTTTACTGTGCTGTGATTTAATACAGATAAGTTTCCATACATAAACATTCCCCCTTTTTTATCATTGTTTATTACCATATAAACAAAATGGGCAAATACAAAATTTGCCCTTATTTTAGTGTAAATTCTCCATGTTAAATTTTTTGTGTATTGCGTTCATAGCAAGTTCTAAGTTAGATTCATCTATTATAGCCGATATTTTTACTTCTGAAGTACTTACTAAATAGATATTAATATTATTCTCATAAAGCGCTTCAAATACACCAGCAGCAACACCAGGATTATTAACCATACCCGCACCTACAGCTGATACTTTAGCACAATTCTCTACTACCTTCAAACCAGTTGCCTCTATTTTATTCATATTTTCATTAATTATATTTATAGCATCCTTGGCATCTGTGCGTTTTACAGTAAATGATACATCTACTGTTCCAACATTATTTGTACACTGTACAATAACATCTACACTTATATTTTCTCTAGCAAGTAAAGAGAAAATTTTATATATATACATAGAATTTGCTTTAACACCTAACACCGTTACAACAACAATATTTTTATCTCCTGCAACACCCTTTACATTTACATCTTCAAGACCTTCTGTATCTTTAACATAGGTACCCATAGCATCACTAAAACTACTTGCAGACATTATTACTGTGTTGCTCTTTTTAGCAAGTTCAACCGCTCTATTGTTTAATACTTTTGCTCCCATACTTGCAAGTTCGAGCATCTCATCAAAACTTATTGAATCTAACTTTACTGCATCAGTTACAACACGAGGATCTGCTGTATATATGCCATCAACATCGCTATATATATCACATCTATCCGCTTTAAGTGCAGCAGCTAACGCTACTGCCGTTGTATCTGAACCACCACGCCCTAAAGTTGTTATATTACCTATTTCATCAATTCCTTGGAAACCTGCAACTACAACAACTTTTCTTGTTTCTAATTCTTTTAATATTCTACCTGGATTTATCGATTTGATTTTAGCATTACCAAATGTATTTGTTGAATGAATTCCTGCCTGATAAGCATTCATTGAAATTGCATTTATTCCAAGCTTTTCTAAAGTCATAGTAAGTAATGCAGCAGATTGTTGTTCGCCTGTTGCCAATAACATATCTAATTCCCTTTTTGAAGCATCTAAATTTATTTCTTTTGAAAGATTTATTAAATAATCGGTAGTTTTGCCTTGTGCAGAAACAACTACTACAACTGAATTGCCCTCATTTACTGTATTTGCAATTCTACTTGCTACATTAAATAGTTTAGTGCTATCTGCTACCGAACTACCGCCATATTTTTGTACTATTAACATTTGTATCACCTCTATGTTACCATAATATGCTTATGTAAACTATTTGCCACTTGTTTTTAAACGTATGTCTTCACCAAAAAATCTATATACATCAAAATTACCTAAAATCCTTGATACTATTCTTTGGTCATAATAGCTCATCAAATCTTTTAACTCTTTATTTGTAGATATAAGTGTCCTTATACCTTTTTTCTTGCCATTTATTAATCTTGTATTTATTATATTAAATAGCTCGGATAATCTTGCTTCAGTTACATTTTCTGTGCCTAAGTCATCGATTATTAGTAAATCAACTTCGAAAAGTTCATTATATTCTGTAGCATCTATTTCACCATTATCCCTATTCATTCGGTAATCCATTACCATATCCATTAATTTACCAGCAGTTTGATATAGTACAGTTTTACCGCTATCAATTGCAGCTTTTGCTATACAATTACTCATAAAGGTTTTGCCAAGACCGGTTCCACCTATAAAAATTAAGTTTTTATTATCTTCATCTGAGAATTTTTCTACAAATTCTTCCGAACGTTTTTTTATGTTTAATATGTTTTCTCTTGGCGATTTCTCGCTTTTGTATCTTTTTTCATCTACTTTATCCGAAAAAACTTTTTCATCAAAAGTATCAAAATTTTCTTTATCAATAATATACATTTGTGTTTTGTTATATGTATGATTTATAATTTTCTGCCTAAAGCAATTACAAAGTTTTGCACCTTCTAAACTTCCTACAGTTCCAGTATCTTGACAAACATTACATGTAAACACTGGTTCAAAATATTCTTCAGTAAGTTTTAGTTTTTTCAAAATTTTTGCTTTTTTATCTTTTAATTCGTTTATATTTTTCTTTAATTCTTCAATTTTAGCATTACGAACAGCATCATTATCTATAAAAATGATTGCTTTAGACATACTAACACCGATTTTATTTATTTCGTCATCGACTTCTTTTAATTCGGGATGTTCTTTATATACTGCATCCTTTTTCGCTTGTGCCTCATCTAATGCTCTTTTTCTGTTATCATCATATTCTTTTTGAATCTCACGATAAATACCTTGCATCCAACTCACCTCATGTACTTGCGGGCGGGCCGGGAGACCCGCCCCTACCGCTAAAATTTTATAAATAAAATCTGTCTAAATCGTTATACTCCTGTTGATCTGTATTAACATATGCATTGGTGTCTTTGTTTTGCTTTATAAATTTATTCTTTTCTACTACTTGCTTTGAATATTCCTCAATTGCTTCTTTTGTTTTTAAGCCCTTTTCATTCCAATCAGTAATAATTTTATTTATATATTCAAAATTTGGATTAGATTTTGACGTAGTCTTTTTTAATGCAAGTTCAATTAAAGATAAATCATAACCAAATTCCATTGTCCATTTTTCAATATACGCTTCCTCGTACTCAGTTAAATTTCTTGTAAAACCAAGTTTTTTAGTTATCTGTTTCTTTATTTTATTTGTTTTTTCATATTCGCTATAGTATCTATCTAAATCATCTAAATTCTTTATTTTATTTTGATACCATGCATCCGCTACAGTAAACAAATACTTCTTATGAAGTGCATGTTTATCGTAACAATATTTAAATAATGAATAAACAACATCTTCTTCAAAACCATATTTATCAAAAATAGTTGAAATGTCATTATACCAAGATGTGTTCATAATGCCTTGGAAAAATGTATTATTTATCATGGTAACAACTTCGCTACGTTTTTTATTAACTTTAAGCGTCTTTTCTGCCTCTTCTGGACTATTTGAAAGTTTTGGACGATAAAGTTTAGTTATTTCTTTTTCTTTCAAGTCGCATAACATAATGCCATTTTCTGATGCTATAATAAGCCCCGCGCCATTTAAGTAATCCATTGCTTGTTTTACACGAGCAAGTTCTAGGCCAGTCTTTTTAGCCAAATCAAGCACATCTATTTCTTTACCGAATTTCTCTAAATATAGGCAATACAAATAGACTTTTACAAAGTCGCCATCTATATCTGCAAAATATTCACTTATAAATATGTCAGATACTTGTGTATCTGCAAGTAATAATGATTTGTTTGATGTTATTTTCATTGAAGCACTCCTTATTGGGCCGATGTGAGCATCGGCCACATTTTTAATCTTTATAAATAAATTCCTTAAGTTCACAATTTTTGGTTGCCGCATGTGGTAACATACCGTTTTCTGGCAAACCTTCAAAATATATCTTTATTGCACGAATTACACCACCATGTGTAACTAACAATACTTTTTTATCACTGTATTTTTCTTTTACTTCATCTAAAAATGTATATACTCTTTTCACTAAATCTTGTACTTTTTCTATCGAACCATCATCATAGTTTAAGTTATAGTTATAACAATCTTCAAAATTTATTTCTGTCATAATTTTGCCTTCAAATAGGCCAAAATTACGTTCTATAATTCCATCAGAGTAAACAATAGGCACACCATTTGAAACAATTTCAGCAGTCTTTTTTGCACGTTTTAATGGTGAAGAAATAATTAAATCGAAGTGTTCATTTTTAATTAGGTCTTTTATACTTTCTGCTTGTTTAATACCTATCTCGTTTAATTCGATATCAGTTCGCCCTTGGATTCTTTTTTCTTTGTTCCAATCGGTTTCACCATGACGAATTGCGTAAATTTTCATAAATACCTCCCTCTTAAAATTACAGACCTTTCATGGATAAGCCAACCTTCCCCTTATCCAAATCAATTTTTATAACCTTTACCTTTACTATATCACCAACCGAAACAATGTCCATAGGATTTTTTACAAATTTATCGCTTAGTTCGGAAATATGAACAAGTCCATCATTCTTTATACCAATATCTACAAATGCACCAAAATCTATAACATTTCTTACTGTTCCTGTAAGTTCCATACCTTCACGAAGATCGTCAATTTTTAGTACATCGCTTCTTAAAATTGGCTTTGGCATTTCATCACGAACATCGCGTCCTGGCTTCTTTAATTCATTTAAGATATCTACCAAAGTTGGGACACCAATATCTAATTCTTTTGCCATTTCTTCTGGCTTTATAGCATTAACCTTACGAAGCAATTCATTTTTGTCTATTGTTACCAAATCTTCTACTTTGTAACCAATTTTATTTAATACTTTTTCTGCAATTTCATATGATTCTGGATGAACTGCTGTATTATCTAAAGGATTTGTTGCCCCTGGTATTCTTAAAAAACCAGAACATTGTGTAAATGCTGAAGGGCCAAGTTTTGCTACCTTTAATAATTCTTTCCTGCTTTTGAATTTTCCTTTTTCCTCTCTATACTTTACAATATTGTTTGCAATCGTTTTGCTTATTCCAGATACATAATTGAGTAATGAAGGAGTTGCAGTATTTAAGTCTACACCAACTCTATTTACTGCATCCTCAACAACACCAGTTAATGTTTCATCAAGTCGCTTTTGATTTACATCATGTTGATATTGCCCAACTCCAATACTTTTTGGATCTATTTTTACAAATTCAGCCATAGGATCTTGAAGTCTACGAGCTATTGAAATTGCACCACGAAGCGATACATTGATATCTGGATATTCTTCTGTAGCAAGTTTTGATGCAGAATAAACTGACGCACCTGCCTCACTTACTATTGTGTAGTAAACTTTATCATCTATTTCTTTTAACATATCTGCCACAAATTGTTCTGACTCTCTTGAAGCAGTTCCATTACCTATTGCAATCATATTTATTTTAAATTTTTTTATCAAATTAGTTAACTCTTTTTTAGCGCCTATTACATCATTTTGTGGCTCTGTTGGATATACAGTCGTAGTTGCAAGTACCTTACCTGTTTCATCAATTACAGCAATTTTACAGCCAGTCCTATATGCAGGGTCAAATCCCATTACAACTTTATTCTTTAATGGTGCTTGCATTAACAAATTTTTTACATTAACACCAAACACTTTTATTGCCTTTTCATCTGCTTCTTCGGTTACCATACCACGAATTTCATTTTCAATTGATGGAGCAATTAATCTCTTATAAGCATCTGATATAGCGAGTTCGATGTCGTTTTTAAATATACTTTCTCCCGTAATTACATTATTTGTTAGATACTTTAATATGTTATCAGTATCTACATCAACTTTTATCTTTAATTTATCTTCTTTTTCACCACGATTCATAGCAAGTATTCTATGGCTTGGTACTTTACAAATTGGCTCACTAAAATCATAGTACATATCGTATACAGTTTTTTCATCAGGATTTACTGCTTTTGACACTATTAAAGCATTGTCAAAAGTCATCTTCCTTATGTCTTTTCTATATTCTGCGTTATCTGAAATTGTTTCTGCAATTATATCAAGTGCCCCATTTATTGCATCTTCTACTGTTTCTACTCCTTTTTCTTTATTTATAAACCTAGCAGCAATTTCTTCTCTCGTACCAGTTGTAGTTTTTTGAAGATAAATAATGTTTGCAAGTGGCTCTAAGCCCTTTTCTTTAGCAATTGTTGCACGAGTTCTTTTCTTTTGCTTATATGGTCTATATAAATCCTCTAATTCTGTCATTATTTTGGCTAGTAGTATCTTTTCCTTTAACTCATCAGTAAGTTTACCTTGCTCATCAATTAAACGTATTATTTCTTCTTTACGAGCATTTAAGTTCCTTAAATAAGTAAGACGATCGTAAAAATCACGCAAAACCTCATCGCTCATACCACCAGTTACTTCTTTTCTATATCTTGCGATAAAAGGAATAGTATTACCTCCGTCAATTAAGTCTATTGTATTTTTTACTTGAAATTCTTTTAAGTTTAATTCTTGCATTAGTTGTTGCTGAATATTGTCCATAATTGCCTCCTAAATTTTTTCTATTATATCATAAATAAAAAACTATTTTCCATTTAATATTCTAAGTATTTTTAATCCGGAAAAATTATACGCTACATAGTCCCTTCTTATAATTCCAGCTTCAAGATCTTTTACATCGTTTAACCCTTTATCCGTTGTCATTACTGCTTCTACACCCATATCTTTTAATATTGTATTAGTTTCTTTGTTGTAAAAACCATATGGATATGAATAAACTAAATGTTCTGGTTTACCAAGCATTTCTTCCATTTTAGCAAAGTTATTTGAAATTTTACTAGCAAAGTCATTTGGCATTAAACTTGTCATATCCACATGACTAAATCCATGCGAATATATTGTAACTAAGCCCTCACCATTCATAATTTGGGCTTCTTCCCAAGTCATATAACCTTCAGTTCCAAGTAAATCTTCAATTATGAATATAGTAGCTGGTATTTTATACTTTTTAAGTATTGGATAAATTAGCGTGTAATTACTCATATATCCATCATCAAATGTAATTACAACACTGTTTTTAGGTATCCCTTTAACACCATTTTTGTAATCTATCATCCTATTTAGTGAAATAACCTTAAAACCTTCGCCAACTATATTTAATAGATCTTTTTCAAATTTTTCTGGTGTTGATACACTACCATAAAGTTTTTTATCAGGTTCTTCTTCGTAAAATTCATGATACAGTAAAACCGGTATTTTGATTTCTTTTTCAGAAATCAAAAAAGTTTCTTCAGTCATATTTTCGTCTTCGTCAAAAATTTTTGCATAAACTGGTTTTTCAGGTTCTAATATAACTGGTTCTACAGGTTCTTCTGTTATAGATGTCTCAACACTTTCTACAAATGTAGCTATTCTTTTATTTTTCAATATCTCATGAGTTACAATTACACTAGTAATTCCTAGAAAAAATCCTAGAAAAATGCATATAAAAAGCCGTTTCATTAATGTCAATTCCCTTCTTTTGTAAAGCTATACACTTTTATTATATATTTTGTTTTTAATATATACAACTATTGATTTTAAAAATATAAAATTATATTCTTATTTAAGAAAATGAAATTATTAAGGAGGTACATTATGGGCAAACTAATAGTTATTGAAGGTGTAGATGGCTGCGGTAAGCAAACACAAACCGAAAAACTGTATCAAAGATTACTTGACGAAGGCAAAAAAGTTATGAAAATATCTTATCCAAGATATGATAATCCTTCTTCTTCTTTAGTAAAAATGTACTTATCTGGTGAATTTGGTAAAGATGCAAGTAAAATTAGCCCTTATATCGCTTCTACCTTCTATGCAGTAGATAGATATGCTTCATATAAGCAAGATTATGAGGAATTTTATAAAGATGGCGGTATCGTTATTGCCGACAGATATGTAACTGCAAATATTGTTCACCAAGCCGGGAAAATTAAAGACGAGGCCGAACGCGAAAAATTCTTGGATTGGCTTTGGGACTTTGAATTTAACTTATTTGGTATACCTGTTCCCGATAAAGTATTTTTCCTAAACATTCCACCAACAGTTAGTGAAAAATTAATGGCAAATAGAAATAATAAGTTTTCAGGAGATACAAAAAAAGATATACACGAAAGTAACCCAGAATACTTAAAAGCAGCGTATGAAAGTGCATGTTCACTAATCAAAAAGTATAACTGGGATGAAATCGTTTGCACTAAAGATGATGAACTTAGGACCATTGATGATATCCATGAAGAAATATATAATAAACTTAATTTACATTAAAAAAGTCGCATACGCGACTTTTTTAATCATCTATTATTAACCAATAACCTGCTTTGGTTATACCATCTCTTACCACTGTTTTTGCTCTTGAATCTACTCGACTTGATACAAATGTTTTGCCAATTCTTGAAATACTCATATACTCTCTTTTTGATTCTATCATATACTGAGCAAAATTTATTCCTTTTGTAATTCTGTCATAAGATTTGTCTGTAACTTTTAATAGCTTATCATATTCTTCATTATAATGTGCTATTGCATTATCCTCAGTATCAAAATCAATATATTCAATTTCCCAAGTGTAATTTTCATCAGATTTTCTAGCAGCATATGCTTTTTCGACATTATCTTTATTTTTATAAATTTGAGATACTCTATACCCATCTGCTTCCATTATTTCCTTAAATTCATCTGGGCTTTTAGATTTTTTTAATGTACGTGTTACACCAAAATAAACCAATGCTCCACAAACTATAAGTGCAATTAGTGCTTTTAATGTTTTCATGTTCTCAACCCTTTCATATAAAATTACACTTCCATTATTACTGGTAAAATCATAGGTTTACGTTTGGTTTTTTCAAATATAAAGTTCTTTAATGTATCTCTTACACCATTTTTTATCGTGTTCCAATCTTTTACTCCGCTTTCTTCAAATGCAAGTAATTGACGTTTTAATATTATTTTTATTTCTTCTATCAAATCTTCAGATTCTTTTACATAAACAAAACCACGAGAAATTATATCTGGTCCTGCAACAACTGTACCTGTTTCTGAATCTAGTGTTAAAACTACTACCATAAGTCCATCTTGTGACAAATGTTGTCTATCACGAAGAACTACCGACCCTACATCTCCAACACCAAGTCCATCTACCATTACTCTTCCTGCTTGAACCATACCACCTACACGTGCAGAATCACTATCAAGTTCTAATACTCTACCATTACTTAAAATGAAAATATCTTCAGGATCCATACCTAAACTTTCAGCAATTTTTGCATGCTGTCTTAAATGTTTATATTCACCATGCACTGGTATAAAGAATTTTGGCTTTACAAGTGTATGAATAAGCTTAAGTTCTTCTTGGCAAGCGTGCCCAGATACGTGCGTTTCAGCCAAACTATGATAAATAACATCCGCACCAAGCTTAAACAAGTCATCAACTAGTTTTGATACATATTTTTCGTTACCAGGAATTGGAGACGCAGAAATTATAACTCTATCTCCTGGTACTATTTCTACCTTTTTATGCTCCGCATTAGCCATTTTGGACAATGCCGACATTGGCTCACCTTGGCTTCCTGTAGTTATAATACAAAGTTGATGTGGTGAATATTTGCCTATATCATCAATATCAATTAATGTATCATCTAAATATTTTATATAACCCAATTTATGTGCAACTGTTATTACATTTATCATGCTCCTACCACATATTGCAACTTTTCTATGTGTTTTTATCGCCGAATTAATAACTTGCTGCATTCTGTGAATGTTTGAAGCAAAAGTTGCAACCAATATTCTTTGGTCAGTATCAAATAATTCTTCAAATACTTGCCCAATTGTACTTTCAGACATTGTAAAACCAGGACGCTCAGCATTCGTGCTATCTGCCATCAATGCCAAAACTCCTCTTTTACCTAAAATGCCAAATCGAGCTAAATCGATAGGCCCACCATCAATTGGTGTATAGTCAACTTTAAAGTCACCAGTATGCACTATAACTCCAACAGGAGTATTAATAGCAAGTGCTACTGAATCTGGAATACTATGATTTGTACGTATAAACTCAATCTCAAAGCAACCAAGCTTAAATCTTTGGCCTTGCTTTACACAAATCATTTTTGTACCACGAACAAGTCCATGCTCTTCTAACTTTGTTTCAATTAATCCCAAAGTTAGTTTTGTTGCATAAATTGGTGCCTTTATTTGTTTTAGTACATAAGGTAAAGCTCCAATATGATCTTCATGTCCGTGGGTTATAACTATACCCCTTATTTTATCTACATTTTTTTCTAAATATGTTATATCAGGTATTACTAAATCAATACCAAGCATATCATCCTCTGGAAATGCTAAACCAGCATCAAGTACGAATATATCGTTTTCATATTCAAAAACGGTCATATTCTTTCCAACTTCGTGAAGTCCACCAAGTGGAATAATTTTTAATTTTGAACCGTAATTACCGCTCACAAATTTCCTTCCTTTCTTTATTTAATTATATATATTAACCGTTCGGAAGAATAGAATTCTCCCCTACATTAATAACCAAAACTAAATTACTGTCTATCTCCTAATAAAACAGCAACATAAAAACCTAGTGCCAATAATATTATTGACACAATATACGCTATTAAACTAAATGAACTATAATTTATATTTATAAGTAACGCCACAGGTGACGCTAAAATAATTCCAATAATCGCATAAAACGTTGTCGTTTCAAATTTATTAAATAAAAATTCTATAACTTTCGCAAATAACACTATACCTATAATAACACCAATTCCGAAAAATGTCAAAACAAAAAATTCGCCCCATATGTTTCCAATATCAAAACTTAATGCTTTTGAAGTAAAACTATTTATTGTTGAAATAATTGGATCATAGTATCCAAGCGCAGTTAATACAAGTGACCCACTAAGCCCTGGTATTACCATTGAAATTGCACCTATCATACCTACTAGAATGAGTAATATTGGATTTGATAATTTACTAACTGCATTTGTATCGGCTGTTAAAAATGCAAAACCAGCAATAAATACAGCTCCAATAATAAGTGCTATTACATTTGGTGCTGTAACCTTCTTCCCTGATACTCTTTTTATAAGCATTGGAAGCGAGCCCAAAATTAAGCCAATAAATGTAAATGATGTTTGAAGCCTAAAATTCTCAAAACAAAATTCTATAATTTTACTAAATACCGCAATACCTAATACTGCGCCTATTCCTATTGGAATCAAATATAAAATACTTTTTTTGAATTCTTTTATTATATTATTTACGCAGTGTATTATCTTATCATACACACCAAGTGATAATGCAATTGTTGCACCACTTATACCTGGTATAATGTTCGCAACTCCTATTAATATTCCCCTTAGTACATCAATTATTATTTTCATATGTATTCTCCTCTCAAAATGTTTATCGCACAATTTCCTTAATACTTTCAATTACATATTCAATTTCTTTTTCTGTATTAAACTCCCCAAGACTTATTCTTATTGCCGCACCTATATCATTTTTATTCATCCCTATTGCACTTAATACATGACTTTCACCAAATTTATTTGAATGACACGCAGAACCAGTTGATACATAAATTCCTTTGGCTTCAAGTTCATGTAATATTACCTCACCACGTTTACCTGTAAAACTAATATTTAATATATGTGGTGCCTTAGCATTTTTATTATTTATAACTATGCCTGGTATATTTGAAAGTTCCAAAGCTAATTTATTTTTTAACTCTAAAACTCTATCAGTGTGCATCGTAAAACTTGCAGCAGCACCAAGTGATGCAATTCCTACTATATTTTCAGTGCCACTTCTAAAGCCCCTTTCTTGGCCTCCACCTAAAATTAATGGCTTTATTTTCACATCTTCTTTTACAATTAATGCACCAATACCCTTTAACCCATGTATTTTATGGCCACTAATTGTTATTAAATCAGCCATATTAAACTGTTCTACAGATATCTTCTTAAATGCTTGTACTGCATCAGTATGAAAAATAAAATTATATTTATTTTTCAATTTATAGATTTCATTTAATGGCTCTACCGCTCCAATTTCATTATTTACAGCCATTACACTAACTAAAATTGTATCTTCTCTAATTGAATTTTTCAATTCTTCTACATCAATTATACCATCTTTATCTACATTTAGATAGGTAACAGAAAAACCTTCTTGCTCTAATTTTTCCATGCACATTAAAACAGAAGGATGCTCTATTTTAGAAGTGATAATATGCTTTCTTTGTCTTTTCATTTGATTTACTGCACCAAAAATTGCTGTATTATTCGATTCTGTAGCACCAGATGTAAAGTATACTTCTTTTTCTTCCACATCTAGTGCTTTTGCTACATATTCTCTCGATTTTTTTATTATTTTTTCGGCATTTAACCCCATCGCATGCATAGATGATGGATTACCGTAATCGTCTATCATTAACTCATTTACTATACTTACCACTGTTGCAAGTGGTTTTGTTGTTGCTGCATTATCTAAATATACTTTCATTATTCTATCCTTCCCTTAATTAATTTCTCGATTAATTATATCAGATTTGCAATTTTATGTAAAGTGTGATATAATTTGGTCATTAAGTTTACCACACATATTTGCCCGCCTGTTTGGGCAAAGGACGGAGAAAGGAGGAAATTATGTTCTTCTGTCCTTTTGATAAAAACTTCAACCCATACGACATCACAAAATCTACCATTTTCAAGCCCTATAAGCTTAACTATGGTGTTCGTGCTGTTGTAAAGGATAACGAAGTGATTCAATCTTTCGACCCGACTTGCAGACAGGAAACTATTTGCATGTTGACCAAAGAAGAGCGCCAGTATGGGATGCCCCAAATGATCTTGACCGATGAAGACATAACGGAAATGCTTGCATATGCAGCAAACATTTTTACCATGAAAAAAGCGGTCGTTCCCGAAATGTTAACCCTTGGTTTCCGCGATGGTGTAAAAGACCTTACGGAATACGGTGAAAGAAACAGATTCGCCGAAGAAGATTACTACCCCGTAAACTACCTCGTTGGATACGAAATCGGAGTCTATATGGCCGTTGTCCATGGAGATGTAAAACCCTTAATTTCAAGCCGTCCTTCAAGAACAAAAATGCTTCAAGAACTGGCTAAAAAAGCAAATAAGTAAAACAAGAAGTAATTAGAGGTGCCCTCGGGTGCCTCTTTTTTTATATAGAATTGACTAATTATGTAAACTGTGATATAATAGTAGTATGTTACGCGAAAAAACCACAAATTTAACTCCCATTGGGAGTAAAGGAACGAACATATGGAGGTAAATAACATGTTCGAACTTTCTTTTGACACAACCACCTGCCTGCCTTACGATCTGACGAGGTCTACGGAAGAAAAACCGTACATCCTCGACTTCGGATACCGGCTCATCGCCGACGACCGTGAGGTCATCGGGTCCATGGACCCCACCGGCGAATTCGAAAGCGTATGCATGCTCTCCCCGGCTGAACGGGAATACGGTATGCGTCCCATCGAACTCAACGAAGAAGAAATCGGGCGGCTCATGTACAATGCCGCTGTATTCTTCTCCAAAAAAGGGACTCTCCATCCCGAACAGATGGAACGTGGCTTCCATGACGGCATCGAAGACGCCATGAATCATGGATACCGAAATGCATTCGCTATCGAAGCGTTCCGTCCCGCCAACTACCTTGTTGGCTACATGCTCGGTGAGGCACTCACCCTGTACCGCGGGTTGGCAAAAAGAAGAAAATAAGACGTAACACAGACACACGGGGCGACCGGCAACACACAAAAAGCCGGCCACCCCGATTTTTTATCTTAATTCACCAAAAGTATATCCCATTTCACGTGCTTTTTCTATAATTCGTGGTAATGCATTTGCATTATCCTTCGATACCGCATGAAGTAATAATACTTCGCCTGGATGCAATGAATTTATTACTGTATTTAATGCATAATCTGTACCCTTTTGATTATCTGTTTCCCAATCTCTATACGCAAAACTCCAAAATACACTTGTGTAACCTAAGTTCTTAGCAAGTGCAAGTGTTCTTTCACTAAATTCACCCATTGGTGGTCTTAAATATTTCATTGACACACCATATATATCAAAAAACTTTCTATCTAAATCAAGTAGTTCCTTCTCAAGCTTCTCATCATCTGTAATAGATGGCATACTAGGATGATTTACAGTATGATTTCCAACTGTATGCCCTTCGTCTATCATACGTTTTATTAAATCTTGCTGCTTATCTAAGTATGGACCTGTTATAAAGAATGTTGCTTTTACACCATATTCTTTTAATGTGTCCAAAATTTGCCCGGTATAGCCATTTTCATAACCTTCATCAAAAGTTAAGAAAATAACTTTTTCTTCTGTATCATCAAGATATATTGCACCATATTTATCTACAACTGCTTTTAATTCAGAACCTATTCCAGATTTTGCATGGTCTTTAGCTTTAATAAAATACCATGCAAGTTTTTTATTACTAAGCCCTGTTAAATTATTATCTTCTGCTTTTGATGGTGCTTCTACTACTTTAGGCGTTTCTACTTTCTTTGGTTCTTCATTTACCGGCTCTTCTTCTGGTTCTTCAGGAATAGCCTCTTCTACAGTTTTTTCTTCCTCTACTATTGTTTCTTCTTGAACAGTTTCACTTGGTAAATCTATCTCATTTGTTACAGTACCACAAGATGTTAAAAGGCATAGTGCAAGTAATAAAGCAGTTTTTGACATATAAACACATCCTTTTAATAAGAACTCATAGTTCAATATTTTATGATAGGGTAAGAATTTAGGATTTGACAAGGCAAAATTCGTGCAAAAACCACAGTCGTATAAAAATATACGTCGAGGATTTTTGCACGGATTTTAACACAGTCAAATTCAAATTATTACCCTATCTTATTATTAGTCGTTCATAAACACATTATATGCCCTATACGCCATATATATGTCTGCCTTGCTTGTTATTTCAAATGGCGCATGCATTGATAATACTGCAACACCACAATCAATTACATCTAAACCTTGGTCTGCAAGGTAGTATGCTATTGTTCCGCCACCACCTTGGTCTACTTTACCAAGTTCACCAATTTGCCATGCAACTTCATTTTTATCAAATAACTTTCTTACACTTCCTAAAAATTCTGCACTTGCATCATTTCCGCCAGATTTTCCACCATGACCAGAATATTTTGCAACACATACGCCTTCGCCTAAGTAGCAAGCGTTATTTCTTTCCATAGCAGATGCATATGTTGGGTCAAAACCTGCATCAACGTCGGCAGATAGCATCTTGCCGTTTGCTAAACATTTTTTGAGTGCAAGTTCGGTATATTCGCCTTTTGCTTCCATTAAATCTGCAAGGAAGAATTCAAACATTCTTGATTCCATACCTGTATTGCCCATGCTTCCTACTTCTTCTTTGTCAGCAAGTACACAAACTGCTGTATGGGTTGGCTTTGTAATCTCACAAATTGCCTTTAATGATGTGTATGCACAAACCCTATCATCTTGTCCATATCCACCAACAAATGCTCCGTCAAGGCCAACTGAATTTGCCTTAAATGCAGGTACAATTTCAAGTTCTGCACTTGTGAAATCTCTTTCCTTCATCCCATATTTTTTATTCAAAATACTTAAAATGTTAAGTTTAACCTTATCTTTTACTTTTTTATCTTCATAAGGAATTCCACCAAATAATACATTTAATTCCTCACCTGTAATTGCCTCACGAAGTTTTTTATCTGCTTGCTCGCGTGCTAAATGTGGAAGTAAATCTGTAATGCAAAGTACTGGTTCATCGTCTTCTTCACCAATGCTTATTGCTACTTTCTTGCCATCATTTTTAACAACAACACCATGAATTGCAAGAGGAATTGTTGTCCATTGATATTTCTTTATTCCGCCATAGTAATGAGTTTTAAGTAATGCCATGCCTTCTGCTTCATAAAGTGGATTTGGCTTTAAATCTAGTCTTGGTGAATCTATATGTGCGCCTACTGCATTGATACCATCGCTCATTGGTTTTTTACCAATAACTGCAGCAAATACGTTCTTTTCTCTATTTATATAGTAAACTTTATCTCCTGCTTTTAATTTTTTATATTCAGAAAGCGGCTTAAAACCTGCTTTCTCAAGTATCTTAACTGCTTCAATAACTGCCAAACGTTCAGTTTTTGCAGCGTTTAAGAACTTAATATAATCTTTGCTGAAATTCAAAATATCTTTCTTTAGTTCTTTTCTCTCCCAAATACTTTCGCGCTTAAAAGTTAGCTCGTCGCTTAACCTTTCTCCTTCTGTTTTTTCATAATTAATGCCCTTTGCCATTTATTTTTCCTCCTTTGTTATATGTTGTTCCGATTATCAATAAATATACAAATTAATTGTAAAATTTTATGAAATAAATGTCAACATTTTTAAAAAATATAAAGGCGAACATTACGCTCACCTAAAAAAATCAAAATTTTGACATCCAATCAATGCCACTATGAAATATTTTATCAATTCTTACTTTTTTGTCTTCTTCATTGATAGTATAAAAAAGCATATAATTCTCAATAATAAACATCCTAATATTAGAATTTCTCATGTTTTTCAACTGCACAATTGGATGCTTTTTTGGAAAATACCCCAATTTACTAGATTCAGAAATAATCCTCTCATATAATTGGTTAGCTTTTTTTACATCACATGTTTTTTCTTTTGTATATTTATATATTTCTTCTAAATCTTCATATGCAAATCTAGAAAAAAAGACTTCATAATCGCCCAATATATTTCCTCCTAATCAGTAACTACTTTGCTCATCCTATTTATTACCTCTGACAATGGAATTGCTTCTTCACTTTCAATTGCTTCAGTTAATTTTTGCGATAACTCATCTTCATTTTTAACAACAAGTCTATCAGGAACATTTAATTCTTCATCATTCTTTCTCAAAATTTCAATATATTCTAGTATCTTTTTTACCCACTCTTCAGGTATGCCATCTATTGTGTTATGAAGTTTAAGTTTTTCATCACTCATCTTAAAAACCACTCCTTTATACAGCCATTATTATATCACTTCTACGTCAATTTTTATAGTGCTTTTTAAAATAAAAGGCGGAGAATTTATCACCGCCAATAAATTAATCAACTTTTTTTGACCAAAGCCCATGTTTGTTACAATATGCATATATTGTAGCACCCGGTATGTACTTAAATCTTACTACTGGGTCTTGTTCTGGATAAAGCCGTACTCTTGTTGTTCTATTATCACTCACCTCAGCAACCCATGTAATAAAGTGTTCTTTTTCCATAGGATGAGTTACCTCTCCTACTTTTACTACTATTTCGTCTTCTGATCTTTCAATCACTGGAACGTGTTTTTCATGTGCTGCATCTACTGTATTTGCAGCAAGTGGTACCATAGGTTTACCACAACACATTATATGATTTGCATCTCCATCAATTAATCCTATTACATTACCACATATTGGGCATACATAAAATCTTGTATTTTCTGCCATTTGTATCATCCTTTCTACTAAAGGGCGGGCGAGGACACCCGCCCCTACATTTTTTTGATAGAATAAAATGCTACACATTTTATTCTTCGATTTTTTCAAACATATCCTTTCCTACTCCACATAATGGGCACATCCAATCAGCTGGTAAGTCTTCCCACTTTACTCCTTCTTTTTCTTCGTCATAAATATGACCACATGCTAAACATTTGTACTTCATAATAATTCCTCCTTATTTTTTTAATATATTTGTAGCAAGTTCATTAAGTTTTGCTAAATCATCGTCTTTCATTGTAGATTTAATTGTAACCATTGGCTCAACAATATCAATATCTTTCATTGTACTAACTATTTCTTTCATAGTTTTGCCTGCTGATGGTGCCCATGAACCATTTTCAATAAATGCTACTTTTCTATTTTGATAATTCTTGCCTTTTAAGTGTAGTAAAAAATGTTCCATTGGTGGAAATACACCCATATTATAACTTGAAGCAGCAACAACTAATTTATCGTATCTAAATGCATCTTCAACATTTTCAGCAAAATCTGTACGAGATAAGTCGGCAATGGCAACTTTTTCACCTTTTTCTTTTAATAATTCAGCCAATTTTTCAGCTACTAATTTTGTATTTCCATGTATTGAAGCATACGCAATAAATGTACCCTCATCTTCTGGCTTATAGCTACTCCAAATATCATATTTTTCTATGTAGTAACTTAAATTATCCTTAAGTACAGGACCATGTAGAGGGCAAATAGTTTTAACATCTACACCAGATAGCTTTTTTAACACTGCTTGTACTTGCATTCCATACTTACCAACTATGTTAAAGTAATATCTTCTTGCTTCACAAGCCCAATCGGCTTCTACATCTAATGCACCAAATTTACCAAAAGCATCTGCTGAAAATAACACTTTTTCAGTTTCTTCATATGTAAACATTACTTCTGGCCAATGAACCATCGGAGCCATTATAAACCTTAAAGTATGTTTACCAATGTTTAACGTATCATTTTCTTTAACTATAACTTGTCTATTCTCAATATCAAAATCAAAAAATTGCTTTAACATATCAAATGTTTTTGCGTTACCTACTAACTGCATATTAGGGTATTTTTCTACTAAATATCCAATGTTATAAGCATGGTCTGGTTCTAAGTGAGATATTACTAAATAGTCTGGTGCTATCTCACCCAAACATTTATTTAAATTAGATTGCCACTCTTTTGATTTACGTTTGTCTATTGTGTCCATAATAACAATTTTTTCATCTTTTATTACATATGAATTATACGAAATACCTTCTGGCACAATAAACTGACTTTCAAATAAATCAATATCTTTATCATCTGCACCTATGTAAATTATGCTGTCTGAAATCATCTAAGTACTCCTTCCTAAACTCCAAGCAAAATAAATATTGCAACTACACCAATTAAATTATTTAGTGCATGAATTGCTATATTAGTAATTATATTATTACTCTTTTCATAAACTGCTGCTAAGCACATGCCAATTATACCATATGGAATTGCTGTTATGAATACATTAGCTAAACCTTCTTCAGCTACCGTATGTAACAAGCCAAAAATAACACCAGATAATATTATAAAGACATATTTGTTTGGAATAAACCTTCTAATTGAACCTCTAAATACGCATTCTTCTACAATTGGTGCCCAAAAAAACGCTGCAAATAATAAATATAAAACAGGCATTTCAAGTAATGTAAGTTGATTTACAGAAGAAATATTTCCAGTTAATGCTATTCTTATAATATTACCTATAATCGATAATAAAATTGTAATTAAAAATCCTTTTACTATAAATCTTCTATAATCATTAAAATTTTCTTTTACTGCTCTTATACCCTTTAATAACTCTTCTTTATAAATAGCTAAAATAATCACTAGCACAATGATGTTTATACTAAACAAAGTTAATATACTTTCAAATATTTCAATAGGTATAGCTGGCAAAATAAATGTAAGTATTCTCCTTATACCAGCATACAATATAACATATGTTAAAATGGCAAGTACACCAAAAATTATTCCTTTTTTATTTCTGTAAGTATATTCAAGTGGTTCTATATCCTTTTTAGGTAATGGTTCGTCATCCTCTTCTGTTCTTTTTAACACGAGTAAAATTATAAGATTAGCAAAACCGATTAAACTCACAAGTCCACTTCCAAATAAAAGTGAAAAAACACTATAAAATACAAGTCTTTTCTTGTACCTTAAAGTATGATTATTATTTGCAATAATAATGGTTACAATGCTCATTAAAATTATTATACTGTTAAATACAAATATATATCTTTGATAAAACCCTATCTGTGTATCAGGATTATTAAAATCAATCATTGCATCCAATTCAGAATTATTGGTGGAAAATGCGGAAGTTTCAAGTTCGTTCATCATATTTACTAAATTAGTAGCAGTAGTTTTAGATAACGAAATTGTAAATACACAAAGTATAATTTGAATTACTGAAATTATTATAAAATAATTTTTCTTCATTTGAAATCCTCCTCAATTTGCAAATACATTGTATAGTTTTTTGTATAGTTTGGCAAGAGGATAAAAATCATGACCACCCGTAAAACGGGTGGTTTGTACTGCGGCTATAAGCCTTATTACTAGCCAGCGTCTCAAGGCGCTGGCTTTCACTTTGTTCCAGCCACTTTTGCTCTTATTACCTTGCTTGACCCTTAAAAGGGTCTT
>JAFSUW010000019.1 GCA_017450465.1 Clostridia bacterium | reverse complement strand
TCCGATGCGGCATCCATGCCTTAATCGTCACTCAAAAAAACATCCAGTTTTTTTGACCGGCAAAAACTGTTTTGGAGAAATGATAAAAACTTCGCTAAAAGTTCGCTTATCTTTTTTATATTTTGTATTTCTAGTAATTTGCTATACTATAAATAAAAAAACAATGAATTAATTAGATAAACAACAATTTATCTGACTAAATTTATCAAAATAAATAATTGACAATATGCGTAAATTTAAGTATACTTTCATTTGTAATAATACAAAATTTTCAATATTTCAATTACAAAGGAGAGGAAAGAAAAATGCGTTTAAAAAGTGCAATTATTTTGTTACTTGTAATAGCAATTACAGTAGCACTTGGTTTTGGTGCATTTAACGGTTATAGTTATTGGACATCCAAAACTGGCAAAGATGGTTCATGGGTTGAACATCAAATTATGAAAGGTGCATCAAGCATAAAGAAAGGTCTTGATGTTGCTGGTGGTGTTAGAATTATTTATACAATCGAAGAAAATGATATAAGTTCTGAAGATGTTGATAAAACAGAAAAGATATTAAGAAATAGATTAGATGCTAAGGGACTTACAGAAGCAACAATTACTAAGGATGAAGTAAATAAAGATAATCCTATGTTAATTGTTGAAATTCCAGGTTTTAACGATCCTGAAGAAGCAATTAGCTTTTTAGGACAAACAGCAAAGTTACAATTTGTTGATTTTGACGGCAACGTAGTTTTAGAGGGAGACGACATTGTTGGTGCTACTCGTGCTTATGAAAGAACAGGTTCATTAAACGGTTATCAATATATTGTTCAACTTGAACTAAGTCCTGAAGCCGTAACGAAATTTGCTGATGCAACAGATGCAGCATCAAAGCGTACAGATGGTGGAAACGTAATAGGCATATATTTAGATAACACTTTACTAAGCTATCCTAGTGTAAATGAAAGGATTGAAACATCAAATCCTATCATTACAGGTAGCTTTACAGCTGAAGAATCAAAAAATTTAGCAGATTTAATTAGTTCTGGTGCATTGCCACTTACACTTTTGGTTGAAAGCCAAGAATATGTTGGACCAACAATTGGTCAAAAGGCATTTGATGTTACATTAAATGCAGGTGTTATTGCGTTTATTTTAATTATATTATTCTTAATTATAATGTATAGAATTCCTGGTCTTGTGTCATCAATAGCTCTTACGTTGTACACAATAGTATTTATACTTATCTGTGAAAATGGTGGAGTTATAATTACACTTCCTGGTATTGCGGGTATAATTTTATCGATAGCGATGGCAGTTGATGCAAGTATCATAAGCTATGAACGTCTTCGCGAAGAATTAAAACTTGGAAAAACACTAAAAACATCAATAGATTTAGCGTTTGAAAAAGCTTTTTCAACAGTAAGAGATTCAAGTGTAACAACATTTATCTCTGCAATAGTATTGTACATACTTGGAACTGGCTCAATAAAGGGCTTTGCTATTTCTCTTATGATAGGTTTAGTTTTAAGTTTCTTAATGGCAATCTTTGTATTAAAGTTCTTATTAAGAAATGTAACAAATGTAATTACAACCAAAAACCCATGGTTTTATGGTGTAAATCATAAAATAGAAAAGTAAAGGAGGATACAGACATGATAGATTTTGTTGGGAAAAGAAAGATTTTTTATACAATATCATTAATTATTATCGCTATTGGAATAGTATCCTTTGCTACTAAAGGATTTGTTACAGATATAGAATTTAGTGGTGGTTCAGTAATAGAAGTTGATTTAGGTGCTACTTATGAAAATAGCGATATAGAAGAAATAGTAAAAGAAGTAACGGGTGAGACACCAAGAGTTCAAAAAATGGGTAATGAATCAGGCAAACAAACAAGCGTTTCAATTGGTACATCACACTTAGAAGAAGAAAAGAAAAATGAAATAATGAGCAAACTTGCTGAAAAGTACGGTGTAGAGGACATACATGAGACAGCAACATTTAGAAATGTATCAGCAGCGTTTGGTACAGAAATGAAACGTAGAGCAGTTTTGGCAGTTGTAATCGCTGCAGTTTGTATTATGGCATATATTGGTATAATGTTTAAGGTAATGTCTGGCTTTACTGCAGGTTTTACGGCAGTATGTGCATTATTCCATGATTTGTTTGTAATGTTTATAGTATATTCTTTAACAGGCATTCCACTAAATACAACATTTGTAGCAGCACTTCTTACAATACTTGGTTACTCTGTAAATGATACAGTAGTTGTATATGATAGAATAAGAGAAAATAAACTAGCAAATAGAAAAATGTCAAATGAAGAAGTTGTAAATTTGAGTATAAATCAATCAATTAGAAGAACAGTATTTACATCAATAACAATATTAATAGCATTAGTATTAATGTATTCATTTGGTGTTTATTATAAAGTATCAACAATTAAAGACTTTATATTACCATTAATTGCCGGAGTTGTAAGTGGAACATATTCTTCATTATTACTTTCAGGAAGCTTGTGGATATCACTTAATAATTTCTTAAAAAATATGAAAAAAGCAAAATAAAACTACTTGTAAAATTTTACAGATGTAATATAATATAATTACAGAAATGCGAAATATGTTTTTCTGCATAGCATTCAAAAAACAAAAAGAGACCGGCTCATTCGGTCTCTTTTTGCTTTTATCAAAAAAAGTAGTAATAACAAATAATATTTTTGGATATAATTATTGAATAACAAAAATTAGTGTTATATAATCAAAAATGAAAAGGAGGTATTAGCTTTGTTCGGTTTTGGTCAGGATATAGGAATAGACTTAGGAACGGCAACAGTACTGATATATGTAAAAGGTAAAGGTATTGTTTTAAGAGAACCATCAGTCGTAGCAATAGATAAAAATACAAATACAGTAATGGCAGTTGGAGAAGAAGCAAGGCTTATGCTTGGAAGGACTCCTGGAAATATTATAGCTATAAGACCTCTAAGAGAAGGCGTTATTTCAGATTACCAAGTAACTGAGAAGATGTTACGGTATTTTATAAATAAAGTTTGTGGTAACAACAGATTTTTTAAGCCACGACTTGTTATTTGTGTGCCTTCTGAAGTTACAGAAGTTGAGAAAAAAGCCGTTATTGATGCTGCTATGCAAGCAGGGGCAAGGCGAGTACATTTAGTAGAAGAACCACTTGCTGCTGCAATTGGTGCAGGTGTAGATATTGCAAAAGCATGCGGTACAATGGTTGTAGATATTGGTGGTGGCACAACAGATATTGCTGTAATTGCATTGGGAGGTAATGTAATCAGTACTTCAATTAAAGTAGCCGGTGATAAGTTTGATGAGGCAATAATTCGTTTTATGCGTAAAAAATATAATGTAATGATAGGTGAAAGAACAGCTGAAGAAATGAAAATAAATATTGGCTGTGTTTTTCCAAAAGTACAGGATAACACTATGGAAGTTCGTGGTAGGAATTTGATATCTGGTCTTCCTATAACAGTGGAGGTTGATTCTTCTGAGATGTTAGAAGCACTTGATGAGCCAGCCACACTAATAGTAGATGCTGTACATAGTGTGCTCGAAAACACACCGCCAGAACTTGCAGCAGATATTAGTGATAGAGGAATAATAATGACAGGTGGCGGTTCGTTAATAGATGGACTAGATAAATTAATTGCGTCAAAAATGGGTATAAATGCTTATGTTGCAAATGATGCAGTGTCATGCGTTGCTTATGGTACAGGAAGCATTTTAGATAATTTAGACGTATTGGCAAAAATTACTCCACAAGAAAGAAAATTAGAATTATAAAATGTATTAATAAATTTTAAAAAAATGTCGATAAAACATAACGTAAGGGACGTTTTACAAAAGAAGAAAGGAAGGAAAAAAAGTATGATTAGAGGCCTTTATACATCGGGACTTGGCATGCTAAAGGAAACAAAAAGATTAGACGTAATTGCTAACAACTTAGCAAATGCAAATACAAATGGATTTAAGGCAAATGGTACCGTAAATGGTAATTTTACTAAGATGCTTGAGAAAGTGCAGATGGGTAAAACAAACCTAGATATGGCGCCATACACACCGGATGTTGTAAATGTTTATACAGATTTTTCTCAAGGAAGTTTAATTAGTACAAGCAATAGTACAGATATTGCGATAATCAACGATGACAGTGCTTTCTTTGAGGTTGAAACACAAGATGGTGAAAAATATTATACACGAAATGGTGCATTTTTGATAAATAAAGAAGGATACTTAGTAACTACCGATAATTATAAAGTTTTAGACAGAAATGGTGGTTATATAAGAACAGATTATGAAGGAGCACTTGGTATTTCAGATACAGGAGAAGTTACAAATAGTAAATCAGAGATACTAGGTAATATTTCAATAAGATCATTTGAAAACCCAGAGACTTTGGAACGGCTTGGAAATACATATTTAGCTATGACAGATACATCGGAGTATAAAGAGTTTAGGGGAGAGATAAAGCAAAGTTTTTTAGAGTCTTCTAACGTAAATACAGTAAACGAAATGGTTAATATGATAGCCGTAACACGTGCTTATGAAGCAAATCAAAAAATAGTACAAGCACAAGATGAAATGCTTTCTAGAGCCAATACTATCGGTAAGATAGGATAAGATAGGGGGAATTACAAATGATGAGATCATTATGGACTGCTGCAAGTGGTATGATTGGGCAGCAGAGGAATGTTGATGTAATATCTAATAACTTAGCGAATGTTAATACAACTGCATATAAAAAAGATAGAGTAGAGTTTAAGGATTTAGTTTATGCGAAAATGAATAAGGCGTATAACCTTGAAAACGATAAGCCAACTGAGATGCAAATTGGTATGGGTACAATGCCTGCTGCAATTGTTAAAAATTTTGAAAATGGTACATATCAATCAACAGAATGTCCTGTAGATTTTGCAATTGAAGGAGAAGGTTTCTTTACAGTTGAAACGCCACAAGGCGAATCAATTTATACTAAAGATGGTGGTTTTAGGTTATCACCTCTTCCTGATGGTGGTTCGATGCTTGTAAATACACAAGGTTATCCTGTACTTGATACAGAAGGTGAAAATATAACTTTCCCATCAATGAAACAAGAATATATTTCTGTAAACGAACTTGGTGAAATATATTTTGCAGATGATGAAGGTAATTATGAAAATTCTGGAATGATATTAAATGTTGTTAAGTTTAGGAATCCTGCAGGTCTTGAGAGTCTTGGTAGCAATAACTTTAGACCAACAGTAGCATCTGGTGAACCTCTTTCTGAACAAGAGTTAGAAGAAGGAGAAACAAGAAGCAGAATAATGCAAGGATATCTTGAAACCTCAAACGTTCAATTAGTTGATGAAATGGTAAACTTAATTGTAGCACAAAGAGCATATGAGATAAATTCAAAAATAATACAAGCGTCTGATGACATGTTAAACCAGGCAAATACTTTAAGAAGATAATTTTTAATTGAATAAAATTTTGATGAAATAAGGGACGGTGGGTTTGTGACATTTTTTGTCACAAAGCCCCGTCCCATTGTGCACATTATACGTTCTTCGACCTATAATGTGAGTGAAGCCACGTAAGTGGCTTTACTGCAATAGTATTTTAAATTAATATCTAAAAGATAATTTAGTATAAAAAAATGTTGATACTTGTAAAAAAATAATATACAATAACTTTGTACCGAAAGATAATTAAAAGGAGCGTGGAATTTATGGAGATAAATGGCTACACACCGTATATTCCTACACAAGATAATAGTTTATCGGCATCAAGCAGACTCACAAAAGCGTATGACGAAAAGGATGCAGAAGAATTAAAGGCGGCATGCCAAGATTTTGAAGCAATTTTTGTTAATATGTTACTAAAAGAGATGAGAAAATCAGTGCCTACAACTGATACATCATTTGCTGAGAGTACATATACAGAGTTACTAGATGAGGAAATT
This sequence comes from Clostridia bacterium, assembly GCA_017450465.1. GTDB lineage: Bacteria > Bacillota > Clostridia > TANB77 > RGIG9151 > RGIG3495. Next base: position 31,213 of record JAFSUW010000019.1, on the reverse strand, counting down.
GCAAACAGTTTGTCAAAAGGCAGAGGAATTGGTATTGCAGATATGATGTATAAACAACTTTCCACGAAACTTAATAATACATATAAAGTTGCAAAAGATGAATAATCTATATTAGGAGGACTACAATGGATAATAATTATAAAGAGGATAAGGCGAGAAGGAGCTTTAAGAGGACAGAACAAGTAATATGTAAATTTTATGTTTCAAACGATAATTCAAGATGGTTTGAGGTAAAATTACACGATATATCAGCAAGTGGTGCGAAGTTCTATTCACCAAAACTTAAAGTTGAAGATGTTTGTTATATAAAAGTTAATGTATTAAGTGGTATGTCAGAGTTTTCGTTTAAGACAAAAGCGTCACTAAAGAGAATTGAAGGAGAAAACACTTACGCAGTTGAATTTGAAGAAATGTCCAATACAAATCAAATAATGCTAGATGAAATAATAAATAAAGCAAACGTTTTATAGATTAAATATACTAATGAATGGAGTAGAGTTACTATGAAATATAAAGATTATTATGCACTACTAGAGATAAAAAGAAATGCATCAGCAGACGAAATAAAAAAAGCATATAGACATTTTGCTAAAATGTATCATCCAGATTCAAACATAGGGAATCTAGAAGCGGAAGAAAAAATAAAAGAAATAAATGAAGCATATGAAGTATTAAGTGATGAGAAGAAAAAGAAAAAGTACGATGCTCTAATCAATAGATTTAATTTTATGGCGGGTTTTGATTTTGACCCTAAGAAATTTGGCTTTAACAAGAAAGAAGATATAAAAATCGATGAAAATGGTGCTTTTAGCTACTTCTTTAATTTGTTTTTTGCCAATGATTCTATGGAATTTGATGATGCGATTTTTGACAATGTAGCACATGAAGAGGAGCTTTTGTTCAAAAAGGGTGATGATATAGAACTTGAATATGATGTGACTTTAGAAGAGGCCTTTTTTGGAAAACAAGCGATAATAACAGTAAAAGAAGTTGGTAATATTGCAAAAGAATATGATTTTACTATACCAGCAGGAATTTTAAGTGGTGAGAAAATAAAAATTCTTGGTAAAGGGCATCCGGGAACGGTTGGAGCACCTCCAGGAGATCTATATATAAAGATTAATGTAAAAGATGGTGACAAATTAAAATTAAAAGGTGTAGATTTACTTACAGATATTAATATAACCCCTTGGGAAGCAGTATTTGGAACAAGAGCCGTAGTTGATACAGTAGATGGTAAGTTAAGTATAAAAGTACCAAATGGAATTCAAACAGGAAGTAAACTAAGGGTTCATGGGAAGGGCTATAGAAAAGGTGATGGCAGAGGAGATTTAATAGGCAAGGTTCAGATAATGGTGCCAGATAAGTTAACAGATAAGGAAAGAGAGTTATTTAAGGAACTTTCTGAAGTATCTAAATATTCACCTAGAGAAGAGATGAAAAAGGACGAGTGATCGTCCTTTTAAAATACTTTACTTTTGTACATAATAATGATATAATAATGTACAAACGGAGGTGCTTTTATGCCACAGATAAGGCCAATTACAGATTTGAGAAATACAAATGAAATTTCAGATATATGCCATAAACAAGGTGAACCTTTATTTATTACTAAAAATGGATATGGTGATTTAGTTATTATGAGTATTGAAACTTATGAAAAATTATTTGAAATAGCACAAGAGGACTTAGATATAAAAGAAGCCGAAAAGGAAAATGATGAGAATAGTTTAATCGATGGACGCGATGCATTAAAAAAATTAAGGAGGAAATATTTTGGATAAATATACTATAAAGTTACTACCTAAAGCATACAAAGATATTGAAAATATTTATAGTTATATTTCTAGATATTTATTAGAAGAAGAAATTGCAACAAAAATAATAGATGAAATTGAAGAAGCAATATTTAGTTTGGAAGGATTACCATATAGAGGGAACTTAAGAGATATAGGTATGTACGCTGATCATAAATATAGACAAATAATTATCAAAAATTTTAATATTATATAGGATTGATGAACAAAAGAAATATGTTGTTATTGTTACTGTAAGATATTCAAAAAGTAATTTTTGATTTTTATACTAGACACACTTTATTTTGCATATACATGAGTATATATGACATGGAGTGTGTTTTTTATGAAAATTTTTGTAACAGATAAACGAAAAATATTTCATTACATAGGGATATTATTTTTAATTTGTACTACTTTTTTTGTTGCAGGAAAATTTGATTATAGTATCATAGAAACTATTGCTGGTGGTAAATTGGTACCTATTTATAATGTGGATACTGCGGAGCCGAAAATTGCACTTACTTTTGATAGTGCATGGGGAGCAGAGGATATAGATAGTATACTTGCTACATTGCAGGAAGAGGATGTTAAAGCAACGTTTTTCGTATTAGGGCAGTGGGCAGAAAAGTATCCGGAAGTAATAAAAAAGATGGTTCAAGAAGGCCATGATGTTGCTAATCATTCATATTCGCATCCACACATTGCAGCACTTTCTTATGATGAGGCAAAAAGTGAGATATTGAAGGCAAATGAAACGATAGAAAAAATATCTGGAAAGAAAAATGACCTATTTAGAGCACCTTATGGGGAGTATACTGATAATGTGATTATGGCTGCAAATGATTTAGGACTATTTACTATTCAGTGGGATGTAGATAGTCTTGATTGGAAGAATATAGGACGTGAGGCGATAGTAAAGCGAATAGTGGATAGAACTAAAAATGGTTCTATTATACTTATGCATAATGGAACCGAGGATACAGCAATTGCACTTCCTGATGTTATAAAAAAGCTAAAGGAGAAGGGTTTTAGTTTTGTTAAGGTTTCGGAGTTGATTTATAGGGAGGATTATAAAATAGAGAGTACGGGGAAACAAAGCAAAAACTAAATTATAATTGATTATAATAGTGATTACTGAATAATAAAAACAAATACGCTTAATACTAACACTTCATTTGTTGCATTTTTAGCCAAAACAAAATGGCGGTCGCTCGTATGACGGCCTCCATGCCGCATACTCACTCAAAAAAGCATCCGGCTTTTTTGACCACCATAAGACGTTTTGGGAAAATGCTAACAAACTACGTGATGTATTCGCTTTATTTGTTTTGATTATTCAGTATTACTAAAATAAAAAAATAAAGCAAATTACATTTGCTTTATTTAATTTGCTTTATTCATTTTGATTATTTAATAGATTGCTTTGTTGTAGTAAAAGCATGGTGTTTAAGCTATTCGATAAGGAATTATTACTGCTGTCCCCACCCATAAGGGCTGATGCCATTGAGGTGTTTGACATCATTGTTAAAACAGCAAGTGGATCTACATCACTTTTATTGCTATTTGTCGTTTGTGCTTCTGTAGTAGTAGCCGTATTTTCTGTCGCTTTTTGCAAAATATTAGAAAAATTTGATGTTTTTTGTTCTATATTTGGTATACGCGACTGAATTTCAGCAAGTTTTTGCTGATAAATTTGATTAACACTAATGTTCATTTGTATCATTCCTTGTACATAAATTTTTACAAAATTATTTTATCATAATAAATTTCACTTTGCAAAAACAAAAATTGGTAAAAAATTGACATAATTTTAAGAAAAATGTCAACTACCCCTTCCATTTTTTAGAATTATGTGCTAAAATATATTTGTATATAAAATTTTTCACGAACAAATTAGTAAGTTTGTTCTCGAAGATAAATATGAAAGATACTTGAGAGGAGAGGTTTTTTTTGACAAATTTGCTCACAGAAAACAATAAGGTAACACTTTTTGGCAAGGTAGTAAAAACACCAGAATTTAGCCATGAAGTTTACGGAGAAAAATTTTATGAATTTACTATTGAGGTAAATAGACTAAGCGAAAGTGTCGATTTAATCCCAGTAATTTTTTCTGAAAGGTTAGTTCCAATAGATGAAATAAAGTTAGAAACAACTTTACAAATACTTGGTCAGTACAGGTCTTACAATAATCAAACAGATGGAAAAAGTAAATTAGTATTAATGGTTTTTGCAAGAGAAATAGAAATTACAGATTCAATGACTATAGAAAATGCTAATGAAATATATCTAGAAGGTTTTGTATGTAAGAAACCAAATTATAGGAAAACACCATTTGGAAGAGAAATAAGTGATTTATTAATAGCAGTTAATAGAGCATATAACAAATCTGATTATATTCCTTGTATCGCTTGGGGAAGAAATGCTAAATACTGTGAATCCTTTAATGTAGGTGACAAAGTAAAAGTTTACGGAAGAGTTCAAAGTAGGGAATATGAAAAGAAGTTCGAAGATGGAACTGCTGAAAAAAGAGTAGCATACGAAATATCGGTATCAAAACTAGAGATTGTGAAAGAAGAAGAGGAAGGTACTGAAAATTCCGAAAAAGAATAAAAAAAAATACGTCGATGATTTATCGACGTATTTTTATATTAAATTTCTGTTATATCATAATTTCGCAGTAGCGTGATTTCTACACGTCTATTTTGTGCTCTTCCATCAACAGTTAAGTTACTTGCAATTGGTTGAAATTCACCATAGCTCGTAGCGGAAATGTTTTTTGGATTTAGTGCACATTCTTCGATAAGAATTTTTGCAACATTTACAGCACGAAGACTACCAAGTTCCCAGTTCGATGCAATAAGGCCATTATTTATAGGAATGTTATCAGTATGACCATCTACCTGTATTTTATTATTAGGTAGTTTTTTTAATGCTTCACCGATTTTATACATTACAGGTTTTGCTTCGTTGTTTATGTAAAAGCTTCCACTACTAAACAAAACTGCATCTTTTATTCTTATGTGCATACCAAAATCATCAATTACAACATCTAGTGAATCGCCAAGACCACTCATCTCGCCATATTCTTCAAGTTCTTTTTCAATTTCTTCAAGAGCCATTGCTTCAATAGCACCATTAGAAAGTTTTTCTTTGCCAGTATGTCCATCAATTATAGAAGAACCATCATAATTTCCTATTATAGTTTTTCCACCGCCAAAAGCTTGTGCAAGAGCAGCCAAGGCTTGGGCTTGACCAGCACCGTTAGAACCTGCTGCTTGTGCATCAGCCGAAGCTGTTGCATACATCATTATAAAGAAAGCAAGAAGCAGTGTAATAAAGTCTGCATATGATACAAGCCAACGTTCGCCATTTTCTTTTTCTGCCTCTGGTGGCTTCTTTTTAATTGCCATATTTGCCTCCTATTCTTTAGCGGCAGCTTTTGCTGCTTTGGCAGCAGCTTCTTTTGCTTCTAAGTTTACGCCACTAAGTTTTGCGATTAATTCATAACTTAATTTATCTTTCATAACTTTAGGGTTTTCACCAGCTTGTATAGAAAGTATACCTTCAATAACAAGTTCATCAGCAGCTTTTTGCTTTTTTGCACAAGTCTTTATCTTTGTTGCCCAAGGTATGTAGAAAATGTTAGCAAAGAATATACCATATAATGTAGCGATGAAGGCAACACTGATTGATTCACCGAGTTTTTCCATACCAGCTGTAGCAAGTCCACCTAAAACGCTAACCAAGCCCATAACTGTACCAACGATACCCATAGTAGGAGAGTAACCGCCGGCAGCTTCCCAAACGGCTGCACAGGAATGAAGATCTGCTTCATCTATTTCAGATTGACGCATTAGAGTTTCTGCAACTAGGTCTTTATCAAGACCACTCATGATAAGCTCTAGACCCTTTTTTATTAATTCATTATCTTGCTTTGGAATTTCTTCTTCCAAGCTAAGTATACCGGAACGTCTTGCTTTATCACCAAGTTCTGCAAGTCTATCGATTATTCCAAGTTGATCAATTGGTTTATTGAAGAAAACTGTTTTTAATGCTTTACCAATTTTCTTTATGTCTTTAAGAGGAAACGAAGTAAGAGTAGCACCAATAGTACCACCTAAAACTATCATGGCAGCGGTTGGTTGCAAAAGTTTACCGAATGAACCTCCTTCAAGTAAGAAGGCAGAGATAAGCATACCAATCGCGAAAATCATACCACCTGCACTCATTATATCCATAATAAAAACTCATTCCTTTCAATATTATAACTATGATTACAAATATATATCGGTAAATGAAAAAAAAAGTTAAGAAAAATTAAATTTTTTTTAAAAGGGTGATACAACAATCACCCTTTATTTTTTCTTTCGTGTAGTTTTTCTCCTAGTTGTTTTACGTGCAGTTTTTTTGCTATCTTTAGTAGTTTGCAATATATCAGGATTACACTTTGGATTTCCGCAAACTAAATCTTTGCCTTTTTTGCACATAAAGTTGCCACATTTTGGACAAGTTTCTGTTGTTGGTGTTTCCCAAATCATATAGCCACAAGTACTACTGTTTTCACATGCAAAATATTTTTTGCCACGACGTGTTTTCTTAATAAGCACTTTACCACCACAAACAGGGCAATTAACACCTGCTTCTTCAACGATTGGCTTTGCATTTCTACATTCAGGGAAACCAGGACAAGCAAGGAATTTACCATACTTGCCGAGTTTTATGACCATCATTCTACCACATTTTTCACATGGTACGTTACTTACTTCATAGGTAAGTTCAACTTTTCCAATTTTTTCTTCTGCATCAGCTAAAGTTTTACTAAAAGGTCCATAAAAATCTTTTATTACAGTTTTCCATTTAGCAGTGCCTTCAGCAATATTATCTAAATCATTTTCCATTTCAGCAGTAAATGCAACATTTACGATACTGCTAAAATGCTCTTTTAATAAATTATTTACAACTCTACCAAGTTCGGTAGGGAATAATACTTTCTTTTCACGTTCTACATATCCACGTGTAATAATTGTGGATATTGTAGGTGCATACGTACTAGGACGTCCGATGCCGTTTTCTTCTAATGCTTTTACTAAATTTGCTTCAGTGAATCTTGCAGGTGGCTCTGTGAAATGTTGCTCTGGTGAAAGATTTTTTAAGTTAAGTGTTTCACCGACTGTAAGAAGAGGAATGTTGTTAGTATCATTATTTTCCTCAACATCAGTGTATAAAGTTAAGAAACCAGCAAATTTTAATGTTGAACCAGTTGCCTTAAATAAAGCATTATTAGCAGTTATATCAACAGAAAGTGTAGAGTAAACAGCACTTTCCATCTGGCTTGCTATAAATCTTTCCCAAATTAATTTATATAACTTATATTGCTCATTTGATAAAGAATCTTTTGCTTCATCAGGAGTTATAGAAATATAAGATGGACGAATTGCTTCGTGGGCATCTTGTGCATTTTTCTTTGAAGCATAAACTTTTGGTATTTCTGGATAGAAATTATTACCATACTTTTTGATTATAATTTTCTTTTCTTCTTCTTGTGCTTCAACAGAAATACGAGTTGAGTCAGTTCTCATATATGTTATAAGACCAACTGTGCCATGCCCGTTAACTTCAAGGCCTTCATATAATTGTTGAGCGATCATCATTGTTTTTGATGTTCCAAAGCCAAGTTTTCTTGATGCATCTTGTTGAAGAGTACTTGTTGTAAAAGGTGGTAAAGGATTTCTTTTCTTTTCACCTTGTTTTACATCAGATACTGAAAACTTAGCAGATTTTATTGAATTTATTATCTCATTAGCTTGTTTTTCAGTTGTAATTTCAGTTTTATTACCATCTATGCCATAGAATTTGGCTTCAAAAGTATGACTATCTTTTTGCTTATTTAAATTAGCAGTTAATGTCCAATATTCTTGTGGCACAAATTTTTCAATTTCTTCTTCACGGTCAACGACAAGTTTTAGCGCTACAGACTGCACTCTACCAGCACTTAAACCTTTTTTTACATTCTTCCACAAGAGTGGACTAATTTGATAACCAACGATTCTGTCGAGAACTCTACGTGCTTGTTGCGCATCAACAAGATTCATATCTATATCACGTGGGTTTTCAATAGCTTTTTTTACCGCATTTTCAGTAATTTCGTTAAAAGTAATACGATATAAATTTTTTGGATCAATATCTAGTAAATAGGCAAGATGCCAAGAAATAGCTTCTCCTTCGCGGTCAGGGTCGGTTGCAAGATAAACTTTAGTTGCATCTTTAGCAGCTTTTTTGAGTTTCTTAATAAGGTCTGCTTTACCACGAATATTTATATACTTTGGTTCAAAATCATTTTCAATGTCAACACCTAGCTGACTTTTAGGTAAATCACGAATGTGTCCCATAGATGCTTCAATTTTATAGCTATTACCTAAAAATTTTTTTATAGTTTTAGATTTAGCAGGTGATTCGACTATAATAAGATAATTATTAGCCATATATACCTCCATTTGTAAAAAACATTTATTTTCATTACAATACTAACAGTTTAAAATTAATATTTCAATAGTTTTTTTGCTCAAATATATTTTTCATCCCTAATAAAATTTCCCCCAGGAATGTTATTAATATACCCCTTAAGTTCAAGTAGTGTTAATGTAGAATTTACTTCATTAAAAGGCAGATTAAGTTTTTTACTTAAAGTTTCTACATTTATTGGTTCGTAAGTTATATTTTCAAAAATTGTTTTTTCAGTACCACTAAGGCAGATGCTTGGAATATCTTTTTTTATTATAGATAGCTCACCATATATTTCTTCTAAGATATCTTTAGAAGAAGTTACTATTTTTGCACCATCTTTTATTAAGTTATTTGTACCCTCGCTTTGCGGACTAAATATATTGCCGGGAACTGCAAAAATATTTTTTCCTTGTTCAGCAGCAAAAGAGGCGGTTATCATTGAACCGCTGTTAATTCCTGCTTCTATTACTAAAGTTCCAAGAGCTATTCCACTAATAATGCGGTTCCTCATAGGAAAGTACGGCGGTAGCGGTGTAGTATCGGGCATAAATTCAGATATTACAGCGCCATTGTTTATTATATTTTCATATAGTTTTTTATTTTCGGCGGGATAAACCACATTTACTCCTGAACCCAAAATAGCAATAGTTCTACCATTGTTGTTAAGAGCGGCAGTATGTGCAAATGAGTCAATGCCACGTGCCATGCCACTAACTATTGTAATATTAGAACAAGCAAGGTCTGATGCGATTTTTGACGTGGCAATTCTTCCGTAATCGGTGTATTTTCTTGCTCCAACTATTGCAATAGAATATTCATCTTGAACGCATAAATTCCCTTTTAAGAAAATTATTAAGGGTTTTGAGGGTAGTGTTTTTAGGGAAGACGGATAATCCTTATCGTCTTTGGTGAGTATTTTTATTTCTTCTTTTTGACATTTTTTTAAAATTTCGTGCGCCTTATTTTTTAATTCAGACGACAAAAAGCGTTTTTTCAAAGTTTCTTTTATATCAAAATCCTTAAAATTATTTGCTGAAAAATTTAATAATTCAATTGGTTTATCAATCATAGATAAAAATTCATAAATATCTAGATAACGGTAGTTAAAAACTAAAGTAAGCCAAACATATAATAGTTCCATCAATTTTCTCCGTTTCTCACATAGGCACACATATAATACCATAAAAGTAATTAAAAGGAAATATAATTTTAAAATTAAATATAGTTTAAAAATTAAATATTTTTTGTTAATTAGCCGATAAGGAAAATGAAAAAATAAAAAATATCATTAAAAAAAGTGGCACTTAGGAGGGGATTTTGTTGACGCAAACCTACTATACAAGAAGAGAAATAATAGATTTTAAAGATTTAATAAGCCAAAGTACAGCAATATATGGTAATAAAAATGCATTTTTAATAGATGGAGTAATGGGAGAAAAAACAGGTATAACTTATAAAGAACTTATTAAAGACATAGAAGCCGTAGGCACAGAATTTATAAATATGGGATTATGGCATGAACAGGTAGCTATTATTGGAGATAACTCATATGAATGGTGCTTAACATATCTTGGTACAACATGCGGAGTTGGTACAATAGTACCAGTAGATAAAAATTTGCCAATAGATGAAATCAAAGAAATATTACTTAAATCTCATGCAAAAGCAGTAGTTTTTTCTGAAAATACGCGTGATAGAATTGTTGCATTAAAAAATGTTTTGCCGGAATTAAAGTATTATATTAGCATGGATTCAATGCAAGAAGATGATATAGTTATTCCTTTTAAGACTATTATAAAAAAAGGTAATGATTTATTAAAAATAGGAGATCAAAAGTTTTCTTCAGCAAGGATAGATCCAAGTGAAGCAAACATAATACAATATAAATATAATGATTTTGATGAACTTAAGGGAGTTTTAATTTCACAGGAAAATATTTGTGCAAATATAAGATATATGACATCGGTTATTGATATACGTGAGTCAGATTTGGCACTTTCAGTAATGCCACTTAGCATGATGCAAGAAAACATATCAGATTTCTTGATGATGCTATATTGTGGTGCAACAATTACATTTAGCAGTGGAAATATAATAAAAAATATAAAAGAGGCAAAGCCAAGCGTTATAATTGCAGATACAGAGTTTTACGAAACACTATATAAAAATATTTGGATTACTGCACTAAAAAATAGAAAGTATAAAAAATTGAAAAGACAGATTCGTTTTAGTAATTTTTGGGGTATAAAAGACATAGAAATAAGGAGAAAGAAATTTAGTAAGTTACTAGCAGATTATGGCGGAAGGATACGTTTACTTATTTCTGTTGATTCAAAGGTAAATTCAAAGGTATTAAAAGGATTACAGAATTTAGGATTCTTTGTAATTCAGGGGTATGGTACCGAAGAAACTTCAAATATTGCATTTATAAATCATGTAAAAAGGTATAAAAACAATTCTATAGGTATGCCAATACCGGGAATAGAAGTAAGTGTAAATGAGCCAAATGATGAAGGGGTAGGAGAAGTTTTAATAAAAGGTAAAACAATAACAGAGGGTTACTATAACGATGAAGAATCCAAAGAAACACTGTTTAATAAAGATGGATACTTAAAAACCGGTATTTTAGCAAAAAAAGATAAAGAGGGCTTTTTCTATTTAGTAGGCAAGAAGAGGAATATTATAATAAATCATAATGATAACGAAATCTTCCCTGAAGAGATAGAAAATAAAGTTACATCTAGCGATTTTATTAAACAATGTTTAGTATATTGCAAAAAAATGGGACCTAAAGAAGAACTAAAGGTTTGTACAATAATAGTACCAGATTTCGAAGCAATTGAAGATTTTAAGGGCAAAAGCAAGTTTGATGTAGAGGGCATTCGTAAAATTATTGCAAAAGAAATTAAAAAATGTAATAAAAAATTGCCTTCATATAAGCATATTAAAGATTTTGAACTTAGAAATGAGGAATTTGATAGTAATACAATAAAAAACATTAGACGTGTTATTTAACTTGCAAAATTGAAAGGAGAATATGTATGGTAAAAATATTGGTGGATGGCAAGGAATTCGAAGTGGAAGACAACATTAAAGTAAGTGATTTTTTGAATTTGCACAAATTTGAAACTGAATCGCCAATAATGGGAGTATTGATAAATAATGTTCAAAGAAGTTTAACTCATGAAATAAAAAGAGATTCTGAACTACGATTTATAACGTATAAAGACTTAGAGGGCGAAAAAATATATAGAAGAAGTCTATTATTCCTTTTTGTAAAAGTTTGTGAGGAATTATATCCAGAATCTAATGTTGTAGTTAGCCACTCTATAAATCAAGGTGTGTACTGTGAACTTAGGAATTGCTCACACATGATAAATGAAGAATTAAGAGCATTAATAGATGACAGAATGCGTGAATTAGTTGCAGCTAAATTGCCATTTATAAAGCGTAAAGTGCCTAAAGAAGAAGCTATAAAAATGTATAAAACTTTTGATCAGCCCGATAAAATAGGCATTCTAGATGCTTATGAAAATGATATAGTTACAATTTATTCATGTGGAAATTTTAACAATTATTTCTTTGGATATATGTTACCAGATACAAGCTATCTTACTATGTTTGAGATAAGGTTATATGAAGGCGGATTTTTAATACGTTATCCAAAACGTGGGAATTTCAACGAGCTTCCACCATATGTTGATCAAAAGAAATTGTTTAATATATTTAGGGAGTTCAAAACTTGGAATAGGATATTAAACGTTGAAAACGTTAGTATGCTAAATAAAGTTATTGAAGATGGCCATGTTGATGTTTGTATAAGAGTAGCAGAAGCGCTTCAGGAGAAAAAATATGCTGGTATTGCAGACCAGATAAAAGAAAATCCAGATAAAAAAATTATTCTACTCGCAGGTCCTTCGTCCTCTGGTAAAACAACATCTTCACATAGGATTGCTATACAGCTTTTAGTAAATGGAATTAAACCAGCTATAATTGGACTAGACGATTATTTTGTAAATCGTGATAGAACGCCAATAGGAGAAGACGGTAAACACGATTTTGAAAGTCTTTATGCTATAGATTTAGAATTATTTAATGAGCATTTACAAAAACTTTTAGCAGGTGAAGAAATAGAGGTGCCTAAGTTTAACTTTGTTGAAGGCAAACGTGAGCCAACAGGTAGAAAGTTAAAACTTCTTCCTGATCAAGTAATAATTTTTGAAGGCATACATGCATTAAATGAAAAATTAACTGAATCGATACCTAGAGATAAAAAGTTCAAAATTTATGTAAGTTCGCTTACATCGATAAATATAGACGACCATAATGTGGTAAGAACTACAGATGCAAGACTGCTTAGAAGAATGGTTCGTGATTATCAATTTAGAGGGCATACGCCAGAACGTACGTTAGAACTTTGGAATGCAGTTGTTCGTGGTGAAGAGAAAAATATATTCCCATTCCAAGAAGATGCGGATGCAATGTTTAATTCGGCAATGATTTATGAGATTGGTGTATTAAAAGGTTTTGCAAAGCCACTTCTTGAAAAGATAGAAGAAACATCTCCGTACTATATTTATGCAAGAAGAATGCTTGATTTATTGCAATATTTTGAAGTCATAAATCCAGAAAATGTACCACAAAATTCAATCATTCGTGAATTTATTGGTGGTAGCTGTTTTGATTTGTAATTAGACAAATTATTTTTCTATCTTGAAATTTCATCTAACAAAATATATAATACATTTGAAATTAATTTACGAGAGGATGGTATAGATGGAATTAAAAGGTTCAAAAACAGAAGCGAATTTAATGGCAGCATTTGCTGGAGAATCACAAGCAAGAAACAAATACACATATTATGCTTCAAAAGCTAAAAAAGAAGGCTTTGAGCAAATCGCTGATTTCTTTACAATGACAGCAGATAATGAAAAAGAGCATGCAAAGATTTGGTTTAAGCTATTAAATGGTGGAGATGTTCCAACAACTACAGAAAACTTAAAAGCAGCAGCTGCTGGTGAAAACTATGAATGGACAGATATGTATGCAAAATTTGCAAAAGAAGCCAAAGAAGAGGGCTTTGATAAGATTGCATTTTTATTTGAATCTGTTGGAAAAATAGAAAAAGAGCATGAAGAAAGATACAACAAGTTGCTCAAGAATATTGAGGATGGAAAAGTATTTAGCAAAGATGGAACAAAGGTTGCATGGATTTGTCGTAATTGTGGACACATTCATTATGGAGAAACTGCACCTGAAATTTGTCCAGTATGTTCACATCCAAAGGCATATTTTGAATTAAAGCAAGAAAATTATTAAGGTACTCATAAAGGCATCAACTTTTGATGTCTTTATTTAGTATAAAAATTTACGGGGGGATGTATAATGAAAAAGTACATTGCAGAATTTATTGGGACAGCAGTATTGGTATTATTTGGTTGTGGTAGTGCAGTAATAGCAGGTAGTGCTGTTGGAACACTTGGTATTGCAGTTGCATTTGGTCTTGCCATTGTAGCAATGGCATATTCAATCGGAAATATTTCTGGTTGCCATGTAAACCCAGCAGTTTCACTTGCTATGTTAATTAGTAAAAAAATGACACCAAAAGACTTTTGCGGTTATGTTGTAGCACAAGTTGCAGGTGCAGTTTGTGGTGCAGCACTTTTATGGTTAATTGCTGGATCTAATTCAAATTTAGGACAAAATGTTTGTGCTGAATCAGTAACATTAGGAATAGGATTTTTAGTAGAAACAATTTTAACATTTACATTTGTTTTAGCAATTTTGGGTGTTACATCTAAAACAGAGAATGCAACTATTTCTGGTTTAGTAATTGGTTTAACATTAACATTTGTACATATTTTAGGTATTCCACTAACAGGAACATCTGTAAACCCTGCAAGAAGCATTGGCCCAGCAATTTTTGTTGGTGGCGAGGCAATAAGCCAACTTTGGTTGTTTATACTTGCTCCACTTGTAGGTGGTGCTATTGCAGCAGTTGTTTGGAAATACTTAGCTAAAGAAGAATAATAACAAATATAATTGTAGTGGCCGATGCCCACATCGGCCATGTTAATGCGAATTATTAAAAAGTGAGTCTATCTGAAAATAGACTTGCTTTTTTTGTTGCCAAAAATTAAAATAAAATAGAAATATTTATAGAAGGTAGTGATGCGTGTGGAAAAGATTTTGGTGGTTGTTGATATGCAAAAAGACTTTGTTGATGGCGCACTAGGTTCAAAAGAAGCGATAAGTATTGTACCAAAAGTTGTAGAAAAAATAAAAAACTTTGATGGCAAAATATTTGTGACATACGATACTCACTTTGAAGATTATTTAAGCACACTAGAAGGCAAAAAACTTCCGGTAATACACTGTGTAAAAGATACAGAGGGCTGGCAGTTAAATACTGAAGTTTTTGAGGCACTCAAAAATAAAGAATATACGACGGTTTTAAAGAATACATTTGGTTCTACCAAGCTTCCAAGTTTAATAAAAGAAGCAGTAGGTGAGGATGAATTTTTGATAGAAGTTATAGGATTATGTACAGACATTTGTGTGGTTAGCAATGTACTTATATTGAAAGCAAATTTCCCAGAAACCACGATAACAGTAGATTCTTCTTGCTGCGCGGGTGTTACACAAAATAAGCATGAAGTAGCACTTGAAACTATGAGAAGTTGCCATATAGATGTAATTTAAGGAGGAAATAATATGAAACTAGCACCAATAGTAGTATCACTACTCGATACAGACCTTTACAAATTTAATATGGACCAAGTAATATTCCATAAACATCCAGACCTTTGTGGACAGTATTATTTTAAATGTCGAAACGATGGCATTAAGTTTACTAAAGAAATGGTAGACGAAATAAATGAGCAGATTGATTACTTATGCACTTTAAGGTTACAAAAAGAGGAACTAGATTATCTTCGTTCTATTCGTTTTATAAAAAATGATTATGTTGAATTTTTAAGGCTTTGGCATCCTATACGCGACTATGTTTCAGTTAATTTATCTGAAAATGGTGAACTTTCAATAGTTGTTGATGGGCCATTGTTTTCCGCTATGCAATTTGAAATATATCTTTTAGAGATTGTTAACGAAGTATATTTTAGGATGAGTTATGATTATGAGACGCTTGTAAAATCTGCCGAAGAGAAGTTAGATGCTAAAGTAAAGGCATTAAATGATGGAACATATACATTTAAGTTTGCAGAATTCGGTTGCCGTAGACGTTTATCACGCGAGTGGCAAGATACTGTTGTAAGAAGATTTGTTAAAGAAACAAACTCTTGTGTTGGTACATCTAATGTATATCTTGCTATGAAGTATAATGTTACGCCTATAGGTACTTATGCACACGAATTTGTACAAATGTATCAAGGAATAGATTCTATACCGCTTGCATATACTAACCATTATGCAATGCAAGATTGGTATGATGAATATAAAGGAGATAACGGAACTGCGCTTACAGATACGATAACAACAGATTTATTCTTGCTAGATTTCAATAGGGCAATGGTAAACAACTATACAGGCGTAAGGCATGATAGTGGGGATCCTTATGTTTGGGGCGAAAAAATAATAAATCATTATAATAGTTATGGTGTAGACCCAAAAACAAAAGTTTTATTATTTAGTGATAACTTAAACTTTGATAAGGCCCAGAAGATTTATGATTATTTTTGTGATAAGGTAAAAGTGGCATTTGGAATAGGAACATTTTGTTCAAATGATACTTGTGAAGAACCATTAAACATAGTAATTAAACTTCAATATGTAAATGGAAGACCAGTTGCAAAATTGTCAGATACAGTAGGAAAAGCTATGTGTAAAGACGATGAATACCTTGAGTACTTAAAGCGTTCTGTAGATTTTAGGATAAAAAGAGAAAGCATGAAATAGGGAGCATACGCATGCTCCTTTTTCATCAATTTTGCTAAAAAGGTTGAATTAATCATATAAAAAATATATAATTAAGGCATTGAAAGGATGGTATTATATGTTATATAAATCAAAAAACAGATTATTATTTATTAGCATAATATTTGCAGGCATATTACTATTTGGTATTATTGGCCATTTCCTTGGCTATGTACCAGGATTAAGCTTTTTAGATGAAGGCATAGAATTTGGAATGACAGAGCCACTTGTGCTTGATTTGGCTGTCGTTAAATTAACTTTTGGACTACTTTTTAGGATAAATATTATGAGTATAATTGGTTTTGCAGTTGGATACATAGTTGCTAAAAAAGTAGTAGATTAATATATTTACCAGGGACCGGTTGGTAAGAAGGAGGAATTATGGCAAAAATAGTAGAGATGCCATTAGAAGACCGGCCTTACGAGAAATTAGAGCAAAAAGGAGCAGAATTTTTATCGGATTCAGAACTTCTTGCTATAATTATAAAGACAGGTATCCCTGGGCAGACATCTGTGCAACTTGCACAGAAACTTATCATGGAAAATTCGAATGGCGATAATTTAAGCTTTATAAGAAAAATGAGTATAGAAGAACTAACTAAAATAAATGGAATCGGTAGAGTAAAAGCTATACAATTAAAGGCAGTTTTTGAACTCGCCAATAGAATAAATTTAAGTGGAGCAAGTGTAACAAAAATTATAAATTCTGAAGACGCAGTAAAACTTGCATATAGTAAAATGCGTTATTCAGAAGTTGAAGAAGTTATGATAATAATTACTGATGACCATGGTAAATTATTAAAATATAGTATAGTTTCTAGAGGTAATGATAATTCTACACATGTGAATCCGCGTGAAATTTTTAAAGATGCGATGCATTATAGTAGGCCACATGTTATAATTATACACAATCATCCAAGCGGTAATCCTATGCCAAGTGATGATGATATATCATATACTGAAAAAATAGTTGAACTTTCAAAGAATTTAGGAATTGTTTTGATAGATCATCTTATAATTGGCGACAAATGTTACGTGAGTTTTAGGGATGCTGGATATATCAAGGATGAAAAATAAGAATATTTGGAGGATATTATGGGATTTTGGGTAAAAGATATAGGAATTGATTTAGGAACAGCTAATACACTTATCTATGTAGCAGGAGAAGGAGTAGTATTAAGAGAGCCATCTGTAGTAGCAGTAAATAACAAAGAAAAGAGAGTCCTTGCTGTTGGAAACGAAGCAAAGGACATGATAGGTAGAACTCCAGGAGCAATTGTTGCTATAAGTCCGTTAAAAGATGGAGTAATTGCTGATTTTGAAGTTACGCAGGCAATGCTTAAGTATTATATAAAAAAGGTTTGCAAAGATAGTATTTTTGGAAAGCCAAGAGTAGTTGTTGGCGTACCATCAGGCGTTACAGAAGTAGAAGAAAGAGCAGTAAATGAAGCAGCAGTTGCAGCAGGTGCAAGAGAGGCATTTTTAATAGAAGAACCAATGGCAGCGGCAATAGGTGCAAATTTACCAATAGAAGATGCGTCAGGAAGCATGATTGTAGATATTGGCGGAGGTACAAGTGAGGTAGCAGTAATATCTCTTGGTGGTATAGTTGTATCAAAATCAATAAGAATTGCCGGAGAAAAGATTGATGATAGTATAAGTAACTATATAAAGAAAGAGTTTAATTTAATGATAGGTGAAAGAACTGCAGAAGAGATTAAACTTGGTATAGGATGTGCTTTTCCTCGTGAAAAGGAAGAAAAAATGGATATAAGAGGTAGAGATTTAGTAACAGGACTTCCACGTAATATGATAATTACCTCAAGAGATATGTTAAATGCAATGAGTGAGCCAATTGGTGCAATTGTTGATGCGATAAAATATACACTTGAAAAAACTCCACCAGAACTTGCTGCAGATATAATGAATAGAGGCATATACTTAGCAGGTGGCGGTGCGTTAATCTATGGAATAGATAAATTAATCGAGAAAGAAACTGGAATGCCTGTTAAACTTGCTGATGACCCGGTTGATTGTGTTGTTTTGGGAGCAGGTAAGGTTGTAGAAAACTTAGATGTGTTAAAACAAGTTTTGATAAGTCGTAGGATGAAATAACTTAAGGTTATAATCTAGGAGTGATATAGTTGGAAGGAATAATGAAAAAGAAAAAATTAATAGTAGTAATAATTACTTTAATTTTAATTGTTTCGATATCTCTTACAGTAAAGCCGGTAGAAAACCCAAACTTTTTTCAAAAAATTATACAAGCTATATTTGTACCAATACAAAATGTTGTTATGAAGCCAATAAATGCAGTTACAGATTCAATTAATTATTTCGCTGAAATGAAAAATTACAAAATAAAAAATGAAGAATTGACTGAAGAAAATGCAAAACTTTCCGAGAAAATAAGGCAACTTGAGGCATATGAAGCAGAAAACGTTGAACTTCGTGAATTACTTAATTTATCGAAAAAGTATGTTGATAGAGAAAATGTAGTGGCATCTATAATTTCAAAAGAACCAGGATTATGGTTTAATGTTTTTGTTGTAGATAAAGGTAAAAAAGATGGTGTAAAAGTAGATTCAGTAGTACTTACGCATAATGGACTTGTTGGAAAAGTAGTTGAAGTATATGAAAACAGTTCAAAAATTGTTTCCATACTTGATGCAAGTAATCAAATAGGTGCAAAAATAACAAAAACAGGTGAACTTGTAACAGCAAGTGGCGATATGAATTTAACTGACAAAGGGTTAATAAAAATAAATTATATTACATCAGATATACCATTATCGGAAGGTGATGTAATAGAAACATCGGGAATAGCCGGTGTAGATGGTATATATCCAGAAGGTATATATATAGGGACAGTAAAAGAAATAGAAAATGACGATATGTCGCTTTTAAGTCGTTATGCGACAGTTACTCCTGGTGTTAACTTTAAGACACTTCGTGAAGTTATAATATTAAAATAAATAAGGAGGCAATATGAAACAGTTATTTATAGCAATTACTATAGTTTTAACGTATATTTTGCAAACAACATTAATGCCAGAAATAACTGTTTTTGGTGTGCAACCAGATTTGTGTTTAATTATAATCTGTTCAATAGCGTTTTTATTTGGAAGTACAAGTGGTGGTGTAGTAGGTTTTTTCCTTGGAATTATGCTTGATTTTTACTACGGAAGAAGCATAGGAATAAACGCACTATTATTTTTGTATATAGGAGTATTTTTAGGAAGTTTTAATAAAAAAGTTTTTAAGGATAATTATTTAGTAATATTAGTTTTCATGATTTTTACTACGTTCTTATATGAAACAATTTTATATTTTTATGTAGCGTTTGTTTATTCACAACAAGTAGATTTACTTGTTATGCTTAGCAATATAGGTATAGTCATATTACTTAATAGTATTATAAGTTTCTTTGTTTATCCAATATTACTAAAAATAAATTTAGGGCTTGAAATAGATAGAAATATATTTAGTAAAAGGTGAAATATATGAATGAAAATAGGGATATTCGTGTTACTATTTTAGATATCATAATGGTTTTGATAGGTATAATTTTTGTTATAGAGCTTTTTAATTTGCAAATAGTAAATGGCAAAGATTATAGGCAAGAAGCGGAAAACAGAATTTTGCGTAGTAGAAAAGTAGTAGCACCACGTGGTGAGATATTAGATAGGTATGGAGATATCTTGGCGACAAGTCGCGAAGGTTTTAATTTGATGCTTTATAGGACAAAACAAGATAGTAGTGAAAGAAATGAAATGATACTTAAACTAATAAAAATACTAAAGAAGTGGGACACAACTTATAGAGATACATTTCCTGTTTTAGTAGAACCACTTCGATTTGATTTAGAAGATGAAGCACTTGCACGTTGGAAAAAAAGAAATAAATTTGAAGATAAAGATACAGTAGAGGATGTATTTAAGTTCTATGTGGATAAATATGAGGTAGATAAAAAATATACTTTAGAAGAGCAGCGAAATATAATTGCAATGCGTTATGAACTTGAAAATTCGGGGTATAGTTCTTATAGTGCTTATGAAGTAGCAACCGATGTAGGAAAAGAAGTAATTTCAGAAGTAACCGAGCGTAGTGCGGAATTTCCTGGTGTTTCAATAGAGATACAGCCAATTAGAACATATCCAAATAAAAAACTTGCAAGTCATATTTTAGGATATATAGGTAAAATAAGCGAAGAACAATATTCAGAGTTAAAAGAAAATGGCTATTCCATGAACGATAACATAGGAAAAGATGGAATAGAAAGTGTGATGGAAAGTTACTTAAGAGGTCAAAACTCTTCGGAAAAAATAGAAGTAGATGAGTTTGGTAGGTATATCCCAACAGGCACATCTGATTCAAAAGCCGGTTCACAGGTATATTTAACAATCGATTCTAAACTTCAAGAAGTAACCGAAAAAGCATTAAAAGAAAACATCAAAAAAATAGCAAATGGTGAATATAAAGAGGGTTCGGCACAAGCAAAGTCTGGAGCCGTAGTAGCAATAGATGTAAACACTGGTGAAATTTTAGCAATGGCAAGTTACCCAGATTATGATCCAAATGTTTTCGTAAAAGGTGTTACAACAAAAGAATGGAAAGAATTAAATAGCGATACAAAGCCGATGTTTAATAGGAATATACTAGGTCTTTATTCACCAGGGTCAATATTCAAAATGGTAGTTGCGGCTGCTGCACTTGAAACTAAAACAATAACGCCTAACACGATAGTAGAAGATGAAGGTGTATATAAAAAATATACTACGCCACAACCAAAATGTTGGATATGGAGCCCAGGAAGTGGCAGAACGCATGGAAAGATAAATGTAGCAGATGCTATTAAATATTCATGTAACTACTTTTTCTATAAAGTTGGTGAAGATGTAGGTATAGATAATATTGAAAAATATGCTAAATTATTTGGTTTGGGAGAAAAGACTGGTGTAGAATTACCGGGAGAGAAAAAGGGTATTGTAGCAGGAAGAACGTATGCAAACACTATAAACAAAAAATGGACAGCAGGTCATACGTTAAGTGCATCAATAGGCCAATCGGATAATACTTTTACACCTATTCAAATTGCAAGATATATTGCGGTGCTTTCTAATGGTGGAAAAAGGATAAAACCGCATATAATAAAAAATGTAATAAATAGTGATGGAACCGAAGTTAGTGGAGAGGAGCTTCAAACTTATTTCGATGAAAAGTTGGGCAAAACTACTGATGATGAGTATCCAGATAATATAAATTTGAGTAAAACTACATTAAATGAAATATTTAAAGGAATGGAATCTGTTACAGGCGACTCTGGAGGAACTGCCTATAGCACATTTAAGGATTTCCCAATAAAAGTAGCTGGTAAAACAGGAACAGTACAAGTAGGAAATAAAGACGATAATGCATGGTTTTTAGGATTTGCCCCTTATGATAATCCTGAAATTGCAATCTGTGCTGTAATAGAACAGGGCTCTCACGGAACATATACAGCACCTATAATAAAATCAATTCTTGAAGAGTATTTTGTTATAAAAGAAGAGGCAGAAAACATCGATACAAAAATGATTTTAAATAACAATGAGATGATGTAAAAATCGAAGGGAAGGATAAAAGTGAAGGACAAAGTAGTTTTTAAGTTGACAAAAGATGGCTTTTTCATTGTATTTGATGAGGCAGTCAAGTTTAGCATATTAAAAGAATTGCTAAAACAAAAATTTGAAGATTCTGAAGATTTCTTTCATGGCGTAAAACTAAAAACAGTACTTCGCGGAAGATATTTTGAAGATGAAGAATTTAATGAAATAAAGAATATAATAACAGATATAACAGGTTTTGATGATATAACACAGGAGATACCAAAATTTGATTGGCAGGCAAATGATATAGAGGGCAGTACAAAGTTTTATCGTGGAACAATGAGGTGTGGGACATCAATAAACTTTAATGGAAATGTTGTAGTATTAGGTGATATAAACCCAGGGGCAGAAGTAATAGCAACAGGGAACATAATAGTAACAGGTGAGATAAAAGGACTAGTACACGCAGGAAGTAAGGGAAATGATACTGCAATAGTGTGTGGTAAAGGAATAAATCCAACACAACTTAGGATTGCTAACTTAATAACAGTGCCACCAAAGGAAGAACATAAAAAAGAATTAGTTTTTGAAACAGCGTCTATAAAGGATGGTAACATATATATAACAGAGGAATAGATGAGGAATTGGAGGATTTTATATATGGATGAAGAAATGAGAGCCAAAGCTCAGGAATTAGTAGACTATCTTTATAGACTTGGTTTGAAAGAAGACAGAATATTAGGGGTAGTCAATCCACTAGAGACAGCAAAACATGTAGAGCAGTTAACGGAGTGGATAAAAAAGAACAAAATAACAGATCCAAACGAAATGAGAAAACAAGCAATAATGATAAGTCAGAATTAAATGCTACATCAACTTTACTGTATCATTCAACAAAAAAGACCGATTTAATCGGCCTTTTTATATTTCTCGTCTTCCGTCTATTGCCATTGTGAGTGTTACTTCATCGGTATATTCTAAATCGCCACCTACTGGTATTCCGTGTGCTATTCTTGTTACTTTAACACCAAGTGGCTTTATGAGTTTTGATATATACATTGCTGTTGCTTCACCCTCAACATTTGGGTTTGTTGCAAGAATTACTTCGTGCGTTTCATCGTTTAGGCGTCCAAGTAATTCTTTTATTTTTATATTGTCTGGCCCTACACCGTTAATAGGGGATATAACTCCGCCTAAAATATGATACACTCCATTAAATTCATGTGTACGTTCCATAGCGATTAAATCTTTTATATCTGCTACTACACAAATTGTAGATTTATCACGTTTTGCATTGTTACAAATAGGACAAAGTTCGTCTTCTGTCATATTGCCACAGATAGGGCAGAACTTTGTTTTATTTTTTGCGTTTAGTATTGCGTTTGCAAAACTTTGTGCATCGTCCATCGAACTATTTAGCACATGAAAAGCAAGACGACCTGCTGTTTTATGACCAATGCCAGGAAGTTTTTCAAATTCTTCAACAAGGCATGCTAGTGATTTTGGGTAGGAGTCCACAAATATCAGCCCTTTCTAATTAAAATGGTAAGTTTGGTATATTGAATTTCTTCATTTCATTTGCTGTTAATTCATCTGCTTGACGAAGTGCTTCGTTTACGGCTGTTAAAACTAAGTCTTGTAACATTTCTGCATCGTCTAATGCTTCAGGATTTATCTTAATTGATTTAATTTCTTTTTTACCAGTAGCGGTTACTGTTACAGCTCCTCCGCCTGAACTTGCCTCAATTATTTTGTTGCCAAGTTCCTCTTGTGTTTTTTGCATGTCTGCTTGCATTTTTTGTGCTTGTTTTAATAAATTGTTCATATTCATTCCGCCTGGGAATCCGCCTTTCATATAAAACCCTCCTTATAATAGCTTTTAAGAAATTGTAACATTAATACCGGAATTTTTCAACATATTTTCAGTTTCATTTGATGTGTTAGGTACCGTGTCATCACTTTCAATTGCACATTTCACAATATATTCGTTGCCGGTATTTTCTTTTAATATGCCTTTTAATAAATCAAGATTTTCCGCTTTCTCAATAATGCTTTTTCCAAAAGTACGTTCTTTTGGGAAGTTTATAGTTAAAGTGTTGTCTAAAAGATTAGCGGTTGTATCTATCAAAGCACCATATAATGTCATCTTGCCGGTGTTTTTTAAGCTATCCATTACATCAGCCCAGTTGTTAAACTTTGGTTTAGGTGCCTTTGGTGTGGCAGGTTGTGGTGCCTTAGTTTTTTCTACTTTTATTTCTTCTTTGTGGGCACTAACTTGTTTAACAGGCGAAGCAGTACTTACAGGATTACAAAGTTTTATTACGGCAGTTTCAAGTGATATGTTTGGGAAAGTTGCCCATTTTATTTTATTTTCTAGTTCTGAAAACTCATTAATGATAGTAGTTAACTCTTCATTAGATGCTTTTGAGATTTCACGAATATCTGGTGCAGCGGAGAAATTAGTAAGTAGGGAAGTATCACCTGTCACTTTATAAATTAATGCATCACGAGCAAATGTTATAACTTGCCAGATAAAATATTTAATGTCTTTGCCCGAATTTACAAGTTCGTTTATATTGTTTAATGCACTTTTAGTATCATTATTTAATATTGATGAAATTACAGAAGCAACAGTTTTTGTTGATGATATTCCAAGAGTTTCTTTTACGTTTTCCTCAGTTATTTCTGTAATACCTGAAGATATTATTTGATCTAGTATACTAATACCGTCACGAAGTGCACCTTCTGCCGAGTTTGCGATTATATTTAACGCGTTTTCATTATACTTTACATCTGATTTATCGCATATGTAGGCAAGTCGCTTTGAAATGTCTGAAACTGAAATACGCTTAAAATCGAAACGTTGACATCTAGATAAAATTGTTACCGGTATTTTATGTGGTTCGGTTGTTGCAAGTATAAATATTACATGTTTTGGTGGCTCTTCTAAAGTCTTAAGTAGGGCATTAAATGCACCTGTTGATAACATGTGAACTTCATCGATTATATATATTTTATATTTTGCCATATTTGGGGCAAAAATAACGTCCTCGCGGATAGAACGAATATTATCTACGCTGTTATTTGATGCAGCGTCTATTTCTTGCACGTCGACTAAAGATGAGTTTAATATTCCTTTACAGATTTCACATTCATTGCATGGCTCACCATCTTTAGGGTTTAGGCAGTTAATAGCACGAGCAAATATTTTTGCGGTTGAAGTTTTACCTGTGCCTCTACCACCACTAAATAGATACGCATGACCTACTTGGTTGTTGATGATTTGATGTTTCAGTATTTTTACTATGTTTTCTTGTCCTACCATGTCCGAGAATGTAGTAGGACGAAATTTTCTGTATAGTGCAACATATTCCATAAAAATCATTCCTTTATATTTTAAAAGGTGCCATTTTTGGTGGCACCTTATTTATTTTCATTTTATTGCATAGCCGTTAAATCGGTATTTTCTATTAAAGCAACTAATGCAGGACTAAATTGTTTTTCTGATGATTTCTTTATTTCTTCAATTGCTTCGTCATGTGTCATGGCATTTCTGTAAGGTCTTTCAGAAGTCATAGCATCGTATGCATCAGCAAGAGAAATAAGTTGAGTTTCAAGTGGAAGTTCTTTTCCTTTTAGTCCTAAAGGATAACCTTTTCCATCAAATCTTTCATGGTGATAATTAATTGCGTTTAATGTGTTCTCAGAAAGATTTAATGTGTTTAATATGTAAGTACCAATCGAAGGATGCCTTTTCATTTCTTCAAATTCTTCTTTTGATAACTTGCCAGGTTTATTTAATATGCTATCAGCAACACCAATTTTGCCTATATCGTGAAGCATACCAGCTACTTTAATTTCATGTACTTGTTCTTCAGGTAAGTTTAGTTTTTGTGCCATTAAAGTTGCATATTTAGAAACTCTTTCTGAATGGCCAATTGTGTATCTGTCTTTTGCTTCAATTGCAGAAACCAAAGCTAAAACCAAATCATTATTTGTTTGCTCTAGTTCTTTATTTTTAGTGTTTAGTAGGTCAATTTTTCGTTCGTTTTCTGATACCAAGTTTTCGATTATATCAGCCATAGCGTTATATGATTTAGCAATGTAGTACAAATCGTTTTTTGGTGAAATCGTAAGACGAGCGGTTAAATCTCCCTCTTTAATTTTATTTGACCAATCATATATTTTTTTAGAGGATGTCTCTAAACTTGTTTTTATTGAGTGAAAAACCATAAGCGTTATGCCTATACTTAAAATAGCACACATCATTATTATTATATAGTAGTAAACTGGAGTAGCACTAATTAATGATGACATATTATTTATAAGTAAGCAAGAAAACGCAGCCATTGCTAAGGTTGGTACAAACAAAGAAAAATACATCCAAAATCTTAAATTAGAACGCATATTACGAAGTTTAATTTTAATTACCCCCTTGCTTCTCATTAGTAGTAAAATTAAATAATGGTTATGCGCCTTAGAATCGAATTACTATTTTAAGCGTTATATAGTAACAAAGCTCGATATAGGCAACCTTACAGCACATACAAAGATACACTTACCGCTGCTTTCTTCCGAACCTGACGGGGTTTGTGGCTTTCTATCGAGTAAGACCTATATTGTCAACACCAAATCACTAAATCCGTTGTTAAAACAGAAACCCTCAAGTAAGGCATAAGCCCTGCTATAGCGGATTTCAGGTACAGAAGGCCGCTAATCTTCCACATAGCATAACCACATATAGTATAATATATTAAATTTTATTATTCAATAAAAATTTTAAAATAAAAAAATTTTTTCTTATAATTGACAAATCATATTATTAATGTAATATATTATTGTAAGAAAACAAAAGAAAGGATATTATACATATGAAAATTCTTGTAGATGCAATGGGTGGAGATAATGCACCTGATGAAATAATAAAGGGTGCGGTAGATGCCGCAGATTTAGTAGACGCTGAAATTGTTTTAGTAGGAGATAAATTAATAATTAAAGATAAACTCGAAAAATATGGCGAAAAAAAGAATATTACAATAAAACATGCATCCGAAATTATATTAAATGAAGATAAGCCAACTAAGGCCATAAAAGAAAAGAAAGATTCTTCTATGGTAGTGGGGCTTAATATGGTAAAAGAAAAAGAAGCGGAAGTTTTTATATCTGCCGGAAATACTGGAGCACTTCTTACAGGTGCCTTACTTAATGTAGGTAGAATAAAAGGTATAAATAGACCAGCACTTGCTCCAATACTTCCTACAGTTTTAGAAGATACAAAAGTTTTACTTTTAGACTCAGGTGCAAATACTAACTGTAGACCAGATTATTTATATCAATTTGCGCAAATGGGTTCTATTTACATGGAAAAAGTCTATGATGTGAAAAAACCACGTATTGGCTTAATAAATGTAGGAACTGAAGAGGGTAAAGGTAGCGATTTAACTAAGTCTACTTATGAATTATTAAGTAAATCTGATTTGAATTTTATTGGTAATATTGAAGGTCGTGATTTACTTACAGGTGACGTAGATGTTGCGGTTTGCGATGGTTTTACCGGAAATATTATATTGAAGTCTTTAGAGGGCTTAGGGCTTATGATATTTAAGCTACTTGGCGATGAGATACAAAAAAGTTTCAAAAATAAGATGGGTGCAATTTTGTTAAAGTCATCTTTAAGGGCCCTAAAGCATAAAATGGATTACGGTGAATATGGCGGAGCACTATTTTTAGGAATAGATGGTGGAATCATTAAGTGCCATGGCAGTTCAAAGGCAAAAACAATAAAAAATGCAATACTTCAGGCATATAATTTTGCAAAGAACGATACAATAAAGACAATTCAAGAACAAATAAAAAATAGTTAAAAGAGTTGCAATATTTTGAAAACTTGATATACTGTTAGTAATATTTTTTTAGAAATTTAATTAAATATATAAAGTATATTTAATTTATGACGATAATTTGAAAGGAGGTGAATGTAAATGGTATTCGAAAAAGTTAAAGAAATTATTGTAGAAAGACTAGGCGTTGAAGAGGACGAAATTACCATGGAATCTTCTTTCATTGATGATTTAGGTGCAGATTCTCTTGATATAGTAGAGCTTATTATGGCTCTTGAAGAAGAGTTTGATATGGAAATTCCTGATGAAGAAGCAGAAAAAATTACATCAGTAGGTGATGTTGTAGAATATATAAAGGCACACCAACAATAATAAAAATTGATTTTTTTAGGGCAGACTTATGGTTTGTCCTTTTTTCGTGCCAAATAGTTTGGGAGATTTTGAGTTTTGGCGGCGTTAAACTGAAAAATTATTGTTTGTCACTGAGTTTAGTTATTGGACCTTCGTTACCACCGGTCTCTACAATATTGGATGTAAAAGTGCTTAATATGCGTATTCCACAATTCTCTTATACCAACTTTATGTTTGTCAAAGATTTGGTGTTTTGGCAAGGCAAACAAGCGAAAAAACCGGAAGCGTATGTGCTATACGCTGAGGATTTTTGATGCGCAGTTTAACGCAGACAAAACGCAAATATTTGACAAACTCAGAGTTTAATTTGCAAATATATCAGGTTTGTTATATAATACGTTTTGGTGATTTTTATGGAAAACAGATTAGAGGAGCTTGAAAAATTAATAAATTACAAGTTCAAGAATATAAATTTATTAAAGAATGCGATAACACACACATCATATGTGCATGAAGCAAATTTAAGTCATAATGAAAGTAATGAAAGATTAGAGTTTTTGGGCGATACTATTTTAAATATGTTGGTTAGTGAATATATTTTTAACATAAAGCCAGAAATAACTGAAGGGAATATGACTAAAGTTAGAGCAGATATAATATGTGAGTCGTGTTTGTTTGAAGCCGCAATGAAGATTGGCTATGGAAAGTTTTTGTTACTTGGGAATGGTGAATTGAAAAATGGTGGAGATAAGCGCCCTTCAATACTTTCTGATGCATTTGAAGCAATAACTGCTGCAATATATATAGATAGCGGTAAGGGGGAGGCAAAGAAGTTTGTACTTAATGCATTAAAAGGCAAAATAGATAGTGTTGTTAAGAATATTGGAAATAAAGATCACAAAACGCGACTTCAAGAAATACTTCAGACAAATGAAAATGTAAAAATAAAATATGAAATAATTGACGAAAAAGGTCCAGAACATGCTAAAGAATATACCGTAGTGGTAAAATGTAATGGTAAGGTATTAGGTAAGGGTTCTGGTAAAAATAAAAAAGAAGCAGAACAATCTGCTGCTGGTGATGCCTTAAATAAAATTTAAGGCGTAAAAAAAGAACCAACTTTCGAGGTTGCACTTAAGCAACCTCTTTTTTGTTAGTCCATTTTAATTCATGCTTTGTTCTTGAATATTGACATTATCTGAACACCTGATTAATTCAACTGTGTTAGTAAGTACATCTGTGTAACTGTATGACATACGGTTTGCACTATCGTTATTGTCAAATCTGACAGTAAAGATGTTTGGATAAGTACTTTCTATAATGCCTTCTTTTGTAAGAACTTTTTTCTTACCCTTATTAGTGGTAAGTCTAACTTTCTGACCGATGCAAAAACTGATGTCTTCCTTTATTTTTGACAAATCGTTTTTTCTTATCATTACGATCACCTCATCTTAAGTTTGGTCTCATTATAACACTTTTTATCGAAGATGTCAAAAAAAAGTCGATAGGCGTCAAACCCTTAAAGAAAGTATAGATACAGGGAAAAAATCCAAAAATTTACTTAAAATTTTTGTTAAGAAAAAATGAAAATTGACGATAAATAAAATTTATTAAAATATTGTTGAAATAAAATTATTATGCTAAAATATCAATGTAAAAATATTCAAAGGAGGAATTGACTGTGTCAAAGAGATTATTGAAATGGGCGATACTTTTTAATGTAATAGTTATGTTATTTTCATTAGTATTGCTTTCAAAAATGGAGCTATTAGAGGCAATACTTTTTGCATTTTTTGGTGCTATTCCTTTTATAGCTAACATTGCTTGTACATGCATAATGGGTTCTTACTTAAAAGACCCTAAAGAGAAGTTTGTAACACGTGGTAATTCGTTATTAATATTAGGTATAGTTCAAATTGTTGTGGCAGGTTCTTTAATTAGTGGTATTCTAACTTTGGTTGCTTCAAGTAAAGCAAGTAGTTATGAAGAAACTGATGAAGATAAAGAAGAAGTAGATAGTGAAACAAGAAGATTAGACATATTATTAAAACTTGGTGTAATACTTGTCACATTATCTGGTGTAATGTTTGCAACATCATCATGGGATATTTTATCCGGTGGTATAAAGACTATAGGTTTATTACTTTTTAGCATATTCTTCTTTTTACTTTCGTTATTTGCTGGAAGTAAACTAAAAATAAAGAAGACTGAAATTACATATTATTCTTTATCGAATTTGTTTTTAGTAATTACATTAATAGCAGCTGGTTTCTACGCTGTATTTGGTAATTGGTTCTCATTTGTTGGGGATGGATTTAATTTATATATGGCATTAATATTTACAGTGCTTACAATACTCATGTTTGTTATGTTTAAGAAATATAATTATATTGAGATTTTGTATTTAGTTTATACATCTTTCTTAATTGCAGTATCATACTTATTAATGCAATTTGGTATAGAATTAAAATTTGTTGTTCTTGCTTGGTCAGTTTTATCAATCGCTCTTACATTTAATACAAATGATACAAGTATTTATACCAAAACATTGAATAATTTCGGAAGAGTACTAATTGCTGGTTTATTTTTAATTGTTTGTACAATAATCGCAAAAGAACCATTTATGTGGGTAAATATATTGTCTGGCATTTTATTAATAGGTGCTGGATATTTACAAGTTTTTGTTAAAAATAATGTTGCATATAAAGTGGCAACGCCTATTTTTGCAAGTTTATTTAGTTTTTATGCACTTAATTTGGCAGATTTGCCTGAAATACCAACAATGTTAATAGCAGTATTAATTCCTACATTATTATATTTAATTGGATTCCTTGGAAGAGAAGACAAAGTATTTTACTTATCATCTTTCTGGACAACTGCTTTAGTATTCCTTGTAGTATACTTTGAAGTAGTTTATGGAAATGTATTTATTTTGTTATTATTATCAACAGTTTTAATATTACTAAATGCATTAAATATGGTAGATGATATTGTAGAAGGACATACCAAACTTGAAGATTATTCACAGCCAATTAAATTGGTACTACTTATAAATGCAATTACACTTTTGATATCTCAAAATATAAGACAAGTAGAAGGCGATATTTTACTGCTTAGTATCGGTTTAGTATTCGTAATTGGATACTTTATGCAAAGAGATAAATCAATCAAAAATTTATACTTCTATGGTTCATTATTT
>JAFSUW010000018.1 GCA_017450465.1 Clostridia bacterium | reverse complement strand
TGTAAAACATTAAAATTTCTGTAGGGGCGGGGTTCCATCCCCGCCCGCAAACATTGTACACGGGCGAGCCAGGAGACTCGCCCCTACAGTTTGATAATTTACCAACACACATTTACATTCATACCGATAAACAATAATTTGTTATCTACACTTACAAAAAAAGCAGAGCCGAAGCTCTGCCTTAGTTTAGAATCTGAATATGTTGCCGTCAAAGGTGTCATCGATTCCCTTGCTAGCGACCATGGATGCCCACCAGATGGTTTTAAAGAGTGCGAAAACCGCTGCTAGCACGCCACACATGATGATCAGATACTCTTTTACTTCTTTCTTGATTTTCATCTTGTACCTCCTAAAGAAGCTTATCAAGAATTGAATAACCTATTGTATCAGCAGGCATATTAACACCAAAATTGTCTAGAATTGTTGCCCCTATAACCGCAAATGTTGGTAAATCACCAAGTTTTAAGCTACCCTTCATGCTCTTACTATACATCAAAACAGGCACCATTTCGCGAGTGTGGTCGGTTCCAATGTATGTAGGATCATTACCATGATCAGCAGTTATTATTAATAAATCATCTTCTTTTAATTTCGGAATCAACATGCCTAACTTTTCATCAAACATTTCGAGTTCTTTTGCATATCCTACAGGATTTCGTCTATGTCCCCACAAAGCGTCGAAGTCAACTAGATTTACAAAGCAAAGTCCTGTGAAATCCTTATCTGCCATTTCTATAGTTTGCTCCATTCCATGAACAGAACTTTTTGACCTTTCTGCCTCTGTTATGCCACAACCATTAAAAATATCTTTGATTTTTCCTATGGATATTACATCAAACCCATTTTCTTTTAACACGTCTAACGCTGTTTTACCAGAAGGGCTAAGTGCATAATCGTGCCTATTAGATGTACGAGTAAACTCGCCTTTTTTACTTCCTACATAAGGTCTTGCTATTACGCGCCCAACTTTCCACTCGTCTTTTAGTGTAAGCTTACGTGCGATTTCGCAACACCTATATAGCTCCTCTAAGCCCATATGCTCTTCACTACCACAAATCTGCAAAACAGAATCTGCTGAAGTATAAACAATTAATGCACCAGTTTTTATCTGCTCTTCACCTAATTCATCTAGTATTGCAGTACCACTTGCACTCTTATTGCCAATTACTTTCCTTCCAGTTTCCTTTTCTAGTGCCTCAATAAGTTCCTTTGGGAAACCAGTATCAGTAAAGGTTTTAAAAGGTTTCGTGGTCTTTAACCCCATCATCTCCCAGTGGCCAGTCATTGTATCTTTACCGTTACTTGCTTCTAATGCCCTTGCATAGTAACCTTTTTCAATATTGACCATATCAACTTGTTTTAATGGAGTCAAATTTGCCATACCAAGACTTTGAAGATTTGGTATATTGAATGTATCTACCGATTCGGATATATGCCCTAATGTATTTACACCAACATCCCCAAAATCTTTTGAATCAGGTGCTTCTCCAATGCCTAGCGAATCGATAACAATTGTAAAAACTCTTTTGTATTTCATCCTATTCATCCTCTCTTAACACAATTACATATTGATTATACATTTTTTTTATCAACATATCAATTGTGTTTTAAGATGGATATAATAAAATTACTTTAACGCGTTTTCAATGTAGAACCTCATGATTTCGTTCATAAGTTCATGCCGATCAACTCTTGTAATGAGTCCTCTTGCACCTTTGTAGTTTGTGATGTACGTCGGATCGCCTGTCATTAAATAGCCGGAAAGTTGCGATACGGGGTTATACCCCTTTTCCTTCAGTGCGTCATAAACGTGTTTTACGATTTTTTCTACTTCCTCCGAGTCTGTTAAAAATTTGTCCTCTAACCTCACCCATGTTGTATCAAGTGCACCCATATGAACCTCCTTTTCATTAGGGTTTCCCCGCATCATGCTACGACCGTCATTTTGCGACTACCTATTATGTCTTATAACGTCGTAGGTATTATACATCAAAGTTGATTAGACGTCAAATTTTACTGCAAAAAAGGGCGAATATTATTCGCCCTTACAAGTTTTAATGTTCACCTATGTTACCATCATTTGGTGAAGAATTATTCAAATCTCTACATCTTCTACCTTCTTTTTGTATTACTATTTTAGGATTATTATAATATACTTTACAATCCTTATTAGGTACTATTACTTTTTCTAACTTATCGCAAGAATCAAATGCGCCTCCACCTACAACGTGTACACTTTCTGGCAAAACAATTTCGCCTTTTAAACCAGTTCTAAAGAATGAGTTATAATCAATTACTTTTAGTTTATCTCCAAAAACAACATCTGTTAAAGCTGGTAAATATGAACATTCATCTGTTTTAGTTTCTGTTAAATCCCTATTAAATATAACTGCTATTATATTTTCTATACCATGCTCGTCTTTACCTATCTTGTTTACATGTAGAGGATAAGGCGGCTCAGATACACTCCTACAAATTACTGTCATTCTATAATCACCTGGATATAAATTTGCAACATCTATATCATACTTTTGAGCAAGTTCCATTACTTGCTTTTTATATATATCCATTTCTTCATGCTTTGTTTCCTCTTTTTTAGTTGATATTCTTTTAATTGTTATATCACTATCAAAAGCATCATCTGAAACTACAACATAATCTGGCAATTCTAATGTGCCTTTAATATTAGAGTTATGGAATGCCCTGCGTCCTATGTGCTGTAAATTTTCAGGCAAAACAAGCTTATCGAGTTTAAGCCACGTTGTATCTTCAAATTCGTTTTCAAATATGGTAGATTCGTTTCTATTCATTATAACTGCTATAATTTTATTAGAAGCGACTTCATTAGATACATTATTTAGTCTTAAAGCACCTCCACCAAACGTCACAACTATTTTTCTATATTTACCTGGATTTAATGACACAAGTGGCAAATCAAGTTCTTCAGACATCATCTGTAATTTTCTATCATACTCACTTATTTTTATACCTTCCCTTTCTTCTACTTTGATTCTTTTTATTTTTACATGACGTGTATTATTCATTCCAAAGGCATATTCATCAACATCAGTATTTTCTGGTATTTCAAGTGTTTCTCCATCAGCCCACATAAAAGTAAGACCACCAAATGCCGCAAACCCTATTTTTTGAACATTTTCTGGCAATACTAAATCACTTGTATGCAGCCGATAAAGCCCCTCTAATTCATGTTCTTTTACAACTAAAAGATCTCTATTCATTATAACCGCTACTATATCACTTGGTCCAACAAATTCCCCGTTATAATAACCCATCTTAAAATTTTTATTTAATTTAAATGTCCTATAAACATCATATGCGTCTGTATATATAAATGTAGCCCTATATTTACCTGGATCTAATTTACTTACAGGTATTCCATATTTTTTAGAAATACGCTCTACTTTTCTATCATATTCAGTAGTTTCAATAATCTTTCTTTCTTCTTCAGGTACTTCTTGTATTACACCATGTGACATTGCAACAACTGCATTTCTTACATTATCTGACGTAAGTTCCGTTGTAATTATAAAACGACCTCTTTCATTTTTTATTATTAATACTGTTTCATCTTCTGCTTCTTTTAATTTTTTATATTTTACTTTATATTTTTTTGCAATATATTTTAACTTCTCATCATTATTATCTTGAGGCACTACTTCATCATTTTTCACTGGTTCTTCTTTTTTTATAGTTTCGCCTTTTATTCGTATGCCCTTTGTATCACTTAAAACTTCCCAAAACTTTTCTGTAACTAAAAGTTCTTTTAACCTATCTCTATTTACTTCTATTCCGTTTTCAGTACGAATCATTATTTCATCAAGGAAATTATCTATTTGCATTTGTGAAACCGCATCAACACTTTTATTCGTTAACATATTTATAATAGCTAAACACTCTTCATGAGTTTTAATTTTAGGCAAATTTAATACATCGACTTCACGATTTACTTGAACTTTTTTTATAAAAACTTTTAAATGAAGTTCCGCAATTTTCTCAAGTATCTTAGAAGATTCAGCATTATCGTAACTGTCTTTTATTTTATACCAACGTTCTTCGGCTAAACTTAGTAAAGCTTCTGCATCACTATCACCATTATTTAATCGTTCTTCTATTCCGGCTAACCCTTCTTCAAACTTAGTTCTATTTGCCGTTTTTGTTATTTCATTTAAATTTCTATTACTAGGCCCTTTTAATTTTAATTCAAAGCTCACTAATCTACCTAAGAAATCTTGTATGAAAAAAGGCGAAGTACCATCAGGTAGCCCTCTTAATTCATTTTCTAATTCATTTAATTCTTTACTATACTCGTTAAATAATTCTTCTGGTAATGATGTTTCCATGCTCTTCAATTCAAGTTGAAATTTTCTTACATCTTCCCATAAAGTATCTACTGTTCTATTTACACTGCTATCCATATTACACCTTTCCTTGCTACGTATATTGCTAGATTATATGTCACTACATTGTAGAGGGCGATTAATAATCGCCCCTATATTTTTTCATTAATTAAAATTTTTAACAAACTTCTGACCCTTCTGGCACATTATCATCTACTATCAATACTTTTACAATGTCACCGCCACCTGCTGACAAAATCATGCCTTGTGATTCAATGCCCATAAGCTTTGCAGGTTTTAAGTTTTCTACTATTACAAGTTTTTTGCCAATTAATTCTTCTGGCTTATAATACTTTTGAATTCCAGAAAGAATTTGTCTTTCTTCACTGCCTAAACTTATCTTGAATTTTAATAACTTATTCGAACCCTCAACTGCTTCGCAAGAAAGAACTTTTCCAACTTTTAAATGTACTTTAGAAAAATCATCTATTGTTATATATTCTTTTTCCACTTTTGGTTCCTCCTTCTTTTCTTCTTCTTTTGGTTTTTCAATTCTTGGGAATAAGTTATCACCTTTTTTAACAACTGTACCTGGTTTTAATAAACCAAATGTCTTAGCATTATCCCATACCGTATCTTTATCTATTCCAAGTTGTTCACACATTTTATCTGGCGTTCTTGTTAAGTAAGGACGAAGTAATATTGAAACAATTCTTAAAGTTTCTGCTAAGTTATACATTACTGTTCCTAGTTCATCTTTCTTTGCTTCATCTTTTGCTAAAACCCAAGGCATCGTTTCATCAATATATTTATTAGCCCTTCCAATTATATTCCATACGGCTTCTAAACTCTTTCCTATTTCAAGTTTATCCATATAGCTTTCTACTTCTACAACAGATTTTTTAATAGTTTCTTTTAAATCATCTGCAAATTTGTCACTAGTTTTTGCTTCTGGAACTACTCCACCAAAGTACTTTTCTATCATTGCAACTGTACGACTAAGTAAGTTTCCTAAATCATTTGCTAAGTCTGAATTTGTTCTAGCAACTAGTGCTTCTTCAGTAAAGTTTCCATCACTTCCAAATGGTACTTCACGAAGTAAGAAATACCTTACAGCATCTAAACTATATCTATTTATATATTCTTCAGGTGGAACATAATTTCCAAATGACTTACCTATCTTTTGACCACCGTTTATAACAAGCCAGCCGTGACCAAATACTTGTTTTGGTAATGGCAAATCAAGTGCCATAAGCATTATTGGCCATATTATTGTATGGAATCTTACAATTTCTTTACCTACTAAATGTAAATCGGCAGGCCAGTACTTTTTGAACTTTGTTTCATCATCACTTAAATAACCAAGTGCTGTTATATAGTTTGTGAGTGCATCAAGCCATACATATACAACGTGTTTTGGGTCGAATGTAACAGGTATGCCCCAATTAAAACTTGTCCTTGAAACACACAAATCTTCAAGTCCTGGTCTTAAGAAATTATTTAACATTTCATTTTTTCTTGATTCTGGCTGTATAAATTCAGGATGTTCTTCAATGTACTTAATAAGTCTATCTTGATATTTAGAAAGCTTAAAGAAATAACTTTCCTCTTTTACAAGTTTTACCTCACGACCACAGTCTGGGCACTTACCATCAACTAATTGTGACTCTGTCCAGAAAGATTCACAAGGTGTGCAGTACTTTCCTTCATATTCACCTTTATAAATATCTCCTTGGTCGTATAATTTCTTAAATATTTTTTGAACGATTACTGTATGTCTTTCCTCTGTAGTACGTATAAAATCGTCATTACTTATATCTAAAGATTTCCACAAATCTTTAATACCTGATACTATATTATTTACATATTCTTGAGGTGTAACTCCTGCAGCTTTTGCCTTTTCCTCAATTTTTTGACCATGTTCATCTGTTCCTGTTAAAAAATGGACATCATATCCTTTTAACCTTTTATACCTTGCAATACTATCTGCTGCTACTGTACAATAACAATGCCCAATATGAAGTGATCCACTTGGATAATATATTGGGGTTGTAATGTAATACTTTTCGCTCATTTTAACTCCTCCTTTTTATCGGGCGGGCATGGAAACCCGCCCCTACAAGCCAACATAATTCGACAAACAAAACTAAAAACTCGTCCTTAATGAAAAGGACGAGTTATAAACCCATGGTACCACCTTAATTTACTTATACATTGTATAAGCCTCTATGCGCTATAATGGGCACACCCAGCAAAACTTAAATATCGGTTTTGCGGCTCCAAGACCATGTTCGGTAATGTATTTTGTGCTTTTTCTCACCAACCAAAGCTCTCTTTAACATATCCATTACTTACTCTTCTTTTCATCGCCTTTACGGGTATATTTTATTACAATTATGTAATTTTGTCAACTAGAAAGAAAATTCATATAAAGCTGCATATATAGGAACACGTTTAGAAAGAGCTATCTCATTTCCTTGTCTATTTATATATGCCATATTCCCATCATCTTTTTCAACCATTGCTAAACCATTATAAAATTCACGTGCATTTTTATATTTAAAACCTATTACTTCTTCACCATATCTATTTATATAGCCCCACTTACCATCTTTTAATGCTAGTGCTATTCCTTCACTAAAACAGCCAACAGAATCATATTTATAATCTATTACAGTTTCTCCTCTCGTATTTATAAAACCACATTTATAATTTTGATCTATTCTTTTTTTAA
The DNA here is from genome assembly GCA_017450465.1 of Clostridia bacterium. Classification (GTDB taxonomy): domain Bacteria; phylum Bacillota; class Clostridia; order TANB77; family RGIG9151; genus RGIG3495. The sequence continues at coordinate 34,508 of JAFSUW010000018.1, read as the reverse complement.
CACAAGCTAATCCTTCTTCAAATCGTTCTACACTAATACACTCTACTTCCATTACTTTTTTACCTTTTTCATCTATGTATTCCCATTTATCAAAATCTGTTTGTACTGCTGCTAATCCTTCATTGAATATAGTTGTATCAACATATTTGCAAGGTATCACCTCTTCTCCTTTTTTATTTATAAAGCCATGCATACCATCCATTTCAACAAGTGTAAGCTCATTATCATAAGGTCCATAATGGAATGGCCACATAAAATCATATTTACATTTTACAATTTCTTCACCTTTGCTATTTATTAAACCAATTTTATCTTCCAATGTCACTGAATACAAGCCATCTCCACATGGCATAAAAGAATCGTATTTACACTTTACAATCACTTTTTCATTAAAATCTATAAAACCAATTTGATATTCTTCATTACTTATAGCAATAAAATTATCTGAAAGAACCACCAAAGACTTATAACTGTTTTTAAAATCTACGACTTTTTCACCATTTACGTTAATTACACTCCATTTACTATTAAGATTCACAGATGCTAATCCTTTACTAAAATTTGATGCATCATCATATTTACATTCTATTACTTCTTCGCCATTAGTATTTATATAACCGTATTTCCCACTCTTCTCTACTACCGCAAATCCTTCACTAAATTTTGATACAAAATCATATTTACATTCTATTACTTCTTCACCATTAGTATTTATATAACCGTATTTCCCACTCTTCTCTACTACCGCAAATCCTTCACTAAAAACTGCTATATAATCATATATTGTATTACTAATTTTCTTACCATCACCTATTTCTACTCTACGTAATCCCTCATTCCAATTTACTGCTGTCCCTAATACTTCACCTATTGCACGAAGTGGCAAATATGTGCTACCTGCTATTACTACTACTGGCTTATCTGTATGCCATTCTTCACCATCTATTATTATTGGAAAGCTGGCTTCTATTGCTTCATATTTTTGTTCTACTGATGTAACCTGATTTGTATTACTTCCTTTAGCTACAGTTTTTGTACTATCTATTTCTACCCTTCTTAAACTATCATTCCAATTTACACTTGTTTCTAACACTTCTCCTATTGCACGAAGTGGTAAATATGTACTTCCATTTATTACTACTATTGGTTTATCTGTAGTCCATCTTTCACCATCTATTACTATTGGAAAACTTGCCTTTAATGCCTCATAACTTTGTGCAAAACTTACACTAGTAATTAGTACTAAAGCTATCAAACAACCTACCAACATTTTCTTCATTTGTATCCCTCCATATAAAACAACTTACCAATATTTATATCGGTAAGTTGTTTTAATAATTTATATTTCTTCTATCTCTGCATAAATCATATCTATTACTCTCTTTAAAATATCTTTTGGCAACTTCTCTACTTCCTCATACGCTCTACTATTTAAATCTAAAGCTTTTATATGCTCACAAAGTATTACTCCTGTTGTCTTTGTTCGCCCGTCCAATGGAATGTGAAGTGGAAATTTATTATTCGAATTAGTAATAGGACAAACAATTGATAATTTTGCTTTTTCATTAAATACATTATTACTTACTACAACTGCTGGTCTAAAACCTGCTTGTTCATGCCCTGATTGAGGATTAAAGTTTATTTTTATAATTGTCCCCTGTTTTACCATGTTTCTTCTCCTTCTGGATTACCCCAATCTATTTTTTCTGGTTCATATTCTTCATTATAATTTTTAAATAATTCTTTTATATTTTTTCTTTTTTGTTTTGCTTTTTTCATTATAATCTTACCATCCTCTACTTCTATTGTTATCTTTTCATCTTCAGCCCAATTAACTGTATCTAATATAATTTTAGGGATTCTAACACCTTGACTATTTCCCCATTTTTGAATTGTAGTTGTCATTTTTACCGGCCCCTTTCGTATATACTTAGTATATACTATATTATACTTGTTGTCAAGCTTTTATACCTAAATTTAATCGAAAATATAGCGAACTACAATTTAACACTATAGTTCGCTATTACATATTTTAATTCAATTTCTTTACTATTTTTAATACATTTTTACCATCTTTATATTCATAACTCACATCATCCATTAATTTTTTCGTAAGTAGTATACCAAGTCCACCTATTTCTCTATCTTCTGCCATTAGTGTTGTGTCCGGATCTATGTGTTTTAATGGATTAAATTTTTTACCTGAATCTATAAATATTATTTCTATTTCTGGCAGATCGTTTACTATGCTACATTCTATTGTTACTTCGCCTTTTTCGTTTTCATAGGCATAATTTGCAATATTTACAAATATTTCTTCTACCGATATATTAATTTTTGCTATTATGTTGTCAGGAACACTATACGGGGATAGTTTATAGTTCACAAAATCAAATATTTTCCCTAAATTTGATTTATCTGCTTTTATGTTTAGTTCCACATTTACACCCCCAAAATACAACGCGATCAATTAAATTAGTTATTAACGTTACAAAAATCTACACACCTCATCCGGCCTTACGGCCACCTTCCCCTCAAGGGGAAGGCTTTAATTTACATTAAATTTATAAAGTCACTTAATGTTATATATAACTTGTTGTTTATTATCTTTGCTGGTCTTAATAAGGTGCTTTCTTTTGATTTTTCTACTACGCTTAAACTATCTTTTGTAAATTCAATTTTTCTACTACCCATTGTTAATGTAGCACCTGTTCCCCTATATGCTACATCACCTGTTATACCATATATTAAAAGTAATTTTTCTACTGGTAAAGCTATTTCTTCATAACTACTTGTACTACCTACTAGTATAATTACATTTTTCTTATCTAGTCTTTCTGGCTTTTCTTCTAATAGCTCTTCTTTATTTTCAGTGTTCTCGTTTTGACCTTCTTCATTATTTACTGGTGTTTCATTTTGTCCTACTTCTTCATTATTGGTTGGAGTTTCGTTTGTGTTTTGATTCTCATTTGAATTATTTGTTTCTGTTGAAGTTGAACTCGATGATGAGCTACTCGATGAACCACCACCTGAACCACCACTACTCTTTTTCTTCCACTGTGCATATAAAGTTATCGGCTCTGTTGCAGTAAATTCTGCACCGTCAGCATATGAAGTACCATTACCATTACTTAATGTATTCCAAGAATCAAATTTATATCCGCTCTTTGTAAATGTGTTTTGTGTTAATGCTTTTGTTTCATTTTCATCAAATGTTTCTGGCTCCATTGTTCCTGTTCCACCATTTGCATCAAATGTTATAGCTAGTTTCCAATGTGCATACAGTATCTGATTTGCTGTTGGTGAAAAATTATCGCCTGCTTCGTACCTATCTCCCAATCCATTAGCATTAGTGTTCCATGAATCAAATATATATCCTTCTCTTTCAAATTCACTATTTGGAAGTGGCTTGGTTTCACCTTCATTAAAAATTTCTATTGGTGTTGCGCCCGTACCACCATTTGGGTCAAATGAAACATATATTTTCCACTGTGCATATAGTGTTGTATCAGCAGTTGCCGTAAAGTTCGCTCCGTTAACGTAGCTTTCACCTGTTCCATTACTTTCTGTATTCCAACCATCAAACATAAAACCTGGTCTATAAATATCTGCATCATTTTGTGTTAATGGTTTTGCTTCATTTTCATTAAAGTGTTGTGGTTCCATCGAACCTGTACCACCATTGGCATCAAATGTAACCGTGTAACCATCAAGTACAAATGTTGCAACTAATTCTTCTCCTCCATAATCGAAAGATAAAGTTACTTCATATAAATTATTAGTTGGTGAATTTACGCCTATATTGATATTTCCAAGTATTATTGAACTTTTTCTATAGCCATTCTCTGGTGCTATTTCAAAATAACATTTGTCATTATCAATATCTACTGAATGTAGTGCTACTGTACCATGTTCTGGTGCAGTAACTTTTATAACTTTACAATTACTATTTGAACTTGCTGTATCAAACGTTTTGTTAGGTAAAACTAATAATGCATAATTAGCATTTAAGGCATAACTACTTAAATTAAGGCTATTTGATAAATCTAAATATTTTAAATTAGTATTTCCTGTACAATTCATTGATTGTAAATTCGTAAGATGGCTTGTATCTAATGATGATAAATTATTGTTATTAGCATTAAACGTAGTTATTGATGAGATTGTCCCTAAATTTATTGTTGTTAAATTGCTGTTACCACTACATGATAATGTTGCTAAAGATGCACAAGAACTTACATTTAATGTTGTAAGGTTATTATTACTACATTGTAAATTTGTTAGTGCAGGGAAATTAGATAAATCTAATGTGCTTAATCCACAATTTTCGCACCACAATGTTGTAACATTTGTTGTCGTTCCTAAATCAATACTACTTATGTTAGGGCAGTTAGAATATTTTATAGTTGTAAGTGTACAACCATAACAATTAAGTGTACCTAAATTTGTAGAGCCCCTAACATCTAAAGTCTTAAGACCCGTACAACCACTGACATTTAATGATGTAAGACTTGTAAATTCACTTAAATTTAGTGTGTTAAATTGCGAGTTCACACAATTACTAAAATCTACTGTTTCAAGACTTGTGCAACCAGATAAATTTAATTGATTGGCTCTAAGATTACAACCACTAGCATTTAACGATGTAAGGTTTGTACAACCGCTCACATCTAACGCAAATATAGAAACAACACTGCTAATATTCAATGATGTTAAGTTTGTACAATTAGCAGCATATAAGCATTGAAGACCCGTATAATTACTAATACCTAAAGCTGTGTTTGTAAGACTTGTATTACTTATATTTAATGAAGTAAGATTAGCATTGTTGGTACAATCTAGCGCTGTTAAATTTGGAAAATGTGACACATCAATAGTATTTATAGTATTACTATTTTTATATGTAAAGCTTGTAAGTGTAGTATAATCAACATTGTTAGTAGTTATATTGTTAACACCTGTATTTCCATCCGCCGTTAGTGCTTGAACTCCTAATCCTATTATATAAAATGAATAAGAATTTTCAGCTAGTTCATAATTATACTGATAAGGTGAATCGCTACTAGTTATATGAACATAACTATCATTCTTTCCTTTGATAGCTATATCTGTATCATTTTCAAGAGCTAAGGTTAATGCTTCAATTGTGCTACTATAATCTTGTCTTGTTTGAATTTCTATATAGTGACTTTCAAAAACCGGATAGAGACTAACATCGGCTCCTTCTGTATATGAATCACCTATAAAATATTTGGTGCCACCCCCACCTGGTGATGTAGCCCAATAATAAAATTGCTCGCTACCATTTGAAGTCGGAAAATTTGTCGGAAAACCTACTGTTGTACTTCCTGTTAACCCCTCACTAGTATCGTACACACTATTTCCTTCTGTATCACTATAATACGTTATATTGTATGCCATACTTATACTGCTTATTAGTAGTACACACACAAATGTAAGTAAAAATAGTTTTAAGAGTTTTTTCATAAGTATTCTCTCCTTTGTTTACTATTGGGCCGATGTGGGCATCGGCCACATTTTTATTCGAGTTCTATTCTAATATTACATCAAATACTTCTATTTCTTCTGACTTACCTTTTAGCGGAATATTTCCTATAGATTCCGCTTTTATTCTATCTTTTACTTCGTTATATACCACATCACTAATTAAAACGTGCCCTGCCTTTGCATTAGCTTCTAGCCGTGCTGCTGTATTTACGGTGTTCCCTATTGCTGTATAATCCATTCTTGCAGCTGTTCCAATGTTACCTACAACTGCCTCACCTTTATTTACGCCTACTCCAAAGCTAACTTTTTTATTAAATCTTGCGTATAGTTTTTCTTCTAAATCTTTTGCACCCTTTACTATATCAATTGCAGTCTGTACTGCTTTATATGTATAATCTTCTACTTCAACTGGTGCATTAAATATTGCCATTGCTGCGTCGCCAATATATTTATCTAATGTTCCACCATTTTTAAATATACAACCTGTGATTAAATCAAAATACTCATTTAATACTTCTACTACTTCTTCTGGTTTTAATGCTTCAGATAACGGTGTAAAGCCCCTGATATCTACAAACAAAACCGCAATATCTACGTTTTTCCCACCAAGTTCTATCTTGTCCATTCCAGTGTTCATAATCTGTTCTACGACTTGTGGTGCAACATATCTTTTGAATGTTCCTTCTACCTTTTTCTTCTCAATAAGTGTGGCTATATATTTAATTGCTAGAATAATTACATATAGTAAAACCAAAAATGCTGGTAAGTAAATTACTCTTAATATATGTCCTCCCTGATATGCTAAATATGCAACACCTAGATATAAAGCAATTGATATTATAAGTATTGGTAATGACTGCTTTATTTTTAATTTATAAAACACTATGTAAAGTACAATTAAAGTAATAATCATTAATATAAGTTGAACTGGTAGTGGTGCATATGTTTTAAAGTCTTCGTTTAACAATGCGTTTATAACATTAGCATGAATTTCTACTCCAAACATCTTTGTATCGTAATCTATTGGAGTACTATAATCATCAGAAAGCCCTGTTGTATATGGGCCAACTAAAACTATTTTCCCTGCAAAGTTAGATAAATCGATGTTACCATCTAATATATCTACAAAAGAATACCCATCGTAAAAGCTTCCTGGTTTACCTGAATAAGCAATATGCCAGGTATCGTCTTTTACTTCATATGCATTATCACCTAAAAACTCTTTGTATTTTTTATAAACTTCGTAAGCAAAACTATTAACTTCTTCACCATCAACATCTATCTTTTGAATCGAATCTCTAACCAAGCCATCTTTTGATAGAACAGTATTTACATGCCCCTGTACTGTATTATTTTTTAATTCATCAAATGGCTCTTCGTATTTTGAAATATGCGAATTATTTAAGTAAAAGTTGCCCTTATCATCTTCTTCAACTTTTGAGTCAAAATTTACTAAACTTGCTGTAACTACATTACCATATTCGCCAGCAGCATATGCTAAATAACTATCTGCTGTCTCATCAGTTTCACCAAAATACATGATGTCTACACCTATTACAGCTGGGCGAGTTTCTTCATCTTGGTTTAACACTGTTATTAAATCTGCCATATCAGCCCTTGTCCAAGTATTAAATGCCCCCATCTCAGTTAAACTTTTGGTATCTATTCCAATAATTCTAATATTATCACTAAGTGGTTTTTCATGCTGAAATAATGCATCTTCGGCACGCATTTCTAAACCATAAAATGAATTTAACAAAAAAATTATAGAAAAAACTATTAGCAATATTATTAGTATTAAATCATATTTTAATCGTTTGATGGTTAAAACCCCCATTCAATTAAGGAACTATCTTATATGCTCCTTCTCCATTTACATTAACGTCTTTTATATCTAAACTACCTGAAAAATCTGTTGTTTCTTTTAAGTTGGCAACTCCATTTTCTTCATCAATTTCAAAGATATATACTTGCCCTTCCGCATTCTTTAATTTTAAGTTTCCTAAATCATCATAGACTTTACTAATCTTTTTATAAACCACTTCAGCAGCTGGTGCTTCAATGTTTTCTACTGTTTCTTCAATCTTGTTTTCTACTTTTTGAGTCTCTGCTTCTACTTTTACTTCTTCAATCACTTTTTGTTCTTCTACAATTTTTACTTCTTCTTTTTCTTTATTTACTATTTCTGCCTCTACAAACTTTTCAACTTCAAAAACCTTTGCTTCTTCAACTTGTGCCTTTACTTCTTCATTATTATTAATTTCATTTAATGTAAAACTTGGAATATCTTCACCGACAGTACTTAGTTTTACTACTTCTATATCTACTTTCTGTTCATTTGCGACTTCATCTTTTACCATAGTACTTTTTACTTCTTCACCAGCTATTACTTCTTTTTCTGTTCCTTTATTATCTCTTACAACAACCTTGCCGCTATATAGTTGCCCTCGGCTTCCAGATTTGTTTACACTAACCATTCCTGTTGTACCACGAATACCCATCGACATAGTTGAAGTTACAACATTTAACGATTCATCGTCCTTTAGTTTTTCGGTTACACTAAAAAATATCGAACCTGAAACTACTTGGATTTCGTTTACCTTATCTTTTTTCAAAATATTTATCTTTGTATTTTGATCCAGTTTTATTGTTTTGGCATTATCTAATGATAAATACGCATTAGAATTTGCGCCAGTTATAACCGTATAACCATCAAAAAGTCGCATCTTTTCGTTTGCTGGTTGCTCCTTTCCGGTTCCACTAATTATAGATAACTTACCAGTAAAACTTTCTAACCTAATTGTTTTTCCTTCTGCTTTATCAGCAGCAAATGATATGCTACACAAAAGCATTAATGATAAAAACATACATAAACATTTTTTTAATCTCATTTGTACTCCCCCAATTAATAATTTTGGATTCTATATATTGCGTTCATTAACTTGTCTGAAACAAACAACCCATCTTCTGTTATCAAAAGCCCTGCTGGTCTTTTTAAGCCATCAATTTTTAATGTACTTACTTTACCATCAAAACTTATTTTTCTTATAACACCATTGCCATAATCTGCAACATATAAGTTCTTATCAACATCACTAACTATGGCCATTGGGAAGTTAAACTCGGCTACGTTACATTCACCATCGATAAAACCACCAATATACTCGCCACTATTTTCATCTATATCAGTGCTACCACCTGCAACAGTAGTAACAATATTATCTTTAATCATCCTTATTCTTTGATTACCAGAATCGGCTACATACAAAGTATCATTTGCATACCATAAACCAACTGGTGCATTAAACTTTGCTTCTTTCACGTTGCCATCCTTAAATCCAGCGTTTTCGTTTCCTGCATATGTCGTAACATTTCTATTTGCATCAATTTTCCTAATTACATTGTTATTTGTATCTGCAACATATACGTTTCCTTCTAAATCTACTACTATTCCTGTTGGATTATCAAAACTTGCATCTTGTCCCTTGCCATCTTTGTATCCAGCATTTTTATTACCCGCGTAAGTCGTTGTATAACCATCACTGTTTATAAATCTAATCATGTTGTTGCCTGTATCTGTAACAAAGAAACCATTACCGGCCTTTGCTATATAAGAAGGTGCATCAAAAAGTGCTTTCTCACCATCCTTAAAGCTTCCAATTGCTTCATTATACTCATCACGACCAATATCGCTACCCACAAAAGTAGTAACTTGGTCGCCATTTATATTTCTTACCATATTACTATTTTTATCTACAACAAATATTGTGTCATCCCTTTTTGCTAGTCCCATTGGAGAAGAAAATGACGAATGAAGTTTTAATCCGTTTTTGCTACCGCACTCTAATGTACCTGCATAAATTTCGCCATTTTTCATATAGCCCATTGTATAAGAATTGCCTACTATACAAATTGCTTCTGCAATGGTTATGTTATTCTTTGGCTTTACTGTGCCATCCGGATAACCACTGATTATTCCACCTTTTACAGCACCTTTTATATATGGCAAAGCCCAAGGTGCTATATCGTTATTATCTATAAACGCTAAAGTATATTCTTCATCGTTTAAGTAAAGCATTTTACTTAAAATTACGCTTGCCTCTTGACGAGTTATGTTGTGTTTGGGATTTATGTATAAATTATCATTTTCCAAACTCCCAGCAACAATGCCTTCAGTAATCAAGCCATTTATATATGGTACATATTTACTATTAATTTCTCCATAATCAGTAAAATCTTTTGGCTTTACCTCACTACTTACGTTCTTTGCTACAGCCATAAGCGAGAAGAATTCTTCACGCGTTATTGGATTATTTAATATAGTTTCTATTTCACTTTCAAATACTTTATCAAGGACATTATTGTCTTTTAATATGCCAATTTGCTGGTCTGCCCAATGTGCAAACGATAGACTTATTATAAAGCATGATGCGATTAAGCCAGAAACTAAAAATTTCTTCTTCATTCGTTACCCCCCCTTAAGGTATTCCCAAAGATTTTATCGGTAAATATTACGGTATTTTCAACTTTTTTTGAATAAAATATAAAATCTATATGTGGAGTACTATAGTGCTCCGCTACAATGTTATTGCAAGATTATAATTATAAATTGTATTTCCGTTAATTATTCAACGTTTAAGAAATTGATAAAACCAGTAATTTCAAAAACTTCTTTTAATGTTTCATTTGCATTTTTTATAACCATACTCTTTTGTGAAGAATTGCATCTTTTTTGAATACTCAAAAGAGTTCTAAGTCCTGCTGAACTTAAATAAATTACATTTGCTACGTCTATTACTAAACCCGTAATATACGAATTGCTTTCTAATGTTTCTACTACATTTTTTTCTAATTCTGGTGCAGTATCTGTATCAATTTTACCTGATACTTCAAAAACAAATTCATTTCCATTATTCTTTTTTACAATTTCCATAAAAAACAACCCCTTTATATTATTATTTTATATTTACTGACCAATGTAGACATCGGCCACTACTTTGTGTAGTTATATTTTGAACCCTAACATAGTTATATCGTCAGATTGTGTGTTTCCATCAACAAATTTTGTGATTTCTTCACCTACTGTTTCAAGTATTTCTTTTATAGTCATATTTTCATAATGATTGTTGTTAAATAAATTTAGCAAACGTTCATCAGAAAACAGTTCATCATACTTGTTTTGTGCTTCTGTAACCCCATCTGTGTACATATATATTATGCTGCCTTTTTCTAGTTTTATTTTATGAGATGTATAAGTAATACCTTCAATACCCGCAATTACGAAATCTGGCCTTACTTTTAAGTATTCAAATTCATTTAGTCCTTTATTGTAATAAACTGGAGCATTGTGACCAGCATTTACGAAAGTAAATTCTAAAGTAATTAAATCTAAAACCCCCATAAACACTGTGACAAACATTTCTGCTTCATTTTCAGCACAAAGTTCATCATTAGCTCTTTTTAATACTTCTTCTACGGGCACATTTAATTTTGAATAATTTTTTATAATATTTTTAGCCATAATCATGAATAATGCTGCTGTTATTCCTTTGCCCGATACATCGGCCATAACAAAACCAATATGCTTATCATCTATGTTAAATATATCATAAAAATCTCCGCCAACTTCACGAGCAGGTTTCATAGTCGCATATATTTCGACAGGAAAATCGGTAAAATTACGTGGCAAAACGCTTGCCTGAATTTTAGTTGCTACATCAAGCTCTGCTTTTGCTTTCTGCTGCCTTCCTATAATATCTGTCAAGTTTGCATACAAAATTTCCATAAATGCAGATATATATTTGGTATCGCTTTTTATTTTCTCATCAAACATTTTCCGTGACATTCTAACTGCTGTAAGACTACCTTTTGCTGTAACAGTTGCTGAACGTTTTTTACCAGACATAAGAGCAAGTTCGCCAACAAATGCTCCTTCAGACAAAAAGTTTATTATCTTTCCATCGCCACTATATACAGTAGCATTACCTTTAGCTATAATATACATCCCGTCATCTGGGTCTGCACCATATGTGACTATATTTTCCCCATCGTTAAATTCGCATAGTTCAAGCAAACTGATAAGGCCAATTGTTTCTTCAGGAATATTATTTACGTCGTCTATTTGAAAGAACTTTTTTATACTACTATTCTCTAATAATTCTCTTGCAAACATTAATTCCCCTCCTTAAATTATTCAAATATTTCTCTTGCCTCATCTGTTGCAATAATTTCTACATCTGATCTATCGTTAATTCCAGAAATAACAAATGCTTTACCTCTGCCGTTTTCAATGATACTTGTCTTCTCTTGTTCGTTAATTCCACCAGACATCTCATATAAATTGCACAAATCACTTATATCGTTCGGTGCAAGTGAGAAAATGAACGAATACTGACAAGAATTTATAATAGCAGCCGATTTGCGTTTTAGTTCCTCACTTCCAACAAAGTCTTTTATATTCTGCGTTATTATTATCTGCATACCGTTATATTTTCTTATTCTCTTTGCTAATTGGAACATAAAATCAAGTGCGATAGGATATTTATTATCAATAAACACGTGCGCCTCGTCAATTACAACGATTATCTTTCTATCTGTGTTATTTTTTATGTTATATTCCCTATTCTTTATAATTTCATTATCAAGCCATTTAAGTATCAATAGCATTTGTGCATTGGCCACGAGATTGTTTTTATTTGCAAGAAGTGTTTGAAAATTGAATACCACAAAATTTTCCTCCGCCTCTAATGTTGCCTCGCCGTTCCATAAGTTTGACATCCTTCCGCCAGTCGTAAACTTAAATATAAATGTGAGTAATGTCCTAAGTCCTGCTTTTATATAATCTCCTTGTGTTTTTTGGTAATCCATTAAAATCGCATCATATAAATCATCAAATGTTGGAAAATCTGAAGGTTTTAACGTACTTATATCTGTTTCTTCATCTATTCCTTTTTGCATATAAACCCTTAAAACTAAACTATTTAATCTTTCCATAGATTCTGCATCTAAATCAGGTAGTATCTGTCTAAAGAACTCCTCTAAAAACTGAAGATGTGAAGAAAATGCTGATGCATTATTTTTCTTTTCATCATCGGTTGCTATACTTCTTGCAATATGGAATGGATTTAAGCGCCCTTCAGTAGCACTTCCAAGGTCGATTACTTTACCATTTAGCTTATGCGCCATTTTGCTATACTCGTTTTCTGGGTCTAAAATAAATATTTTACTATCTTCTGCAGCAAGATTTGTTAAAATTGTTTTTGCCGCATAAGATTTACCACTTCCAGATTTACCGAGTATAACCATATTGCTGTTTATTCTCTCTTTATCAAGCATAAAGAAATCCATAAATGCAGGATATCCATTGCTTTCGCCAATATTTATACCTTTTTCATCATGTCTTGTATAATTAATAAATGGGAAAACTGCTGCAAGCGATGTACTATGTATACTTCTAGACTTATTTATAAACAAATCTTTTGGAGAAATTTCTAAAGTTTTTAGTGTATCATACTGCAAATTTTTCATGTCGTCTAACCTAAAACCATCTTCACGCAAAATTTGCTTTACCTTTTTTACTAAATCTTTTTTGCTATCCTTTATAGCAACATATGTGTTTACCTCAAATAGCGTCTCATTGTCGTTTTGAAGAAGCATCAAAAGTTCAGATAAAGTATCTATATGGTTAGAAAGTTCTATTCTTTTACTTGTCTTTTTTGTTTCACTAATCTGTGACTTTAATTCTTCTATCGCTCTATCAATACGTCTAATTGCCTTAGTTTTTTCAATTGGTCTTAACTTTAAATTTACCTTTGTATCTGGAATATTAAATAATTTTGCACCCCACGCATTTGTAACTAAACTTGGATAATCTTTTATCCGCAAACAGTAAACATCTTCACCGTCTACATTTACATGATTTTTCAAAATCTGTATCTTCTTAGGCAAAAATTCTTTATCTTCGCCATTTATGGCAAAATTATAGCTATATTTCAAAAATGCATTTAATTCATTATCATCAAGTACTTTTGTTTCAATATCGCTTTTATTAAACACTTCGCAAGCATTATCTATCTGTTCTGCTAGTTCTTCAGCAGTTTTTGCGAATATAGCAATATAGTGATATGCCATAATCATATTGCTGTTTTTACTTATATTCTCTAGATTTTTTATACGCTTATCTAATATATCTTTCCTACTTGCATATTCTTGTTCATTAAAAATACCGTTTTTATATGATAATTCTAGTTCATTAACTCGATTTTTTTCACTATTTAATATTGCCTCAAAATTAACTGGCCTATCAATCTTTATTAAATTTATAGATTCACTTAAATTTAGGTTTCTAAGAACATTTCCAAACACTTTTTCAACTATATAATCTTGCTTTTGTTCACTAAAAAACTTAAATTCAACTGGCGATACTTCAATAACTTTTGAAACCGTACCATCTTTATATTTAATGCACCCATCACTTATGCTTTCTACCATCGAAACTTTATTAATCTCATCTGCTTCAAATCTTTTCTTGCTAAAAAGATATTTTACACAGTTTAATAAAGAAACATAATTTGCATCTTCACCAAATTTAGTAAGAAGAAATATAAATAATATTATGGTCGCAAAAATAAATGCAAAACGAAATGGCACATTATATAAAAATAGGACTGCGACTATCATTATTCCTAGTGTTGCGACTATTATATCTAAAATCCCCACACCCTTAAAGATTTCCATATCAACACGCGTTTTCTTTGGTATAATTCTCATACTTCTTCTTCCTTTCGAATATTTTAACCAATCTTCTCAAATTGTTCATGAAATAAGTCAATCGTGAATTCATGTGAATTAATAACTGCAATACTGCCACCTATAAGTAATAAAAGCATTACACCAGTATTAATCACAAGTACATTTGAAAATGATATCTGATTATTTAAAATAATTAGCATTATTATGTTTATAAAGATATTAAACGTAATGATAACGCCAAAATCTGCACATAACTTTGCAGCGAAAATCCTAAGCCATTTTTTTAGTATCTCGCCATTATCTAGTGGCGCAGTAACGGCAAGATATGGCGATAAAATAAATAGTACTACTAAATCAAATACGCCTTTTATAAACGTAAATAAGGCAAAAATCATTACAATTATAAATATTGATACAACCACTATTGAAACTATCGTGTGCCCCTCATCAAACTCAAAAAACGCATTGACATTATCTATGTCGTAATATGCTTCATTATCTTCATAAAACATCTTCCTTGATTCATCTAAAAAACTAGGAGATGCTATATATTCCTTTTCTTTGCCAAATGAAGATAGCATAAACATTGTATTTCCAATAGAAAGATGATTGTGTTCCATGTTTTTATGAAGTATATCCTCAACTTTTGAAACACTAAACGCTACTCCATGTATAAACAAAAGAATTGCTATAGGCACTAAGAAATATATACCAATACTTTTTATTGTTCGTGCTAAAAAGACTTTCTTAGTCAATTTAACATCACTTTCATTATTCTTAAAAGCATTAATTAAAGCAAATATTACAACAAAAGCAAGACCTATTGCTAAAATATTAAAAAATGTCTTACGTATTTCATGATTATCAAGAAGCATATCAATAAAAACCATGTGCTTTCCACCAACTTCAATATGCTTTGCTCCAATAAAAATCGATATCGTTTCAAATAAAGAATCGCAAATCTTTAGTAAAGAAATATATGTATTTAACAATAGTCTCACCTGCCTTTTTATGCCTTCACTTTATCTATATAAGTTATTGTTATAACCACTAAAAAGATTACTCGTTACTTCTTTTTTCTTGCCATCACCTAAAAGTTTTATCTCTGGCTCTAATTCAACTTCTTTACTTTCTTCTTTCTCTTCTTCCTTTTTCTCTCCAAATAACTGTATTATTAACTTATTTGATTTATATACAGCAAACATGCCACCACAAATAAATATAAGTTTTAATGCTATATCAACATAAACAACACTTGAAAAATATAACCCATCTTTTATTATTACAGGAATAACAAATAAATATAGCTTCATTGCTATTATAATGCCTAAACATGAGCATACACGAATCATAAACATTCTAACTAATTCTTTGAATCTCTTGCCGTCATCAATCGGCATGGATACCGCAAAAAATGGCGATACTAGATAAAGCAGTAGCATTTCAAAAATTCTAAGCAAAACAACAAAACTTGCCATGGCCATAAGAATTATAAGCACCGCTACAACAATGATTCCTATTATGTTTATCATCTCACTACTACCTATGCTACTAGATAACTCGTTTATTAATAAATCAACTGTATAACTTAACGGGTTCCTATAAACAAGGAATATATTATCGATTTTGTTTATTGCAACATTAGTAATCCAAAGTATTACAAGAGTAATTGAAGGGATAATAAGAAAAGTAATCGCAGTTTTTATAACCAAGCCAATAACACGGCCAATCGTTCTTTTGTTTTCCGTATCCATATTAGCCCTTATAAATGCGGTAATTGCTAAAACTACTGCAATAACAAAAGCAATACCAGTAAGCCCCCAGAATACTTTACTAATACCAGAATTAGTGAATAAAAAGTTTAAGAAATAATTTTCATTTTCCACACCATTATTATTAACAGTGATGTTCTTTACACCACTAAAGATATTAAAGGCGTACTCAAATATATCTACTACTTTAAGCAGACCTAAGTATATGCTATTAAAAATACTTAAAACGCCTTCTTCTGGCATATCTTTACACCTTCTTAAAATTATCCTCAAGCATCAAACGCTTTTGTAAATCATCTGTTTTTTTGCCAAAATTCAAAGTATCTTTTATAAATCTTTTATCATCTTTATTTTCCAATGTCTCCATGATAAGTTTGCTAAACTCATATACCGCATAAAGTCCACCAACAATAAACGTACTTCTAACCAAAAGATTGGTTGTTGCATTTTCTGAAAACACAATATCATTCATAAAAACTTGTGGAACAATTACAAAAAATATCTTTAGTAAAAAAGCTAAACTAAAGCCCGTAATCAACTTCTCAACAAAAATCTTACACCATCTATAAAACTTATCTCCATCATCGCTAAGTATTGATGTTACAAAAAATGGAGCAATTATATAGAGTATTAATAATTCAAATATCTTAACACAAAAAGTAATCGCACATATAAGCATGATTACTAATGTTATTAAAGATACCGAAACCGCAATTATATAGTCTATTCTATCTTCATAAAAATCGTTTTTACCATCTATGGCATAATTTTTATTTCCTACTAAATAATCTTTTCTTAAATCATCTGAAAAAGACGCATTACTAAAGCTTTCATCTTTTTCAAGCCCTAGAGTAAAGTTTAAGTATAATAAAGTACCAACACTATAATTTGTTTCGTTGTTACCTAAAGTAAGCGAAATCGCCTCTCTTAGCACAAGCGAAACTGCATTTATTATAATTATAGAGCATACTGGAATTATGCACATAACTAAAATGGCTTTAATAGAACTTCCGAATATTTTTCCAACTGTCTTTTGATTTTTTGCTTTACCAATATACCTTTTTGCTATAGAAAGCACCATAAAACCCAATAATACAGCAATAGCAAACAACATGAAATATATAAAAAGCTTATTTATCAAATTATTAGTGAAAAAAATATTAAAAATGTATGACTCTTTACTTCCATAATTTATTAAGGTAGAGCCAATGAAAAGGTCAAAAATATGTTCTAATATATCCAATATTTGTAATAAGCTCAAGAACATATTCTACCACCCCTAATAAATATGATACAAAAATAAATAGTACTTTGCAATTATTTATGAAAATTTATTTTATGTTTTTAATAATTCCATAATAATTAAAAATGGCGAACTCTAGTTCGCCACTACATTTAATAATTTTTTAATACATTGTAAGTATCTCTGGTTCTCCATCTGTTATCAGTATTGTATTTTCATAATGTGCAGATAGTTTTCCATCTTTGGTTACTACCGTCCAACCATTTTTTAATACATCTACCTCATATGTGCCTTCTGTTACCATTGGTTCTACGGCTATTGTCATGCCTTTTATTAATCTTGGCCCATGGCCTGGCTTTCCATAGTTTGGTACAGATGGGTCTTCATGCAGTTCGGTTCCTATTCCATGGCCTACGAAGTCTCTTACTACTCCAAAGCCATTTGCCTCTACATACTCTTGTACTGCATGCGATATATCTGTTATACGATTACCCGGTATTGCATTCTTTATTCCCCTAAAAAAGCTCTCACGAGTTACATCTATCAACTTTTGTGCTACATCAGATATCTGCCCTACCGCAAATGTTCTTGCAGCATCGCCATTATAACCATTTTTTACGGCTCCCATGTCTATACTTATGATGTCGCCTTCCTTTAATTTATAGTCTCCCGGTATCCCGTGAATGACTTCGCGATTTACCGATGCACATATACATGCTGGGAATGGCTTTGCACCTTCAAAACCCTCTTGCCCCTTAAAAGAAGGTATCGCATGGTTTTCTTTTATTACTTTTTCTGCAATTTTATCTAGTTCATACGTTGTTATACCTGGCTTTATTGCCTTTTCTATCGCCTGTAAGGCAAGTGCTACTATATGGTTTGCTTCACGCATGTATTCTATTTCTTTTTCTGATTTTATTGTTATCATAAATACTGGTCCTTTCGATATAAAAGGGCGATTAATAATCGCCCCTACAAAAATTATTGTTCAATTTTACTCATGGCAGCGTCTACTTCAGCTATTGTGTCTTCTAATTTTTCTTTTCCGTTTGCTGTAACAAGTTTTCCTTGTGCTTCATAATATGGTTTTAATTTTGCTGTTACTTCATGATATGTAGCAAGTCTTTTTCTTATTACTTCTTCTTTATCATCATCACGTTGAATTAGGTTTGCACAATGCTCTGGGCATGCTTCTTTATCTGCCTCTGTTGGTAACTTATCTGTTATGTGATATGTTTTACCACACGCAGGACATGTACGTCTTCCTGATAATCTTTTTATTATTGCTTCATCTGATACATTTATTTCAAGAACTCCGTCAATCTTTGTTCCTTCTTCACTTAACATTTTATCTAAAACTTCCCCTTGATTTATTGTTCTTGGGAAACCATCAAGAATGAAACCATTTTTGCAATCTGGAAGTGATATTCTATTTTTTAGTACACTGATTGTAAGTTCATCTGGAACTAATGCTCCGCTATTTATTATATTAGAAATTTCATCTACGACATCTTTTGATAATGTCATTCCTGGAATTTGCTCTCCTCTTTTTAACGATCTAAAAATTTCACCTGTTGATATTTGTGGTATATTGTATTTTGTGCTTAATCTTTCTGCTTGTGTTCCTTTACCAGAACCTGGTGCTCCAAACATTACTAAACGCATTAAAATTCCTCCCTTTTTTTCTTTATTTGCCTTATTTTATCATTTTTTTTAGGAAGTTTCAATATGTGAATTAATCTTCTTTTATTTCCACTTCTTTATCAAGTTTTTGGCAGTCGCCTTTTGGATAAATTGAATAATACTCTTTTTGTGTATATTCTTTATACAGTTCCTCATTCTGTGACAAAATAAATGGTACTGTAATATCTTCTTTGGTTATATGATCCCTAAATAAATCAACAAAGTAATAAACTACCAAACCTATAGCAACAAGTAAAAAACAAATGAAAGCCCAAAAACCAAAAGCATTATATATTCCTCCGCCTGCTATAAAAAGACCTACTATTCCTGGTAATATCTCTTTATCAAACAAATTCGACCAATCAATTGGCAGTCTTCTTCCGGCTATTTTAGCGGTCTGACCATTCATTGCATAAGGATACGAAGCAATTCCATAATCTATCTTAAAAAACCAAACTGGCAATAATATGAGTTTGCAAGATTTTAGCGTAGCTTTTATATTACACTTTCCACCAAAAAAATGATAATCTCTTAATCTATCGTTTATCTTGATAAACTCAGGTTTCCACTCTTTTAAAAATTGATCTTTTAATTCTTTTTTATTCTCATCACCATTTTCAGCACAAAAGCCGTTTAAATATGCTGGGTTAAATATTTCTGATTCTAAAAAATTGAATGGTGCTATTGAAGACATAACATCATCTGGTAAATTTTTGAACATATCTTTTAACTGTACATACTTAATTAAATATTTAGTTTCAAAATATTTGTTCTCTTCGCCCAAATATGCTGCACCTCTTGCATAAGTGTCAATATCATATTTGAAAACTAAATACGGTACATATACTCCGAATATATCAAAAATATCTGCCTTTTTAAATTCATCAGGTACATACGGCTTTTTCTTGATAAATTTTCTGTATTTCTCAATAAACTCTTCCTTGCTAACCTTAAATGGAATTATTTCATCCGGCAAAAATTCTCCTGTAAATCTATTTGTTATTATTTGATTACTTCCACAATATATGCATACTGTTATTGTTGTATTTTTTCCTACTATTAGTTTTGCCCCACAACTACTACACGTACATTCATCGTAGTTATCGTTTATGTTTTCTAAATCAACTGAGAATTCCCCTATATCACTATGTTGACCGCAATGTTCACAATAAAAATTTTGAGTTTCTGGCTTAAAAGTAACATTAGAGCCACACTTTGGGCATCCAATTTTCATATACAACACCTCTAAATTTTATTAATTTTCAGTACTTGGATTATTTTCTTCAATTTGTATATCAAGTTCTTTGTAGTCTTTTCCAAAACGAGATTCATATTCTTTTTTGGTCATTTCATTATAATAAGATTTACACACTTGCGGTTTATTTATTATTCTTTCTTTGCTAATTCTTTTTTCATAAGCATAATTCATTTTTTTGTATCGTCCCTCAATACATAAATAAACTACACATGTTACAAAAATAGCAATGTATATATACAACTCTGATAACCATATTTTAGATAAACATGTTATAAAAAAAGTTAATGCCAATAATAAATTGCGTTTCCAAACAATATATGGAACATTTCCTACAACTTTTCCTGTTTGTCCATTTACGGAAAATGAATATATTTTATCATTATATTTCGTATTAAAAAACCATACTGGTAATAATATATACTTTATATTATTATTTAATTTATTTTCAATTTTACAACCTGTACAGTATCCTAATTCTACGTTAATCCTTGACTTAGTTTTTGACTTTACTCTATCATCTACCTTAATTAACAAATCTTTTAGCTTATTATCCCCATTTTCAGAAGTGAACCCTGATAAATATGCTGGATTAAATTTTTTAGAATCAGAAAAGTTAAATGGTTCTAATGCGAACCTTATATTATCATCAAATTGTACACATGCATCTTCTAATTCTGTTAATAACATATCATATTCTGCCTCAAAATATTCATCAAAAGTACGATTTATCGTACTTCTAATTCTCCCTCTTACTTTAGCATTAATTTCATAATTAAAAATATAAAAAGGAAGATATATACCCTTTATATTAAATATATTAGGACTTTTTTTAAACTTTCTAGGTGCTAATAATCTATGATTAATATATTTTTTGTGCTTTCTTATAAACTCTTCTTGGCTAACCTTAAATGGAATTATTTCATCTGGTAAAAATTTTCCTGTAAATCTATTAGTTATTATTTGATTGCTACCACAATATACACATACCGTTATTGTCGTGTTTTTACCCACTATTAATTTAGCACCACAGCTACTACATGTGCATTCATCATAATTATCGTTTACGTTTTCTAAGTCAACTGAGAATTCTCCTATATCACTATGTTGACCGCAATGTTCACAATAGAAATTTTGAGTTTCTGGCTTAAAACTAACGTTTGATCCACACTTTGGGCATCCAATTTTCATGTTTACCACCTCGATTTGTTTATCGGGAATTTTTTACTATTTATTTAATAAATTGTTGTTTGTCGGGGATGAATGAATATATGTTGGTGAATTATTAAACTGTAGGAGCGAGTCTCCTGGCTCGCCCGTGCACAATATTTGCGGGCGGGGATGGAACCCCGCCCCTACGAATTTTGTAAATTTAACCTCCACTACAAACAACAATTTGTCGAATTTTGTCGATATTTTACAATTACATTTTTAAACATATATGTTTATTTTTGGAATAGCATATGTTATTATAAATATACCACTTTTTACCAAGCATGTGGTAGGAAGGAGGTGCCCAAAATGCACAAAATAGTTGTGCGTACACTTTGGCTAATACTTATAATTTTCATTTTACTTACTTCAACTTGCAAGTAATAGCCAAAAAAAGAGACCAGTCACAGCTGGTCTCTTTCTTTTTGCTCAAAATGCACAACAGATTGTGCGTATCTGTTATTTTTATTATATCATATATACCAAATTTTACAAGTGTTTTCTCAAAATATTTTATTCTACTAAAAAACGGCCCAAAGGCCGTTTTTATTAATCTAAGAATCCTTTGTAATGTTTCATTACAAGTTGTGATTCTAATTGTTTTGTTGTCTCTAATGCAACACCAACTACGATTAGGATTGTTGTTCCACCAAAGCCAAGTCTTATTCCAGTTAGTGCTTGTACTACTACTGGAATTATTGCAACGATTGCTATAAATATAGCACCAAATAATGTTACTCTATTTAATACTCCATTTATATAATCTGCTGTTGGTTTTCCTGCTCTTATTCCTGGTATAAATCCACCATTTTTCTTTAATGTATTTGCTACTTCTACTGGATTAAATACTATTAATGTGTAGAAATAAGTAAATCCAATGATTAATAGTGAATATATTATGCAGTGTAATACATATATATACCAAGCAGCTCCTGTAGAAGGAGAACATACTTGTGCAACTGCTCCCCAGAAACCTGTTGCTGCCCCACCTTTTGCAAAGTTTATTATCATTGCTGGGAACATCATAAGTGACATTGCAAGGATGATTGGAATAACACCTGCTAAACTTACTTTAATAGGAATATGTGTTGATTGTCCACCATACATTTTTCTTCCTACTACTCTTTTTGCATATTGAACAGGTATTCTTCTTTCTGCTTCTTGTACCCATACTATTGCAGCAATTAAGATTAATACACCAAGTATTACTGCTGCAAATGATACTTTACCCCACAAACTATCAAAGAATCCAGTTTGTGTAACTAAACTTTGAAGTGCTGCACTTCCACCTGCTAAAATTCCAGCAAAGATGATAAGTGATGTACCATTACCAATACCATACTCTGTCATTTGTTCGCCAAGCCACATAATAAATGCAGTTCCAGCTGTAAGTGACATTACTACTATTGCATATGTTAAGAAGTTCTTATCGTGAAATGCAGAGCTAAAGCTTATTGATAAGCCGATAGCTTGAATCAATGCAAGTACTATTGTAAAGTATCTTGTATATTGTGCAAGTTTCTTTCTGCCTTCTTCTCCTTCTTTTGACATACGCTCTAATGCTGGTATTGCAATTGTTAAAAGTTGAATGATAATTGATGCGTTAATATATGGTGTAATACTCATTGCAAATATTGATACTTGCGATAAAGCTCCACCAGTAATTATATTAAATAATCCACCAATTCCACCTTCTTGATTTATCCATAAGGTACTTAATTGTGATCTATCTATTCCTGGTACTGGAATATATGATCCAAATCTAAACACTAATATTAGTGCTAATACTATTAATATTTTTTTCCTTAAATCAGGTACTGCCCAAGCATTTTTTAATATCTTAAACACGTTGTACCTCCTTTCAAAAACTGAAGTTTATGTGGCGATTAATAATCGCCCCTACAATTTTTTGTTTCTATGAACGGGGTAAAACCCAACCCCTATTTATTATATCACAAAAATTATTCAATAACTATTGCCTTGCCTCCAGCTTTTTCGATTTTTTCCTTAGCTGTTTTTGTGAATCTATGAGCATGAATTGTTACTTTCTTTGTAATTTCTCCATTTCCCATTACTGATACACCATCATATAGTTTCTTAACTAAACCACTTTCTTTAAGTAATTCTGGTGTAATTTCTGCACCATCTTCAAATTTATCTAAAGTTGATACATTTATTTCACTATATCTTGTAGCAAGTACGTTTTTGAAACCTCTTTTTGGAAGTCTTCTATATAAAGGCATTTGGCCTCCTTCAAAACCTGGTCTTACACCACCGCCTGAACGAGCATTTTGACCTTTATGTCCTTTACCTGCTGTTTTTCCGTTTCCACTTCCAATACCTCTACCTTTTCTATAAGGTTTTGTACGTGAACCCACCGCTGGTACTAATTCGTTTAATTCCATCTATAACACCTCCATATCATTACTATATAAGTTATGAATTAAAGTTTTATACCTCTTAAAGATTCCATTTGTTCCTTAGTTTTTAATTCACTAAGTGCTTTCATGGTAGCTCTTACAACGTTACCTGGGTTATTTGTTCCTATACATTTTGTTCTTATATCCTTGATACCAGCAAGTTCAAGTATAGGTCTTACAGCACCACCAGCGATAACACCAGTACCTTCTTCAGCAGGTTTTAATAATACTTTTCCTGCACCACATTCTCCCATTATTTCGTGTGGGATACTTGTGTCAACGATAGGTACTTCTATCATATTTTTCTTAGCATCTTCAATTGCTTTTTTAATAGCGTCTGGAACTTCAGTTGATTTACCTGTTCCAGCACCAACGTGACCATTTTCATCACCAACAATTACTAAAGCGCTAAATCTAAAATTTCTACCACCTTTAACAACTTTGGCAACCCTATTTATAGCAACAACTTTTTCTTTTAATTCAGCTGTTTCGTTGTTTTCCATTTATTTCACCCCTTTAATCGTGTTTATAGTTTAATTAAAATTCTAATCCTGCTTCTCTTGCAGCATCAGCAAGTTCTTTTACTCTTCCGTGATAGATGTATCCACCTCTATCAAATACTACTTCCTTGATGCCTGCATCAATAGCACGTTTTGCAACTAATTCTCCAACAGCTTTTGCTGCTTCTTTGTTACCTGTTGCTTTTAATTTGCCCTTTATTTCTTCATCTAATGTTGATGCTGAAACTAATGTTTTTTGTGCATCATCATCGATTACTTGAGCATATATGTTATTTAAGCTTCTGTACACGCTAAGTCTTGGTCTAGCTGTTGTACCAGATACTTTGTTTCTTACTCTAGCATGACGTATTTGTCTTTGCTTGTTGCTGTTTGGTTTTGTTACCATTTTGTTTCCCTCCTTTTTAATGAGTTACAGCCCATTTATGTGTTTTTAGGAACGTAAATGTTCGCTTCGCTCACATTTGCGAAACTAATTTCTAACCTCAAGCTTCACTATCGTTCGCTTTCGCTAAGAAATTACTTTATTTCTTTGCTCCTGTCTTTCCTTCTTTTCTTCTTATATGCTCTGTTGCATATTTAATACCTTTACCTTTATATGGTTCTGGTTCTCTTTTTGTTCTTATTTCAGCTGCAAATTGTCCAACTAATTCGTTGTCAATTCCCTTTACTGTTATATGGTTTGGATCTGGAACTTCGATTGTAATTCCTTCTGGTTCTTCCATTTCAACTGTGTGTGAATATCCAAGGTTCATTACAAGTTTCTTACCTTGCTTTTGAGCACGATAACCAACACCATTTACTTCTAAGTCTTTTGAGAAACCTTCAGAAACACCTTTTACCATGTTGTTAATTAAAGATCTAGTTAAACCATGTAATTCACGATTATTCTTTTCATCGTTTGGTCTACTGATTTTTATTTCAGTTCCTTCAACCTCTATTTTCATGTTTGGATGCAATTTCTTTGTTATTGTTCCTTTTGCACCTTTTACAGTTACTTCATTACCGTTTACTTTTACTTCAACTCCTGCAGGAATTGTAATAGGTTCTCTTCCTATTCTTGACATTATTTTCACCCCTTCGTTTCTTAGTGTTTATACTAAATTACCAAACATAAGCCATTACTTCTCCGCCTATGCCTAATTCTCTTGCTTTCTTATCTGTCATAACACCTTTTGATGTAGAAACAAGTACTATTCCAAGGCCATTTAATACCTTTGGTAAGTTGTCGCATTCAGCATAAACTCTAAGTCCAGGTTTACTAATTCTCTTTAAACCAGAGATAACTTTTTGCTTATTTCCAACATATTTTAATGTTATTATGATATTTCTATCATCTTCAGTATAACCTTTTATATATCCTTCTTCTAATAAAATTTCTGCAATTGCCTTTTTAACTTTTGACTTTGGCACATCTACAGTTTCATGTTTAGAAGAGTTAGCATTTCTAATACGTGTTAACATATCTGCAATAGGATCTGTTAAGTTCATTTTTCTACCTCCCTTCAAAATGAGTACATCATTTTGTATCTATAAAACTAAATTACCAGCTTGCTTTCTTAACACCTGGGATTTGTCCTTTATGTGCTAATGTTCTAAAGCATAAACGGCAAATACCAAATTTTCTTATATAAGAATGTGGTCTTCCACAGATTTTGCATCTGTTATATTCTCTTGTTGAAAATTTTTGTGTTCTTTTTTGTTTTGCTATCATTGATTTTTTAGCCATGTTTTGTTTCTCCCTCCTTAACCTGCAAATGGCATTCCGAATAATGTTAATAATTCTTTAGCTTCTTCGTCTGTTTTTGCAGTTGTTACGAATATAATATCCATACCTCTTATCTTATCAACTTTATCATATTCGATTTCAGGGAAAATTAATTGTTCTTTAATTCCCATTGAGTAGTTTCCTCTTCCATCAAATGAATTTGGATTAATACCTCTAAAGTCTCTAACTCTTGGTAATGCTACACTAATAAGTTTATCTAAGAATGTATACATTCTTTCGCCTCTTAATGTAACTTTACAACCAATGCTCATTCCTTGTCTTATCTTGAATGTTGCTATAGCTTTTTTAGCTTTGGTTACAACAGCTTTTTGACCAGTTATTGTTTCCATATCTTTTATAGCATTTTCAAGGGCTTTTGGATTTTCCTTAACTTCTCCTACACCCATGTTAACAACAATCTTTTCAAGTTTAGGAATCTGCATTGATGAAGTATAATTAAATTTTCCTTGTAATGCTTTTGCTATTTCATTGTTATATTTTTCTAATAATCTTTCCATCTAGATTCCCTCCTTTACTTATCAATAGTTTCGCCGCATTTTATGCAAACTCTTACTTTTTTACCGTTTTCTAAAATCTTATGTCCTACTCTTGTTGCCTTATTACATTTATTACATACTACCATAGCTTTACTTGCATCAAATGCTAAGTTTTGATCCAAAATTCCTCCTGGCTCATCTGCTCTTCTTGCTTTTTTGTGCTTTTTAGCCATGTTTACGTTTTCAACTAATATTGTATTTTTAGCAGGATCTGTTACAAGAACTTTACCTTTCTTGCCTTTATCCTTACCAGAAATAACACATACTGTATCACCTTTTTTGATGTTCACTATTTTTCACCCCTTTTTTAGCCCTAAAACTTATAATACTTCAGGTGCTAATGAAATAATCTTCATATAATCTTTTTCTCTTAGCTCTCTTGCTACAGGTCCAAAGATACGTGTTCCTCTAGGTGTCTTATCATCTCTTATTAAAACTGCTGCATTTTCATCAAACTTAATAGCAGTTCCGTCATTTCTCTTAATACCCTTTGTTGATCTTACGATAACAGCTTTTGCTACTTCGCCTTTTTTAACAACTCCACCTGGTGTTGCGGTTTTAACAGAAACAACGATGACATCTCCTATATTTGCATATTTTCTATGTGAACCACCGAGCACTTTTATGCACATTACTTCTTTTGCTCCAGTGTTATCTGCAACTTTAAGTGTTGATTGCACTTGTATCATTTAATTCACCCCTTTAGTTTTGGTTAAATAATTACTATTTTGCACGTTCTACTACTTCAACAAGGCGCCATCTTTTGTCGTGACTAAGTGGTCTTGTTTCTGCAACTTTTACAGTATCGCCTACTTTGCAAGTATTTTCTTCATCGTGTGCCTTTAATTTATAAGTTGTTTTAACAACTTTCTTGTATAAAGGATGTTTCTTACTTTCAGCTATTGTAACAACGATTGTTTTATCCATTTTATCGCTTACAACTTTACCGATTCTAGTTTTTCTTCTTCCTCTTGTTTCTTCCATTAGTTTCACTCCTTTCAATGGTCTACTTTGCCGCCTTTAATTCATTTTCTCTGATTACAGTCTTTACTCTTGCTATATCTTTCTTTATTGTATTTATTCTCATTGGATTATCAAGTTGCTTTGTTGCACTTTGAAATCTTAATTTGAATAATTCATTTTTTAAGTTTGCGAGCTCTTCTTGTAGCTCTTCTGATGTCATTTCTCTTATTTTACTTGGCTTCATCATCTTCACCACCCATTAAATTTTCACGAGCAACGAACTTACATTTGATAGGAAGCTTGTGGCTTGCAAGTCTCATAGCTTCTCTAGCAAGTTCTTCTGATACTCCAGCGATTTCAAATAATACTCTTCCAGGTTTAACAACTGCAACCCATTGTTCAGGTGAACCTTTACCACTACCCATACGAGTTTCAGCAGGTTTCTTTGTTACTGACTTATCAGGGAAAATTTTAATCCAAACTTGACCACCTCTTTTGATGTAACGTGTCATAGCAATTCTGGCAGCTTCGATTTGGTTAGCTGTTATCCAAGCAGGTTCTGTTGCTTGTAATCCAAATTCTCCATCAGATACAACGTTACCACGTGTTGCAACACCTGTCATTCTACCTCTTTGTACTTTTCTATGTTTAACTCTTTTAGGCATCAACATAATTATTCGCCCCCTTCAGTTTTCTTGCTTGTTCTTTGTTTTTTTGTAGGAAGCACTTGACCTTTATATATCCAAACTTTTACACCGATTTTTCCATATGTTGTATCAGCTTCGCTGAAACCATAGTCAATATCCGCTCTTAATGTTTGAAGTGGAATAGTTCCTTCATGATAATGCTCTGTTCTTGCAATTTCTGCGCCTGCAAGTCTTCCAGAAGCTGAAGTTTTAATTCCCTTTGCTCCCATTTTCATAGCTCTTCCCATTGCTTGTTTCATAGCACGTCTAAAAGCTATTCTCTTTTCAATTTGTCCTGCTATGTTTTCTGCAACAAGTTGTGCGTCAACTTCAGGATTCTTAACTTCTGTAATATCAATAGCAATTTCTTTACCTGTCATTTTTGTTAAATCTTTTCTTAAGATTTCAACAAGTTCTCCACCTTTACCAATTACAAGGCCTGGCTTTGCTGTGTTTACTTTTACTTTAACTTTTCCTGCAGTTCTTTCAATGTTTATATTTGAAACTCCTGCTACATATAATTTTTTCTTAACATATTTACGAATCTTATCATCTTCAACTAAGTTATCCCCAAATTGCTTTTTATCAGCATACCATTTAGAATCCCAGTCTTTAATGATACCGACTCTTACACCATGTGGATGTGTCTTTTGTCCCATTTAATGACCCTCCTTATTTAGATTCTTTAAGCACAACTGTTATATGGCTTGTTCTTTTTCTAATTCTTGCGCCTCTACCTTGTGCTTTTGGCATTAATCTCTTCATTGTAGGTCCTTGATTTGCATAAACCTCACTAACTACAAGATTGTCTGCTGATAAACTATTGTTATTTTCTGCATTACTAATTGCTGATTTAAGTAATTTTGCTAAAATATCTGAACCAGCTTTTGATGTAAACTTTAAGATATTTAATGCTTCAACTGCATTTTTACCTTTAATTAAATCTGCTACTATCATAATTTTTCTTGATGATATTCTTGCAAATTTTAATGTTGCGCGACCTTCGTCCTTACCTACACCTATCAATTTCTTTTCGCTTTTAGTAAGTCTTGGAGGTCTATTATATTTTCTATGAGGAGCAAGAGTGGCTTCCCAAATTTCTTGTACCTCTTCCTTAGTTCTAGTACTCAACGTTATCCCTCCTTTTACTTGTTAGCTGCTGGTGCTGCGCCACCTGCTGCAGCTGTTGTTTTAGCAGCACGGTCTGTGTGACCTTTAAATGTTCTTGTTGGTGCAAATTCACCTAATTTATGTCCAACCATTTCCTCTGTTATATATACAGGTACATGTTTTCTACCATCATGGATAGCGATTGTATGACCTATCATATTAGGAAATATTGTTGAAGATCTTGACCAAGTCTTGATTACACTTTTTTCATTACTTTTATTCATTTCTTGGACCTTTTTCATTAAGCTTTCTGCGACATATGGTCCTTTCTTTAATGAACGACTCATTCATTTCACCCCTTTATTTTCTATTGGTTTTTTTAGAATTTATTTTGCGTTCCTTCTTCTTACAATATATTTATTTGAAGGATTCTTCTTATCTCTTGTCTTATATCCAAGTGCTGGTTTACCCCAAGGAGTAACAGGTCCTGGACGTCCAACTGGAGATTTACCTTCACCACCACCATGTGGGTGATCATTAGGATTCATAACAGCACCACGTACTGTAGGTTTGATTCCTAAATGTCTTGTTTTACCTGCTTTACCAAGTGAAACGTTTTCACTATCTGTGTTTCCAACTTCACCAACTGTTGCTTTACATTTGATACTAATAAGTCTCATTTCGCCTGAAGGAAGTCTTAAGTGTGCATATTCGCCTTCTTTAGCCATTATTTGTGCAGCTATTCCGGCTGTTCTTGCAATTTGACCGCCTTTACCAGGTTTCATTTCGATATTGTGTACCATTGTACCAACTGGAATATTTTCTATTGGTAATGCATTACCTGGCTTGATATCTGCATCTGCGCCAGAACGTACTGTATCACCAGTATTTAATCCGATAGGTGCTAAAATGTATTTTCTTTCACCATCTTCATATTCAAGAAGAGCAATGTTTGCAGTTCTATTTGGATCGTATTCGATACCAATTACTTTTGCATCCATATTGTCTTTATTTCTCTTGAAATCAATTATTCTATATTTTCTCTTATTTCCTCCACCGATGTGTCTAACTGTTATTCTACCATATGAGTTTCTTCCACCCTTTTTACTTAGTGGTGCAAGTAGTGATTTTTCAGGTGTTTTCTTTGTTATCTCTTCGAATGTAGATACAGCCATGTTACGTCTTGAAGGAGTTGTTGGACTATATTTTTTGATTCCCATTTTTTTCACTCCATTCTATTATTATACTTGAGGATTAAAATCTTCTATCTCAGTATTGTATTTCTTACCTGATGTAACTTTCTTTCCACCTTTATCAAGGTATTCTGCGTCACTAGGGTTTGTATCAATCTTTACGATTGCTTTTTTCCAGTCAGGAGTTTTTCCTGAATGAACACCCATTCTCTTCATTTTACCAGGCATCGAAACTGTGTTAACTGCTACAACCTTTACATTGAAAAGTTGCTCAACAGCTTTCTTTATCTCTGTTTTTGAAGCATCTTTGTGAACTTCAAATGTATATTTACCTTCAGCCATTGCCATATTACTTTTTTCTGTAACTAAAGGTCTAATTATAATTTCCTGAGCTGTCATTATGCATACACCTCCTCGATTTTTGCTACTGCATCACGAGTTACGATGAACTTGTTGTATTTTATTATGTCATATACATTTATTGTATTTACATATGCTGTTTTAACATTTGGTATGTTCTTAGCAGATCTTACAACGTTTTCATCCTTTTCTCCTAATACTATTAAAGCATTTGTATCAAGCTTTAAGTTATTTAACATGTTTACCATGTTCTTTGTTTTGATTTCATCTAATTTAATTTCATCAAGAACCATTATATTGTTTTCAACAACTTTAGAAGAAAGAGCTGACTTTAATGCAAGTCTTTTAACCTTCTTTGTTAACTTTATTGTATATGTTCTTGGTTTTGGACCTAAGGCAATACCACCTTTAATCCATTGTGGTGCACGAATACTACCTTGACGAGCACGGCCTGTTCCTTTTTGTTTCCAAGGTTTAATTCCACCGCCGCTTACTTCTGATCTTGTTTTTGTTGATTGTGTTCCTTGTCTTTGATTTGCAAGGTAACTTTCAACTGCTAAATATAAAACATCTTCGTTTACTTCAGCACCAAAAACGTTATCACTTAATTCGATGTCGCTTATTACTTTTCCATCCATATTATATAAATCAACTTTAGGCATTAATAACTCCTCCTTTCTACTTGTTCTTTATTGAATCTCTTAAACATAATAAACTTCCTTTAATTCCAGGTACTGAACCTTTTACATAAATTAAGTTTTTATCAACATCAACTTTAACGATGTCTAAGTTTAAGATTGTTACGTTATCACTACCCATATGACCTGGTAAGATTTTTCCTTTGAATACTCTACCTGGATCACTGTGTGCACCCATTGAACCTGGACGTCTATGATACATAGAACCGTGGCTCATAGGGCCTCTATGTGCACCATGTCTTTTGATAACACCAGCAAATCCGTGTCCTTTTGTAACACCAGATGCATCAACGTTATCACCAGCTGCAAAAATGTCAGCTTTAATTTCATCTCCTACATTATAAGAACTAATATCATCTAATCTTAATTCTCTTAAATGTCTTTTTACTTCAGTATTTGCTTTTGCGAATTCGCCTTTGGCAGGTTTGTTAACTAATTTTTCACGGACTTCACCAAATGCAATTTTGATTGCATTGTAGCCATCTGTTTCAACAGTTTTCTTTTGAACAACTGTACAAGGACCTGCTTCTAATACTGTTACAGGAACTAATTTACCATCTTCTAAAAAGATTTGTGTCATTCCTACTTTCTTTGCTAGAATTCCTTTTTTCATTTTTTCTCTTCCTCTCTTCTAAGTTATTGGTTCATTTTCATGAACATGACTTGTTAAACTTATAGTTTAACTTCAATTTCAACACCAGCAGGTAAATCAAGTTTTGTTAGTGCTTCAATTGTTTTTTGTGTTGGATACAATACATCAATGAGTCTTTTGTGTGTTCTCATTTCGAATTGTTCTCTTGAATCTTTGTGTTTGTGAGGTGATTTAATTATTGTTACTATTTCCTTCTCTGTTGGAAGTGGAATAGGTCCTGAAATTTTTGCACCCGTTCTTTTTGCAGTGTCGATAATTTTTGCTGCAGAAAGGTCTAACACTTGATGTTCATAAGCCTTTAATCTTATTCTGATTTTTTCGCTGTTACTTGTCACATCAATTCCTCCTTTTATAGTTTAATTTAGCGCCAAGCATTTATCAACGTCGCCGGGTGTTTCAATTACGTATATTTAAAAACCGGAAAACGTGGGTAATACACCCACCTATCCCGGGAAATACATACAAAATCAACGCCAAACGATTATTTTTAGGTTTTTGCTTGTCGCCCGGTTTAAAATCGGACATGCTCCATGAAAGTTCCCACCTTATCGCTTACACGATTTGCGCCATCTTTCACTTCAACGCGTATATGTCACAACGTGTATTAGTTTACTACAAAATCAATATTTTGGCAAGTACTTTTTTTGAATTTTTTTGATTTTTTCGAATTTTTTTCAATATTTAAATAAAAAATATTTTAAAAATGAAAAGGCGGGGTTTCCCCCGCCCTTATCAATAGAAATCGAACCAGCCGACGCACTCCATGATGTAGCCATCTTTACCATGCGGAATCAGGACATAGACATGATCACGGTGCACACGCACAACAAGATCTATACCTTCGAATTTGACTGACGTTTTCCATTCGCTGGACCATTTGTGAATTCCCTTAGCAGCATCTGCAGTATCGAAAGCGAGTGAACGAATCCTCTTAAACTGCATCGTTGCTTCTTTGAGCTCCTCACGAATAATCGGTGACAGCATAATTCTACCGGTATTGTACATCAGATTTGCATCACCAATCGCAAGCGAAACGATGAGCTTATCGAATAACGTGTCTATCTTTGCCTGATTTACGAAGTCGTTAACGGTCTTGTGAAGCTCCTCAAGCGCATCTTTATAGCGGATAAATACACTTGCAGTGCTCCACTCGCGAGTTTCTGTGCGGAATATGGGTTTACTGAAAAGTTCGTTCAGCGAAGTGTGAAGTAAAGCTTCAACTTTCTGAGGAAGTTTGTAGCCCTTTCTCTGGATGAGGCCGAGAAGTTCCGGGGCATTGTTCATGCGGACTGTGTCCTTAAAACCGTGATCGATGCAACTGAAACGATGCCACTTGTCGCCATTTACCATTATAATCTCGTCATCTTCAACCGATACAATATACCACTCATACTCACGAATATGATCCGAATCAACCATTACAATATCTTTGCTTCCTAACGTCCTGTGAACGGATACAGGGTTATTCTTGTCAACCACTGTAATCACGTTATCCCCAGTAAACAGCCGGGGAATTTTCAATGCATATGTGTTCATTTTACGTCCTCCTTATTGACAATAATAGGATTGATGGGTTTTTAACGTACTTGCAATATAATAGCACCGACTTAAGCCAATGTCAAGAGGTTCACATAAAATTACAAATTGTTTTATTTTTCGACAAAAAAATAGAGCGAACTTAAGTTCGCTCCTTAATTACTTCAATATATAAATTTTTACCTGCTGTCTTCCCCATTTTGTTGTTTCTGCATGTGTTTCAAAATATAAGTCAACTATATTACCTTTTATTGCACCACCTATATCTTCAGCAACTCCATCGCCATAGTTTTTGGCGCCATTTAAACCCTCTATGTATAACTTTGTCCCAAGTGGAATTTTTCGTGGATCTACTGCTATTGTTCCAACTTTTGCTTTCGTTCCTGTTTTAGTTATTCCATAATATTTATTACTTGGATATTTTCCACAGCAATTATAGCAAGGGCAATATGCTGTTGCTTCATACTGTACGACATCTGTATATTCAAGAAGGCGCCCATCTGGTGTCTGGATTACACCTGGTTCTACTTCTACTACATCGTCTGGCCAAAATGTTCTAA
Source organism: Clostridia bacterium (assembly GCA_017450465.1). Taxonomy (GTDB): domain Bacteria; phylum Bacillota; class Clostridia; order TANB77; family RGIG9151; genus RGIG3495. The sequence continues at coordinate 63 of JAFSUW010000018.1, read as the reverse complement.
CTTTACCACTAGTTGTAGTTGTTGACTTTGTTGTAGTTTTTGTTTCAGTTTTTTTAGTTTCTT
>JAFSUW010000017.1 GCA_017450465.1 Clostridia bacterium | reverse complement strand
GTTTTTTTCGACCGCCAAAGCGGTGCCCGAAAAAAACATCGTACTCGAGACTTCACACTCTCGCAAGTAAACTTGCGAGGTGCTACGACGGACTTGGTCCAAATCCAACTACCCTTTTCCACCAAATAAAAAACACTCAAATGGGGGTGGGTACTCTGCGTTCTCGTTTTTTTCGACCGCCAAAGCGGTGCCCGAAAAAAACATCGTACTCGAGACTTCACACTCTCGCAAGTAAACTTGCGAGGTGCTACGACGGACTTGGTCCAAATCCAACTACCCTTTTCCACCAAATAAAAAAACATCCTTTCGGATGCTTTTTTATTTGGTGGAAGGGGGTGGATTCGGACCACCGAAGCGATGACGCAACAGATTTACAGTCTGCCCCCTTTGGCCGCTCGGGAACCCTTCCATTTTTGGTGGGCCTTCAGGGACTCGAACCCCGGACCAACCGGTTATGAGCCGGTAGCTCTGACCAACTGAGCTAAAGGCCCTCAATTGGTTACTTGTTAACTATATACTATTGAATAGCGTTTGTCAATACTTTTTAATATTTTTATTTTTATATTTTTTCTTTAATAACTATTAACAAAAAGCATTTTTTTCCCGATAGATTAAATGTTGAAAAATTTATATAGGAGGAAGGAAAATGAAAAGTTTAATTAAAGTATTTCTGTTAGTTTTAGTAATAAGTCTTTTTACAGGATGTATGTATATGGATGTAAATATGGATATATCAAAAGATGGCCATGTAAACATGAGAACAACAAGCGGATTAACAGCAACAGCTTATGAGGCATTGGTATCATCTTTTGGTGAAGAAGCACAAACAGGAGATTTAGATGAGTATGAAGAAAATGGTGTTAAGTACTATGTTCAAACAGAAGAAAAAGAATACGATATCACAGAATTTGCTACAGTTGTTAATGCAGATGAAGATGGCAACGTTTCAATGGATACTGGGGACACAGAGTTATACCAAAATCCAGATGGTAGCGTAGTATTTACATTTAAGGCAACAAAAGATACAGCAGATACAGAGGCAATGGAAGAACAACTTGGTGGTGAAGAGTCTGGCATGTCTCAAGAAGAAGTTGATGCAATAATGGCGGGTATGGTAGCTAGATGGACAATTACTTTCCCTGCAGAAGTTACACAAACTGCCGGAAGACCAGAAGGTATTTACATTGAAGGAAATAAATTAACAATGAATTTATTAGAAATGAGTAAAGTACCTGAAGGAGAAGTAGAAGAGTACACATTCGTTAGTGCTCCACTTACTAAAGGAGATTTAGAAATAGAAGAAACAGAATCAAAAGGTTTTACTGATGTTCCAGTAAATGAATGGTATTATACAGCAGTAAATGCTTTAGCAGAAGGTGGTCTTGTAAGTGGCGTTGGTAACAACAAATTTGATCCAGAAGCACAACTTACAATCGGACAATTCTGTTCTATAGTATCTAAAGCAAAAGGTTTTGAACTTGGTGAATTAAATGGTCACTGGTCAGGCCGTGCCACACAAAATTGTATAGATGCTGGTTTTATTACACCAGATGCAGAATTAAATGAAAAGTACTATGATAGAGCAATAACTCGTGAAGAAGCAATTAGTGCGATGTATTTAGCAAAGGCAGATGAATTAGTAGATGTAGAAACTGAATTTGCTCCAAAAGATGTTCCAGACTATGAAGAAATAGATGAAATGTATAAAGAAACTGTAATGAATGCATATAATTTTGGTATTACAAGTGGTATGGATACAAAACATACATTTGCACCAAAGAGTTTGCTAACAAGAGCACAAATTTGTCAATTATTCTATAATTTAAATTGGACAGAAATTGAATAATAAAAATAAATACAAAAAAGGACTCAGATATGAGTCTTTTTTTGTGCTATTGAAAACATAACACAAAAATGATATTATTTGTGTGAAAGAAACAAATTACTGTTTGTAGAGTTTGATTATGGCAAGCCATAATCAAACTCCCCAACAAACAATAATTTGCAATTTGGAGGGAAAAATGGATAGAATAAATGTATTAGTAGTAGGTAATTCAGGTGTTGGAAAAAGTACACTAATAGAAGCAGTATCAGGTGCACAAATTGAAACAGGAGTAGGAGAAGCAAGTACAAAAAACATTACAGTTTATGATTCTACTACTTGGCCAATACGTTTTATCGACACCAAAGGTTTTGAATATAGTTTAATCGAGCAAATAAAAACAATAAATCAAGTAAAGAAATATTCGAAAGAAAATTTAACATCAAACGACAGTGGTATTGATGCTGTTTGGTACTGCGTTGAAGGAACATCGCGTAGAATGTTTTACCACAACATTAATTTAATGAATAAGTTGTTACGTGGATGGAAGAACATTCCTATATTTGCAGTAATAACAAAGTCGTACTCACTTGCTGATGAAAAAGAAAATATAGAAGAAGTAAGTAAAGCATTTGCAAGAGGTAAAGCGGTTAATCTTCAAAGAATAATTCCTGTAGTTGCCATGGCTTACCAGATAGATGATGAAACTATAGTAGAACCAAAAGGAATAGAAGAACTTTGTAATGCAACAATTGAATGTGCACCGGAAGCGAAGAGAATAAGTAAAGAAAATGTAGCAAGGATGATTTTACTTCAAAAAAGACATACAGCAAATGCAGTAAATGCAGGTGCAACAACTGCTGCGGTAATAGTAGGTGCTGTGCCAATTCCGTTTGCCGATTCTGCAATTTTGGTACCACTTGAAACCGGCTTAACTAAAGCAATACTAAAAATATATAATGTAAATATAAGAGGCGATTTGGTTTCAGCAATTGTTGGTTCAGCGGCAATAACAAATGTAGCACGAGCCACATTATCTGCATTAAAGACAATCCCAAACATTGCAACATCGGCACTAAATGCAGTAGTCGCTGGAGTTTTTGTAGCAGCTTTAGGCGAAGCAATAATTGCACTTGCTGAAAACATATACACTGGAAAGATAGACCAAACCAAAATAGAAGAAGTAGTTAAATTCGTAGAAAGTAAAATAAAGAGCAATGTAGTATTACAAAAACTTGTAAGGTACATGGGAGATAATTCTGAGAACTTAAAAGATAAGGCACCAAAGGAAATTTATGATAATGTAGTAAAAGAAATTACAGATGGTAAAAAAGAAAATTAAAGGGGGAATAAAAATGCCAACACCACATAATAAAGCGCAAATTGGTGAAATAGCCAAAACAGTAATAATGCCAGGAGATCCACTTCGTGCGACTTTTATCGCAAAAACATATTTAACCAATGCTAAACTTGTAAATGATGTAAGGGGAATGAATGCATATACTGGTGAGTATAAAGGAAAAACAATAACAGTAATGGCACATGGTATGGGGATACCAAGCATAGGAATTTATGCTTATGAATTATATAATTTTTATGATGTTGAAAGAATTATTAGAGTTGGAAGTTGTGGTTCATATAATAAAGATATACATGTAAGAGATATAATTTTAGTAGATAAGGCATATAGCGAATCAACATTTCCAAAAACTCAAAATGGTTTTACCGGTAATATAATACCATCAAGTAGCGAATTAAATGACTTAATAATAAAAACAGCAGAAGAAAAAAATGTACGTATAATAAAAAGTAATATACATTGCACAGATGCATTTTATGGCAATGCAAACAAAGAAGAACTAATAGAAAAATATGGCGCAAACGTAGTAGAAATGGAGTCATTTGGTTTATTCCATTTAGCCCAAAATGTGTTCCATAGACAGGCCTCATGCCTACTTACCGTAAGTGATAGTTTAGTGACAAAAGAAGAACTTACTGCAGAAGAAAGACAACTTTCATTTAATACAATGCTAGAACTTGCACTAGATGCAGCAGTAAAATAGAGAATAATAAGTTTTATAAAAAATATTGAAATGTGGTATAATAAAATTAAGCAAATGTGAATAAGGATATTTGCGTATAAAATATTCAAAACAAAAGAGACCGGGGTAAACGGTCTCTTTTGTTTTGGCTAAATACATTTTGAAGTAAGTAATATGAAATTAGATAAATTGTTGTTTATCTGAGAAAAAATTTTTATATCAAATTATTTGTAAATACAAAATATAAAAAATAACGCTCACAAGCGCTACGTTTTATCATTTCTAGCCAAAACGATTGCCGGTCGTTCCGATGCGGCATCCATGCCTTAATCGTCACTCAAAAAAACATCCAGTTTTTTTGACCGGCAAAAACT
>JAFSUW010000004.1 GCA_017450465.1 Clostridia bacterium | reverse complement strand
TACATCACCATAATCTACCCATTTAGCATATAATGTCTTATTAGTTGTTGTCGTGATGCTTGCTCCATCTTTATATGCTACATCTCCAGTTGTTGCACCGTCTATCCAGCCACCAAATACCTTACCACTTGGTGCTGTAAAGGTGTTTGTAGGAAGTATTTTTGCAACTCCACTTACTGCAATATCCATATCCATTGTGCCTGTTCCACCATTTGAATTAAAGGTAATTGTACGAATATTTGTGATTGGTAATGTTCCAAATCCATTTACACTGTTAGAATGGTATTTAATTGCCAATACATCTATAGTATTTAAAGTTCCATCTAAGTTAACATCTGCTGCTTCTGAACATATTTCTGACACATTAACCGAACCGTTAACAACACCTCTTAGTCTTGTACTATCTGCTAGGGTTACACTTCCATCCATATTGACGTCACCATATAATACCCATTTAGCATATAGTGTCTTGTCGGTTGTTGTAGTTATACTTGCTCCATTTGCATATACTACACTGCCACCACTACTTTCTGCCCACCCCGCAAATGTTTTCCCTGTATATGTAAATGTATTTGCCGTTAATGGTGTTGCTACGTTCTTCGATACATATTGTGGACTCATACTACCGGTACCACCATTAGCATTAAAAGTTATTACTAAATCATTTTCATTAAAAACCGCTGTATATGTTTTATTTCCTGTACTTCCTTGCGGTATTGTAACATTTGTTTGTGGAGTACTACCATTGCTACCTATCCACCCTGAAAAAGTATACCCTGATTTTGTTGGATTTTTTAAAGTTATCGTACTTGTTTCTATTGTATAACTTGTTGGATTTCCACTTACCGTTCCTCCATTTAATGTATATGCTATTGTATATGTTATTGGTGCAAATGTTACTGCAAATGTTTTGTCTGCTGTTATATTATTTAATGCATAACTCATTTGTGTATTATTTGTTATTGACTGATTTGTTCCATTTAACTTTATATTACTTATTGTGTACCCTGTATTTGCAGTTATATTAAACGTTAAATTACTGCCATAATTTACTGTACTTGTTCCTGGTGTTACTGTACCACCATTATTTTTAGTCACTGTTACCGTATATTCATTACTACTCCATCTTGCTGTATATACTTTATTTCCAGTGCTTCCTTTGGGTATTGTTACTGTTGTTTGTGGTGTAGCACCGTTACTTCCTGTCCAACCTAAGAAAGTGCAACCATTTTTTGTTGGGTTAGTCAATGTTATTGCATTACTATTTATATTATAACTTGTTGGATTACTTGCTGTTCCTCCATTTAAGTTATATGAAATTGTATAACTTGTTACCGCTACATTTGCAGTCAATGTTACATTATTTTCTGGCATATTAAATATTTGCTGCGTATCTGTTGCATCAAATAACGTTATGCCTGTTGTGGTCCAATTAGTAAAATCATACCCCGGTATTTCGTTATATCTTATTGTTACTTTAGTGTCCTTATCTACCGTTGTGGTTAAACTTTTAGACAACACTGTTTTCTCTACTGTATATGCATACGTTGGCGTTATTAATATTATTAAAATGAATAACAACGTTATTAGTTTTTTCATATTTGTACCCCCTTTAACAAACTATAATTTAAACTACAAAAAGCAACGCTATTTTTAGCCCTGCTTTTTAATAATAATCGTATTTTTATAATTCAAATTTATTCTTCTCATGAGAAAACATCTACCTTTCTTAAGGTAGTATCGGCTCATTTTTTTATTTATGTTATATTATTTTCAATATTTTTTTACTTATTAACCAAATCATCACCTATCTTAAACACATTTCCCGCGCCAACAGTAAAAATAACATCATCTTTCTTAGCATTTTCTTTCAAATAGTCTTCTATTTCTTCAAAACTCTTAATATAAATAGCATTGTTAGACACCGCATTAATTTCATCTACTAAATCTTTAGAATGAACTAGCCCAGTATCTTTTTCACGAGCAGCATAAATATCTGTAATAATTACATTATCTGCATCAACAAAGGCCTTGGCAAACTCACCAAGTAATGTTTTAGTTCTAGTATAAGTGTGTGGCTGGAAAACACACCATATTTTATTCGCATTTTTAAGTTTCGCTGCCTTTAAAGTTGCCTTTATTTCCGATGGATGATGTGCATAATCATCATAAACTTCAATATCATTAAAAGTACCTTTATACTCAAAACGCCTTTTAGCACCATGGAACTTAAGTAATGTGTCTTTAACGGAATCAATAGGCACATTGTATGCTAAACATGTGCTAAGACAAGCAAGTGCATTATACACATTGTGCTTACCAAGTACTGAAAGTTTAATTTGTGCTACAAAATTATCGTTATAGATTAAATCAAAAGTGGTATAACCATCTTCAATATCAATATTTTTAGCCATAACATTTGATTTATTGTCTATTCCAAACGTTATCAAATTAGATTTAATCGTAAGTTCTCTACAGTTTTTGTCGTCATTATTGATTATAGTAAAACCATCTGTATCTGTTTTTGCAACAAATTTATTAAATGCAGATTTTATATGATTTATATCCTTAAAATAATCTAAATGGTCCTCTTCAATGTTTAACACAATCGAGCAATGTGGCTTTAACGATAAAAAGCTCTCAACATATTCACACGCCTCAGTAACAAAAAATTCACTATTCCCAATCTTATAATTGCTATCTATTTCCGGCACAACACCACCAACAGAAATAGTAGGGTCCATATTCGCACCTAAAAAAGCAAGCGAAATCATAGATGTTGTTGTCGTTTTACCATGAGTTCCCGCTATTGCAATAGAATTTTTATAACTTGCCGAGATTTCACCAAGTAACGTGCAACGTTCAATAAGTGGCAAATTAAGAGCTTCTGCTTTAACATATTCCGGATTATCTTTTTTTATTGAAGCAGTATAAATTACCGCATCCGCGTCCTCTATATTATTCTCATTATGTTCATAAAAAACTTTAATACCATTTAATTCAAGCTTCTCGGTAATTGGTGTTTTATTTATGTCAGAGCCAGATACAACATAGCCCTTGTTTTTCAAAATTTCTGCAAGTCCACTCATGCTAATTCCACCTATACCAATCATATGTATTTTAGCAGGGGGAAGAATTTTGTCTAAAAGCATTTTCATACTTCCTTTCATAAAAAAATATTCTAGTCGGTATTATTATATAATACTGAATATTTTATTCAAGTAAAATATATAAAGTTACAAAGAAAATTGTAACACAATTTTAACCCATCACATACTATATACTATCCTAAGCTTTGGAGGTGATACTTAGTGAATAACTGCGGATGTGGTTTTGGTAACAACAGCTGTCTTTGGATCATACTTATACATATCCTTGTTTGTTGCTGCTGTGGTAATAACAATGGTATAGGTAACGGATGTGGTTGTAACAATGGTTGCGGATGCGACTAAAAAATAGGAGTTGATTTATTCAACTCCTATTTTTTTATCATTTTCATTAACTTTATCCTCGGAATTAATATTATATGGCCACACCCTGTGCATTCTAATCTATAATCGACGCCATTTCTTAAAACTTTCCAAGTCTTTGCACCACACGGATGTATTTTTTTTAATTCTATTATTTCCCCAACTTCATATTTTATTATTTCTTCCATAAATACTCCTTAATCGACTACTACTCTGTTTCTACCGCCATTTTTAGCTTTATATAATCTTTCATCTGCTATTGTCAAAAGTTGTTGTTTGTCTAATGAATCAGTTGGACAAAAAGCAACACCTACTGAAATTGTTAAGTTACCATTTGGTTGCTTTTCTTCATATGGGAAAACATAGTCTGCAACTTTTTGTCTTATTCTTTCGGCTACCATTGTAACATTTTCACTTGTTGTATCAGAGAATAATATTACAAACTCTTCTCCACCAAACCTAAACAACATATCATTTTCTCTTAAACTATCGCTAAGAAGTTTTGCTAAACTACGAAGTAAGTTATCGCCTTCCATATGGCCATTTTGGTCATTATAACTCTTAAAATAGTCTATATCCATGATGGCAAGTGCTGCTTGACGCCTATTACCATTAAAAACTTCGTCTAATTTTTGATGCATATATGCTTTATTAAATGCACCTGTAAGTCCATCGCGATTGGCCATTTCTTCTAATTTTTTATTTGCATTTTCAAGTTCATGTGTCTTATTCTCTAAGTTAATTGCGTAATCGTTATTTTGAAGTACCAATGTTATATTGTCTTTTATTATGCTAAGTTGCGTCTGCTCTGCTGAATCAAATGATTCTGTTCGTATATCCTCAAGTATCCAAAATCCCTTTAATTCGTCTTCTACATATAAAGGGAAAAGTAATGATGATCGAATATTTCTTTCTTGTGCGCTTACGTAAGACAATGCACGTGCAGATGTTACGTATTTAGGTATGTTATTAGCTATACTTTCAGCAAAAAGTGGCTCTTGGTCTAAGCTAGATAATTCTAAAGCTTGTTCTGCTGGCAAATTCGATGTTTTTATTATACTTTCTCCATCATGTTTTTCAACAATTGTTGAATATGAAATATCAAAACTTGCAATAAGTAATTCGTTAATTCGCTCTAATTTACTAGAAGAAGGTATCTTGGAACCAAGTATAACCATTATTTCCTGCAAAATTGTTATTGTTGAATAATTTTTGGTCATTATTGAATAATTGTTTTCAACTTTATTGTAATCACGCATCTTCCATGTTGATAAAAATAAACAAGCAATCAATGCCAAGATAATAATAATAAGAAAAATTTCCATAAAAGCCATCCTTTCTAGTTTTTTATTCTTCTTTTGCATATTACCGCCCCATAATGTTGATTTTATACAAATTATGTAGTATAATATATAGAGTATGGTTAATTTTGGGAGGGTAATTTTTTATGAAAAAAACAATTCTATTATGCTTTATGCTAATAATATTGTTAACTTCATGTGTTCATGTAAAGAAAATTGATTATATATCTAATTCTACTTCTTTTGTTAAAACAAATCAAGATGGTAGTGAAAAGATATTTAATGAAATTTATTATTCTAGCATAAACATAAACTCTGTAGAAGATTTAGATAAATATATAACAAATTTAGATAATTTATCGATTTTGTCTTATGAAAGTATAAAAAATGCCGATTATATAACTGAAGAAGATTTAAATCGTGAAATTACTTATCAAAAAAACATTTTAAAGGTTTTGAAAAACTTAAAAATTTCACATTCACTTTTTAAAAATGATGCGGCATACGAAAACGCAAAAACTTATGTAAAAACAAATATAAGTGATTTAGTTAAGACAAGAATAAATTATTTTGAAATTATTTCTAAAGATATAGACCGTAGTTCTATTTCAACTCTAACTATGTTATCGCAGATTGAAAGTGCTACACTTCCTATACTTACGGCTAATGCTGAAAAAACACGTGCCTTATTTTTAGAAAAACTCTAGGGGGGAAAAATTTTGGATATTCAAGTATTAACGCAACCAAAATTAAGTAATGGAGAAAGTTTTTCGCTAGGCGAATCAATAATTTCTATTCTAACATCTAAAAAGCCAAAATATAAAACCGCTAATTTCATATTTGGCGTTGTAAGGCCAAATGCACTCGAATATCTAAAACCTTATTTTACAACATTTATTGAAAATAAAGGTAAAATCAATTTCTATGTTGATGCAAATAAAAGAACTTCATCAAACAACTTATTAAACGAGCTTATTTCTATTGGCATAAACGTTTATGTATATGATTCTGACGACATAACCGAATTCCAATATAGAGGTTGTTTCTTTGAAGCGCAAAAAAAAGCCGATGTTTTCCTAACATCCGGCAATTTTTCGTTAAACGGTTTATGTGACTCCATAAACATTGTTACACACATTGATTATGACCTAAATACCGATAAAGAAGATTATGATGAATTTAAAAATAGCATATTATCACCTGAGATTTTAAGTAACTTCCATGAAGCACAACAATCACCTATAGATTATTTTGAAGATGATACATATGTAAAATCTTATGCCGACCCTATACCTTCTATTAGCGAATTTACAGGTAAAGAGTCACCTAAAAAGAGCAAAAAGAAAAAAACAACAGCCGAAGAAGCAGAAAGTAGTATACAAATTGAAATAGATGACGATGTAGATTTCTTAGTTCCTACTGAAACTCCAAAAGAGGAAAAGAAGGAAGAACACGTAAAAGTCGCTCCACAAGAGAAAAAAGTAATTGATAAAACTCCTGTACTTGACTATCCAACAGAAACCATTTATTATAATACTGATAATGCTTTAGATGTAGAAAATTTCTTGTTTGAAAACAAGAAAACTGTGTCTATTCCATCATCACGCAAAACTACTGATTTACCAATACAAGAAGAACCAGAAAACGAAGAAGAAATTCCAAAAGTAAAAAGCAAAATACTTCCAAAGTCTTCTGATATCTCAAAAACAGCAATTTTCATGTTTGAGGTATCAAAAGTAACTAAAAAAGGTGTTTGTGCTGGGGAAATAAAAATTCCTGTTTATCTTAGAGATTCTATCGCTCTATTTTGGGACTGGCCTACAAAGTATAACTTAAATGGTGAACATTCCAAGATAAAGTCACGTCTTTGCAAATTTGTAATTATTGATACAAATAATCCAAACAAAAAGATAACAGATAAATCAGTAAAGTTATTCCAAAGAGAAGACGAATCATCTTTCTCTATCCATTCTTCTGAACTTGAAAAACTCGATTTAGGGGAAAATGATATCATTCGTCTTATAAAAACACAAGAAGCGGACGATAGTTTCTACACTTGCGAAGTTGTACGTACTGATTCAAAAGAATATGCAATATGGGAACAATTCTGTACGCAGGAGATGAAAAATAGTAAAAGAAAATATGGCATTATGTAAGGATAGTAAAAAATGTACTTAAAAAAACTAGAAATTCAAGGATTTAAATCCTTCGCAGATAAGACAACCCTAGAATTTAAGCCCGGTATAACTACTGTTATCGGGCCTAATGGTAGTGGAAAAAGTAATATCTCTGATGCTATTCGCTGGGTACTTGGTGAACAAAGTGCCAAATCCCTTCGTGGTGGCAAAATGGATGATGTTATTTTTGCTGGTACTGCCTCAAGGAAACCCCTAAATTTTGCAGAGGTTTCTCTTACTATGGACAATACTGACAACAAATTAAATATAGACTTTTCAGAAGTCGTTGTAACAAGAAGAGTATATAGAACTGGCGAAAGCGAGTTCTTTATTAATAAATCGGCTTGTAGATTAAAAGATATCATTGAATTATTCATGAACACAGGTATTGGTAAAGATGGCTACTCGATAATTGGGCAAGGCCGTGTTGATGAGATACTTTCAAATAATTCTGACGAGCGAAGAAACGTATTTGAAGAAGCCGCTGGTATTTCAAAATATAAAGCAAGAAAACTTGAAGCCGAGAAAAAACTTGAATCTACAAGGCAAAACTTGCTTCGTATCACAGACATTTTAGGTGAACTAGAAAGTAAATTAGAACCACTCGAAAAACAATCTACCAAAGCAAAAGAATATTTAGCACTTAGAGATGAACTAAAAACTTACGAAGTAAATAACTTCATAAATATAACCAAAAAATTAGAAGAAAACTTAAACTCAATAAATGCACATATTGCTGAACTTGATGAAGAATTATTCGAAAAAACTAACAATGTAAATGAAAATATTACTTCACAAACAAATATAAAAAATGAATTAAATAACTTAAATGACGAAATAGATAAAACTAAGAATTCTATATTTGATGAACAAACTTCAATAGAACGTCTTTCTTCAGAAGTTTCTTTGTTGCGCGAAAAAATATCCAATAACGAAAATAATATAAAAAGTTTTGATACAGAATCTACAGAATTTGATACTAAAAAAGCCACTTTACAAAGTGAAAAAGGAGAAAAGGAAAAGAAAATAGCGTACTTAAACTCGCAAAAAGAGTCATATGTAAAAATTCTTGCTGAAAAAGAAGTTGAACTAAGTAAAATTTTAGAAACACTTTCTACCGAAGAACAACACATTGAAGACACAAAAACTGAAATAATTGAAATAATGAACAAAATTGCTGACAAAAATTCAAAACTTGCAAGTTTAAATACCATGCTTGTAAACGTAAAAAAAAGAGATGAACAAATTATAAAAGAAGAAAGCGATATACTCTTTGGCACTGATAAACTAAACATCCTTTTAGAAGACGCTAATGATACTGTAACTACTTTAAGTAAAAAATGTGATGAGATAAAACATAAAATCGAAGATTCAAATAAAGAGCATGAAAAAATACTTTCCGATATTCACAAACTACAAAAAGATACTTTTGATTTAGAATCAACTTTGAATATCAAAAAATCACAACATAAGTTCCTTTCAGACACCGAACGCGATAACGAAGGTTATGCAAAAAGTGTTAAATCAATATTAGACGAATGTGCTAAAAACAAAACATTTTCGAAGGGCTTCCATGGGACACTTGCAAAATTAATCACTGTAGACGAAAAATATGAACAAGCCATAGAAATTGCTCTTGGTGGCAGTCTTCAAAACATCGTAACCGATACTGAAGAAGACGCAAAACGCGCAATAGAACTATTAAAAGAAAACCACACCGGTCGTGCTACATTCATGCCAATATCTGCAATTCATCCAAAAGATACTGTAAAAAAGGCATCTTTTGAAAAACTCCCTGGATTCCTTGGCATGGGCTTTGAAGTAATATCTTATGATGAAATATTTAGCGATATTATTTTAAGTTTATTATCTAAAACAGTTATCGTAGACACATTAGACAACGCAATTAATATTTCTAAAAAAGTTACCGGCAGTTTTAAGATTGTTTCACTAGAAGGAGACGTTGTAAACACTGGTGGAACTATGTCTGGTGGTAGTAGCAAGGCAAAATCTGATAGTCTACTTAGTAGAAAAAGAGCTCTTTTAAAACTCGCTGATGAAATAAAAGAAATTGAAACTAACATTTCAAAGACTAAAAAGGACATTGATAAATTAAAAAATAGTGATAACGATATTAATTCTAACTTAAATACTCTACAAGAAGAATTAAAAAGTGCAGAAATCGAAATGGCTACGGCAAAAGAAAAGGCCGCTTCTATTACTCGCTCTATCGAAGAAAACACTAATAAAAAGAAGAGTTTTGTAATTGAAAAAGCGCAGTTAAAAGAGCAAAAAGAAACTATAGACACCGAAATCGCTACATTAACAGAAGAAAACAAAGCATTAGAAGAAAAACATATGGCATATCAAGAAGAAGTAAACGAATATAAGAAAAAGAATAAAGAAAAAATGGATATTCGCGACAATTTAAGCCTTGATATAACCAATTATAAAATATCCCTTTCTTCTTTTGACGAAAGCATTTTGTCAATAGAAGAAATAATACAGCGCATCGATAATGAATTTGCTATAGCAAATACTTCTATCAAAAAGCGTGCAGCGCAAAAAGAAAAATTAACTGCTGAAAACGAAAAAATGGCAGAAAAAATTATCGAGTTAAATAAAAAAATCGAGGACACTAAAACCTCTATTTCTGGGACTCAAGAAAAGCTTGAGTCTATGGCGAGTGATCGCATAAAAATGCAAGAAAATATCGAAAAACTCGAACAGCAAAATATTGAATTAAACGCTCTTGTATCGGAAGTTAAAGAAAAAATATCTAAAACCGAAATCAAAAAAGCAAAATTTGATATGGATTTTGAAGTCGCAACAAATAAAATTTGGGAAGACTATCAAATGACTTATAATGATTGTTTGGCACTAGAGCAAGACTTTAGGGGTGTTAACTTAAACACAAAAATTAATGCACTAAAAAATAAAATTAATAATCTTGGCAGCATAAACATTGATGCAATTGAAGAATATCAGAAAACTAAAGAACGTTTTGACTTTATGGATACACAAAAAAAAGACCTAGACGAATCAGAAAGCAAACTAAAGAAAGTTATTCTCGATATGACTAATATTATGAAAGAAGAATTTTTAAGTAAATTTGCTATAATCAACAAAAATTTTGGCGAAGTTTTTGCTGAACTTTTTGGCGGTGGCCGTGCTATTTTACGACTTAGTGATGCTGAAAACGTTTTAACAAGTGGCATTGAAATTGAAGTACAGCCACCAGGAAAGAAACTTCAAAATATGATGTTACTTTCCGGAGGAGAACGCGCATTTACTGCTATTGCCCTACTCTTTGCAATCTTAAAAATAAATCCTTCACCATTTTGCTTACTCGACGAGATTGAGGCAGCACTTGACGATGTAAACGTATATAGATTTGCTGAATATATAAAACATTTTTCAGACGACATTCAGTTCATCATAATAACTCACAGAAAAGGCACTATGGAAGCTGCAAATTCTGTTTATGGCGTTACTATGGAAGAACGTGGTATAAGTAAATTGATTTCAATGGAACTTAATAAGTAACATGAAAGGATATAATTATGGAATATTTTGATTCACATGCACATTATGATGATGCAAAATTCGATATCGACCGAGACGAAATATTATCTATTATGCAACAAAATTCAGTTTCAAACATCATAAATGCTGGTACCAACATAAAAACTTCTAAAATTTCTATCGAACTTGCAAATAAATACGACTTTATTTATGCTGCTATTGGTATACATCCTGAAAATGTTTTTGAAAACGAATCTGTAGACGATATAAAAGCTCTTTATTCTCCCAACAAAAAAATAGTTGCAATTGGTGAAATAGGGCTTGATTACTACTATGATACTTCTAACAAAGATATTCAAAAAAAATATTTTGTAAGTCAACTAAATCTTGCAAACGAGTTAAACTTACCGGTTATTATTCATGATAGAGATGCGCATGGGGACACTTTAGATATATTAAAAAACACGCCACTAGATAAAAAAGGCGTACTCCACTGTTACTCTGGCTCACTTGAAAGTGCAAAAATCATACTTAACTTGGGTTTTTATCTAGGCTTTGGTGGAACACTTACATTTAACAATGCAAAATCTGTACCAGAAGTATTAAAATATGCACCGCTTGATCGAATTTTAATCGAGACCGATTCACCATATCTTGCACCAAACCCAT
The DNA here is from genome assembly GCA_017450465.1 of Clostridia bacterium. Classification (GTDB taxonomy): domain Bacteria; phylum Bacillota; class Clostridia; order TANB77; family RGIG9151; genus RGIG3495. The sequence continues at coordinate 32,694 of JAFSUW010000004.1, read as the reverse complement.
ATAGAGGCAAAAGGAATAACTCAATGTACTTAAAATACGTTGTAGAAAAAATCGCAGAATTAAAAAACATTAGTGAAGAAGAAATTTCAGAAATCACAAAAAATAATGCAAAAAAATTGTTTGGGATTTCGTAACTTTTTTATAATAATTACAAAAAACTCTGGATATCAACTATCCAGAGTTTTTATTTTAATATTTTTTATTCTCTTCTTTTCCAAAAGTAGTTACTGTCATTGCATAAGATTTTAATTTATCATAAGCAAGTTGATTTATTGTGCCCTTTGGATATGTTCCATCTTCTTTTCTCTTTCCTGCCTTTACACCAGTTAAAATTTCAATTCCTTCGTCTATTGTCTTAACTGACCATATATGGAACTTACCTGCTTTTACTGCCTCTATTACTTCATCATTTAAGTGAAGATTCTTTACGTTTTGATGAGGTATTATTACACCTTGCTCTCCTGTAAGTTTACGTGCTTTACATACATTAAAGAATCCTTCTATCTTGTCACTTGCTCCACCTATTGGCTGTATTTCACCTTTTTGGTTAACCGAACCAGTAACTGCAATTCCTTGTTTTATTGGCACACCAGACAAACTTGATAAAATTGCATATACTTCTGTACTCGATGCGCTATCACCATCTACTCCGTTATATTGTTGTTCGAAACATAAACTTGCGGTAAGTGCTAATGGCAAGTTTTGAGCATACTTTTCACCAATATATGCACTAAGTATTAATACACCTTTTGTATGAGAAGTACCACTCATGTCTGCTTCTCTTTCAATATTTACGATACCTGCTTTACCTATAAATGTATTTGCAGTTATTCTTGATGGCTTACCAAATACACAATCGCCCATATCTATTACTGCAAGACCATTGATTTGTCCTACAACACTTCCTACAGTATCAACTAAAATTGTGTTGTCTAAAATCATTTCTTGCATACGTTTGTCGTAGTTATTTACTCTATTACGTTTTTCTTGCATTGCACGTTTTACATGCTTTTCTTCAACAGCATTTGCTTTATCATTTGCTGCCCATGAAGCAGACTCAGTAAGAATTTGAAGCAAGTCATTAAATCTTGCTGATAATTTTGTTTGATCATCTGCAACTGCTGATGAATATTGTATAACTGCTGCAACGCCACTTGGTGCAAAATGTAATGTCTTATCTTTTTCACAGAAAGAACTAATGAATGATGTTAATTTCTTTCTATTTGCTTCTGTATTATCCATCTCTTCTTCAAATTCTACTTTTACTTTGAATAATTTATAAAAGTCATCATCCATTTCATATAATAAATGATATACATCTGGTGTACCAACTAATATAACTTTTAAGTTAAGTGGTATTGGCTCTGGTTTTAATGTTGCAACAGGCAATACATTTACTTGATCTTTTACATTTTCTACTTGAACTTCGCCGGTTCTTAAGCATCTTTTTAATGCTTCCCAAGCAAGTGGATTTGTAAGAACATCTTTTACTTGAAGTACTAAATATCCACCATTTGCATTATGAAGTAAACCTGGCTTTATCATTGTGTAGTTTGTAGCTAATGCACCAAACTCGTTTTCATATTCTATTTTACCAACTAAATTATAGAATGTTGGGTTAAAGTCTACTATTACAGGAGCACCCTTTGTTTTTGAGTTATCAACTAATAAATTTACTTTATATCTCTCTGTCGGTGAATCGTTTTCCTTCTTTAACATGCCTTGTAAAAAGATTTGTGCTTCTTCTGGTATTTCTTCTTCAGAGAATTTATCGATGTTTTCCAAAATATCTTTTTGTACATCATATAAATAATTAACAATTTTAGGATAATCTTTATACTTTTCCATTAAATCATTTACATGTACACCAACTGCAAAAAGTGCTGTCTGGTTTTCCCACTCTTCAGTTTCCATTTGTGCTTTTTTCTCAAGTTCTTTTATCTTACGAATGGTATCCATAGTTTTTAATTGAATTTTACCTGATTTAGCCATTATTTTATTCTTTTCTGAATCATCTAAATCATTAAATTCTTCTTCTGTTATTGCTTCACCATTAATTATTGGTAAGAAATAAATACCATTTGGTGTTGTCTTTACTCTAAAGCCCTGCTTTTCCGCAGTAACATTTAATTTATCGATTAATTCTGTTCTCTTATCTTGGAACTCTTGCATTATTCTATTTTTCTCGTTCTCATAATCGTTATTATCAAATGCCTTTGGTATTTCGATAGAAATAGTTTTTATTAAATTATCCATATCTCTTACAAAAACCTTACCTTTTCCTGCTGGAAGTGAAATTGCAAGAGGTTGATTTGAATCATCAAAATTATGTACATAGCACCAGTCACAAGGAACTTCTCTTCTTTTTGCTACTCTCTTTAAGTAATCTTTAACAAAACTTGTCTTACCTGTTCCTGTTGAACCAGACAAGTAAATGTTATATCCTTTAGCATCAATATTTAAGCCAAATTCAAGAGACTTAGTAGTTTTGCCTTGTCCGATTATTTCTCTTGATGGCATTACTTCTTTAGTAGTTTTGAATTTTAAGCTTTTTACATCACAAAAATAATTTAATTCCTTATAACCTAGTTCTTTCAAAATACTCATCCTTTCATCTTTTGTCATATCTTCTTCCACATTATTATTGCATCTTCGTTGTTGTCAGCATAATACTTTTTACGTATTCCTTCTTCTTTAAAACCTAATTTTTTATATAACTCGTATGCTACTTTATTGCTTTTTCGAACTTCTAATGTAAAAGACGTGATTCCATCTTTTTCGCACAATAAAAGCAGTTCGGATACTAGTGCTTTTGCAATTCCTCTTCGTCTATAATCTGGATGCACTGCTACATTTGTTATGTGCCCTTCGTCTAAAACACGCCAGACACCAACATATCCTACTGCCTTATTTTCTACCTTTGCTACTAAATATAAAGCTAAATTATTTTTGAGTTCATTTTCAAACGATTCTTTATGCCATGGAATAGTAAAACTTTTTTCTTCAACTTCTAGTACATTCTTAATATCGTCAACTTTCATTAATTCAATAACTATTTTTTGCATATTTTTTCACCAAATTTTTTATCAATATAAAAATTGATAGAAACGCCTTCTATTACTACCTTTCCGGCTGTGCCTTTCTAAGATAAATTGGAACGATTTTGTAAGCTTCCTCAGATTTTAAATTATTTTTATAAGAAAATAATCCTAAATCACTCGCCCTTGAAAATTCTACTTCATTAAATTTACATTTTATATTTTCGGTAAGTAAAGCCCTATGTGACAAAACCCCATTACCTATAAATGTTATCTCAGTATTTTTAATTTTTAATTCTTCTATTAATTCATTTATATTTTTGCAGTCTGGTGTACTATAATCATTTCCTATTTTATATTGGCAGTACACATTGTCATGTAGCGCATCTATCATTGCACAAACATTATCCGTATTCGCTGCATTTATTAAGCCACAAAGTGATGAAACACCAACTACTTTTTTGTTTAATGCCTCTGCCATTGCTTTTACTAATGATACACCTATTCGTATACCCGTAAATGAGCCAGGGCCTATACAAACACAAAATTCATCTATATCCTTTAACTCTAAATTCGCTTCTTCTAATACACTGTCTACAAGTGGTACTATTTTTTCAGAATGTGTTTTTTGGTCTTCTGATTCTTTTTCTAAAATAATTTCACCATCTCTTAAAACGGCTACTGTTGCTACTTTACTTGACGTATCTACTGATAATACTTTCATACCTAACTTACCTCTATCTCTCTTTCGTTTTCAGATATTTTATTTATAGATATTTGTATAGCGTCTTTAGGTAATGCCTCTTTTATTATATTGCTCCACTCTATTATACAAATTCCATTCCCTATGTACTCTTCGCCACCTATATCGTAAAAATCATTCTCATCTGTTAAACGATACACATCAAAATGATAAATTGTTTTATCGCCATTATATTCATTTACTATTGTAAAAGTAGGGCTTGATATTTCATTTACATTAAAATATTTAGCAAACCCTTTTACAAATACTGTTTTACCTGCGCCTAAATCTCCATTTAAACATATAACAGCATTGTCTTTGACCGACTTGGCAAAATTATATGCAAAATCATATGTTTCTTGTTCACTTTTTGTTATTATCTTCATATTAACCTCTATTTGTGGGCGGGCATGGAAACCCGCCCCTACATTATTATTGCTTTGTAACTATAGTATGTACTGCAATAGCTCCATCGCTGCATGCTGTTATTACTTGTCTTAAACTTGTGTTACGAATATCCCCTACTGCATATATACCCGGAACACTTGTCCTCATTTGTGAGTCAGTTTTAATATAACCAGATTCATCAGTTTCAACTAAGCTACTTACCAACTTACTGTTTGGTATTGTACCAACAGCAACAAAAACACCTGTCACATCTATGTCTTTTGTTTCTTCTGTCTTCACATTTTTTACTTTAATCTTTTCAACTTCGAACTTACCCAAAATATCTTCTGTAACACAGTTAGTTACAGTTTCAACATTACTTAAACTTAAAACTCTATCTTGTAAAACTTTGTCTGCCCTAAACTCATCTCTTCTATGTATTATATATACTTTATTACATATTCTTGATAAGTACTCAGCATCTTCAAGTGCTGTGTTTCCTCCACCAACAACTGCAACTGTAGCTCCTTTGTAAAAGGCACCATCACATGTTGCACAATATGAAACACCTGAACCAGTTAAACGTTTTTCGCTTTCTAAACCTAGTTTTCTAGGAGATGCTCCCATTGCTACTATTACATTCTTTGCTTCATATACACCTTTGCTTGTTTCAAGTACAAAATGTGTTTCTTTCTTATCTATATTACTTATTTCGGAATTTACAAATTCAACCCCTAGTTTTCTTGCCTGTTCGTCCATCTTTAATGCTAAATCGCTACCGCTTATATCAATGAACCCAGGGAAATTTTCTATCCCACTTGTCACAACCATTTGCCCACCTGAAAAATTCTTTTCAAATACTACGGTTTTTAATCCTGCTCTTGCTCCATATATACTTGCAGTAAGTCCTGCTGGTCCTGCTCCAATTATTGCAATATCAATCATTTTTAATCCTCCATTATGCTAAAAACTTTAAAATTATTAATAATATTACGCCCGGTATTCCTAAAACACCTGTAACTAATGCTGATATTATATTTATATCAATATGTAATCCAAAATATCCACCAATAAGATTTAGTAAAAACAATACTATACCGCCCACAATAGCATTGCATACTACCCATTTTAATATCTTAATTGGTACTGAAATCACTTTAAGTATCAAATATAATACTACTACCGCGATAACAAATATCGCAATTCCTGGTAATTCTGCCATCTTCATCAATTCCCTTCGTTTATTTTTTTTACTTTCTTAAGCAAATATTCATACCGCATTTGAGCCGCTTTTATGTTATATGTATAATAATCAACAAGTTCTGGCTCTTTTGCGAAATCATAGTTATTTATTGCTGTATCAAGTTCAACTTGTGCTACTTTTAAGTTTTCTAACAATACTTCTTTTTCGGTTTTTTCCTTTTCACTAAACTTTTTCATAATATAAGACCATACTCCTAAACTCTTATTCTCTACATCTTCTGTAAAGCCAAATGAATCTGTCATAAGTTTACCTCCCAAGAATTTTCTTGGTATAAGTATAGTCTTATATATTAAAATTTATTCAATTTTTATTCGTAATATACTATTACAACGTTTGCTGTATATTTTGAACTCTTATATTTACCAAACGCTACTATTTTATCGCCCTTACTGAGTTCTCCTATTTTTAATGTAGATGCGTCATCTGAATCTAATATTTTATATGTTGACGCTAAATAAATGTTTTCTACTTCTCCATCTGAAAATACTACTTTTATTGTTTTATTCGATGTACTAACAGATTTAATTGTTCCTACTTTATAACTATCAGTATCTTCTTCGTCTTCACCAGAAACTATTTTTGTTACTTCGCCATCTTCCACAGTAGCAGTTACGATATCTCCTGTTTCAAAATCAAGAATACTTGCTTTTACATCATCTTTATAATATTTAGTTGATGAAGTTAGCAAATAGGTTTTTTCCTTTTTATCTACCTCAAGTGTTATAACTTTTTCACTTGTTATATTTATTGATATTATTTCGCCTTTAACTGTACCTGTTGTTTTATCTATGTTATATTCAACAGAATTTAATTTTATTGAAGTTATTAATCCATCTTTTACTACTGCCTTCTCTAATTCCATGCCTTCTTCTACATCGTATTCATCAGCTCTTTCGTCATCTACATAGAATAGCGTAGATTCAGAATATTTATAATCATCTTTATTTATTGTTATTGTTTGCTTTAATGTATCTATTGCTGTAACATTACCTTGTGTAACATTTAGTGATATAGACGCTCTACTCGTTGCTTCTGTATCTTCTTTTTTATCTGTTTCATCAGTTTTTTCTGCCTCTGGAACTACTGGTTTTATATTAACTCTATCAATTATATCATTTAATATTATTGCCATTTGTGCCCTTGTTACAGATGTCTTTGGCGAGAATGTATTTTCTGTAACGCCCTTCATAATGCCTTCATTATATACAAATTCTACATATGCTTTATAACCTGTTTTTATGCTTGAAGCATCTGTAAAAGGTAGTACAAAGAATGATTTTGCAAGCACATCATCTTCTTTGCCAAGAGCTCTTGTTACAAGCACTGCCATCTCTTCACGCGATATTGGAGTATTTGCTTTATCATCAGCAACAAAGCCCTCTAGATCAGCTTTAGTCAAAACTCCAACCCCAAGTAGATAACTTACTTGGCTTTTATATTTTGTACTATAATTTTCTAAATCTTTGCTAAATTCTTTTTCAAAATATGTTGCAGCATCAGTATATTTATTTATTCCTGCGACTTTTGAAAGTAGTATAATCGCTTCTATTTTGCTAAGTTCACGCGAAGGTCTAAAAGTTCCATCCGTATATCCTGATATTATTCCTCTTTCAGTCATTGCATCTATCTCTTCTTTAGCCCAGTGCGTATCCTTAACATCTGAAAAAGCCATTGAGATTGATGAACCTAAAATTATACCTGCTATACCAAGCGATAAGACTGTTTTTTTCATAAGTATCCTCCTTATTCACGTCTAACATAGTTGCTACCCGAAATATATTTTTTTACTTATTTATTATATTACTTTAATTTTTGTTTTCATAGTCTTTTTTTATTTTTTTATAAAAAATAAATCGTTGCCTGGAATGGTTATTAACAAACAATTCCTTCAACAATTTTAAAAAAATTCAAATTTTTTTAAAAATTATCTAAAGTAAAATAAAAAAGTTCCGATATTAAAGATAGAATTACAAAAACAAATGATAAATCGGAGGTCATGAGTATGAAGAATAAAAGTAACGTATTTATAAATGCGGCTGATTTGTTTCAAGGAAAGACAGCAAAGATTGTATATAACGGACCTTTAGCAAAATCAGAGAATGAAGAGCTCTACATCCACTTAGGATTTGGTGCTATGTGGGAGAACTTAGCTGAAATCAAAATGACAAAAACTACAGATGGTTATGTTGCAGAAGTTCCAATGGTAAAAGCTGATACATTAAATTTCTGTTTCAGAGATACTAAGAACAACTGGGACAACAATTCATGCAAAAACTATACTTATGATGTTGCAAGACCAAAAATGATTAAAGCAACATCAGAAACATTAATCTCACCTGTAACAAACAAAGTTGAAGCAAAGATGAGTGAAGTTTCTAAAATTATTGAAAGTGCTACTCCAGTAATTCCTAATGAACTAAGTTTAGTTCCTTCAAAGAACATTACTGAAGCATACATTCAAAGAAAGAAAAATAAACTTATGTTCTATAGATTATTTAACTTTATTCCGAGAGATGTTGCTGGTTCAAGCAAAAAGAATAAAGGTATTTTCTCAAGTTTATGGAAACAATAATTAATATATAAAAAACGGCTTTTAAGCCGTTTTTTTGTGCCTATTTTTTATTAATAACGTAACACTTACAATAAACAAAACTAATGATAGTAACATGGAAACTTTTATATTGAAAAACATTAAACTATCTGTTCTTAAATATTCGATAAAAAATCTTATAAAGCCATATCCCGCAAAATATTTAAGTGTAATTTCACCTTTATATTTTCTATTAGTTTTTATTAAAACCATAAAAATTATAATTAATCCAATAGATTCATATAAAAAAGTAGGATGTACTGAAATAAGTTTCCCGAAATCATTTATTATTTCCATTCTAAAAAAAGAATTTGTAACTACACCATATGCCTCACGATTTACGAAGTTGCCCCAACGCCCTATCGCCTGACCTAATGCTAAATACGGTGCACAAGCATCTAACAAATCAAGTATATTTATTTTCAATTTCTTGCAATATACAAATGCAGTTAAAACAGCTGCTATAATTCCGCCATATATAGCAAGTCCGCCATTCCAGATTTTAAATATATCTAGAAAATTTTTGCTATAGTAACTTAAATTAAATAGTACATAATAAAGCCGTGCACCAATTATACAAAAAGGTATTGTAATTAATGCAAAGTTTTCTATATCGTCATATTTAATGCCATAGGTTTTATTTTGCTTTTTTGCTAAAAACATGCACACTAAAATAGCCAAAGCTATTATTATTCCATACCAATAAATATCTTTGCCAAACACTGAAAACGCTATTTTATCAATATAAAAATACAAATGTAAATTCGGAAACGCTATATTATAATCCATAATTTTCAACCTCGATGGCTATTATACTATATATTACCAAATTTTGCAAATCATATAAATTATAATTTGCGTTCATGAATAATAAATAAGCAAAAGACAATAAATATAAGTGAACATTGGGTGAGAGTTTGACATTTCTCCAAAACAGTTTTTGCCGGACAAAAAAACAGGATGTTTTTTTGAGCGAAGACAAGACAAGGACGTCTTGTGTGAGCGACCGGCAATCGTTTTGGCAAGAAATGATCAAGCGAAGCCCAGTGAACGTTATTTATTGTCTTTTACTTATTAAAAAATTTATTATAGTATGATGCAAATTAATCCACCACTACCCTCGTTTATTATTTTTTGCAAAGTCTCCTGTAACTTTTCCTGCGCATCCTCGGGCATTTTATAAAGTTTATTATGAAGCCCCTCACTCACAAGTTCGTGTAGCGACTTACCAAATATATTCGACTCCCATATTTTTTTAGGGTCTTGTTCAAACTCACTCATTAAATATTCTACTAATTCCTCAGACTGTCTTTCACTTCCTACAATCGGCGAAACTTCTGTTTCGATATCGGCTCTTATCATATGTATACTTGGGGCACTAGCTCTTAACTTTACACCAAATTTCCCACCTTGCTTTACAATCTCCGGCTCTTCTAATTTCATTTCTTCCATGCTTGGCGTAACAATACCATAACCCTTTTCATTTACTTCATGAAGTGCAAATGAAACTTTATCATATTCATGTTTTATTTTGGCCATATGCTCAATCGTTTTTACAAGTTCGCTCTGATTATTAACCGTAACACCAGCAAGTTCGCTAAGAATCTTGTAAAATAATTCTTCGGGGAACTTCAAATTAATTTTTGCCGTTCCTTTACCCATATCAATTGTATCTATTATTGCCTCTGTTACATTCTCACAATTAGTAAGATTTTTCGCTGCTTCTACTACTTCACGCATAGTTTTTACATCACAAAATATATCTTTTATATCGCTAATCAACTTACTTTTTAGCGGATGCGTACTTTCTAACCCTTCTATCCAACTTGGCAAATCTATATTTATTTCATCTATTGGAAATTCCATTAAAACATTTTTTAATATTTCGTTTATATCATCAACCGTAAGCCCCATACAATCTACAACAACTACAGGTGTGTCATATTTTTCTTCAAGCTCTTCTTTTAATTTTATCGTGTCACTACTTTCTGGATATGCAGAATTCAAAAGTACCACAAAAGGTTTATTTAACTTCTTTAGTTCGCCAATAACCCTCTGCTCTGCATCTACATATGCTCCTCTTGGAATTTCGGAAATCGTACCATCAGTAGTTACTACTAAGCCAATTGTCGAATGCTCATTTATTACTTTTTCTGTGCCAATTTCTGCCGCCTCTTCAAATGGTATACGCTCACTATTCCAAGGGGTAGTTATCATACGCGGATTATCACCTTCCATAGATCCTAACGCACCATTTACCAAAAAACCGACACAATCAACCAACCTTACATTCATTTGTATATTATTATCTAAGGTTACTTTAACCGCCTCGTTTGGAATAAATTTTGGCTCTGTTGTCATTATTGTACGCCCGGAGGCACTTTGAGGGAGCTCATCTTTTGCTCTTTCTTGTTTATAAACATCTTCAATGTTTGGTATTACAACTAAATCCATGAACCTTTTTATAAAAGTCGATTTTCCTGTCCTCACAGGTCCTACAACCCCTATATAAATATCACCATTGGTTCTTGTGGCAATATCTTCGTAAATATCGTATTTTTCCACCTATATTACCTCCTTGTACGCGTTTTTTCTTTACAACAATATGCAAGGAAGTTTCAAGTTAGAACAAAAAACAAAAAAAGAAGCACACAAGTGCTCCTTTACTATATCTTATTACCCAATAAATATGCTTTTGCTTCCATCCTCTTTTTGTTTTCTGGCTGAATTTCAATTAATTCTACTGCACTATCCTTAGTTGCTATTACTAAACCTTCTTTACTGCTTGCTTTTAGTATTTCACCCGGTATTCCAGATAAACTTACTTTTTTTGCACTATACACTTTAAGCTTTACACCGTTTAATACTGTTATCGCAACCGGCCACGGATTTAATCCACGAACCAAATTCACTATTTCTTCAGATGTTTTTGTATAATCAATATTTGCAATTTCTTTATTTAGCATCGATGCATATGTTGCTTTTTGTTCATCCTGCTTTGTACGAGTTACATTACCTTCCTCAAAAAGTTTTAACGTCTTTTCAAGAGTTTCTGCACCCATAATAGCTAGTCTGTCAAATAATTCTCCAGCAGTTTCAGTTTCACCTATTTTAGTTTCATCTTGTAAAATAATATCGCCAGTGTCCATTCCCTTATCCATAAACATTGTTGTAATACCTGTTGTTTTATCCCCATTTATAACTGCCCACTGTATTGGGGCAGCTCCTCTATACTTTGGAAGTAGCGAACCATGAACATTTATAGAACCAAGACGTGGCACATTTAATACTTCTTCCGGAAGTATTTGGCCAAACGCTACAACCACTGTTAAATCTGGTTTTATGTTTTTATACATCTCTAAGAATTCACTATCTGTCCTTATTTTTTCTGGAGAAACCACATTTAAACCATGCTCCATTGCATACTCCTTTACTGCGCATGGTTTTAATTTCATACCACGGTTTTGTGGTCTATCTGGTTGTGTAACAACTAATGGTACCTCGTGGCCTAGTCGTACTATTTTATCTAGTGAACTAACAGCAAAATCTGGTGTTCCCATAAATACTATTCTCACAAAATCACCCCCTAAAGTGTATCATTTGCACTTTTTACTACACTATCTACATCATACTCGTTTTCCTCTTGTTTAGATAGATATAGTAAAAACTCTATGTTACCTTCCGGTCCTTTAATTGGAGAAAAACTCAAATTTTTTATTTTGAACCCTAACTCTTTTGAAAAATCTATAACCTTTTCGATAACTTCCTTATGTACTAAAGGATCTTTTATTACTCCCTTTTTACCTACCTGCTCACGCCTTGCTTCAAATTGTGGTTTTATTAATGCCACAACTTCGCCAGTTTCTTTAGTTAAATTATATGCTACAGGTAAAACTTTCGTAAGCGAAATGAAGGATACATCGATAGATACAAAATCTAGTTTTTCAGTTATTTCATTCTCAGTTAAGTACCTAACGTTTGTACGTTCCATGCACACTACACGTTCGTCTGTACGAAGTTTCCAATCAAGCTGTCCATATCCAACATCAACTGCATATACTTTTACCGCACCATTTTTAAGCATACAATCGGTAAAACCACCTGTAGACGCACCCATATCCATACATATCTTACCCGAAAGAATTAAGTTAAATTCATTAACCGCCTTTTCAAGTTTTAAGCCACCACGACTTACATAGGGGCATATATTCTCTCGCACTTCTATTATAGCCTCTACTTTTACTTCTTCTCCAGCTTTATCTACTTTTTGATTATCTACAAACACTACTCCAGCCATTATTGAGGCCTTCGCCTTTTCACGTGATGGGAAAAAACCTTTTTCAACAAGTAGTGTATCAAGCCTTTGTTTTTGCATAGGATACTCCTTTCGCCTATAAAGTTACTTTGTGGAAAGTCTTCTTGCCTTTTTTAATTATAACTTCTTTTTCAAAATCTGCTTTACCTAATTTTTTATTTACATCGGTAACTTTTTCACTATTAACTTCTACTCCACCTTGCTCTACTAGTCTTCTTGCCTCTTTTTTAGATGGTGCAAGAGCAGTTTTTACTAATAAATCTAATACCCCTATTTCGTCTTCTACAAAGTCCGTAGAGTCAAGTTTTGTTGTAGGCATATTAGTTGTATCACCACCACTTACAAATAGGCTCCTTGCCCCTTCTCGTGCTTTATTTGCCTCTTCTTCACCATGCACTAAACTTGTAAGTTCATAAGCAAGCAATTCCTTTACTGGATTTAATTCACTACCTGTTAAATGTTCATACTTTTTAATTTCTTCAAGTGGTAAAAATGTAAGCATCTTTAAGCAATTTATAACATCCGCATCTTCAACATTCCTCCAGTATTGGAAAAACTCAAAAGGAGATGTCTTATTTGGATCAAGCCATACAGCACCATTTGCTGTTTTACCCATCTTCTTACCCTCAGAATTTAATAGTAATGTAATTGTCATCGCAAAAGCATCTTTACCAAGTTTTTTACGAATCAGTTCTGTACCACCTAGCATATTTGACCATTGATCATCGCCGCCAAACTGCATATTACAATCATATTCCTTAAACAAATGATAAAAATCGTATGATTGCATTATCATGTAGTTAAATTCCAAGAATGATAAACCTCTTTCCATTCTTTGCTTGTAACATTCTGCACGAAGCATATTATTTACTGAAAAACAAGCTCCTACTTCTCTTAACATTTCTATGTAATTAAGTTTAAGTAGCCAATCAGCGTTATTTACCATTATTGCAGCATTATCACCATCAAAATGAATAAATCTTTCCATCTGTTTCTTAAAACATGCACAGTTGTGTTCAATTATTTCAGGTGTCATCATTGTACGCATATCTGTTCTGCCTGATGGATCACCAATATATCCTGTGCCACCACCGATTAATGCTACTGGTTTATTACCCGCAAGTTGTAATCTTCTCATTAAACATAGTGCCATAAAATGTCCTACATGAAGTGAATCTGCTGTTGGGTCAAAACCTATATAAAACTTCGCGTTGCCACTATTAACTAACTCCCTAATTTTTTCTTCATCAGTAACTTGTGCAATTAAGCCACGTTCAACTAATTCTTCATAAATCTTCATAAAAACCCCTCCTATACAAAAATCCCCGGTAAGTTTATCTTACCGAGGACGTTTTTACGTGGTACCACCTCTATTTACAAGTATTTCACAATACTTGCCTCATCAAGTGCATATACACTCTTACAATATAACGGTTGCACCCGTAATAGCCTACTTAATTCGGTATTCTGCTCCAAGATGTATTCACTAAATTTGTTTTACTGCTTCGCACCAAACAACAGCTCTCTTAAAAACATATTTTAGTTACTATTTCTTATCAACGCTTTAATTTAATTTACCACAATTTGGTTTATTTGTCAAATGAAATTTTAGTAAAACAAATTATTGTTTATCTGACTAATTTAAAATTTTGTTTTTCGGGCCGATGTGGGCATCGGCCCCTACATTATTAAGATATAAATTATTTATTGGTGCTAATCATTCGATGCATTGTAGTGGCCGATCCCCTGATCGGCCATTCATATAATTATTCATACAAATAACAATTTATCTAAATAAAAAAGCAACCATTAATTAACGGTTGCCTTTTTATTTCTACATTGATATACAATTTATTTTTACTACATTATAACTAATACCAGGAATATGTATGTCATTCGAGCCATGTTTTAAGTTTAGCTCCTCTAGCACTACATTATATTTTTTACTACCTGTAAATACTCCACTTCCACCTATAGATACTTTTATCTGATAACTTCCCGCATCCATAGTGGTTGAAGAACCTATTGCGTTTATTTGCGAAGTCGTCATCGCCGTACCGTTTTTCACTATTCCTACAATCGAAGCATTTATATTGTAGTTCTTTGCTGATGTACCCTCTGTTTCTACTGTATAAAGTGATATTACTCTCTTACCCGAACCATCAGCTGTAAATACCTGACCTAAAGTCTTACCAAAACTCCACGTTTCACTTGACTTAAAGTCTACATTTATAATTGCACTACCACCAGCCATTACTGTAACTTCTGACTCTATAAGTGCAACATCATCTTCATCGGCAAGTTCAAATACAAGTAATACCGGCCTAAATCCTAAAGGTGAATTTCCATCTTGACCATCTAGTGCAAATAAACCAGCTTGCGCACCTTGATTATATTCTCCACCTCTATTTACGACGCTAAGCATTGTACTTGGGGTTATAAATGCATCTTCGCACCAATTCTTAACATCAGCTATACCTAGTTTATATCTTATAAGAGGCACTATTCCAACAGCTTCAGCAGAACTTGCATCTAACCTATCTACGTCTTTTCTATTCGTAGTTTCGGTAATTGCACCATTAATTAAATCATTTCCTGCAACTGTTATGAAGCTTGCTAGATATTCTTTTGTTGTACCACTTAAATCAAATATACCTGTCTTATTATATGTTGTGCTTCCAAATACACCAAGTTCTGAATCCCATACATAACTTGGGTCAGTTGTATTTGCACTTAAACCATTACTTGCATAACCTGTTACCTGTTTGTTATTTATAAATGGAATTTGTCCTGCACCTGCTGCTAAAAATTCTATAGCCGACCATTCGCTTGCTTTCATCATATGAGAGTTTGCACCACTAGTTAGTCCATAACTACTGTCTAATGCCATATTTTTTGCAAGTGTAAATAATGTATTAACATCAGATGTATAAACATTTTTGGATGGTTTTACATCTATATGGCTTCCTGTATTGCTTGCCATATATTTAGCAACCCATATACCCGCAAGTTCATTATTAGTTCCATTTCTATCTACATAACTCGACTCGGCCCCTGGATCTCCACCTAAATATTCACCATAGAAGAACGCAGGAGATGCAACATAATAGTTTGATGTATAATCGTTTGTACCATTACTAAAGTATATGCTTACATTTCCGTTGCCATTATTTTTATATGTAAAACGAGGTATCCAAACAAACATTGAACCCATAGAAAGTACCTTTTTACCTACTAATCCATCTAATGTAGTTACAGAAGCATTAGCTCCATCTATTACAAGTCCATCACGAAGTGTAATATTTGCCCATTTTTGATTATAGTAATCATACCATTCTGGATCTGTAGTATCTGCTACAATCCAACCACCTGTATCAGGATCAGGTTTTACAGGTACCGATCCTTCAGGTATTATAGGACTATTTGGATCTCCACCAGCAATTCCTGGTGTAAAGTTCTTTTCATAACCACATTTTGTACATCTTATCCCTGAAAATGTATGGTTTTCTTCTATATACTGGTTACATATACAATATGCTTCATGAACCGTATCATTTTTTATTAAATATGCTGCTGTATAGTTATGGACATGTGACAAAACATCCGATGCATGGTCTTTATATCCACACTTGCTACACTTTAACCCTGCAAGACAACAATATACCATTACGTGCTGCTCTGTACCTAAATCTTTTGAACATATCGTACATGATACCTTATGGTCATCTGCATTACCATAATTTTCATAGCTATAGTTATGTGTGCACTCTGCCTCTGTTGCTTTTGTATAGCCACATTTTGTACATACATTACTACTGTTAAATGTATGATTTTCAAGCTGAACTATTCCACACAAAGCATTTGTACATATCATCTTATGGTTGGTTTCATCATCATAGTTTTCATATCGCCATGAATGCGTATGTGATACCTCACATGAGCCATGGTCTTTTACTCCACAATATACACATTTTTGCCCATTTGCACAACACTGTGTCCAAGTGTGATCAACTAAAATGTAGTTGCCACATCTACAAAAAGCTTTATGTTTAGTCATACTATAGAATTCATAAGCGTAGTTATACGAACATACATGCTCATCATCATGGTCTTTATAACCGCAATATGTACATTTTTTGCCGTTATAACAGCAAGTCTCCCATGTGTGCGATTCAGAAATATACGCACCACAGAAACAATAAGACTTATGAACATTTTCATTTACCTGCTCATATCTACTTACATATCTATGCGAACCAGAGGTATAGGTACATAAAGTACAATACTTATATCCACATGAATAAACTGTTAGCGAATGTGCTTCAGATATAGACGACTGACCACAAGCACATGTCTTTGTATGCCCACTATCACCATTATTTGTATATGTCGTATATTTATGCGATCCAGTTGTATAACCACAGTTTTTACTACATTTTGATATACCACAACCAGATAACGAAGTTAAACTATGTGATTGTGAAGTATTTGCACCACATGAACAATAAGCATAGTGGCTAGATGAACTATAACTTACATAGTGGTCTGTATAACTATGTGAACCAGATGTATAAGTACACTTTGTACAATATTTATAACCACATGTAAGTGTTATAAGATCATGTGGTTCTGTTATATAATCACCACATGAACATACTTTTTTATGATTTGTTGTATTTAATGTCGCATAACTTGTGTAACTATGATAATGACACGTATGATCTCTATAACCACAATTATATGAACATTTCTTTGCACCCGACTTGCCACAGTCACATGCTACTAAGTTATGATTATCTCCACCATCTTTCTTTACGCCACACACACAATACGAATCATGCTTTGTAGCGCTTATTGAAACATAACGTGCTGTAAAATTATGTGTGTGTATTGCAGGTTCTGACTTATGGTCTTTATGTCCGCATTTCGTACAGTAATTACCATTTGCACAACAATATGTCATATCATGATTCTCTGTTATAGAAGCACCGCAACTACAGTATGCGTAGTGACTTGTGTTATTAATTTCTACATACCTATATGTATAACTATGTTGATGACAATTAGTATGATTTTTACGTCCACAAGCACCACATTGTTGACCATTTGCACAACATGGTATCCACGTATGTTCCTCGTATTTCGACGCATCTAGTGCAGTACAACTTACTTTATGATATGTACTATTATAGTCTTCATATATTGCATAAATGTGTGTATGATTAGAACCAGTTCCTGGATCTGGTGTGCTTCTATCTACATAATCACATTTGCTACATTTTGTTACATATCCTACAGTCCATAAGTCATGATGTTCTAATATATATGCTCCACATGAGCAATATATAAAGTGATTTGTGCTATCTTTACTTACATAGTTTGTATAATTATGAGTGTGTACTGTAGTACCTCCACCACTAGAACCAGATCCTTGACATGTATATCCACACATTGCACAAGTAGTTCCTGGTTGCCACCATGCTGTAAAATCTGCACCTGTTCTATATGTTATATTATCATTATGATATTCTTGACTATTTGTACCACAATAAGTACATACAACATAGTGATGTGTTGAAGTTATATTTGTATAAGTATGATTTACTACAGTATTCGAAGCTACATTTAAACCTTCACAACAATGTTTTACACCACATGCATATGTTGCTAAATATGGGCAACTTGCATGATTACCTTGTTGACAAGTAAGGCAAGGATTACTACCACTATATGCGTATGTATAATTTGTAAGTACCCCTTCTCCAGAATAATTAATGTCCATTAGTGGTTTTATAAATAAGACTAATAGAAATGCTAAAAATATTAGATATCTTTTCTTCACTAATTATCCCCCCTTTAGTCTAAGTTTAGTAATGCATATGTTGTAGCTCTTATACTATTTAAACCTTCTATCTCTATAGCTTCTGCCGTCGTTGCATTTATTATATTTACCTTACTAAGTGAAACAGTATATGTCGTACTTGGAACAGTAAATACCTTTCCAACCGCAACAGTAAGTAGATACGTACCTGGTGGGAAAGTAGTAGACAAATCAGTTATCTCGGTATCTCCATAATACTCTCTAATTGATAATACTGTTACACTTGCACTATTTGTAACATCTGTACCACTACCATTTTTAATGGTGAATTCTACTGGCTTTGATTGATTAAGTCTAAAACTTTTATTTGTTTTTATCATTACTTTAGGGAATATCGTTCCACCCACTAATACATCATAGTCCATCGATACTGCACTACGATTCTTTACAATCCAGTCTACTGTCGCTGTAAAGTTTGCAGTATTTCCAAGTGAATCTACAGCTTGGAATGTATAAGTACCATTTTCAGTAAATATATGACTAAAACCTGTTTGACCACTTAGCCAAATAGTTTTTAATCCTTCATATATTTCATAATTTGGCACAAATGTCGCAACTATACTACCTTTTGTTGGAGAAGTAGTGCTATATCTTATAGAACCTTTTAATGTAGTATTTACTAAGAATGGACTACATACCTCTTGATTTGTAGAAATTCCACCACTAGTAAATGCACCTGAACCTATAACTAGTGCATACTTTCCTTCAACCAAAGTATTATTGTTTGTAATTGTTACAGTAACATTTCCTGTTCCTGGATCTATATCACTTACATTTACAACAACTTGTACTCCACTCGGAGTTGTTGAATATCCATAACCATATGTATATTCTGTTATGCTTACTGATGAATCAAATGGTGTTACATAAATTTTTGATTTATCAATTGTAGCTGTTGGATCTGTTAATGTAATTTGATAAGTTATTACACCATTTTTACCTATTATATTAGGGTTTGGGCCATCTACATTAGCAATTAATAAATTATCACTCCATTTTGCATAAAGTGTTGTAGTGCTAGTTGGTACATAAGCTTCTCCAGCATCACCTACTTTATTTTCATAAGTAGGAGTTGTGTACCAACCAACAAGTTTCTTTCCTGCATAACTTGCATCTGGCAATATAACTGCATATCTATTATATACCGCTGTAATAGAACCAGATGATGAACCATATATATAATATCCTGATCCCATAAAACCAGAACCATTTTTTTGCCAGGTTTTAAATGTAACATTCTGAACTTTATAACTATCTACACAACTTCCACCCATTGCATCAAATGTTACTCCATAACCATTAGGCGGTACAGGATCTTCTATTGTTACAGACGTATCATAAGTTCCATATATAGTTTGTGCTTCTTTTGAACCTCTCCATGTACCTCCATTTGGATTTACTACTAAGCTTGATGTACCTGCTGTCCATTGTGCATATAAAGTAAGATTACTTGTAACTGGATAGCTTACACCAGCATTACCAAACTTCGTTCCACCACTAGATGCTGTGTACCAACCAGTAAGTATATATCCTGATCTTGTTGCTTCTGGCAAAGTTATTGTTCCATCACTATAATTTGCAGTTATTGTTCCATTAGTTGAACCAAATGTATACGTTGTACCATTTAACCCTTTATAGCCTGTATTTGTCCAATTAAGGAATCTTCTATTTACTTCTCCTACATTATCTCCTATAATTCGTCCACCATTTTCATTAAACGTTACTACATAATTACTAATAGTTGGATTTGCAATTGTCATCGTAGAGTTTACTTGCTGCGTATATGTATTAGACGCCGTACTTCCATTCCATGTTCCGCCATTTGGATTTACTGTTAAGGTAGATGTAGAAACACTATTTGGAGTCCAACGTGCATAGAGCGTTATATTACCCGTTGGACGATATGGGTTACTAACACTTGTACCACCTTCTGCTGCTGTATACCAACCAACAAATTTATAATTACTTCTAGTTGGAGTTGGCAATGTTACTGTATTATACTCATAATAACCCGTTAATGTACCATCTGATGAACCATATGTATATGTTGTACCACTTAAAGAGCCTCCACCCGATCGGCTCCAGCTTCCTACATATGATGATGTGTAAGAACTTGGAGATATACTATTACCTCCATTTACATTAAGTGTTACTGTGCATGAGCCAGACTTTGTTGGTGCTGTTAAGCCAGTTTTAGTGTTACCAGTATACCCTGTAAATGTTTGCGTACTTGAAGAGCCACTCCATGTTCCACCATTTGGATTTACCGTTAAAGTATATGAAGTTGGAGTTGTACCACCTGGAGTAGATTCTGGATTAGAATTTTCTATCCAACATGCATGGAGAGTATAATTTTCTGACGGAGAAATTGCTCGCCCAGGTCTAGCGTTAGATGCATTGGACGGATTGCTTTCATACCACCCAACAAGTTCATATCCACTTCTATATGCATCCGGTAATACTATTGAACTCCTACTACCATAAAATGCAGTTAAAGTTCCATCATTAGTGCCAAATGTATATGTCGAACCATTATATGAGCCACCACCTGTTAATGTATAGCTACCAATCAAATAATTACTCAAAGAACTTACTGCTGGTGTTCCTCCATTACCATCAAATGTTACTGTATAACCCGGTTTTGTTAGATTATTCGATATTGTTTTTGTCGTTCCAACTGCCTGTGTATATGTATTACTAACTGCTCCAGTTATTACTGTTAATGTTGATGTTCCAGTTCCTTGAGGAACAGTTGTCCAGTGTGCATACAAAGTTATTGAATTACTTGGTGAATATGAACTTCCTGCTCCACCAACATATGTTCCACCGCTAGACGCTGTATACCAACCATCAAATGTATATCCATCTCTTGAAGCATTTGCAAGAGTTACTGTACCATTACTATAAATCGCAATTGCCATACCATCAGATGAACCATATGTATAAGTACTACCACTTAAACTTCCTCCACCACTATGCATCCAATGGCTAAATGTTTTATGTGCTGTGGTTGTACCACCTGATACTGAACCTCCATTACCATTATAACTTACAGATATTGCAGAAACTGATACAGTTGGATTACTTAATGATTTTGTGCTTCCCGTAGTACCTGTAAAAGTTTGTGAACTTGTGCTATCATTCCATACTTCACCATTAGGATTTACTGTTAACGTTGTCGTTGTTGGTGTTGGGTCTGGTGTTGGAGTTGGTGGATTTGACGTTGGAGTTGGCGTACTTGAACTTGAACTTCCACTTGTACCTCCCGAAGATTGGTAACCACATATTATACAAACTGTACCTGGTCTCCAATTTCCTGAATAGAATGTATTTACACCATCTGTGTGTTCTTCATAAGAAAGACCTTGTGTTTCACCACCACATATATTACAGTAGAAAACATGATAGCCATCACTAGTAGGGGCAACACTATAAGTATGGTTACCCTCTACAACCTTTTTACCGCAACAACATTTTTTCGTACCACAACTATATGTTGTTTTAGCCACACATGATGTATGATTTCCGTTAGTACAATTTGCACAAGGATTATTTCTATCATATGCATATGTATAATTAGAAAGGATTTCGCTATCTCCTTTAAAAGTCATATCTAAATAGGGCTTTATAAATAAAGCCAGTAAAAATATTAACAAGACAACCCATTTTTTCTTCATGTTAAATCCTCCCAAATTAATTTCCTTATAATACACCTTCTCATTTGTCATTTTCGTAAAGTATGTTTAGTTTTCTTAATTCTTCTTTAATATTACATAGTTTGTGCTTATTTTAGGCATTTTATAATATTTAAACTGTGGATAATGTGTGAATTCTTAAAAATATTTTTTAAACCAAAAAATCTCGATTATCCAATCGAGATTTAAAATGCTTCTATTTATGGGCAACTCGACTGGCATAATAACGTAAGTTATCTTAGCCTCTAAAGCTTTGCGTCCTAGGCTTTCACCTAGTTTGCTATTTTCACATATTCTTCTATATTATATTATATTATATCACTTTTTTATGTAGAACGCAAATAAATTGCATATTTAACCAAGTTTTGCAGATAATAAAATTAACAAACAAAAAAGGAGCCACAATATGAATATAATTACCAAATTAAAAGACTTTAAAAATCGCCTTCGTGACCGGCACATGTTTACAATTGTAATTGTTTCCTTACTTTCCACTATAACAATGGGGCTATATATATTAAAAATACGAAATGATAATAGACAAGCTCTAGAAAACACCTATAACTACGCTTTTTACGAACTTTCCTCATATATAGATAATATAAATAACTTACTTACAAAAGCACAAATAAGTCGGGATCCTATCCATGGTGCTAAAACAATGAGTGAAATTTGGCGAGAATCCAATCTTGCGCAAAATAATCTCTCTAAACTACCAATAGAACAAAGTGTAATTAGTAATGCTTCAAAATTTTTAACGCAGACGAGTGATTTTTCGTATACACTTACTATGCAAACAATTAATAAAATGCCTATCTCTACATCTCAATTAGAGAAAATTAAATCTTTATCAGATTACGCCGATAAACTCCATCAAAATATTGTTTCATTAAATGAAGAAATAAACGCTGGACGCCTTCACTGGAATGAAATTGCGAAAAAAGGAACCGAAACCTTTAAACAAGTATCTAGTGAAACTAACGAAAATTCTTTTACAAAGATTGCAAAGGAATTCCAAGACTATCCTGGGCTTATTTATGATGGCCCTTTTTCTGAACACATAACTAATATTAAACCAGTCGGCATTACGGGAAGTGAAATTGATGAAGTAAAAGCCAAAAGTATTGTTAAAGAATTTATAGGTAGTGACAGAATAAAAAATATTGAAAGTGTTAATGAAACAACAAAATCAAATATACCTGCTTTTGATATATCTCTTACATTAAAAAACGATACTACTCTATATATGGCAGTATCTAAAGTTGGTGGTCACCCTATATACATGATGAACAATCGCGCAATAAAGACGAATAAACTTTCTACTGATGAGGCAATAAATGTTGCTTCTAACTTCTTAAAAACACATGGATATAAGAATATGAAATCTACTTATTATATGGAAGAAAGCGGAGTTTCTACTATAAATTTTGCATATACCGAAAAAGACGTAACTATTTACCCCGATTTAATAAAAGTACAAATTGCAATGGATAATGGCGAAATAGTTGGCTTTGAAGCAGCAGGGTTCTTGTTTTCGCACAAAGAACGTGATATACCAGCACCAAAAATTACTATTGATATGGCAAAATCAATGCTAAACGAAAAACTTAATCTTGTAAATTCTGGGCTTGCTATTATTCCTACTGATGTGAAAACAGAAGTTTTAGTGTACGAATTTAAAGGTAAAGTCGATGAACGAGAATTTATTGTATATATAAACGCAGAAACCGGCGCTGAAGAAGATATTTTAATTATTCTGCATACGCCAAACGGAATTTTAACAATATAAGTATTAACACCTCATCCGGTGCTTCGCACCACCTTCCCCTCAAGGGGAAGGTGGCGCCGAAGGCGACGGATGAGGTGTCAAGTTATATATCGATTTATTTCTCTACATACTCCGTTAAAATTCTTATTTACATCTAAATTAGAAAATCTTAATACTTTTATACCTAATTCATTAAAATATGCATCCCGTTCTAAATCATTTTTTCTACCCTCTGACATATAATGTTGTGAGCCATCCAGTTCTAAAACCAATTTTTTACTGGCACAATAAAAATCAACAATATAATTACCTATAACCTTCTGCCTATTAAAAGTTATAGGCAATTTATTTAAAAAATCATACCAAAGATGTCTTTCTTCTTTCGTCATATTAATACGTAATTCTTGACTATTTTTTACTAATTTATTATTATAACGTTTATTCATTTATGGCTTATTCCTTTTCTCTTAAGTAAATTATTATTTGGCAATTAGTTTTCCACCTCATCCGGTGCTTCGCACCACCTTCCCCTCAAGGGGAAGGCTTTAAATTTGCTCTGTCCCCAAAACCTACCACTAAGTAAATGATGATTAATTCCACCTCATCCGGTGCTCCGCACCACCTTCCCCTCAAGGGGAAGGCATTAAATCAAAACCTACCCTCATGGGGAAGGCGTTATAATATTTTATTTTCTCTTACATAGTAAAATAAATACTGCTGTGCTATTCCTGCATAATCGCCAAATTTTTCTTTTGCATACTTTTCAATTTCCTTTAAGCTTTTTTCTTCTTTAATATATAAATTTTCCATTATCCTTTTTATCCAAACGTCTATTGGAAATGCATCTATCTTCCCCATCGAAAATAGCATTACACAATCGGCAACTTTGGGACCTACACCTTTTATTTTTAGTAACTCTTTTTTACATTTTTCTGTAGGTAATTTACTTATTTCACTTAAATTTATCTCGCCATTTGCTACTTTTTTAGCTGCTTCTAATATGTATTTATCCCTAAAACCAACGCCACATGAACGAAGTTCCTCTAAAATAGCCATTGATAACGCCTTTGGGGTTGGGAAAGCATAATACTCGCTACCTTTATACATTATCTTTTCCCCATACATTTTAGATATTTTTTCAATAGATTTCTTTATACGTGGTATATTATTGTTCGCAGATATTATGAAAGAAATTAATGTTTCAAACTTTTCTTGATTCATTATTCTTATGCCATAGCCAAAATCATATGCCTTATTTAATACATAATCATCCTTATATTTTGCTTTTATAGCACTATAATCACGATTTAAATCAAAATATTCTTTAAGTGTTTTTTCATCTATTCCATCAAAATTTACCTCATTTTTATTCTGCGTAACCTCACATACTTTACCGTATATTACGCCTCTATAACTATTCTCGGTGATTTTGTCCCATCTAAAACATTCACCTGATTCTGCTAACTGTTTTATATTAAAATCATTTAACAATAGCTTCATACTGTATCCTCCTAAAATAAAAGGCGAACTTTAGTCCGCCCTACATATCATTTTGTATTAAATCCTCTAATGTTTCCCTTTTTACTGCAACGTAACTCTTGCCCTTATTTAGCATAACAATAGGTGGACGTGTTAATCGATTGTAGTTTGATGCCATTGAGTAATTATATGCACCTGTAGTACATACTGCGACTATATCACCACGTTCTACACTTTCAGGGAGTTTGATGTTTTCTTGAATTATATCGCCACTTTCACAGCAACGTCCAACTAACGAACATTCAAAGTTACTATTTTCATTCATTTTATTCGCAAGTAAACATGTATACTTTGAACCATATAATATATACCTTGGATTATCTGCCATACCACCATCGATGGAAACGTAGTTTTTGTATCCAGTGATTCTCTTTACAGTTCCAACTGTATAAAGTGTCATACCGCTAGCAGCCACTATACTACGCCCTGGTTCCATATGTATTTCTGGCACATCTATATTTAATCTTTTACAAGTGTCTTTTATAGCCGTTGCCACTTCACTTACTTTTTTATCAATGCTTAAATACGGATCAGTATCTACATAGCGAACACCATATCCACCGCCTAAATCCAATATTTCAGTGGTGTATCCATATTTATCTTTTATAAGTGCGATAAACTCTAACATAACAACTGCTGCACGTTCAAAAACATCTTCTGCAAACACCTGCGAACCAACATGGCAATGGAAACCTGATAAAATAATGTGCTCCTTGCCTAATGTGATTTTTGTTATTTCCTCTGCTTGTCCTGTTTCAATTGCAGTACCAAACTTGGAATCTACTTTACCTGTCGCTACTTCTTCATAAGTATGTGGATCAATACCTGGAGTTAAACGAAGAAGGATTTTTTGCTTCATACCACGCTTTTTTGCCTCTTCTTCAATAGCATACACTTCTTCTATGTTATCTACTACAAAATAGCCAACCTTGTTATCCATAGCAAAAGAAATATCTTCATCTGTTTTATTATTACTATTAAAATAAGCATTTTTCATATCAAATCCCGCTTTTACTGCGGTATAAATTTCACCTTGCGACACAACATCTATTCCCAAATTTTCTTCTTTCATTATTTCATATATACGGCGAAAAGCATTGGCTTTACTTGCATAAACAGGATATGCCCTATCCCCAAAATACTTATAAAATGCATCTTTATATATATTACACATTTTACGTATATAGTTTTCATCAAGTAAATATAATGGTGTACCATACTGTTTTGCAAGTTCTACAGTATCTTGTCCTGCAAATAATAAATGACCATTTTGACCTATTTCAATATTTTCACAAATCATAGAAACTCTCCTTTTATTTACATATTATACTAGTTTTTTACAATAAGTCAAGAAAATAAAAGTAGGCACATGCCTACTTTCTGGAAGCAATTCCCACCTAAATTTTATCTAAACTAGTGTCAAAATCGCTTTTAAAACATATTCAATTTACATTTAATAACCTTTTTTTAAATAATAGTTTCTTCTCAGGTATTTCAAAAATTTTATATGTTACGTTTTTTAGGCGGATGATCCTCCATCTCTATATGGAAAAAAGGCCCTTTTTTTGCATACAATACATTTATTCTAGTACCTACAGGATAATCTTCTGGTATAAGTCCTTCTGTTAAACATAGAAAAACATTATCATTGTCATCAAACTTAACTAAAAAATCACAAATAAATTTATTTGCTGAAATTTGGGTTTTACGGTCATAGCCAACAATGGTAACAATAGTTCGTTTTTTATTCTCTTCAAAATATTTTTCTTGTTTTTGTATATAACGAATAATAAAAATAATACAACCAACAATTAGCATTATACTTGCTAGTACTATAAAAACCAACCAATTCATTAATACCATTCCTCCTTATTTTATACACTAAAAATATTCTAACATATCCTTTTATATGGGAAGAAAAAAATTTTTTTGGAGCAAGTAATGGGAGTCGAACCCACCTCTTGGCCTTGGGAAGGCCTCGTTCTACCGATGAACTATACCTGCACTTTTTAATGGAGCCAATAAGGGGAATCGGACCCCTGACCTACTGATTACGAATCAGTTGCTCTACCAACTGAGCTATATTGGCACGTGTTTATTGTAACACGCGAATACACAAAAAGCAATCACAATTTATTTCATCGCCCACAATTTGATGCAAAAAAAATTAATTGGCAAATTAATAACTGTTACAATGAGTGGTGCTATTTTGTCTGATATACTCATTCCATCAATCATTAAAATAAGCATCCCTTGACCTAACAAAAATGTAGCACCATACACTACATATGTTTTTATTAAACTTGACCTTGTTTGCGCTTTGCTTTCAAAAACAAAAGTTTTGTTTAGTATATATGCGACTAATACAGAAATAATAAAGCCTAGAGCATATGCAATTAAATAATGCATACCTAAAAACACACAAATATAATATATTCCTAAACTTGTTACAGTATTTATACATCCAACCATTCCAAATTTTATTGCCTGAAAAAACAGTGTTTTTATGTCCAAAAAAATCATTCCTCCTAAAGTAAATTCCTCGATTAAATTATATCAAAATTTCTACAATTTATATACAAAAATATAAAATTATGATATCTTATATAAAAGAAAGGGTGATATATATGAAAAAGACTTATTTCACATCAGAATCTGTAACTGAAGGACATCCAGATAAAATGTGTGACCAAATTTCTGATGCAATTCTTGATGCTATAATCGCTGAAGATAAAAATGCACGTGTCGCTTGTGAAACAACGACCACTACCGGTTTGATAAATATAATGGGCGAAATTACAACCACAACATATGTTGATTTTGACAAAATTGCTCGTGATACTGTAAGACGTATTGGTTATACAAGTTCTGAGGCAGGTTTCGATGCCGATACTTGTGCAGTTGTAAATAGTGTACACGGACAATCACCAGATATTGCTCTTGGTGTTGACCATTCGTTAGAAAACAAAGAAACACATTCATCTGAAGAAGATAATGGTGCAGGTGACCAAGGTATGATGTTTGGTTTTGCATGTGACGAAACTCCTGAACTTATGCCTATGCCTATTTCTCTTGCACATAAATTAACATTAAAACTTACTGAAGTTCGTAAAAATGGTACTCTTAATTACTTACGTCCTGATGGTAAGTCACAAGTAACTGTTGAATATGTTGATGATGTTCCAACACGTGTAGATACAGTTGTTATCTCATCACAGCATTCTGATAAAGTTGATATGGAAACACTTAGAAAAGATATTATTAACGAGGTAATCAAAAAAGTAATACCAAGTAATTTAATTGACGACAATACAAAGTTCCTAATCAATCCAACAGGCCGTTTTGTAATCGGTGGACCTTGTGGAGATTCAGGACTTACTGGTAGAAAAATTATCGTAGACACTTACGGTGGATATGCTCGTCATGGTGGCGGAGCATTCTCTGGTAAAGACCCTACAAAGGTAGATAGAAGTGCAAGTTACATGGCTCGTTATATTGCTAAAAATGTAGTTGCTGCAGGTCTTGCAAAGAAATGCGAAATTCAAGTAAGCTATGCAATAGGTGTTGCAAAACCAGTATCACTAAGAGTTGATACTTTTGGTACTGCTACTATTCCTGAAGAAGAAATACTTAATAGAATTGAAAAGGTATTCGACTTAAGACCAACGGCAATAATTAAAAAATTGGATTTAAGACGTCCTATATTTGCTAAAACTGCTGCCTATGGTCATTTTGGTAGAACAGATGTTGAATTTCCTTGGGAAAAGACAGACATGGTAGATAGCTTAAAAAAATAATTGTATTATGTAAACATGTGTGATATAATGTAACGGTACACGAAAAAACAAACATCAATTCATGTTTTTGAAAGTGAGGTTACATATGTCAAATCGACACACAGTACAACGTATTGCTCTTATGCATCATCTACTTAAGGAAAAGCCAGAAGCGGAAAGAAACAATCTGATTGCACTTAAATATGCTTATCCAAACGCTTTTAAGTACATCGTGATAATTCCCTTCGTGCTTTCAAAATCTACTGATATGTCTGAATTAAGACGTGCTTTTGACCGCCGCGTTGGTTGTTTCTTAAAATTTTACAACCTCCTAAGCGACGAAGACAAACTTGACTGCTATGACGATCTTGCAGAATTTTTATTTGAAGAATATGGAACGCGAGATGCAAATCTCGGAAAATCAACAATATTAAAATTACTAAACCAACTTACAGAATAAAATGCGAAGATTTAAATGGTTAGCACCGCTAGCCATTTTCTTTTTTAAAAAAAATAAAATGCGTAAAGATTTCTTTACGCATTTTAATTACTTTTTTACATTACCCAACGGATAAGTCCCATATCTTGTTTATTAATAAGCATAGGGTTCTTTGGTATTATTCTATAGGTAAATCCATAGTTACCACCATTTTTCATAGGTATTTCTGCTTTATATTCATACATATCGCCATTTTTCTGTACAAGCTTCATTTGTTTTACTTCAGATTCACAAATAACACCTGTTTCGGATAATTTTCCGATATATACTTCTACTGTTACATCATCTGGACTAATATTACCAAGATATGCAAGGCAAGCAGGAGCAATCTTTTGATTTACTGCTATTGGGCTATCTTCATATGCATTTAAGTTAATAGGATTAATATGAAGACTGTTCCAATTTTGTTCTATGTTTTCTTTCCAATCTGTAAGTGAATATACCTTTTCGAAATTATTCTTTGAAACTTCAGCTGTTCTTTCGATTTGTGGCATATAAAGATTTGTTGTATATTCTTTTAACATACGTTCTGTACTAAATTCAGGTGCAACAACCTTTATTGATGCCTTCATTTTTTCTATCCAGCCATTTGGAAGGCCATCGCTACTCTTTTTATAGTAAAGTGGTAAAATCTCTTTTTCAAGAGTTGTGTAAATGCTATCGCTATCTACATTGTCTTGATGGTTCAAGCTTGAATAATATTCATTCTTACCAATTGACCAACCACTATTATTTTTATAACCTTCTATCCACCAGCCATCTAGGATACTAAAGTTAATAGCGCCATTAATTGCAGCTTTTTGACCACTTGTGCCACTTGCTTCTAATGGACGACGTGGATTGTTCATCCAAATATCTACACCGTGAAGCATATAACGTGCAACACACATATTGTAGTTTTCAAGCATTATTACTTTGCCCTTGAATTCAGGCATATTGCTTATATCTACAATGTTTTTGATTATCTCTTGACCTGGTCTATCTGCTGGATGTGCTTTACCAGCAAAAACAATTTGTAGCGGCATATCAGGGTTGCCTAAAATTCTTTTTATTCTTTCTAAATCTCTAAAGATTAAATTAGCTCTTTTATATGTTGCAAAACGTCTTGCAAAACCAATTGTTAAAACATTTGGGTCTAAAATGTTATCAAGGTTCATTATTTCGTAAGGACTTTCATCATTACGTTCCATTTGTTGACGTTTATTATTTCTAATTACTTCAAAGAATTTTAATTTGTTTTCTTGGTGTATTTTCCATAACTTTTCGTTAGGGATTTTATCAATTTTATTCCATGTTTTTGGATTAGAAATATTATCTTCCCAATTTGCACCTAAATATTCGTCATAAAGTGCTTTTAAGTTTGGAGCAAGCCATGTAAGTGTGTGTACACCATTAGTAACGTGTGTTATAGGCACTTCTTCCTTAGGAACTAAAGGCCAAATATCTCCAAAAATATCTCTTGAAACTTCACCATGAAGTTTACTTACACCATTTTTCTTACCAGCAATTTTGAGTGCTAAAACTCCCATATTGAAGTTTTGACCAGAATCGTGGCTTGATGACATACCCATTTCTAAAAATTCATGACGGCTAATACCCATTTGTGTCCAGTAGTTACCAAAATATTTATCTACCAAAGCAATAGGGAATATATCAATACCTGCAGGAACTGGAGTATGTGTTGTAAATATAGTTTGTGAAGAAACAAGTTCTTTTGCTGCCTTAAATGTCATTTGCTTTTCAAGAATTGCATTTTTGATAAGTTCAAGGCAAACAAATGAAGAGTGTCCTTCATTCATGTGATAGATTGTTGGTTTTATACCTAATGCTTTTAATGCCTTTAAACCACCAATACCTAAGAATATTTCTTGTTGTATTCTCATTTCTTGGTCGCCACCATATAACCTTGCAGTAATTTCACGATCTACTTGGCTATTTGGCTCAACATTAGTGTCTAACAAGTATAACTTAATTCTACCAACATTTACTTGCCATACTTTGGCAAATACTGTTCTTGATGGAAAATCGATGTTGATTGTTAGTTCCTCGCCATTTTTTAGTATAACTGGCTTTACAGGAAGTTCATTCATATTAAGTTCAGTAAAGTTAGACTCCTGCCAACCTTCGCGATTGATGCGTTGATTAAAATATCCTTGACGATATAAAAGGCCAACAGCAACAAAAGGCAAATCTAAATCACTCGCAGACTTACAATGGTCACCTGATAAAATGCCAAGTCCACCTGAATAAATAGGGAACGACTCATCAAGGCCATACTCTGCTGAGAAATATGCCATCACGTTTTTCTGATTTTTTTCATAATTTTTCTTAAACCATGTATTGGGATTATTCATATAGGAATCAAATTTAGACATTATAGAATCATATTGCTTTAGAAAGGCTTCATTTTCTGCTACGATTTCGAGCTTAGACTGTTCAACATTGTTAATAAATTTTACAGGGTTCTTTTGACATGTATTCCAAAGGTCGATGTCAATTTGCTTAAATAACTTTAGCGCCTCAGTATTCCAAGTCCACCAAAGATTATAAGCGAGTTCTTCAAGCCTGTTTATTCTATCAGGCACTTGAGGAATAACTGTTACCTTACCAAATAAATACATATTTAGTTCCTCCTAAGTATTAAATTTTTATCTATTGTATACTATAACATATACATTTTATGATATTAATTATTAAAAATCAATAGAATTTTATTTAATTTTTTCAAAATTTGATTAGAAAAATTATAGCTGAGTTTGTTGGAGCTAAAAGTACTTAATATACGTATTGCACAATTCCCTTATACCAACTTTATGTTTGTCAAAGATTTGATGTTTTGGCAAGGCAAACAAGCGAAAAAACCGGAAGCGTATGTGTTATACGCTGAGGATTTTTGATGCGCAGTTTAACGCAGACAAAACGCAAATATTTGGCAAACTCAGTAATAAGCTCCTTGACATTATACTAAACATTATTTATACTAATATTCGTTGGAGAGGTATCGAAGTGGTCATAACGGGGCTGACTCGAAATCAGTTTGGGAGCAATCCCACATGGGTTCAAATCCCATCCTCTCCGCCATAAAAGCACACCAAGCGGTGTGCTTTTTCTATTCAAGAGGTGGGATGAGAACCCGGTTCGATAAGTGAGTATCCAAGAAAGCGAGCGCCAGCGATGCTTGATTGGTTTACGAACTTATG
>JAFSUW010000016.1 GCA_017450465.1 Clostridia bacterium | reverse complement strand
CAGATGAAGCTTATTTTTACCCTATAGATTTTGATGTACATAAAGATGATGAACAGTATAAAGTATTTTTTAAAACTAATGAAAATGAACATGTTTACTTTTATCTTACACTAGATGATGAGTTTAAGACTAGAGATGGGTATATAACTGTAAACGATGACGATCGATTTAATTATTTTAATAATTTTACTGTTAAAGCAAAATATATAGGTAAATTTAATAATCAGGAGGTTATATTAGATTTGCATCCTGATGAGGATTTGAATAATTTTGATGATTCCCAAATTTTTATTTATGGCTTAGATGTAGAAAAATATAAAAACGTGATGAATAAATTAAAAGAAAATAGTTATATAGTTGAGAAACACGGAAAAGAAAATTTAGTAGGCCAGGTTACGTTAAAGGAAGGACAAAGACTTTTTACATCAATACCATATGAGAACGGTTGGACGATTAAAGTAGATGGGGAAAAAGTAAAATATACAGACTATAATGATACATTTATGGTTATTGATATACCAGCGGGTACACATACTGTTGAAATGAAATATATTTCACCTGGTTTTAAGTTAGGAGTATTACTTACAATCTTATTTTTGTGTATGACAATATTTTATGAAAATAAAAATAAATTATTGAATACCAATAAATGAATGGTTTGAAAAATTTAATATAGGAGGAAAGGTTTATGAAAGACAAGAAAGCCTACTGTGTTGTGGCACTTATGAGTTTTATTTTACCTATAATAATATTTATAATTGTTATGGCATTACTTAACATATATCCTTTTGGCGATAATAGTCTACTTATTGATGATTCACTTGAACAATATATTCCTTTCCATATGGCATTAAAGAATATTTTTAATGATAGCGACAATTCTATATTTTTTAATTGGTCAGTTACAATGGGTGGAAATTTTTTTGGAACATTTGCTTATTATGTTTCAAGCCCTTTGGCATTTCTAACTTTATTGTGTAGTAATGGTAATATGCAAATAGGATTGACATGTTTGGTTTTACTAAAAATAGGTTTAGCAGGTTTAACATTTTGCATATTTATAAAATCTCATATTACTGAGGAGAATAAATTATGGCTTGCATTACCATTTTCGATTTCTTACGCACTTATGACATATAATATGATTTATGGTACAAGTAATTTAATGTGGTTAGAAGGAATTATATTATTACCAATAATTATGCTTGGAGTGGAAAATATTGTAATTAAGAATAAAGGTACGTTATATATAATTTCTTTAGTAGCATTGTTTTATTCTAACTTTTATATGGGCTATATAATTGGAATTTTTTCGTTTATATATTTTATTGTTGTACTTATATTAAATGTAGCTGATAAAAATGAAGTTTTTGGAAAAATAAAAAGATATGTGATTTGTTCTGTATGTTCAATTGGCTTAGCTTCTGCTATTCTAATTCCTGCTTTCCTTGATATTTCTAAAGGGCGTCTAAAAGAAACATTACATTATGATAGGTTTTTTGCAACAAGTATAAAAGAAATATTAAAAGGTCTTTTAACAAGTGATGGTGTAACACATACTGGAGAATTATTGCCGGCATATTGTGGGATTTTAATTCCAATTTTTATGGTTGCATTTGCTACTTCAGAAAGGATTAAATTAAAAGAAAAGATATCTTACTTAGCTATAATGGGAATGTTTATTATAAGCACATGGATTGCAAAAATTAATGAAATGTGGCAAGTATTTCAGAGACCTGCTGGATATGATTATAGATATTGTTTTTTAATATCATTTGTTATGATATATATGGCTTTTATATATTGTAATTCGGTAAAGCTAAAAAGAGCTAGATTATTTTCCGCGGTTTTAGTGTGTATATTCGCTATAGATTTAGGAACCAATGGTTACAGTATAAAGGCTAAAGTAAATGATATATACGGATATTCAGTTGCTGAATATAAAGATTTTTTTAATACATTAGAAAATGATGTAAATTATATTAAAGATATTGATAAGGGTTTTTATAGAGTAGATAAAACATATCGGTACACGTTTAATGATGGTGTATATTTGAATTATAATGCAATAACTTCATTTTCATCGGTATATAATCTTAATATTATTCAATTATTGAAAAAACTAGGATGTGCTGGAGCAGGTTGTATGCAGCTCTTTGATGGACAAACTCCTATTACATCGTCGATTTTTGATGTTAAGTATATAATGTCTAGAGAAATGGAATCTGAGCTTTATGAAGAGATTTCTGTAGATGATGATAAAACAATATATAGGAATAACTATGCATTACCTATAGCTTTTGGAGCGAATATAAGTAGGAATAGTGATATTTTAACTGATAATCCTTTTGAAAATCAAAATACTTTATTAAATGATTTGGCAGGGACAGATGAAGCTTATTTTTACCCTATAGATTTTGATGTACATAAAGATGATGAACAGTATAAAGTATTTTTTAAAACTAATGAAAATGAACATGTTTACTTTTATCTTACACTAGATGATAAGTTGAAGACTAGAGGAGGGTATATAACTGTAAACGATGACTATCGTTTTGATTATTTTAATAATTTTACTGTTAAAGCAAAATATATAGATAAATTTAATAATCAGGAGGTTATATTAGGCTTGAATCCCGATGATGAGTGGGATAATTTTGATGATTCCCAAATTTTTATTTATGGCTTAGATGTAGAAAAATATAAAAACGTGATGAATAAATTAAAAGAAAATAGTTATATAGTCGAGAAACACGGAAAAGAAAATTTAGTAGGCCAGGTTACGTTAAAGGAAGGGCAAAGACTTTTTACATCAATACCGTATGATGAGAACGGTTGGACGATTAAAGTAGATGGGGAAAAAGTAAAATATACAGACTATAATGATACATTTATGGTTATTGATGTACCAGCTGGTACACATACTGTTGAAATGAAATATATTTCACCTGGTTTTAAAATTGGTGTAGCTATCTCAAGTGTATTTTTACTTTTAACATTATTGTATTTTGCTAAAAGTAAGAAACATATACATTTTGACAATAAATAGTACTTATGATACAATACAATAGCAATATAAATTGAAAGGAATGGTTTTAATGTCAGGACATAGTAAATGGGCCAATATCAAAAATAAAAAAGAAAAAGCAGATTCAGCAAGAGGAAAAATATTTACTAAAATAGGAAGAGAAATAGCAGTTGCAGTAAAAGCTGGAGGAGCTAATCCTGATGCTAACTCAAGACTTCGTGATGTAATAGCTAAAGCAAAAGCTGCTAATATTCCAAATGATAATATAGAAAGAAGTATAAAAAAAGCTGCTGGTGAAGGCGATACAGCAAATTATGAGTCTTTAGTATATGAAGGATATGCTGCAGGAGGAGTTGCTGTAATTGTAGAGGCACTTACTGACAATAGAAATAGAACAGCAGGTGATATGAGACATTATTTCGATAAATTTGGTGGCAACTTAGGTCAAACAGGTTCAGTTGGCTTTATGTTTGATAGAAAAGGAATAATGGTTGTAGAAAAAACAGATAGTTTATCCGAAGACGATTTAATGATGATGGCGCTTGATGCAGGAGCAGAAGATGTTGCCTCAGAAGACGAGTATTATGAAATATCAACGGACCCCAATAATTTTTCAAAAGTAAGAGAAGAATTAGAAAAAAATGGTCTAACTTTCTTAGAAGCAGAGATAAAGTATGTTCCACAAACAACAACGGCTGTAACAGAGGAAGATATGGTAAAAGTAGATAGATTAATAGATGCACTAGAAGATAATGATGATGTTCAAAATGTGTGGACAAATCTAGAATAAAAAAATTTGTAATCAAAAAACACGCGTATGCGTGTTTTTTTTGGTGGAGATGAGGAGAATCGAACTCCTGTCCATAAATCTATCCATATAAGTTTCTCCGAGTGCAGTTTGTGTATAAAAATTCCCTCGGTGGGTCACCCACAAACAGGTTTGCCACTTTAGTAGCTTCATAGATACCTACTGGGGCAAAGCTTACCCAGCTTCGTTAGTCGTCTGTCGACGCCAAGCACTAAGCCGACGACACTCTTAGGTTGACGTAGCCGCGCTTAGGCAGCTAATGCTAATTCTCTATCAGCGTTTAAATTTAATTTTCTGTTTTTTTAAGTGGCCAACAGAATCCACTACTCGCTACCTATATTTCAAAAAATATGTCGATACCTTTGCACCCCCATTAATAATGTTGATTTTCTTTAAGGCGGGAAGCAATTTCTCTTTGGGCTGTTTTCTTTGCGATATCATCGCGCTTGTCATAAAGTTTTTTACCTTTACCAACACCAATAGATAGTTTTACCCATTTGCCCTTAAAATATAATTTAACAGGTACTAAAGTAACCCCTTGTTGTTTTATAAGGCCGGTAAGCTTGTATATTTCTTTCTTTGTAACAAGAAGGCGTCTTTCACGGAGTGGGTCAGCGTTAAATCTATTGCCTTCTTCATAAGGGCTAATATGCATATGACTAATAAAGAGTTCGCCACTCTTAATATATGCATAGCTATCCTTTAGGTTTACATTACCAAGGCGGATAGATTTAATTTCTGTGCCAGTAAGTTCAATACCGGCTTCAAAAATGTCGTTAATAAAATAATCGTGATATGCTTTCTTGTTAGAAGCAATTTCTTTAATAGGATATTCCATAGTACCTCCAATTCTTTTACTATTATACACTAGTTTACGGCTTTTGTAAATTGTATAAAGTATTATTTAAGTATTGCCGATAACATCATAGGAAAATAGTTTGAACAATATACTAAGGAGGAAAATATATGAAAAAATTATTAGCAGGTATTTTTATTGGAGCATTATTATTTACATCAGTATCAATGGCAGCTGATGTAACTGAAAGACAGGATATACAAATAGTTGTAAATGGCGGAGTTGTTGAAAACGGAAACACTCCAATAATAGTAAATTCTAGAACGCTTTTACCGCTTCGTGATTTAGTTACAGCACTTGGTGTGCCAAATGATTCAGAACATATAATTTGGGATAATGAGGAACGTAAAGTATATATAAATAGCGAAGATACACATATTGAACTTACGATAGATTCGGATATAGCCCTACTTAATGGAGAAGAAATGATACTTGATGCACCTGCAATAATTTATAACGATTTTACATATATACCTGCAAGATTTGTTGGAGAAGCATTAAATAAGAAAATTGGCTGGGATTCATATGATTCAAAAGTGCTTGTAAGAGATGGTGAAATGTATGGAGAAGTAAGACAAGTATTTGCAGATACAGAACGTATTATGGCTGATGTAAGGACATTAAAAGCAACAGCTGCTGTAGATTTGGGGTATCAAAATAGTGGCGATGTGATGAATATCAAAACATATATGGAACTTGATTTGCCAAAAGAAGAAGTATATACAGTAGCGGAAGCAAAATTTGCTGATTTAGTTTCATCAAATGAGCAGTATTTTGCAGGAGGTAAATATTATACACCAAATGAATTAGGAGTTTGGGAAGAAACATATACAGATCAAACGTTTGAAGTACTAAAAAATTATGCAAATGATTTTACTGATTTTTCTATAAAAGATGAAACATTATACGATATTTTTACAATCGATACCGAAAAAACAAATGAAGAAGTATTGGTATTAAGAAATGATGTTATGTATAAAGGACTTATGGAGGAGTTAAATGGAACAGCGCAGAGTGCTATAGGAGCTGAAGAATTAGGCGAGATAAAGGAATTAACTTTTGAATACTATATAAATAGGGCTACAGGTAATGTAGAGTCATTAATAGCGACAATGGTAATAGAGGACGCCAAAGCAAATGATGATATGTATGTAAAAGTAGAGTTAGAAATAAGCGAATTTAATACAGATTTTACAGTATATAACCCATTAGTTTATTAAAAGGAAGTGTTTTTGATGAAAAAAGTAGAATTAAATGGACTAAGTATGAATGTAATGGAAGAAATAAAAGATGAAAAATATGGACGCATATGGGTGGCATATATAGAGGGTACAAAGAAATATGTAATTGAAGGAAAAATAGAAGAAAAACAAGATGTCATAGATGAACTAGACAATAAATATGGAAGACCAGTTCGTGAAAGAGATATTGTGATAGGAGAATAATCTATGAGCGAGATAGATGTAAAGGAGTTTATAGAATCAACTCTAATAGAAGAACTAAATAAAAATAATATATTTGAGGGCTATCTTACTGTAGACCAAGTAAGAGAAAAATTACTACGAGTTGTTCATAAAGTTGAGGAAAAAGATTTAAGTAAGGAAGAACTTGGTGGCTATTGGCAATCTTCTACAAACTATATAGCAATTAGTTCTAAGTTAGATAGTAATGAATATAAAAAAGTAGCTATTCATGAGCTTATTCATGCGTTAGTTCAAGATGAATTGAACAATGCTGTTACTGGAATAAAAAGGAATGAAAATTGTAGAGGGCTTAACGAAGGTATAACAGAATGGCTTACTAATAAACTATTAAAAGGAAAAACAAACGAATATACCTCTTTTAATGTTTCTTTTAGTATTGAAGGTAGCTATCCAATGGAGCAAATTATGGTAAAGCAAATTGAACATTTATATGGGAAAGATATGTTAATTAAGGCATATATAAATCATGAAAATTTGGACATACCAGAATTTAGGACCATTGCTGATGCGTTTGATCATATAGATGCAAAAGATAGTTATATTCGTAATATACGTAAAGGCAGAAAAATGTCTGAATTATCAGATGAGGAAAAGGAACAAATAATACTTGCAAAAAATAATTTGGAAAATACTTTTGTTGATGCACAAAAAATATTTTTATCGAAATGTTTGAAGCCAGAAATAGAAAGAGTTTCTACACTTGAAGAAGCAGATGAATTAAAAAGGAAATTAAAAGAATTAAATGCTATAGATATTAATGCGTCACTTAC
This sequence comes from Clostridia bacterium, assembly GCA_017450465.1. GTDB lineage: Bacteria > Bacillota > Clostridia > TANB77 > RGIG9151 > RGIG3495. The sequence goes on along the minus strand of JAFSUW010000016.1, from coordinate 40,758 downwards.
TGATGCAAAATATGAGCAATATAATGATATGTTTATAAGAAAATACTTAGAAATAGTAAATCGTGGGAAAAAGCCAAATGAAATGGTAAAATTTGATGATGTAGCAAAAGAAATTTTGTCTTCTAGTAATGTACCGCAAGTTATTCCAAAAGCCAAAAGTTTATTTGAGAGAATCAAAAGTAAATTTTTTAAAGAAAAAGAAACACAGTTTCATGAAACAGAATTTATTCCTATTGATAGAGGAGAAGATGGAATACTTTATATTCGAGAATGGGGAGAAGATTTAGTAGATGGAGTGCGACTTAAGAATTATCAATATTTAACGGAAGAAGAGTATCAACAGTATTTGCAGGGAGACCACGAATACAAAGGAGAGTTATTAAAAGGAAACATTGATATAAAAAAATTAGATGACCCAACTTATGCTAGAGCCGTAGGACAAAAACTACTTTCATCTCAAATGATTGATGAAAGAGTATTAAACTATGGTGGATATATAGGCCATTTAGATAAGTATATGCAAAATGCTATTGATGAAAATGTACAGGAAAGACTAGAAGAAAAAGATAAAATTCAGATACTTCACCCAAAAGGATATGAAAAAGATTATTTTGGACGCGAACAATCGATGTATTTAGTAAAACTTGAAGAAAAAGTTGGTAAAGATAATTTAAACAAATATTGTTTAATGACAAAAAGTAGTCTTGAAGAGTATAGAGCAGGAGAAAGATTTAATCTAGGAGAAGTATTTACTGCAGATATTGATTCTTGGAAATTGAGAAATGATATCGCTTATAGAGAGTTTATAGAAAAAGAGTTTATGACTAAAGAAAGACTAGACAGTAGAGGTGGGAATTTGTATCTTGGCGAAGTACGTAATACAATCGTAGGACCAAAAAACCATATGGACTATGATTTTGTTGAGGCACAGGCAACTCACGGAGCACAGGGAGAACTATGTATAGGACAAGGAAATAATAAATATTATTTGCGTGAATTAGGTACTTTTGCGAATGAACATGAAGATGGGAAACCATTAAATGTTTATGAAGTAATAACTACGGATGAGATGAAAGAAATAAGGCAGGATAAAAGCTTATATGATAAAAGGAGAAGACCAATTATATTTGGTAAGCCAGAGAATATGAGAACTTCGCCATTGTTAATAGATGATGCATTGCTAGACCATAATGGATATATAGGAATGGATATGGAAATAAATAAAAAATATGCGCAAAATAATTGTATTGTTAATATTACGTCAGAAAATAAAGGGTTTAACTTTGCAGAACAATACCGTTTGTGGGAGAATAATGGAAATCAGTTTTTGAGTGTAAAAGGGGAATCGGCGTTAAATAACATATATGTTCCTGGCAAAATTGATGTAGAAAGGATGAATGCTGATTTTAAGTACAGAAAATTTGTTATGAATAATATTCTTACAGGACCAAATGTAAGTAAATTTTGTACAGGTAAAATAAATGGCTTTGAAATAATAGAAAAAGATGGAGAATTTTCACTAGATATGGTAGAAAAGCAGGATAGAGTTGCCCAAAGGGGAAGCATGGAGTATGAGCACTAATCTGAAAATTGTGTGAAAAGACTAACAGTAAAGAATGAAAATACGATATAATTATTGAAGAAATAGTTATATCGTATTTTTTTAGGAGATGGTTTTTGTGATTGAATTAAAAAATGTATCAAAAAAATATGACGAGGATAGTCATATAGTATTAGAAGATTTTACGTTTCAAGATGGTAAATCATATTGCATACTTGGAGCATCAGGCTGTGGTAAATCGACACTCCTTAATATGATAACTGGTGTAATTACAGCAGATACAGGAGAAATAAAAATAGACGGTGACGTTATTACGGATATGACTCAAGAAGAAAAAGACGCTTATCGCTTAAAAAATGTTGGATACATCTTTCAAGATTTTAAACTAATGGAAGATATGACGGTTTTAGATAATTTAAATATATTAAAACTAGGTAAATTTAAAGATTTACAAGTAGATGAAGTACTAGATAGCGTTGGAATACTTAGTAAAAAGAAAAATAAAGTAAAAAATTTATCTGGTGGCGAAAAGCAAAGAGTAGCAATAGCAAGAGCTTTAATTAAAAAGCCAAGAATAATAATTGGTGATGAGCCAACTGGTAACCTTAACTTTGAAAACGGGAAAAAGGTTGTTGATTTACTTATGAAAAACGCTAAAACTACTGCCAAAAATATAATTGTAGTTACTCATGATGATCGACTAGCAGAATATTTCGATGAAGTAATTCATTTTGAAGATTTACTAAAGAAAGAAGATGATGCAAATGTTTAGTTTTGCCTTAAAAAATTTACTTACGAGAAAATCTAAAACAATATTATCAGCACTCTCAATAATAATGGCGACGACAATTGGCTTACTTGCGTTTAACATATCTAGCCAAGTAAGTGACGGAATAGTAAATACAGTTGGCTTTTATGATATATTGGTAGGCCCTAGCGGTAGTAGTACGGACTTAGTATTAAATACAATGTTCTTTACAGGTTCACCTTTAGGAAAGATAAGTTATGAATATTATGAAAATTTATTAGAAGATAGTAGAGTAAATGTGGCAGTACCTTTTGCCATGGGAGATAACTTTGGCGGATATAAATTGATTGGTACCAAACCAGAGTTTTTAGAAAATCTTACAGTAAAAAATGGTGAAATGTTTACTGAAGGAAATACGGCAACGATTGGCGCAAATGTTGCTAAGAAGATGAATTTAAGTGTAGGTAGCACATTTGTAAGTTCTCATGGTGTGTCAGGAACAGGACATAAGCATGAAAATAACCCATACACTGTAGTGGGAATATTAAAAAAGACTAATACAGCATATGATAATGTAATATTTGTAAATGTAGAAGACATTTGGCATGCACACGAGCATCATGAAGAGGGCGAAGAGCATGAAGAACACGAAGAAGATGAAGAACATGGCGAACATGAAGAAGAGGAAGAACATGAACATGACCATGAAGAAGGAGATTTAACAGCAGTATTAGTAAAGACAAAAAATCCAATGGTACAACAAACTTTACTTTCAGAGCTTAAGGAACAGGCGGGAATACAAGCAATTACTCCCATGGTGGTTGCTCGTGAGATTATGAACAATGTTGACTTAAGTAAGCAAATAATATATGCTTTATGTGTAGTCATTGGAATAATGGCATTACTTATTATCTATATCATGGCATTACTTAATATGCACGATTCAAAGAAAGATATAAAATTAATGCGTTTAATAGGTATTTCAAAGGGAAGAATAAACTTAGTATTAGTGATTCAAAACTTTATAGTAACAGCAATTGCGATTATTGTATCAGTTCTCTTATGTAGAGTATTACTTATGTTAGTTAATAACTTTACATCGTCTATGGGAATAGTAATAGATAGCTTAAGGTTTTATTCGTTAGAGGCATGGATAATTCTTGGAATATTTATATTTAGTTTTATTCCTATATTTGTAGCGAACATAAAGTCGTTTAAGAATGACCCATTAAAAGATTAGGAGGAAAAATATGAAAAGACGTTTATTAATTGCTATGATTGCAGTATTATTGTGCGTAGGATGTGATAACAATAATGAACCTATAGAAACTCCGGTAAGTACACCACCAGTAGAGGAGCAACCAGTAGAGGAGCAGCCAGTAGAAGAGCAACCTGTAGAGGAACAACTGTTAGAGACATCAGATGGGCCTAAAACTCAGGAAGAACGTGCAAAAATTCTAGAGCAAATAGCAGAAGTGCCTGAAAATAATGAGGCAAAGAATGGTGTATTAGAGTTAAAGTTTAGGAGTACTTTATCATTAGATTACTTAAAAAGCATAAGTGGACAAAAGGTAAAGATGACAGGTTATATATCTACACTTTCGCCAATTAATGGTGAATTTGCATATCTTATGAACTTGCCATATCAAAGTTGCCCTTATTGTGTTCCAGGGACAACAGAAATATATAATACAATGGCAATAATAGCAAAGAAGAACAAAAGGATAGATTTTACAGATAGCCCTGTAACTGCAGAAGGTATACTTAAAACTGGTAGTTTCACCGATGATTTTGGATATAGCTATAATGTTAGAATAGAAGATGTTGTTGTAAAAGAAGCAGATGCGAGCGCGTTATCTAAAAATGCATTAAGATATAATGCATTAACTCAAGAAAAGATAATTGACGAGATAAATAACATATTTATGTCGCTTGATGAAATTATTTTCTATGATTACTATGAAGCACAGTATGGCACAGATATAAATAGTATACAAAGCTTTGATATGGGTAGAATAGCTACTGTAATAGACAAGATAAATGCAATCAGTAAAACTGATTATACCGACATAATAGAAATTTTACAGACGGCAAAACGCCTTGCAGAAACAGCCAACAAAAATTTGGCAGCAGGCAGCATAGAAGATAACAAGAAAATTCAAAATTCACTTGAACAAGTATTTATGTCTTTTGGTAATTGGGTAACACAATACGAATTATAATAGTTAAAAGTTTGATACAGATTAAAAGTTATGAAAACGGCATTAAAACTAGTGTAGTGCCAAGTGAATCGTACTGTTTTTTAGCCCCATTAAAGTTTTAACCATAATTTGCCGATATGGAACTTGACAGATAAGAAAAGGACATATATAATACTTAACGTATATAATTAATTATCTGTACGACAAATGAGAAATCAAAGTGATTTGATGGACAAAGGAGAGAATTTATGATTAAAAATATAGGGAAGATAATAGTAACTACCGCAATTCTTACAGTATTACCTTTATCTTCAATGGCAACAACAGGAACTGTAAGTGGTAGTGCGGTGCGCTTAAGAGAAGAGCCATCTTTAACAGGTAAAACGTTAACATTACTTGATAAAGGTAAGACGGCTGAGATTCTTGAAGAAAAGACAGGTTGGTATAAAATAACCATAAATGATTTAACTGGCTATATTTCTGCCGAGTATTTTGTGAAAAATGAAGAAACAGTAGCAAAAGTAACTGAAAACAAGTCAGAATTAAAAAATGTGGTTATAGATACAGCTGTAGTAAATATAAGAAAAGAGCCAACGACCAATTCAACTTTACTTGGTCAAGCAACTAAAGGACAATTACTTAAAGTATTGTCAGAAACAGAAGCAGATGATGGTACTTGGTATAAAGTACAGTTAGAAGGAACAGATACAGGATATGTTCGTGCCGACTTAATTACATCAGATGTTTCACAAGCAAAATCGGAAGGTAGGGTAACAGCAAGTGTGGTAAATATAAGAAAAGAACCTACTACCGAATCTGAATCATTAGGTAAATTATCTGATGGAACAGCAGTAGAAATAAACAATATCAACGGAAGTTGGTATCAAGTAACATATAACGATAAAACAGGTTATATACATTCAGACTATGTTGAACTTGTAATGGGCAACGTAACATCAAGATCTGGTTCAAGTTCAGCAAAAATCAAAAAAGTAATAGATCTTGCTAAGGCACAACTTGGTAAAAGATATGTTTGGGGAACAGAAGGACCAAATACATTTGACTGTTCTGGTTTAACACAGTATGTTTATTCTAAAGTAGGTGTATCACTTAATAGAGTTTCAGGTGACCAAACAGCAAACGGTGTAAAAGTGGCGTATAGCGATTTACAACCAGGTGACTTAGTATTCTTCACAGGAATTAACAGTTCAGCGAATAGAAGAATATCACACGTTGGTATATACATTGGAAACAACGAATTTATCCACGCTGCAAACTCATCTCGTGGTGTTGTAAAAGATAGTTTTGATGTAAGCTACTATGTAAATCACTTTGTAACAGCAAGAAGGGTAATAAGATAGTGAAACGACCGTTAGTAAACTTTGTAATTGGCTTTATAGTCGGAATAATTTTAAGTTTAATAAAGAGGACCATATTAATAAATATGGTTCTCTTCTTTTTTTGTGCAGTTATAGTATGCATATGTATGAATGTAGTAGTCGATGCCCACATCGGCCATAAGAATACCAATTTGCCGGTACTACTGCGTACATATGAATTCAAAAATGCCTTGAAAATGGTTTTAATAGTAATAATCTTTATTTTTTGTGGCTATTTTTATACAAATTTATATACAAAAAATCATGTTTATACTGATGAAGTAACAAACATAACGGGTAAAGTGGTAAATGTTACAGAAAAGGCAAGTTATGTTGAAACTATTGTTAAAACTAAAAAAGGCAAAGTGTTGCTAAAAACGCAGAATTTATTAAAAGTAGGCGATAAAGTAAAAGCAAGTGTCATAGGAAAAATTCCAGAAAAAGCACGAAATAAAGGGAATTTCGACTATCGAAAGTATTTGTATAGCAAAGGTATATTTTTTGTTTGTGAATTAAAGAGTATAGAAGTAGAAGAAGGGCGAGAGCCACTTTTTTATAAGTTAAGAAGAGGACTTATAGATAAAATAAATATGCGTTACCCTAAAGAAGAAGCAAGTATAGTAAATGCGATACTTTTGGGCGATAAGAATGATTTATCAGATGAAGTAAATGAAGATTTTACGAAAGCAGGTATGGTGCATCTGTTAGTTGTATCTGGTGCTCATATAGCATTTTTTATTTTATTGGTATCAAAAATATTAAAGTTTTTGAAGATAAGTAAAAGATTTCATTACGGTATATTAATCATTTTTATCATAGCTTATATAATCATTACTGGGGCATCTGCTTCGATTTTAAGGGCTGGCATGGTAACTATACTATTCTTAATATCAAAGGCCTTAAAACGTCAAAATGATGGAATAACGACTATGTTTCTCGGAGCATTTCTGCTACTGCTTTTTAATCCATATACTATATATAGTATTGGCTTTTTACTGTCATTTTCGGGAGCATTTTCAATTCTTTTGTTTAATAAAATGGTATATGAAAAAATAAGTTTTTTACCCGAATTTTTGCGGAACACACTCAGTATAGCATTATCAGTGCAAATTTTTACTATACCAGTGATAATATACTATTTTCACACGCTTTATTTAGCTGGAATAGTTACTAGTATAGTTGCAGTACCACTTACAAGTGCGATACTATCACTTGGTGTATTTTCAGTAATTCCCGTAGTTGGCAAGTTTATAGCATATGCTAACTGTGTGTTGATATTTACATTAAGAAAAGTAGCAGAGATATTTGCAGGGATTAGTTTCCTAACTTTTAAGGTGTCGAATAGAGCATTGATATGCTTGTTAATCATATATGTGTGGTTTTTATTAAAGAAAAGATACAAAAAGTATGTAGTTATTTTGATAGCTTTATGTATTGTTATAACACTATTACCTGGCAAATTAGAAATTAATACTATAGATGTAGGGCATGGCGACAGTATATTTATTGTGACACCGAATCACAAAACAATATTAATAGATACCGGGGATAAGTACATATCAAATGGCAAGGAATACGATAAAGGAAGCCAAAATGTAGTCCCATATATTTTAAGTAAGGGTTATAAAACGATAGATTTACTTATACTTACGCACATGGATAGTGACCATACAGGCGGCGTGGGTTCGGTATTAAATGAGTTAAACGTAAAAAAGGTAGCCATAGGTGTAAATAGTGGGAATATTGAAGAATTAAAAAACGTTAAGACGGTGGAGTTAAAAAGCGGTATGAAGTTTATAGTGGATAAAATAGAATTCAGTGTTTTGTTGCCGAATGAGAACTTTAATGTATCCGAAAACAATAATTCAGTTGTGTTAAAGATGAAGTCGAAAGCTATTACAGCACTGTTTACGGGTGATTTAGAAGAAGAGGGAGAAAAGTGGTTACTAGAAAAGGGTATAGATGTAAAGGCTGATTTATTAAAAGTAGGGCACCATGGGTCAAATACATCTTCTAGTAGTGAATTCTTGAAGAAAGTATCACCGAAAATAGCAGTAATTAGTGTAGGCAATAGATTTAATACGTTACCGAACATAGAAGTTTTACAAAGATTAAAAAATGTTGGTGCAAAAGTATTTAGGACCGATGAGATAGGATGCGTAGAATTGAAATTTTATTGCGACTAATTTTAGTTGCAAATGACATAAGAAAGGAGTAAAATATGAGTAGATTAGAAAAAGAAATAGAAAGATTAAAATCAGAGCCAAAAGATTATACATATTATGAAGCGAAAAGTATATTAAATAGTTTGGGTTTTATTGAATATACTAAAGGAAAGACATCTGGTTCGAGAATTAGATTTATAAATGGACAAAATAAAAAAATAGATATGCATAAGCCACATGATAATATATTAAAAGCATATCAGATAAATGAAATTTTAAGAGTACTAAAAGAAGGGGGCCTTTTATAATGAAAAATGTTATGGAATACAAGGGATATTGGGCAGAAATAAAGTATGATGATGATACAGGATGTTTTTATGGGATAATTGAGGGACTAAAAAATGATAGCATTTCTTTTGAGGGGGATACAGTAAAGGATTTACGAGAAGATTTTGAAAGTGCGATAGATGATTATATAAATTTTTGCAAAGAGACGAATACAGAGCCAGAAAAACAATGTAAGGGTTCATTGAACGTACGCCTTGGGGTTGATCTTCATACAAAAGCAAAAATAAAATCGTTAGAAGAAAATGTTTCAATTAATGAGTTAATAAAAAATGCAGTAGAGTTATATTTGAAAAATAGAGTTTAGTATTAAATTGTATTTGCATAAAAATGCATCAAATTGCCAATACTACTAAAAAGGTGGTTTTGGCATGAATTTGATTACTGATGAATTTGTAGAAAAAGCAGCAAGAGAACTTGCAAGATATAGTAAGGTTAGTTCAAAGAAAAATAAAAATAGTAAAGCAAAAAAAGAACTAGCAGATAATTATTATACGATAAATTCTATATATAAAAAACTTCTTAATAGCTATACTTCTGGACATGATGTTATTCCTGCTAGCGAGTGGTTACTAGATAATTTCTATGTTATAGAAGAACATGCAAAGGAGTTAAAAAAGGAGCTAAAAGGAAAAGCATATTATAATTTGCCCGTAATGGCTGAAGGAAAGTATAAGGGCTATACAAGAATTTATGGGATAGCGCAGGAGATTGTAAAAAGCCAAGATGGTAAGATTGATGAGGATTTAATAGAGCTTTTTTTAAAGAACTACGAGAATGAACAAGCACTATATATGCGTGAAATATGGACACTTTTAATTGCAATAAGGATAGCACTAATAGATAAAATAGCGGCAATCAGTAAAAAGATGTATAGAACGTATTTAGAGTGGGAAAAGGCGATAAAATGGATAAAAGATTATGATGAAAAAATAGATCTAAAACTTTCTATTTCAGACATGAATGTAAATAGTTCTTTCATAGAGCATCTGGCGTTTATTTTAAGAAGAAGTGGGAAAAAGGGCTTAATAATATTAAACCGTATTGATAGTTACATAGAAAAATACGGACTTAGTGTAGATAAAGTATCACACATTGAACACGCAAGACAAGCAGCACTAAAAATATCTATGGGGAACTCAATTTTAAGCTTAAAATATATATCCAATATAGATTTTAGTGAATTATTTAATAAAATTAGTGTTATAGAAAATACATTTAATAACGACCCGCTTGATGTGTATAAAAATATGGATATAGAAAGTAAACATGCCTATAGAGCAAGAATAGAATATATCGCAAAAAACTTAAAAATATCTGAAACGCATGTGGCAAAAAAAGTTTTAAGTTTAGCCAAAGAGGCGGAGCCAAATACTAAAGAAAGCCATATAGGATATTATTTGTGGAATGAAGGACAGGAATATTTAGAAAGTAAGCTAGTAAGCTATGTACCTAAAATATATAAGTTGAAAAAAGAAATACGAAACGAACCATTTTTCTTATACGTTTCGTCTATTTTTGTTGTCGCAATTTTTATAACGATAGCATTTTTTTATTTTACTAAATTTTTTGTAACACCTACTAAAGCGTACTATATAGGCATGATACTTACTTTTTTAGTAGCATTAGATAGTGCGGTTTGTTTTATAAATTATTCGTTTAATAGAATATTTAAGCCACGCATAATACCACGAATAGATTTTAAGGATGGTATTATAAAAAGCACAATGGTAATTGTCCCAACACTTCTTTCGAGCGTAGAAAGAGTAGAAGATATGCTAGAAAACATAGAGAAATATTTTGTAGCTACAAATGATAAAAACGTGTATTTTACTTTGGTTGGGGATGCGAAAGAATCGAATACTGAAAATGATATTGAAGATGATAAAATAGCGGAAGTTGGCCTAAGAAAAGTGGCTGAACTCAATAAAAAATATAATACAAAAAGTTTTTTCTTTGTGTATAGGAAAAGATTTTTCAATAAAACCGAAAACAAGTGGCTAGGTTATGAGAGAAAACGTGGCGCGATTATAAAGTTTAATGAATTTCTATTAACCAAAGACGCATCAGATTATAAGGCGATTTCGGAGGGCTTTGATACACTGCCACCGATTTTATATGTTTTAACGGTTGATGCGGATACTTGCATTCCACAAGGAGCAGTACAAAAGCTGGTTGGTGCGATTTCTCACCCACTAAATGCACCAAAACTAAATGAGGAAGGAACTGCAGTAATAGATGGCTATGGCTTAATTCAGCCACATATTGGTATAGATGTTGAAAGCGCGAACAAAAGTATATTCTCAAAAATATTTGCTGGAAGTGGAGGCATAGACCCTTATGTTTGTGCGTCATCAGATATATACCAAGATTTATTTGGTGAAGCCATTTTTACCGGCAAGGGTATTTACGACTTAAATATATTTGCAAAAGTTTTGCATAATGCAATTAAAGAAAATACCGTTTTAAGCCATGACTTGCTTGAGGGTTCATACCTTAGAGTAGGACTATCTTCGGATATAGAATTAATAGATGGCTACCCATATAGATATAATAGTTATGCTATGCGCTCTGAAAGATGGGTAAGGGGCGATTGGCAGATTATTTCATGGCTTTTTAGTAAAGTAAGAAATGCTAATAACGAAAAAGTAAAAAATCCGATAAATAAAATTTCTAAGTGGAAAATATTTGATAACTTAAGACGTAGTTTAACTGCGATACTAATTTTACTTGGTATTATACTTTCGACATCTGTTTTACCAGGTTATAGCTTAATCTGGATATCTTTCTTTTTAATAGCGGGGATACGAGGGAATAAAAAACAGTTTTTGCTTCAAATACTTTTTTTGCCGTTTACTGCGTATCTTATACTAAAAGCGATAATAAAAACAATGTTTAGGATGTTCGTATCTCATAAAAACTTGCTTGAATGGGTTACAGCTAAAGATATGGACACAAAACTAAAAAATACAGTAACAAGCTATTACCGGCTTATGGGTTCTCCTGTTTTATTTGGTATAGTTATTATTTTACTTTCGGTGTTTATAAAACAGGATGCGTTAAGCGTTTTTACAAGTACATTTTTAGGGGTATTATGGATTTTAGCACCACTTGTTAGTTTCTTAATAAGCACTGAAATAAAAGATAATAAAGAAAAATTAGATGAAAAAGAATTAGAAAAGCTAAAAGAATATGCAAAAAGAACATTTAATTATTTTTCTACACTTATGAATGAAGAGAATAATTATTTGCCGCCAGATAATTATCAAGAAGATCCGCCAAATGAGGTGGCAAGTAGAACATCGCCAACAAATATAGGACTTGGCCTTATGGCGTTAGTTTGTGGATATGACTTAAAATTAATAGACGAAAATACGTTATTTTATAGTATGAAAAATGTTTTAAGTACCATAGATAAATTAGAAAAATGGAACGGACATTTACTAAATTGGTATAACACAAAAACGTTAAAACCACTTTTCCCGCGATACATTTCAACAGTGGATAGCGGCAATTTTTTGGGCTATGTAATAACAGTAAAAGAAAGCTTAAAAAAGTTAAATTTGCAAGAAGAAAAGAAAAATGCATTAATAAATCGATTAAAGGTCCTAGAAGATGAGATACATTTTGATGTTTTGTACGACAACAAAAAGAATGTATTTTCAATAGGGTATAATCTTGAAGAAAATCGTCTTACGAATTCGTATTACGATTTATTCGCGTCGGAATCGAGGCAGACAAGTTTCCTTGCCGTAGCACGTCATGAAGTACCAACAAAACACTGGTTTTCATTGTCACGAAATCTTACTAGGTTTGGCAGGGAAAAGGGTTTGATTTCTTGGACAGGGACTATGTTTGAGTATCTTATGCCAATTCTACTCATGAAAAATTATTCAAGTACATTGTTAGATGAAACGTATAACTTTGTTATTAAGTGCCAGATGGAATATGCGAAAAAGAAGCGAGTACCGGTTTGGGGAATTTCAGAATCGGCGTTTTACAATTTCGATATAAACTTAAATTATCAGTATAAAGCACTTGGCGTGCCATGGCTTGGGCTTAAACGTGGCCTTGTGGAAGATACCGTAATATCACCATATTCTACAATGCTTGCACTTATGGTAAATCCGAAAGAGGCAATAAAAAACTTAACGGAACTTGAAAAATTATCTATGCTTGGTGAATACGGTTTTTATGAAGCAGTGGATTTTACACCAAGACGATTAAACTTAAACAATGTAAATGGCTATGCAATAGTAAAGAGCTATATGGCACATCATCAAGGCATGAGTTTAGTAGCACTTAATAATGTGATTAACGATAACATTATGCAAAAAAGATTTCATAGTAGCCCTGTTGTGAAATCAATTGAATATTTGCTGCAAGAAAAAATAAAGAAGGGCGTGATATTCACTAAAGATACGAAAGAAAAAGTAGTGCCGCATAAAGAAGTTAAAGTAGTTAATATAGATACCGCAAGAGTAATAAAAGATATAGATAATAGTCGCCCGAATGTTCAAATCCTTACTAACGGTAATTTGTACAGTATGATAAATGATAGAGGCAATGGATTTATGCGGTATAAGAACATGGATATTTTAAGAAGCCGTAGTGACTATATTTTAAGAAACTCTGGCCCAATTTTTTATATAAAATGTATAAACACAGGAAAAGTATGGACTGCATCATATAAACCTTATTTAGTAAAACCAGATAGTTACGCAGTTGTTTTTTCGGGCGATAAGGCAAAAATTACTAGAGTAGATGACAAAATAGAAACCACGCAGGAAGTTATTGTTTCGGCGGAAGATGATGTGGAAGTAAGGAAGATTTCAATAACCAATAATACGGATGTAGAACTAGAGTTTTCAGTTACAAGTTATATGGAAGTGGTTTTAGATAATAAAAACGTAGATTTATCACACAGGGTTTTTGAAAATATGTTTATAAAAACGTATTGTGAAGATAATATGCTATTTGCAGTAAAGAAATATCGAGATAACAAGATAAGTAAAGCCGTGTTTGCAACGTCTTGTGTAGGTGATAACAAACTTGGTGGATTTAGTTTTGAAACGGATAGGAGAAATTTTGTAGGAAGATATAGAAGTTTAGTAAATCCAGTAGCCATTATGACTGAAAAGCCACTTGCGGGTAATACAGGAGCTGTATTAGAGCCAATTTTGGCACAAAGAAGATATATAAAACTTGCTAGTGGAGCAGTAGGACAAATAAATTTTATAACAGGTATTGCAGATACTAAAGAAGATGCGAAAAACCTTGCTAATAAGTATTTATCAGAGAACATGATTTCTAGAACGTTTAGGATGGCATTTGCAAGAAATCAAGTAGAATTATCATATTTGAATGTTACGTCAGATGAAGTTGCAGTTTATGATGATTTAATGAAGTTTTTGGTATAGCGAAAGGAATAGAGTATGAAAAATATAAAAAATATTCTTTGGTCACATGGAATATCTGGAGATTTGCCGATTGTCCTTGTCATAATAAAAAAATACGAAGACGCGGATATAATATATGATGTGCTAAAGGCACATGAATATTGGCGTATTAAAGGGATAATAACTGATTTAGTGATTATAAGTAAAGAAGGGGTAAGTTATACGCATCCTCTTTGGAATAATATTTCTGAAATAGTAAGTAATAGCTATATTAGAAATATGCAAAATGTTTCCGGTGGAGTATTTTTACTTCGTGGTGAGATTTTAACTAATGAAGAGATGAGTGCATTAAAAAAGGCGGCATCACTTGTTTTTAGTGATAATAAGTTTAAGAATGAGGGTAAAAAAATAAATAAATTTGAAAACATGGAATTTTTAAGTAACACCACGGAATATGCAAATGAATTGCCAAACTTGGAGTTAGAATTTTTTAATGGTGTAGGCGGATTTTATGAGAAAGAAAATGAATATGTAATTAATCTAGATGAGAATAATGTAACACCGCTCCCATGGGTAAATATTCTTGCTAATGAAATGTTTGGAACATGCGTTACAGAAAGTGGCGGTGGCTATACTTGGCAAGAAAATAGTAGAGAATTTCGCTTAACGCCATGGACAAATGATGTCGTAACCGATAAAAGGGGAGAAACAATATACATTGAGGATTTAAGTACTGGTGAGATATTTAACCCATATATTTTACCAGCAGGTTTTAACGGAAAATACAGGGTAAGATATGGGCTTGGGTATGCCATATATGAAGCAAGCGTTTGTGGACTAATGCTTAAGCTTACCGTGTTTGTGCCTTGTCGTGAAAATGTAAAAATTTCGATGCTTAGTATAGAAAATAAGTCGAACCAAAAGAGGAATCTTCGAGTAGCTTATTTTATAGACCCCGTTTTGTCATTTAATGCGGACGGCAAAGAAAAGTTTATAGATGCTAAAGTAACTCACGAACGAATAGTATTTGAAAACAGTTATGAAGAATTTTTTAGTGAAAAGCAAGTCATGGCAAAAGTTTTAAGGGAAAAACCTAGATTTTGTCTAGATAAAAAGATGTTTTTTGGTGACCAAGGCGAGAAAAATCCAGAATTTTTAAGGGTGAGCATAGAAGAAAATATTGAAAACTATGATTATCCAATAGGTAGCATTATAAAAGACATAGAGTTAAATGTTAATGATAGTGATGAACTTATATATTTATTTGGCGAAAATAGTGAAAAAATTGTTGATAAATATGTTGATAGTAAAGTTTGCACTGAAGAACTTAGTAAAGTAAAAGATTTTTATAATAATGAAGTCATGAAAATAAAAGTAAAGACAGAGGATAAGGCATTTGATTTATTATTAAATGGCTTTTTACTTTACGAGACTCTTGTTTCGCGACTTTGGGCAAGAAGTGGATTTTATCAATCTTCTGGTGCATATGGGTATAGAGATCAATTGCAAGATTCTCTAGCGTTAATGCTTATAAACCCTAGTGTTA
Organism: Clostridia bacterium; assembly: GCA_017450465.1. Lineage (GTDB taxonomy): Bacteria > Bacillota > Clostridia > TANB77 > RGIG9151 > RGIG3495. The sequence goes on along the minus strand of JAFSUW010000016.1, from coordinate 25,414 downwards.
CAAGAAACCAGATATTAAAGCATGCTTCACACCAGTTTGCCGAGGGCGATGTAGTTCATTGGTGGCATGAAGAAAGTGAAAGTGGCACAAGGACCAAATTCTCGGATGATTTATTATGGCTTTCCTATGTTACTTTAGAGTACCTTTTGGTTACAGAGGATATGTCTATTTTAAGCGAAGAGGTTCCATTTATAGATGGTGAAGCACTAAATGAAGATGAAGACGAGAAATACATTCATTTTAGTATTTCGAGTAAGAAAGCAAGTTTGTATGAGCATATAAAACTTGCAATAGATCATGCATATAAACTAGGTGAGCATGGTCTTATGCTTATGGGTTCTGGTGACTGGAATGATGGAATGAATACAGTAGGTAATAAGGGTAGAGGTGAAAGTGTTTGGCTATCTTGGTTTATGTATGAAATTTTAACTGGGTTTTCAAGTATATGTAGAATGCGAAATGAAGAGGAGTTAGCAAATGTATATGCGGAATATGCGTCTAAATTAGCTGAGGCGTTAGACAATAAGGCGTGGGACGGAAGATGGTATAAAAGGGCGTTTTTTGATGATGGAACACCACTTGGCTCTATAGAAAATGATGAGTGTAAAATAGATTCGATTTCGCAGTCGTTTAGCGTTATATCTGGAGCGGGGGCACCAGATAAAGTGAATATAGCGTTATCGTCGGTAGAAGATTATTTAGTAGATAAAGAAAATAAAATAATAAAACTTTTAACACCAGCTTTTAATAAAGGTAGGTTAAGCCCGGGCTATATAAAAAGGTACCCAGAGGGCATAAGAGAAAATGGTGGGCAGTACACGCATGGGGCTATTTGGCTTGGTATAGCATATGCAATGCTAAAAAATGATGAAAAGGCATATGAAATTTTTGAAATATTAAATCCAATAAATCATGCAAAAACCGATGCCGAGATTAAAAAATATCAAGTGGAGCCATATGTGATGGCGGCAGATATTTATACAAACGAAAATCATTTTGGTCGTGGTGGCTGGACGTGGTATACCGGTGCAAGTGGCTGGATGTATAGGTTTGGCATTTGTTATCTATTAGGATTAAAGAAACGTGGCAATTCTATGATACTAGACCCAGTTGTTCCAGAGAAATTAGGTGATTTTGAGGTAGAGTATAAATTTAATAAAACGGTATATAAAATTAATGTCCTGAATAAAATTAAATCAGGAGTGAATAAGTTAACTGTAGATGGTGTGTTAAAGGAAGGCAATATGTTTGATTTACAAGACGATGGGGGGATTCATTTTGTAGAGTATACGATGTGATTTGAATGTTGCAAACTTGTTGTTTGGCGATTTAACGGATATGGCGACTTGTAGCGGAGCACATTGTGCTCCACTCGCATTTACGTCGCAAGCGACGTAAATGCGTACAATGGGACGGGGCTATTTGACCCTTGTTCGTGTCAAACACCCCCGTCCCTTCTTTCGCCGCAACTTTTGAAAAACGACAAACTAGTAAAACAAAGGAGGAGTAGTATGGAACAATCAGTATCGCCATATAGGAAAAAGACTGAAGAAAAAACAAATAAGTATTTAGCAAAGTTTATAAGGCAAATATGTATTTGTGGAATACTTGTTGCGGTATTTTTGGGGGTAAGTAGTATCCCAGCAGTTAAAGAATCTTTGCTGTGGGAAAAGATAAATGCTATAAGCAAATACGATGTAAAAATAGATGATGTACTAAATACTGTAAGTGAAGTGATAAATTACATAGAAGATAAGTCAGAAAGCAGTACTGAAGAAACTGTAGATCAAATGAAACAAGATGTAGAAGAGGTAAGAAAAATTACAAATTTTGTTCGGCCGGTGCCAGGCGTTGCTACACTGCGTTTTGGTAAGCATATGGTAAATGGCAGTGAAGAAAATCATACAGGTGTTGATTTGGCGGCAGCAGAGGGTACACCGGTTAAAGCGGCAATTGCGGGAACGGTTATTGAAGTAAAGGAGCTTACAACATCTTTTGGTAAATTTGTACGCGTAAAGAATGGGGATATATTAACAACTTATGCACATTGTTCTTCTATAGAGGTAGAAGAAGGTGAAGATGTAGTGCAAGGTGAGGTAATTGCATATTCTGGTAGCACAGGAAATGTAACGGGTCCGCATCTTCACTTTGAAGTAAGTTACTGCGGAAGATTTATCGATCCGGGATTTTTGTTAAGCCAAGAATAGGAGTTAAATAATTGAAAATAAAAATCTTTGATACATATGTCCTAGTAAGCCCATACATACTACTTGTATTGCTATGGTGCATGATAAATAACAAAATAAACGAATTTTTGCTGTGTTTTACCGCGTTATTCTTTCACGAATGTGGACATATTGCCATGATTTTTATATTAAAAGAAAAAATCTCAATTTTTGAAATCTTGCCTTTTGGATTTTCATGTAAATTAAAAAATCAAACGAAAATAGAAGATAAAAAAATATTAAAAATTTTGATTGCAGGACCTGCTACGAGCTTTATTGTAGCAGGTTTATCTTTGCTTTGGACAAAAAATTTCGCTATACTTAACTTAATAATAGGTCTTACAAATTTATTACCAGTTTATAGATTGGATGGAATGCGAATAATAAATATTTTTATCGAAAATAAAATATATAAATAAGTTTTGCAATTATATTAAAATGTGGTACAATATAAAATGGTGATATAAATGAAAGATATAGTATGTCTCGCAATTGAAAGTAGTTGCGATGAGACTGCGGTTGCCATAGTTAGAAACGGTAGGGAAGTTCTAGCAAATGTTGTTTTTACGCAGATTGATATACATAAGAAATTTGGTGGTGTTGTTCCAGAGATTGCATCACGCCATCATGTTGAGAGTATAAATTTAGTAATAAAAGAAGCTTTAGAAGAAGCACATATGACTTTTGATGATATCGATGTTATTGGTGCAACTTATGGGCCTGGCTTAATAGGTGCACTGCTTGTTGGATTATCTGCAGCAAAAGGCCTTGCGTATGCACTAAATAAACCATTTGTAGGAGTTAATCATATAAAAGGACATATATTTGCAAATTTCATACAGTATAAAGAACTTGAACCACCATTTATTTGTATGGTTGTATCGGGTGGACATACTTATTTAGTAAGAGTAAATTCTTATGATGATTTTGAAATACTAGGCAAAACAATGGATGATGCAATAGGAGAAGCATTTGATAAAGTAGCACGTGTTGTTGGTTTGGGATATCCAGGCGGTCCACTTATTGATAAAGCAGCAAAGCTAGGTACAGATAATTGTGGATTTAAGCGTGTATGCTTTGATAATTATGATTTTAGTTTTAGCGGGATAAAGACGGCAGTTATAAATTATGTAAGTAAAAATCCTGAATATAATGTAAATGATGTTTGTAGGAGTTTTGAAGAAGCGGTTACAGATGTTGTAGTAAAGAATAGTGAAAAAGCAATAAAGGAATATAATCTAGATAAAATTGCATTAGCAGGAGGCGTAGCGGCAAATAGTATGTTACGCGAAAAAATGCAGAATATGTGTGCAAAAAATGGTGTAAGTTTTTATTGCCCAGACATAAAACTTTGCACAGATAATGCAGCGATGATCGCTTGCGCGACATATTATAATTATATTCTTGGAAAAACTTCGGACTTTTATTTAAATGCAGTTGCAAATTTACCACTTCGTGAGGGGTAATTTACAAAAGTAAAGGGGATTAATATGGCAAATTGGGATTTAGAGAAACATGCTAAAATGGAAAGTAAAAAAGCAAAAAAGACCAAAAAGCGTAAAAAGGGTGGTTGCTTTTTAGTTTTTATATTTTTAATGTTAATAATGTTCGCAGGACTTGGAGCAGGAATAGGTGCACTATTTGGGTTCCTAGATACTGCATCAGACATTAATATAGATGACTATTTAATTACAGATAACATTTCTACATATTTTTATGATAGAGAAGGCAATGAAATAGGTATAGCACATGGCGGTGAAAATAGGACAGTTGCGTCATTAGATGAAATACCATATTATTTGCAAAAAGCATTTATTTCAATAGAAGACGAACGTTTTTATGACCACAATGGTATAGACTATAAAAGAACTTTAGGTGCGATAATAAGTTATATAAAAACAAAAGGCGAAGGTACCTATGGTGGTAGTACTATAACACAGCAGCTTATCAAAAACGTAACTGAAGATAAAGAAAAGAATGCAATGAGAAAAGTAAGAGAATGGTGGAGAGCCCTTCAACTCGAAAAAGAACTTTCAAAAGAGCAAATACTTGAACTATATTTAAATACAATAAACTTTGGTAAAGGTGCGTATGGTGTTAAAACTGCAGCTAAAGTTTACTACAATAAAGATGTAAAAGACTTAAGTTTAGCAGAATGTGCATTACTTGCAGGAATTCCAAACAGACCAACGAAGTACAATCCTTTTACAAATTTTGATAATGCAAAGACACGTCAAGAAGTAATATTAAATAAAATGCTAGAGCTTGGTTATATAAATCAAGAGCAGTGTAATACCGCAAAAGAAGAAAAAATAGTTATAGAAGAAGGTAAAGCACAAACCGCAGCAATTCAATCATATTTTGTGGATATGGTAATAGAAGATGTAATAAATGATTTGATGGAAAAAGAAAGAATAACAAGAACCGCAGCATCAAACATGATTTATGGTGGCGGTTTAAAGATATATACAACAATGGACCCTAAGGTACAGGCAGCTATTGACGACACATATATAACACATGATGCAGAAGTTTTTGCAGCATTCAAAAATCAAGCTGAACAACCACAATCTGCGATGGTTATAATAGATTATACAACAGGCCAAATTGTAGGTATTGCAGGTGGAAGAGGCGAGAAGAAAGAAAATCGTGGATTTAACTATGCGACAATGGCATTTAGGCAACCAGGTTCTACAATAAAACCACTTGCAGTTTATGGACCGGCCTTAAACGATAAAATAGTAACGGCGGCATCTTTAGTAGATGATAGCCCACTTACCGTAAAAATTCCTGGAAGTAAGTCGTGGACACCAACAAACTGGTATGGCTACTATTATGGAAATGTAACAATAAGACGTGCTATTGAAAGATCTATGAATATTCCAGCGGTAAAAATACTTATGAAGGTTGGTATAAATCGTTCTTATGAAGCGTTAAAGAGCGTTGGAATAACAACACTTACAAGCAATGACTTAAACTATTCACCACTTTCACTTGGTGGTTTAACTAAAGGAATAAATGTGCGTGAATGGACAGCAGCATATGGAATGATTGCAAATAATGGTTCATTTAACAAAGGAATATCATATACGAAAGTTATAGATTCAAAAGGTCAGATTGTACTCCAAAACAAAATAAGCCCAGTAAGGGTAATGAGTGAACAATCAGCATTTATATTAAAAGATATCTTGAGAACTGTTGTTACAAACGGAACAGCTACAACAGCAAAATTAAATGGTATGACAGCTGCAGGTAAAACTGGTTCAACGCAAGAAAACATAGATAAATGGTTTGTAGGATTTACGCCATATTATGTTGGTGGCGTATGGACCGGTTATGATGAGAGAAAATCTGTTACAGTTGGTAGTGAAATATCAAAACAAGTTTGGAAAAGAGTAATGACAAAAATACACGAAGGCAAGTCAGACCCAGGTTTTGTTCCACCAAATGGAGTAACAAAAGTATCTATTTGTAAAGCTTCTGGCTTAAGAAGTACAGGATACTGTTCAGACATAACAAACGAGTGGTTTATAAGTGATACAGTGCCAGGTTTTTGCACGGTGCACTCTTATGTGCCGGTATATGAAGAAACAGCAGTTGTATATTAAAAAGCAAATAAAAAGAGAATGACTTTCGCCATTCTCTTTTTTGTATTAAAAATTATTTTTCTGTATCTACAAGTTCTGAAAGTATTGTTGATTTTTGATTGTTTTTTGGTGCTGCCATATCAAAGTTTTTATCCGGAGTATCATTCTTTTGCTTTAATTTTTCCATTTCTTCCATTACGCATTTCCCACCAAATAAGCAACCTTCTTCGCTTGAAAACTTCTTTACATAGGCATTCCCTTTTAACTTTGCGGAAGAAGTAAGCTTTAATGAGTCTTTTAAGTGAACGTCACCTTCGACAGTTCCACTAAGTGTTAAATTATGTGCATTTACTTCACCTAATATAACACCTGTTTCACCAACTGTAACATTACCTTTAACATTTATAGAACCATTGATTTTCCCGAATATTGTTATGTTTCCCTCGGTTGTTAAATTGCTATCGATAATGCAATTGCCAGCAATTATAGTTTCATTTTTATCAATTTTGTTAAACATAATGTCCTCCTTTACCGCTAAAAATACATTATTATAATAACCTATTATTGTAAATTATTCAAGCCCTAAAATAAATTGGATGATTATAAAATAAAAAAATTGAAAAACTAAAAATAAAAGGAGAACAAGATGGCAGGAAATGTTAATATAATTGACAACATTGATATAAATACAGTTTACGATACAATGCGCAAGATAAATCAAATGCACACAGTGCTTCAAAATAGTTTGGTAAAAGATTATGATTATGGAATTATTCCAGGAACAACTAAGCCGACATTATTAAAACCAGGTGGCGAGAAAATTTGTATGTTATTTAATGTGTATCCAGAATATGAATTTTTAAAAGTAACAGAAGAATATGAAAAAAATTTTTTTAGTTATAATTTAAAATGCATATTAAAACGTGATGGCGAAACGATGGCAGAGGGCGTTGGAAGTTGTAATAGTAAAGAGAAAAAATATAGATACATTTTTGTAAATGAAGTCCCAGAAAACTATTTAGGCAGTAGTGAAAAGGTTATTGATAAATATGGAAATACAAAATATAAAATAGAGAATCAAGATTTGTGTAATTTTGCAAATACCATATTAAAGATGGCTAAAAAACGTGCGTTTATAGATGCGGTTTTACAACTTGCAAGCTTAAGTGATATATTCACGCAGGATTTAGAAGACTTTGGAGAAATAATAAATTATTCGCGTAACGAAAAAAGTACCGCAGGAGATATAAAACTTGAGTTTGGAAAATATAAAGGGAAAACATTGAAAAACGTTTATGAAACAGACAGTAAGTATTTTTATTGGCTGAAAAATAATGATAAGACAGATGATTCAATAAGGAAAGCATGTGCAAATCTAGAAAAATTGGAAGGAGTTTTACCTAGTAACCAATAGGTATATTTTTAAACAATTTGGTTTATGGAGTTTGGCATAAATAAACTATAAGATAATATTACTGTAGGGTAAAAACTTAGTGAAGGTGTTTTGTATGAATTATAGTATTATTGGTGCTAGGATACGGCAAGCACGCAAAGAAAAATCAATGACACAGGAAGAATTTGCTGAAAAGATGGGAATATCTGTTGGCTATGTAAATCAAGTAGAAACAGGTAAGAAATGTTTTAACTTAAAAAGATTTAAACAAGCAGGCGTGATATTTGATAAGCCAGTAAGCTATTTCATAGAGGGTTCCGCATGTGAAGACGAGGATAGTTTAAGAGAAATAGTTGGTATATTGACCAATGCAAATAAAGAACAAATAAATATAGTAAAGAAAATAGTACAAGCAATAGTTGATTAAGGATATGGTATAAATGATACCATATTTTTTTGTTTAATTCTTTTATTCAAAATAGGTTTGACAATGTAGAAAAAGTGTGCTAAATTAAAAGAGTAGTTTTTGTACGACATCGGCAATAACGCAACAAATTTATTCATTATTACATAATGAAAAAAGGCTTTTAGGAGGTATGTGAAAGTGGAAAAAGGAAAAGTTAAATGGTTTAATGCTGAAAAAGGTTTCGGATTTATCGAAAGAGAAGGCGGAAATGACGTATTTGTTCATTTCTCAGCTATCGAAATGGATGGTTACAAAACATTATCAGAAGGTATGGAAGTTCAATTCAACGTTGTTGATGGAGCTAAAGGACCACAAGCTGCTAATGTAACATCTCTTTAATCTTAAAAAAATAGCAATTATTGATTTGAGAATGATTTCGATGTCCGTTTTCAATAAATAGATTTCTATTCAAAAACAGAAGGTAAAAACCTTCTGTTTTTTTGTTTTTAAAATAATGTAAAGTGTACTTGACATATTTTAAAATACGATTTATAATTAATGTAAAGTAAGCTTTACAAAGGAGGCGCAATAATGAAAAATCGAATAGAAGAAATACGTAACACCAAAAACATACGACAAGAAGATTTGGCCAAAATACTTGGCGTATCACGCCAAACAATTAGTTCACTAGAAAATGGTCGATATAACCCGTCTATAATGCTTGCACACAAAATCGCGGAGTATTTTAATATGACCATAGAAGAAATATTTATTTTTGAGGAGGAATAATTATGTATTATAACAATAAAAGATTAGCACTTAGTATTTTTTGGGTAGTACTTGGAGCATTATTAATAGGACTTAGTATAGCAGAAATTTTGGATTCTTCAGTTTATTCAGGTATGGGAGGAGCACTTGTAGCTGTTGGATTTATTCGTCTAATTCAAATTATAAGATATAGAAAAGACGAAAACTATAGAGAAAAGATAGATGTACAAGTAAAAGATGAAAGAAATAAATTTTTACATTTGCAAAGTTGGGCATGGACAGGGTACATTATTGTACTTGTAGAAGGAATAGGGGCAGTAGTTGCATTAGTTTTAGGACAAGAAACAGTACAAATGGTTCTTGCATATTCAGTTTGTGCAATTATATTGGTTTATTGGATTACCTATATGATTCTTAGTAGGAAGTATTAGAGTAAATTGTTGATAAAACTTATACTTTATAGTAGAATGAAGCTGGAGGGATAAATATGTCAATTTATGATTATAAGGTAAAAAACAGAAAAGGAGAAGAAGTTTCTATTTCTGATTATAAAGGCAAAGTTTTAATCATTGTAAATACTGCAACAGGTTGTGGCTTTACACCACAATATGAGGGCTTAGAAAAACTATATAAAGAATATCACGATAAGGGACTTGAAATTTTAGATTTTCCTTGCAATCAATTTGGAAGCCAAGCACCAGGAAGTGACGATGAAATTCATGAATTTTGCACATTAAAATACAACACGTCTTTTGATCAATTCTCAAAAATAGATGTAAATGGTGAAAGCGAAAGTGAATTATACAAATATATAAAAGACGAAATACATGATGATGAAATAGAAGGTATGAAAAATAAAATGGCGATGGCTGCAATAGAAAAAATGAGTTCTACTTATAAAAAAGAAGGAGATATTAAGTGGAATTTCACTAAATTTTTGGTTGATAGAGAAGGAAAAATAATTGCTAGATATTCACCTACATTTAAGCCAGAAGATATGGAAAAAAAGATAAAGGAACTTATCTAAGATTGCAATAATCTACTAATTATGTTATACTAACATACACTTAAACTAAATTAGGAGAGTAGTAATGGATATAGAAGAATTAGTAGTAGATAAAATATGTAGCATGATAAACGTAGCATTATCTCGTGTAATCAAGCCAGATATAAAACTAAACAAAGTAACAGAACTCGACAAAGAAATGATTATAAAGTTAAAAGAAGCATATGGTATCGAGGCAATTATATTAGATGTAGATGATACTTTAAGAAAAAATATGCGAGATATCCCAGATGTAAATAAAAAGTGGATTGAAAACTTACGAGGTGAACTTAAAGTTATAGTTTTAAGCAATGGTCGAGATAAAAAGATAGAACAATTCTTAAAAGAACGAAACATCGATTATATAAGTTTTGCACATAAACCATTAAAACGTGGTTTTAAGAAAGCATGTGAAGCATTAGATGTATCACCTGAAAAAGTATTGGTTGTAGGAGATAGTGTAATAGGTGATGTTCATGGTGGCAAGAGAAATAAAATGAAAACAGCACTTGTAAAAAGAGTAGATGAATTAGATAGATAGGGATGGTGGTAAAATGTTTAGCAAATTAAAAGAAAAAATGGAAGAAGAGAAGAAGCAAAAAGAGCAAGAGCGCTTAAAAGGAATTGAGGAAAAAAGGAAAAAAGAAGAAGAGGCAAAAAGACGTGAAGAACAAAAACGTCTTGAAGAATGGAAAAAACTAATGTCCTTATCAGAAAAAGAACTAATGGGGAAAATGTTAATTGAATTAATAAAATTAAATAAGAATTTAGAAGAAAATAAAAAAATTAATAGTACTATTTGCGAAAATATATCGGGCATAAATTATCACGCAAAAGAAACATCTAAAACGGCGGATTATTTATTGATAGGTGAAGCACTTAATTTGTTTAATAAAGACTAATCTTTTAGGAGGAATAAAGATGAACAAATACATAAACTTAACTTTAGAAAATATTGATGATGAGCACATTTGCTGTGCAATAGGCGATAAAAAGCATCAAGATGGTGTAGACAGAAAAAAAGAATGGATAAAGGAAAAGTTAAAAGATGGTCATGCATTTAGGAGATTAGATGCAAGAGGAAAAATATTTATTGAGTATGAACCAATAGAAACAGCATGGGCACCAGTTAGTGGCAAAAATTATGAATATATTTATTGTTTGTGGGTTGCCGGAAGTTTTAAGGGTAAAGGAATTGCAAAAGAACTACTTGAGTATGCAATAGATGATTCAAAGAAAAAAAGTAAAAGTGGTATGTGTACACTAGTTGCTAAAAAGAAGAAACCATTTTTAGGCGAGAAAGCATTCTTTGAACACTATGGTTTTAAGGTAGTAGATAGCATAGGCGATTATGAATTACTTGCACTATCGTTTGATAAGAGTGATACACCAAGGTTTAACGATAATGCCAAGAAGATGGAGATAGAAAGTAAAGACTTCACTATTTATTATAGTCCAGAATGCCCTTATGTAGAGTACGAAGTAAAAGAATTAACAGATTACGCAAAAGAAAAGGGAATGAAATTAAATTTTGTAAAAATAGATTCACTTGAAAAGGCAAAAAACGCACCATGTGTATTTAATAACTGGGCCAACTTCTATAAAGGTAAGTTCATTTCAAACACAATACTTAATGCAAATGCACTAGAAAAATTGCTTAAATAGGTTTGTAGGGGCGATAAACATCGCCTCTTTTGTTATATATTGACGTTTCATAAAAAATATGATAATATGAGGGCGTAAAGGATTTACATACAAATCCTAATCGGTATGAAAACAGGAGGACGTGTGAAGCGAAAATATACCAGGCAAGTTCCCTAGCAAGGAACATGTACGTTTTATGGCCCAGGTTGGGAAAACCTTACTACGCATGGGGAATCAAAATCTTTTTCTTCAGGAGGGCTTGTCATGCCTTGCAAGTATTACGGCACAAAAAACGGGTATGATTATTGTAGCGCGAAACACGGCTACATTAGTTTCTATTGCCCGTACGACGACGAGAGTTGCACCTATTACAGCCGTGCTAATCCTCGTGTAATTACGAACTGTCCGTATGGTCAGGGAACATGGTGTGATAGAGGCGGCGGAAGAGTTGACTCTAGTTGCGTTAATTTCCGTTCGTGCGTCCACTATGGTGGCTCGGAACCTAATGATGATGATAGCTCCAGTTCGGGATGCTTTCTGACGACGGCTTGCGTCAATCACAAGGGCTTGCCGGATGATTGCTACGAACTTCAGACGCTTCGTCATTATCGCGACACTTATCTCCAGTCTTTTGAGCTCGGAGAAAAGGACGTACAAGATTATTATCGGGTTGCACCCGGCATGGTTGCCGAAATCAACAAACGACCCGACAAGGACGAAATCCTCGAGCACATTTATTCCGATCTTGTTCTTCCCATGGTTACCCTTGTGGAAAACAAAAAGTACGCGGAAGCGCACTACTTCTATCGGGATGGTGTGGAGAAACTTTCGGAATTCTTAAAAGGTTAAAAAATAGGCAGCACAAATCATTGGCTTATTCTTTTAGCCGCTGCACTGGTGTAACAACCAGTGCCAGATGAAACTTTTGGCAAATAGGCCTACTTGAGGAAGAAGGAAGGAAAAGATACCTTTTATACTGATTAGCAAGCGTTACCATATTGCTGCAATCGGTAAACATTAAAATCGACCACGAGCGTGTAGCCCCCATCTGCATGCTTGCGTAGCCCCACCGGTAGAAATACCGGGGGGTGTTTTTTTATTGACTTTATTTACATAACGTGATAATATATAGCAGAAAATGGGTTGAGGCAATCCTGAACCTTTTCAACAGGAGGACGTATTTAAGCATATCGATAACTTAAATCATATGGAGGTTTATCATGCTTTCACCGTACATCTCGATTCGTGATGGGCACATCTACTGTGAGCTCAAAGGCGAACACGTTACGAAGTGCCCTTGCTGTCAGGTTGAAATCGTAAAGACCTAGGGTGGGGAAGAAAAGTTCGTTTGCCCGCTTGCGAAAGGCGACAAGCCGGCTACCTTTTCCTACAGTCTTAGCGAAGGTAAGCTTCGGCTTACCGCAACTCATGTGAGCAAATGTAAGCGTGAACCGGTCTGCACTTGGGCTATCCATGATAAGTGCATGGCTGGTTGTCCAGCACTCTATGACGCCTGCTATGATGAGGCACGTTCCAAGGAATGCCAATTCTATGCGGAGCCACCCACGGAAAAGAAGGAAGAAGCACCGAAGCCGAGATCGGTAATGCCTGAATCTGCTTGCCCCTGTGCAAGTAGAACGCATTGCCTCTCTACGAAAGCACCACTCTTCGTTGGATGCTATGCTGAAGAGGAGTATCTTCGCTGCCCGTTCTACAACCTTGTCTGGACGGCCGATAAAGACTTCGTTTGCCCGTCTGCAGATGACGGAAAATGCAAGTTCACTGGCTACGACCTTGTAGACAAGTGCTACGATCAGGTGGAATGTAGAGAGTGCATCTTCTATAAGCAGCCCGAAGACCAGGAATGTTTCATCAGCACTGCTTGCATCAGAAATAAAGGCCTTTCGGATAACTGCTACGAGTTAAATCTCCTTCGCGAGTATCGCGACAAATATCTTCGCACGTTCGAAGTCGGACGAGATGACGTACAAAAGTACTATATGACGGCGCCGTATGTGGTTGCCGCAATCGACAAAAGACCGGACAAAAACGAAATCTACGACAAAATCTACACCGAATTGGTTCAGCCCTGCGTAAAACTCATCGAGGACCACAAGTATGCAGAGGCACACAACCACTATCGGGACTATGTAGATAAACTCGCGACCTTGCTTGACGAAAGTCAGTAAAGCGAAAAACCCCAAGGGTAACCCCCTAGGGGTTTATTTTTACTTTATAGAAGCCATTCACATTGACTTTATTTACATAATGTGGTATTATTAAACGTAAAATAAGCAAAAACAATCTGGGAGTTCTTGTCCAAGAGGACGTTTTTTATTTTGGGAGGTTTTTATGTTTTCACCATATATCTCAATTCGTAAGGGTGAAGTTTTCTGCACGCTAAAAAGTGAGTGCCAAAACAAATGCCCATTCGATAGTAATTCTGAAAGGACGTGTGAAGAAAAGAAAAAAACAACATGCCAGTTTGCTGCTGAAGAAAACACAAGTGAAGCGAGTGTATTTCATCTCGTGGCCGCTAAAAACGATAAACCTGTATGTTATATGGATGCAAAGGACAAATGTTTGATAGGACTATCTGTTAGTAGTGATTGCTATGATGCAAAACAGTTTAAGACATGCCCTTTTTACCATAGAGCATCCGGAGAAACAAAAAAGGAGCAGAGTGTAGAGTTAGAGGATACACGAAAACCGTGTTGCCCGTTCGCTGGAAAAACACGATGTGCATCTTCCGAAATGCCACTTTTCCTTGATACTTGTTATAATGAAGAGGAATATCAGCACTGTATATTTTATCTTAGTAAACTTGAAAAACACGAAGATTATTTGTGCCCGTTCGCGAAAGAAGGAAAATGCGAATATACGGGTAGAAAACTTGTGGACAAATGCTACGATAAAATAAAAAGTGAAAGATGCAATTATTACGAGATGTAAAATATCAGCAGGGACACGTCTGTCAAAAGGGACGGGGGCAATTGACCACAATTATGTAAAAATAGCACGCGCTTATTTTGCCGTTATCACGCCATTGTTCAAAATTCGTTCTTCAAAATTATGTAAAAACATAGTGCAATATTTGAAGGCGAAAAATCAAGTTTATCAAAATTTTATTCATACGAAAGGACAGGCCATGAAACAAGAAAAGTATGTGCCGTTTAGGACCATCGCGCGGATCGAGACCGAGTACCCCAAGATTTACGAAAAGGCAAGTGCGTTAAATGTTGAACCGATTGATGAATTCGAAGCAGTTATGGGCATGGTAAGAGATGACATACTTAGAATTTGTAATCAAAGGGGTATAAGCATGCAAACCGATGAAGGCGTAGACTTTGTCGGGGCCAAGATGTTCAATGATACAATCTTCGTAATTGTGTCAAAAGACTGGATAAAATCAAAGCAGGTGTACAGTTTTTCGAAAGAATTCTGTGACATGCTTTACGATATGGACGATTTCGAAATTGATGCCAATCTTTTCGACTATCTTCCGTTCAACGCATTTTATCTTGAAATCCCCAATCGAGCAGATATCCATGGCGTGTTGGCAAAGTATACCCCCCAAAAGCAGACTTTGATGTACACTGTGTGCTATAACAATTTCGCCAAACGTGAAAATATCGTATCTGGTGAAATAGACTTTGGCATAATAAAGTCGTATCACAATATTCTTGACGAACTAGAAGGGGTGGAAGTATTAGAAGAAGAACGTGAAAAGTTAGACGAGTATTTAAGAGTAATCGCGCTTGTTTTGCAAAGCATGATGTATCTGTGTTCCACGAATTCGGATGTTGAGGAAAACCCGGAACAGAAAAAGATATATAAGCCGAGCACTACTGTGCGTAACAAGTTCTCCGAACTTCGTAAGTGGGACGTTGGTTATCGTGTGGTAAGAGAACACGCGAAAGCAAAGAAAGACGCGGAAGAAGAAGCCGAAGAGGAAGAAGCAAAAGAAAAGACAGGCGAAAGAAAAAGACCGCGTATGCACTGGAGAAAAGCACACTGGCATACGTATCTTTGCGGAAAAGGCAAGACGGAAAGAAGGGTAAAGTTTGTTGCACCGGTTCTTGTAAACGAGATGAAGGACGACGAACTTCCCGTTGTGAATCATGTAAAATAAAAATTGGCTGATAGCAGTAACATGCTATCGGCCTTTTTTTAGGTATAGAATTCTAAAATTTATTATGTTATACTTCATGTGTATAGAGTTAATCATCGAATAGGGGGAAAAACAGTGAAATTTAGGTCATATAAAGATTCAGATGCAGAAGAAATACTATCTTGGGTAAGGGATGAAAGAGAATTTAGGTTATGGAGTTCGAGCAAATATCCTGCGTATCCAATATTTCCAGAAGAAATGAGTAATAGCTATTTAGAGAAAAAAGTGAACTTTTATCCACTGGTGCTAGAAGACGAAGGGAAAATTATAGGGCATTTAACTTTAGAAAAAATAGAAGGCATAGTAAAACTTGGCTTTGTCATAATAGATAGCAACATGCGTGGTAAAGGGTTAGGCAAGAAATTAGTAAAAGGTGCGGTGACGTACGCAAAAGAGGAGCTAGGGGCGAAATCTGTCATATTACGTGTGTTTATGAATAATGAAAGAGCACTTAATTGCTATAAATCGGCAGGGTTTAATGTGACTGGCGTTGAAAGAAACGCATATAATTTTCACGGCGAAGCATGGGATAGAGCAGAAATGGAGATAATGTAAATTTGAACAAAGGAGAATAATAAAATGAAGAATAAAGAAGAATTTGAAAAACATTGTTTGGAGTATATTCAAAGTTTTGAGCAATCAGATGAATTTATTGAGAAAAATAATTATTTAAAAGATTTTGTAACAGAATATCCACTTGAAAAGTTTATAGATTTATCTTTAGAAGACTATGTTTTAGGCACAAATAACAAAAATTCTCTATGTTATAAAATAGAATTTGGAAAATACAAATATGTTGGACCAAGTATAGGTGGTGGCTCGTCTGCTAAATATGGAATATATTATTCTAAAGACAAAAGCAGTTTTACAACTATAAATGGTATAACAACTGAACCAGAACGCATTTGGAAAAACATAAAAGAAGATGTATTTAAGGTAATTCATTCTGTAGCAAACGCAAATTCAGTTAGTGAAATTAAAGATGACTATTCTTCGTTAAAAGGTATGCCTAGCTATATTGTTAAAATTTCTTATTTCTATTTTCCACAAAAACTCGTTTCTATTGCTGGAAGAAAATACTTAAAAGAAATTTTGGATACATTTGATATAGAATATAGTGAAGATTATTCGTCATTAAAGCTTTCATTTTTGATTAATCAGGTAATAAGAAGTGAATTTAAGGAACTTTCAAATATTAATCCGGTTACTTTGGGAAATCTACTTTGGAGTTTTTGCTGTGCAAATAATTATGAGACCGACAAAAACAAACAAAGTGTAGGACAAAAAACTTGGGTTTATTCACCTGGCGAAAACGCAAATAGATGGAACGAATTTTATAACGAAGGAATAATGGCAATAAACTATGATGAATTTGAGCTTGGTGATTTAAGACAGTATGCGTCAAAATCCGAAATAAAAGAAGCAATGGGCGGAACATCCTCAAGGAAAAACGATGTTTTGGCAATTTGGGAATTTACAAATGTATTAAAAATAGGCGATATAGTTTATGCAAAAAGAGGAACAGACACAATTATAGGTAAAGGCGTAGTTGAATCGGACTATATATATGACGAAAATAGACAAGATTACAAAAGCTATAGGAAAGTTAATTGGCTATATAATGAAGAAAAAAGTCATGCAGACTATATTGGACACGGTTTAGCACAAAAAACATTGACAGACATATCTAAATTTCCTGAAGATGTTGAGAGACTAGAAAAAATATATGAAAAACAAAGCACAGATACGCGAAGTGTAAATGAATATACGAGATTTGACTTCTTAGACGAAGTATTAATGACAGAAGAAAAGTATGACAATATCGTAAACACGTTAGAAAGGAAAAAGAATATTATTTTGCAAGGCGCTCCAGGAGTAGGAAAAACATATTGTGCAAAACGACTTATGTACTCTTTAATGAATTATAAAGACGACTCAAAAATAAGAACAGTGCAGTTCCATCAATCGTACTCATATGAAGACTTTATACAGGGCTATAGACCAAACGATGATGGGAACTTTGAACTAAAAAATGGTTTGTTCTATAACCTAGTTCAAGAAGCACGAAGAGAGTACGAAAGAGCTATTACTCAAAACGAAGAGCCAAAAAAATATTGCATGATAATAGACGAAATAAATAGAGGTAATTTATCTAAAGTATTTGGCGAGCTAATGATGCTAATTGAAAGCGACAAAAGAGATCCTAAATGGAGCATTAATTTAACTTATTCCGACGACGAATTTTATATTCCAAGTAATTTATACATAATTGGCACAATGAACACAGCAGATAGAAGCCTCACTACAATAGACTACGCTTTAAGACGTAGATTTGCCTTTATAAACTTAGAACCAGCATTTGAAAACGATGAAACGTGTGACAAATTAAAAGATTATTTAATAAAAGATGAAAAAGTAGAAGCAGTGTTTGTAGGAAGAATAATAACAGCATACAAAAGATTGAATAACTTTATAGAACACTCTTTAGGTAAAGACTTTAAGATAGGCCATAGTTATTTCATAAACCAATTTAATGGCGATGACGATAACGAAGAAGTATATAAAAGTATAGTAAATTATGAAATATTGCCACTTATAGAGGAATACTTCTATGATGATAAAGACAAAGTAGAAGAAGCAAAGAAAATAATTGAGAATATATAGGATAAGAATATGGAAAAATTAAAAAGAAAAGTTCCGATAAAAAATGTTTTATATATGTTTAGCTATGTTTGGGATAAAGCATATTTCGAAGAGTATGTTAATTTAAATAACGAAGACGATTTTGACTCGGCAAACATACTAAGTACGCTGTTTTTGATAAACGTAAATAGTATATTAAAAAGGGGCTTGTATAAAGAATATAATGAGATAAATGAAGAAATAAAAGGCATAAGGGGTAAAATAGATTTTAAAAACTCACTCAATAATTTGTCTTTTAAGAATGCAAAGGCCTTTTGCAATTACGATATCTTAAACGAAAACAACATTATAAACCAAATAATAAAAACAACAGCATTAAAACTATATAGAGCAAATGGAATTACTGATGAAAACAAAAAGAAATTAAATAATGTTTTGCTGTATTTTAACCAAGTAGACTTAATTGAAATTAAAGATAGTACGTTTAATATACGCTATAACAAAAACAATTTGTATACGAAGCACTTGATAAATGTATGCGAATTAATTAATAATTCGTTAATGCTTTCGGAAGACAAAGGTTCGTATAAGTTTATAAATATTTTAGATGACGATAAAACAATGCAAAATATATATGAAATGTTTATATATAAGTTTTATAAATATCATTTAGAAGAAAAGCAAAAAAAGTATAATGTAAGTTATCAAACGCAGTTAAACTGGGACCTATATAATGGTAATCAAGAAATACTTCCGAAAATGCGACTAGATATACTGCTAAAAAGCGCAGAAGAAACAATTATTATAGACACAAAGTATTATTCAAATTATTTATCTAAATATATGGACGGCAAAGGCACCTTAATATCGGGAAATATGTATCAGATGTATACGTATATGAATCAAATAAACACCGATAGCAACTTAACAGGAATGCTTTTGTACCCACTAAATGGAGAACCAATTGATGAAACGTACGATGTGAAGATTATGGGACAGAGTGAAATATCAGATGCAAAATTAAGAATAAAAACGATTGATTTATCAAAAAATTGGGAAGAAATAGAGAAAGATTTAATGGAAATGGTTTTAGGGGCGAATTAATTCGCCCTTTTAATATAAAATCATACCGGCACCTAAATCATCATTAGGCCGAGAAATAAAGCCAAACTTTTCGTAAAACCCTTCTTTTCCTTTAGATGCACCAAGATATGTACGTATAGAAGGATTAACCTTTTTATACTCATCAATTTGGTTAAGTAAGAGTTTCATAATGGTGGTACCAATTTGTTTATGTTGGTATTTTGGCACAACCATAACATCGTGGATATACAAAAATATAGTTTCATCGCCAATGATACGACCATAACCGATTAAATTTTCATCATCGTAAACACAAAGTGAAAAAAGTGTGTTATTTAGTGCTTTATTTACAATAGATTTTTCACGAACACCCCACCCGACTGAATTTGTAAGGCAGTTGAATTCGTCGGCAGTGGGTGTTTTTTGTATGTATTTTATCATATTAACACCTCAAGGGTAGTATAGTCTTATTTTTGTTAGATAGCAAGGAGAAAAAACGATATCTTGTAAAACTATAAATAAATATGATAAAATGTGAGTGAAAATACAATTGTGTTCATTAAGATGGCAATAAGTATAGTAGCATAACAATAAAGTTTTTTTGAAGAAAGACATAAAGTGATGCAGAAGGTTGAAAGTAAGGAAGAACTAATGATGTAAGACTTTAGTTGCGTTGTTGCAATACTTATTTTAAATTTGTGATGAAGGTGATTTTCGAGAGATTATATTTATAATAGTGTTAGTAATTTATATACGACTTTGCTTTTAAAATAGAAAGAATCTCAAAATTGACTACTTAATTAAATACTTGAATCAAAAACGATAATTTTTATTTTTTACTGATGAAATAATATATCTTGTTGTTATAGATAAAACTAGTATATAACTAATTGAAAGTAAGGGGAATTAATTATGGGAAAAATTAATGATTTAATGTGGGATGACTCACCTGTTGATGTATCAAGTGAGGTTAATTTTATATGGTCAATAGCAAATAAGCTAAGAGGTCCATATCAGGCTGATAAATATAAAGATGTAATTATACCTATGGTTATAATAAGAAGATTTGAATGTGCTTTGGAAGATACCAAAAATTTTGTTGTAGAAAAATATGAGGCTGATCCAAGTCTACCAGAAAGAATTCTTTGCCAATATAGTGGTTATCAATTCTATAATACAAGTAGATTTAATTTAGCTGAATTATTGAATGATTCCGATAATATTGCAAGTAACTTTAAAGCATATATTAAAGGTTTTTCTGCAAATGTTAGAAATATTATTAATAGCTTGGAATTTGATGACCAAATTAAGAAGATGGATAATAGTGATAGGCTATTAGGAATTGTTAAAGCTTTTTCAGAATTAAATCTTTCTCCTAAAGAGATAGATAATATCAAGATGGGATATATTTTTGAGGAACTAATTAGAAAGTTTTCTGAAAATGCAGAAGCTGGTGACCATTACACAGGTAGAGATATTATCAAATTAATGGTTTCTATCTTGCTTGCAGAGGGATGCGATGACTTATTCGATGATAACAAAGTTGTTACAATTCTTGACCAAGCAGCAGGTACTGGAGGCATGCTTTCAACTGCATATGATTATATACATAGATTTAATCCAACTGCAGATGTAAGATTATTCTCTCAAGAAGTTAATCCAGAATCTTATGCTATGTGTCTTGCTGAAATGTTAATAAAAGGGCAAAGAGCAGAAAGTATAAGATTAGTTGATACAATGAAAGAAGATGCCTTCAAAGAGCAAAAGATGAGATTTGTTATTGAAAATCCTCCTTTTGGCACAGCTTGGGGTGGAAAAGATGCTGGAGAAGGTGTGGAGAAAGCAGTTAGAGAAGAATATGCAAAAGCAAATAGCAGATGGGGAGCTGGATTGCCTTCGTCTGGAGATATGCAATTATTGTTTATGCAATCTGCAATTAATAAAATGGATGATAAATTAGGAAGATGTGCAATTGTTGAGAATGGTAGTCCTTTGTTTTCTGGAGATACTGGTTCAGGAGAAAGTCAGATTAGAAGATATATGCTAGAAAATGATTTAATAGAGGCGATTATTGCATTACCAACTGATTTGTTTTATAACACAGGCATTGCTACATATATTTGGATATTATCTGTTAATAAAAGAGAAGAAAGAAAAGGTAAAATTCAACTTATTGATGCTTCAAGTTATTGCCATAAATTAAGAAAAGCATTAGGAAATAAAAAGAATGAAATAAATCCAGATGATAGAAAAGATATTACTAAATTGTATGCTGATTTTAAGCAAAACGAACATTGTAAAATATATGATAATGAAGAATTCATTTATAGAGAATATGCTGTTATGCAACCATTACAAAGAAGTTATGCTTTTACAGAAGAAAGAATTGAAAATATGATCAGTAAAGGTGCATTAAATAGTATATATGATGAAGCTAAAGTGTATGAGCTTGAAAATGCTGAAGAACTTACAGAAAAAGATAAAAAGAAATTAGAGGATTTCTATAAGAATAAAGAAAAGTATGATGCTATAATAGAAACTCTTAAAAACAATATCTCTGACAAAGTTTATTACAATATAGATGATTTTATGATGGTATTAACTTCTTTAATAGACGATAAAAAATTAGCTAGTAAAATAGCAGATGGTTTATCTATTATGGATAAAAGTGCAGAGATACAAAGAGATAAAAAGGGCGAGATTATATACGATAAAGAAACAAAAGATACTGAATTAGTAAAATGGAACGAGAACATTGAAGAATATATGGCAAGAGAAGTACTTCCACATGTTCCAGATGCCAAAGCATTCTTTGAGGAAGACTTAAGTGCTAAAACACCTAAAATAAAAACAGGAGCTGAAATTCCATTTACAAGATATTTTTATAAATATCAAAAGCCAGAAAGTAGTGATTCTTTGAAAGAAAAATTCATTGAACTTGAAAAAAGTATTCAAAATCAAGTCAATGAGCTTTTAAAGGAGGACTAATATGGAATATGAAATGAAAGATAGTGGAATAAGTTGGTTAGGCGATATTCCAGAACAATGGAATATAGTTAGAATTCAATATGTTTTAAAAGAGAGAAATGAAAAAAATTTACCAATAAAGTCTTCTAATATACTTTCTTTGACAGCCAAGCAGGGTGTAATACCTTATGATGAAAAAGAAGGAGGCGGAAATAAGCCAAAAGAAGACTTAAGTGCATATAAATTAGCGTATCCTAATGATATTGTTATGAATAGTATGAATATATTATCTGGTTCGGTTGGTATATCAAAATATTATGGTTGTGTTAGTCCAGTATATTATATGCTTAATCCAATAGATAGTGAAAATGATGTTAGATTTTTTAATTACATTTTTCAAACGATAGAATTTCAAAAAAGCTTATATGGATTGGGAAATGGTATACTAATTAAAGAATCAAGTAATGGAAAATTAAATACAATTAGATTAAGAATTCCTATGGAAAAATTCGGTAAGCAAATGATACCTGTTGCTAGTATTGAAGAACAAAAAGAAATTGCTGATTTTCTTGATAATAATTGTTCTAAAATTGACAAATTAATTAGTGATATAAATAAACAAATTGATGTGCTTGAGCAATATAAAAGATCTACTATTACAGAAGTGGTTACCAAAGGATTGAATTCTAATGCTGAAATGAAAGACAGTGGAATTGAGTATATAGGGTATATACCTAATAATTGGTTGTTAAAAAGATTAAAATATGTATTGAGTGAAAGAAATGAAAGAAGCAAGAGTGGTAGTGAAGAACTTCTTTCGGTAAGTCAGTATAAAGGAGTTATTTATTCTTCTGAATTAAAGCAACGAACAATGCAAGCAGAGTCATTAGTAGGCTATAAAAAAGTGTATAAAAATGATTTAGTATTCAATAAACTAAATCCAGGATTAGCTAGATTTGGAGCTTCTGAATATAATGGTATAACAAGCCCCGATTTTGCAGTATATACTGTTAGAAAAATATGTAATGCAAGATATTTGCAATATCTTTTGAAAACAGATAAATATGTTACACAATTTAAAGCGATTGGAGCAGGTGTAGGCGATGGCTTTTCAAGATTATACACACCACAATTATATGAATTTTATGTTGCAATTCCGCCAGTTAATGAACTAAATGAAATAATTGAAAAAATTGATTTTATAGAAAAGAAAATAGATAACATTATAGATAATAAAAATAAACAGATTAATACATTAGAAAACTATAAAAAATCGCTTATATTCGAATATGTAACTGGCAAAAAAAGAGTAATATAAAACATTGGAGGTATTTATATGAATCAGATATTATCTGAAAAAGAATATCAAAAATACATAATGGATCGATTAAAAGAGGATAATGGCTATGTTATAAGAAATGCAAACAAGAATTATGACAGAATGGTTGCTATGGATAAGGAGTTATTGTTTAAGTTCTTAAATAATACTCAACCAGAAACAATGGAAGCACTTCGAAGAATATACAAAGATAAATTGGAAGATACATTAGTAAATTTTATTAATCAAGAAATAACTAAAGAGAGTAAAGGATTGATAAATGTATTAAAACGACCAATAGAAATATCCAATTATCAAATTTATCTTATGTATGGCAAACCAGCTACCACAATTAATAAAGAATTGAATAAATTGTATAAATCAAATATTTTTTCTGTAATGGAAGAAGTATGGATTAATAATTCTCAAAGAATAGATTTAGTCTTATTTATTAATGGATTAGCTGTAATTTCGTTTGAATTAAAATGCAATCCTGCAGGACAATCTTATCAAGATGCGATATATCAATACCGTAAAGAAAGGGATTACAGGAATAGATTGTTTTTGTTCAAAGCAGGATGTCTTGTTAATTTTGCTATGGACTTAAATGAAGTTTATATGACAACTAGATTACAAGGAGAAAAGACATTTTTCTTACCATTTAATATGGGAAATGGTAAAGGAATTGACGCAGGACAAGGAAATCCTATATTCAAGGATAAATATAGTGTTTCTTATATGTGGGAAGATATACTAACAAAAGATACATTAACAGAGCTTATTTACAAGTTTATCTTCATAGAGAAAAAAGATCCACAAACAGATAAAATGAAGAAAACGGAGACACTAATTTTCCCTAGATACCACCAACTTGATGTTATTAGAAAAATATTAGAAGATGTTAAAGAAAACAAAACATCACAGAACTATTTGATTCAGCATTCAGCTGGAAGTGGAAAAACTAATTCAATAGCTTGGCTTGCACACAGACTTTCTTCTTTTCACGATGATAAAGACAAGATAATATATGATAATATTGTTGTAGTATCTGATAGAGTGGTTGTTGACAGACAACTTCAAGCTGCAATAACAGGAATTGAACATAAAAGTGGTTTAATAAGGGTAATGGATGAAAAATGTAGTTCAAAAGATTTAGCTTCAGCACTTAATGGTAATACAAAAATTATTGCTACTACTATTCAAAAGTTTCCTTATATAGTAGAAAGTGTTAAAGGTTTGAGTAATAAAAAGTTTGCGGTTATTATTGATGAAGCACATTCATCAACATCTGGTAAAGATATGGATGCAATAAGAAAGACATTAGGTTCAACCGATGAAGAAGCCATAGATATGGAAGATATTATTGGAGCAGAAGTTAAGACAAATGGAAAAAGACCAAATGTCTCAATGTTTGCTTTTACAGCAACTCCAAAACCTACTACATTACAATTATTTGGAAAGGTAAATGAAAGAGGACAGAGAGAAGCTTTTCATATTTATTCTATGAAACAGGCAATAGAAGAAGGCTTTATTTTAGATGTTTTACAAAACTTTACTCCATATGAAACGTTTTATAAGATTAATAAGAAAATAATTGATGATCCTTCTTTGGAAACAAATAAAGCAAAGAAACAAATAGCAAGATTTGTAAAATTGCACGAAACTAATATAGCACAAAAAGTAGAAATTATTGTAGAGCATTTCAGAACTACTGTTATGCAAGAATTAGGTGGACAAGCCAAAGCAATGGTTGTTACTGATTCAAGAGAAAGTGCAGTAAAATATAAGATTGCATTTGAAAAATATGTTGCCAGAAAGGGATATAGCGATATTCATGCATTAGTTGCTTTTTCAGGTAAGGTTAAAATTAAAGGAGATTCTACAGAATATTCAGAAAGTTTTATGAACAAGTTTTCTGAAGATAAAACAGCTGAAAAATTTGACACAGATGAGTATCAAGTATTGTTAGTGGCTAATAAGTATCAAACTGGATTCGATCAAGACAAATTGTGTGCAATGTATGTATTAAAGAAGCTAAAAGGTGTTAATGCAGTTCAAACATTCTCGAGATTAAATAGGATATGCCCTCCATATAACAAAAAGACATTTATATTGGATTTCGTAAATGATTATAAGGATATTGAAAAATCATTTGCAACTTATT
>JAFSUW010000015.1 GCA_017450465.1 Clostridia bacterium | reverse complement strand
TTTGCACCTAATTTTTCATTTACTTTGTTCGCAATATCTCCCATACGGCTATATAAGTATTCTCCTGGGTCAGCTACATTTGCAAAATCCCTGCGAACAGTCATATTAGCACCATCAACACGATTTAATCTATCTTCTTTACTATCTTTCCACACAAGTTTTTTAATTCCATTTCTTTTACATATGTCAGTTACAAGATTAATAAGTGACTTATATGCTGCATCAGATACTTCATATGGAGCATAAAAATCGGAAGAAACAACTATTGTTATCGCTCTATTATCATTAGCTCTACTACCATTACGCCATGATCTATCTTTTTCTTCAACATACATTCCAATTCTTCCATCATTATCAACGCCATAATTTGAACTTGCTTGGGATTTAGTTTTAGAAAAAAGCTCTCCAAGACTTTCTATAGAACGTTTTTCAGGTATTATACCAATTGTTATTGTGTCAATTTCATGATTTCTTGGAGAATTTTTATTAGGTGAAATTCTTGTAATATCAACTAATTTGCTATTTCCGTTATTTTTAATAACTGCACGAGTTATATCTTCATCTTCTTCTGGATCTTCACCTTTTAAATTTTGTGAAGCTAATTCAGCTGCTAGTTGTTCTATTAATAAATCCTCGTCTGATTTTTTATTTAAGTTTACTCCGACAACAATTGCTACAATTACTGCTATAGCACATACAGTAATAAGCACAATTAGCCATTTTTTATTTTTCATAACATATTCCCTTTCTTATTTTATAAGAAATAAAATTGTATCATATTACCTTTTATTAATCAACATTTAAAATTTATTTTGTATATTTTTCAATATTTGTTACTTTAGCTGCAAAAATTTCATCTGGAAGTGGATTTTTTAATAATTCATCATAACTTATAGTCATTTCCAATGTTGCTATATCTGATGTATATGTATTTCCAAAAATATCTGTTGCAGCAAAAACATATTGATATTCTTTACCATCTAATGGTAATTCTGTTATTTTTCCACCATTATCACTTATAGTAAATTCTTCGCTATAATTCTCAATAGTTTTTCCATTCTCTATAACAACATCTGTAACTACTTGTATGATGTCTCCTTTTTGCAATGAAACTATATCATTATCTGGTAGACCATTTTCATCGTACCCTTTCCAAAGACCAACAAGCATATAATATCCTCCATCAGGTATAGTTTCATTCCTAACAAAAACAAATTTCAAATTTGTTCTTTCTCCATTTACTTTAACAGGAGAAGAATATGAAACATGTCTTTCATCGCTACTAGTAGTTGTATAAAACAATTTATGTTCATCAAGAGCAACTGTTGTTCCTTTAAAATTACTCTTAAAAAATAAATTTTCCCAGTCTTTTGTAATATCGTTGTCTGTGTGTAAAATATGTTGTTTATTATTTTCGTCTTTTTTCATTAATAAATAATCAACACGACTTAAATAATTATTACTTTCTAGTGTAAGTTCAACAGAAAATGCTCCATTTTCTTCTATTCTTCCACTGTTTTTATATTCAATAGTTTTTTCAGGTAAATTCAAGTAATATAAAGAAAGAAATTTATTATAATATTCACTAACTCCTAAATTTATATAATCTCTTATTTCTTGTTCGTCATATACCATAGGATAATAAAACGAGAATCCTCCAGTATTCCTATTACTACTATTAACTGCATAAAGAACAAATGGACTAAAATCAAATTGAGTTTTATTTTCATCATTACCGCTTGTAGCTTTTGAAACAAAATCCACAAAATCAAGCATATTAGACGCACCTTGGTATGAATTATCCCCACCAAATTTTTCGCAAATATTCATAGCATCTATTACAGTAGAAGAATAATCAGCATTATCTACATAGTTATCAAGATACTCAGCTACTTTTGAAAATTGTCCAACTGCATAATTCGTTTGAGATAAATCAAGTAGTGATAGTGTTGCATATAACTTTTCTTTATTTTTACATTTTTCGATATAGGCATCGCATATATTTTTTCCAACTTCAACCAAATCATCTTGTTTAGCATAAGATTCTACAAGCACTTTATAGTTCCATCCACCAGATGGTTCTATTTCTTCAGATGCTATCATATAATTTGCAAAATTTTGTACATAAGAAGCTGTTTCTATTGAAGCCATTAAACATGCATCAAAACCTATTATATCTAACTTTTTTGTTAAATTTGCATTATTAAGTGCAGTTTTTAATTCCATCAACGATAAAGCATCAAAATCATAGTTTTCATCAAAAGCCACGCCTTCTAGTGGACCTGCTCCATGATCCCATAATACTAACATATAATGTTCACTTTTGTATTTCTTCTGCCCCCATTTTAGAAAGTCTGTTAGAGTTTGTCCTTCTCCCATATTAGAATTATCAAGAGTTTTAATTAGTTTAAGTTCTCCATCTTTTATTTCATATCTTTGTATCTTATTATTTTTTATATCATGCGATTTCCATTCTTGTGCTCCACCTGTTTGAATAATAATACTAACATTATCTCCAATTTTAGCAGATAAAATTTCATCTATATTTTTCCCTGCTAAACCTTTTTTTGTTTCTAAATTAGAACCACACATATATATAAAAATTGTTTTATTTGACTTAGTAACACTATTTTCATTATATATTATAATTGCTAAAGCAGTACAAACAATTAATGTTATACAAATTATTATTTTTTTCTTATTCTTCATATATTTTAAAACTCCATTCACTTTGATCCTAAAATCCCGACCTAATTATACACAGGTTGTCGATTTACAAACCGTATAGTTTTATGATCTCCTGCTGTAATGGTGTCGGCTCTGTTGAGTATTTTTTGCGGGTACCATCGACTTTGACCTCACGCATGCTTTTCATTTCGTCGATGATCTCCTGAAGGTCATAGTTCTTAAACCAGCCTGCCTCATTCATAACCACTTTTAGTCTTGTGGTAATCAGTAAGGCTATAAACTGAATAAATATGCGCCCTTCCATCGTCTCTTTGGTATGCATGCGGATGCGTTTCATATCGAGATCATTCTTCAGATCATCGAAGCATTTCTCGACAGCATCTTTTGCCCGGTATACTTCAGAGGAAGATCATCACCATCACGATTGTATCCCCATCGTACAAATTCGATGAAATCACTGTACGATGAAACGCTGGTGATATCCATAGCATAGTATTCATCCTGCTTATTGCTTGCCACCCACTTGCCAAAGAACTCCTGCTGAGTTGTAGGGGTGATCCTCGTAAGCAACTCGCTGATACGTTGACTTGCAAGTGATTCGGTAAAATTGAACTGCATTGGTGTTCTTCCATTTTTCAACGTGACACAGGGCACCTCCTTCACTGACGAGATAATAAGCACATGTTAGTATCCTCGACCAATCGTATGGATAAACAGATGCCAATACCTTTTGAAGACCTATATCACTAACAGCTTTATCAAGCAACTTGGTAACACCACGGGTAAGGACGGTACATCGCTGAATTCCCGTAGCTTCGGATTCCAATCGATTCCTTGCGCTGTCACCCTTCTTGCGGTTAGGCACTATCTTTCCAATGGTGGGGTCGATGTGATCGATGCTCTTACGTTTTTGTTTACTTGTTTTTGTCTTCTTATCCCAATAGGAGATATTCTCATAACCTTAACTTCCAGTGAGGGTTAACACTCTAAAGTGTACCCCATGTCAAGGACATTTAGTTTTTGATTTTCCCATTTTCGGACAGAGAGTTTTCTCTTGGCTTGGTAGATAGTTATTAAGCCAATCAGATAATAGCATAAAACAGAGCTTTTGGTGATTTTTTTTTATAGAAGAACAGTTTGCACAAAAAGCTATTCTTCTTTTCGTTGGTATGTATTACAATAATTAATACCAAGCAGCTAAAAGAAGGAGGAATAATCGATGTCTATAGTACGGTATACGAACAAAAAAACAGGTCAAGTGGCGTTGTACGAGTCCACCTCTTATTACGATCCCGAGACCAAGCAATCAAGACC
>JAFSUW010000014.1 GCA_017450465.1 Clostridia bacterium | reverse complement strand
TTTATATTATAATTATTTATAAATTACTAAGGAGGATGTCATGAGTAATTATTTCATATACAAAATAACATATACGCTCCATAAATTAGGCTTTTACTATTATTCTGTAAAATACTATATTAAAGATAATTATAATAAAACTTCAAATCCTATTATTAATATTTTTGGGTTTATCCGTATTATTATAATTGCTTTATTTCATGAACTTAAAATATTTAGTAGTAAGTCAAGATTTTATGAATATACAGAAATCCCTATTACAACTGTATGTACATTAAAATGTAAAGCTTGCTCTAATCTAATCCCTTGCTACAAAAATCCTAAAGACGTTGATCTTAATATGCTTCTTAAGTCGATTGATGTTTTCCTAGAATGCATTAATAACATAGTATATATGCGAGTTTTAGGCGGGGAACCATTCTCATCAAAGAATTTATTCCCTGTTTTACAAAAGCTTCTACAAAGTAGCAAAATTCAAAGAATCGAAATTGTTACTAATGGTACACTTATACCTAAAGATGATGAATTAATAGAATTACTAAAAAATAAAAGAATAATTATTTCAATTAGTGAATATCCTCAAGTAGATCTATCAAGGCTCATTTTGTTCTTAAAAAATAACAATATAAACTATAGAATCGATAAAATTAACTTTTGGATGGATTATGGTGACACAACCAAGAAAAATAAATCTTATAATGAACTCAAAAAACAATTTAGGAGATGTAATCATATTTGCAAAAGCTTATTAAATGGTCAATTACATTTATGTCCTCGTTCTAGCCACGGAACAGATTTAGGGATTATAACAAATAATGAAGATGATTATATAAATTTACTTGACAAAACAATTTCAATCGAAGAAAAGAAAAAATTAATTATTAAACTATTTAAGAAAAAATGCATTTTAGCATGCGATTATTGTGATTTTGCAACAAGTAAAAGCAAAAAAATTCCTGTTGCTGAACAAGTTGAGAACTAGCAAAGTGGCGACATTTAGTCGCCACTTTTTTATATCGATCTTCGCATATTTTCTAGTATTCTTTTTTCCATTCTAGACACCTGAACTTGTGAAATGCCTAGCACATCTGCTACAGTACTTTGCGTTTGCCCCCTAAAATAGCGCATGGCTATTAACTGTCTTTCCCTAGGTCCTAAATCTTTTATTAAACTTTTTAATTCAATTTTTTCTATTTCTTTTTCTGCATCAAAACTTCCGTCGTTTATTTTATCAAGAAGATATACAGGATTTTTATCGTCTTCATTTACCACTGCATTTAATGATTCTGTCGGTCTTAATGCCTCTTGTGCCATTACTATTTCCTCTTCTGATATCTTTAAGTGTTTCGATAATTCTTTAATGCTTGGTTCTACCCCATGTTTACCAAAATACAGTTCTGTTGCCATCTTTATTTTTGCTGCTGTTTCTTTTAATGCCCTACTTACTTTAATTAAGCCATCATCACGCAAAAATTTTTTTATCTCTCCCATAATTACTGGGACTGCATATGTTGAAAACTGTGTATTATAATTAAAATCAAACTTTTTTACTGCTTTTATTAGTCCTATACATCCAATCTGATACAAATCTTCCTTCTCATAGCCCCTATTTAAAAACCTTCTTACTATACTCCATACAAGCCCAGAATTATTTTGCACTATTATATTAAGCGCTTCTTTATCGCCATCCTTAGCATTTTTTAAAAGTTCATCATTTGTAAAAGTCATATAAGCCTCCTAGTTGACTCTCTTTTTCATAACAATAGTTGTCCCTTTCCCTAAACTAGACCTAACGGTTAGCTTGTCCATAAAGCTTTCCATAATTGTAAAACCCATGCCAGAGCGTTCAAGTTGTGGCTTACTTGTATATAGTGGTTCGCGTGCTTTTTCTATATTTTCTATTCCTTTTCCCTTATCTTTTACTTCAATGGTTATGTTTCGCTCATCTATTTTCACAGTTATGTATATTTTGCCAATTGTATTTTCATACCCATGCACTATTGCATTAGTTACGGCTTCTGATACTGCTGTTTTTATATCTGATAATTCTTCTACAGTCGGATCTAATTGTGATATAAATGATGCAACAGCCACTCTTGCAAACCCTTCATTAGTCGACTTACTCAAAAATTCTAATTTCATTACATTTGTGTCCTTCATCATATTCCTCCTTTACGCCATCTTAACTTCACTTTTCATTGCCTCTTCCACGTTTTTATATTCCGAAAGTATCTTAAAAAGTCCCGACATCGTAAAAATCTTTTTCACAGTAGGCTTTAACCCCACCACTGCTACTGTTCCATGATTTTTATGCATATTTTTGTACCTTCCCATCACCATGCCAATACCCGAACTGTCCATAAAATTTACACCAGTAAAATCAAATATAAGGTGCTTTGTATTTCTAAAGTTTATTGCAAGGTCTATTTTATTTTTTATTAAATCGCATGTATGATGATCTATTTCTTCGTTTATTTTTACGATAAGGGTACTACCATTAAATTTAAAATCTGTCATAAAACCCATCCTTTCTTTTGTAAATAAAAATTAGTAATAAATAGATAAGTATTTATCAAATAATATAAAAACAAATATAAGTGAACATTGAACGAAGTTTGTACAAATTTCTCCAAAACAGTTTATGGCGGTCAAAAAAACTGGATGTTTTTTTGAGCGAGTATAAGACACGGATGTCGCATACGAGCGACCGGCATTTGTTTTGGCAAGAAATTTTCAAACGAAGTGGCAGTAAACGTTATTTGTTTTTATATTATTTGAAATGAATAATTAAACGTTTTTTTGTCTCTTATTTATTCTACCAACCCTTTAATTTTCCTTCATAAAAAAATGTCGGAAACTAGGAAGTTTCCGACATTTTTTTACTTTTATTAATCTTCTAATGGTCTCATAAGTGGGAATAATACCCCATCTCTAATATTATCTTGTTCAAGTAACAATTGAAGTAGTCTATCTATACCCATACCCCAACCAGAAATAGGTGGCATACCATATTCCATAGCAAGTATATAATCATCATCTTTTACCATTGCTTCTTCATCGCCTTTAGCGTTACTTGCGGCTTGAACCTCTAAACGTTTTCTTTGCTCTTGAGGATCTACAAGTTCTGAATAAGCATTTACAATCTCAACTCCATTTACAACTAATTGGAATCTATCTGTTAAACTTGGATCATCATCGTTTGCTCTTGCAAGTGGTGATAAATCTATAGGATGTGCAACCAAGAATGTTGGCTCTATAATGCTTGGTCTACTTACTTTTTTATAAAGTTGGTCTATTAAATTACCTTTTCCTAAAGATTCAACATTATCGCACTCAAGCTGAATTCCTTTTTCTTTAATTTCAGCAAGTAGTGTTTTTTCGTTTTCATGCTTATCTATATCAATTCCGCAATCTCTTAAAATAGCATCCTTAAATGATAATTCTTTCCAGTCTTTTGAAAAATCTATTTCTTTATCGCCTATTTTTATTGTAAGTGTTCCAAATAATTCATTTAGTATGTACTTAAACATTTCTTGCATTAATTTCATATTGTCTTTGTAATTGTAGTATGCTGAATATCCTTCTATCATTGTAAAATCTTGAAGGTGGTTTTTGCTTATACCTTCATTTCTAAAGCATCTGCCAATTTCAAATACATTTGTAAATCCACCAACAACTAATCTTTTTAAGTATGTCTCTGGTGCGATTCTTAAATATACATCAATGTCTAAAGCATTATGGTGTGTTATAAATGGACGTGCTAATGCTCCAGATGGCTTTGATTGAAGTATTGGTGTTTCTACTTCTAAGAAACCTTTGCCTTGTAAGAAACTTCTAATTGATGCAACTAATTTTGTTCTAAGTAAAAATCTTCTTTTTGTTTCATCATTCATTATTAAATCAAGGTATCTTTGGCGATAACATGCTTCAATATCTACAAGGCCATGCCATTTTTCTGGCAATGGTCTTAAACATTTGCCTAAAAATGTATAATCAGCTGCCCTTACTGTTTTTTCACCTGTATGTGTTGTAAATACTTCACCTGTAACACCTATAAAATCTCCAATATCTATATTATCCATAAAGAAATTAAACTTTTCTTCACCGAGTAAATCATATTTCATTGAAGCTTGAGCTTTTCCTTCTATATCTGATAAAACTATAAAAGCCATTTTACCGTGTCCACGTTTGGCAAGAATTCTTCCTGCTATACTTACGTTTTGTGTACCATCTTCTAAAGAAGCTACTTCAGATAATTTATGTGTTGTTTCATATCTTTCTGGATAAGCTTTGACTTTTTCGGATATCTTCTTTAGTTTTGCTTTTCTTACTTCAACTTGTTCATTATCCATATGAATTCCTCCATTCTTCTATTGGTAAATTATAACACGCGAGGGCCTTTGCGTCAACATAAAAATAACCTAAATATTCTTTACTTTCGTTATAAATTATTTTATATTAAATAAGTAAATACTAGGGGGTTATATTATGGCTTTTACGGATGTTATGTTTTTATTTATCTTTTTCCCAATAACAACTCTTCTTTATTATATAAGTGGGAAAAAATTAAAAAATATTTTATTACTAATTTTTTCTTTACTCTTTTATTCCTTTGGAGATAGCAACGCTTTTTCTCTACTCGTTATTACAATTGTTGTTAACTATATATTAGGGATTTTACTAGGAAAAGAACACAAAATATTAAAAAACATAGCATTAATCCTTACGCTACTATGGAATGTTGGATTTTTATTTTACTTTAAATACTTATCTACTATACTAGGTTTCTGGCATCCAGACGGTAATTTTGAGCAAATCATTCTTCCTATTGGAATATCATTCTTTACTTTTAGATGCATTTCTTATTGCGTAGATGTTTATTGGGGAATCTCGAAAACGCAATATAATCCTATTAATCTCGCACTCTACATATCATTTTTCCCACAATTATTAATGGGACCTATAACTAAATACAGAGATTTTGAGCCTTCGTTTACCGATAAGCGCTTAAACCTTGATAATGCTACAGACGGAGTTAAAAGAATTATACTTGGTCTTGCAAAAAAGCTTATTATTGCCGATAGAATAGGACTAATGGTAGACGAAGTATTTGCATTAAATAGTACTGATAAAAGTGTAGTTCTTGCATGGTTTGGAGTACTTGCCTTCTTAATACAGCTATATTATGACTTTTCTGGCTATTCAGATATTGCAATTGGTCTTGGTAAATTGTTGGGATTTGAAACACCAGAAAACTTTAACTATCCTTACATATCAAAAGGAATTATAGAATTTTGGAATAAATGGCACATTACTCTTGGAGAATGGTTTAGAGAATATGTTTTTACACCTTTGTTTAGGTTTTTCCAATCAAAAAACATAAAATTTAATTATTGTAATTATTTATCACTATTTTTTGTTTGGCTACTAGTTGGCATATGGCATGGTAGTGGATTAAAATTTGCTGTATATGGTCTATATTATTTTGTCTTTATATTGTTTGAAAGAATATTTGAAAATGTAAATAAAACTCGTAAAAAACAAAATTTATCAGTATTTAAAATACCGAGTTTCATTTCACATATATATTTCATACTTGCCATCTTTATTGGGCAACTAATGTTTAAGAGCGAAACGTTAGCAAGTTTTTGGCACTATTTTAACGACTTATTTGCTCTTAATGGAAATGTATTTTTTAATAAGTTAGCACTATATTATATCAAAGCTTTTGGTGTAACAACTTTAGTGGGAATTATATTCTCGCTACCTATTATATCTAAAATAAAAAGCTTAATACCAGAATCAGGAATTAAGCATAATATATTTGCTATATTAAAGGTATGCTGCTACTGTACACTTGCTCTACTTGCTATTTCTTACGCAATGACAAATACTGCTGAATCATTTATATATTTTAAGTTTTGAGGTGATTTTATGAGAAATACATCTGACAAGTTTATATTCGCTTTTTTTGTATTACTCATTATATTTCCTGTATTAACGCTAAACTTTAAACAAAACACAATATCTGAAAGTGAAGGAAGATATTTAGCCAATTTCCCAAAATTTTTTGATAATAATAAAAGTTTTAATCAAAATTATGGCGATGAATTAAAAAATTGGTGCAAAGACAATTTTGGCTTTAGAAAATATTTCATGAAATTATGTTCTATCACCGAGTATACCATATTTAACAGAGCTGTGAGCCCTAAGGTAATAAAAGGAAAAAATGATTGGCTTTTTTTTACTGGTGAAAATAATTTAACCATTTTAAAAGGTACTTATCCAAATTTTGATGAAAACGAATTAGAAGAAATCTGTGAAAAACAAAATAAAGTAAAAGATTACTTTGCTTCAAAAGGAATAGAATACATCATTCTACTAACACCCAGCAAAGTTAGTATATATCCAGAATTCATTTATGAAAATTACTATAACCCGCAAAATACTCCCATAGATTTACTTACTGATTATCTTGAAAAAAATTCTGACATCCACGTCATAAATACAAAAACAGCATTACTTAATAAAAAAGCTAGTTCTGACACTCTATTTTTTTATAAACAAGATAGCCATTGGAACTTTTACGGTCATTATGTTTGTTACCTAGAATTAGCAAAAAAACTAAAAAAATTAAATCTACTTCAAAAAGAGCCAAAAGAATTTAATATATACACTTCAGACGATTATATGCCCGATGATTTATCAATAATAAATAATGTTATTGATATATTACACGAGAACAAACAATTAATAAGTAACTTACATTCAGAAAGAGACGAAGATGGTGACTTGATTAAGAAAATTTATGAAAAAAATCCTAATGTAGAATATTGCTATGCCATTGAGGATTTCGATATAGATGGTCCTACTATTCTAATATATTGTGATTCTATGGGGCCTGGTGTAATGCATTTTCTTGCCGAAAATGTAAAAAAAACTGTCTGCATTCAAAGTAATGACATGTCACTTGAAATTATTGACTTAGTTAAACCAGATTGTATAATTTATCAAATAGGTGAGCGACGATTAGATTGGTTAACAGAGTTAGATGATGATTTTTTGGAATCCATTAGTTAATTCATAGGGGGGAAATATATGAAAAATATATCTGATAAATTAATATTAATTTTTTTCATACTAATTATTACTTTTCCTATATTTACAATAAATTTTAAGCAAGATACTATTTCTGAAACCGAAGGAAGATATTTAGCCAATTTTCCTAAAATAATGGATTCAAATAAACATTTTAACACCAATTTAATAAAAGATTTTGGAAACTGGTTTAAAGATAATCTAGGTTTTAGGAATAACTTTATGAAAGTATGTTCTACTACAGAATATACTATTTTTAATAGAGCAATTAGCCCTAAAGTAATTAAAGGAAAAGACGAGTGGCTATACTATGCCACCGATAACAATTTAGATATTATAAAAGATACTTATCCAAACTTTAGCGAGACTGAAATAAAAGAAATTTGTGAGCAACAAATAAAAATAAGAGACTACTTAAAATCAAAAAATATAGAATATGTATTAGTGCTTACCCCAAGTAAAACTAGCATATATCCTGAATACCTTTATGAAGGTTATTATGATGCTAAAGATACTCCTGTTGATTTACTTGCTAAGTTTATTAAGGAGAACTCTGATATCAATATTATTAATGCGAAAGAAATTCTTCTTAGTGAGAAACAAAATTCCATAATCCCATTATTTTATAAAACAGATTCGCATTGGAACAGATACGGAGTAAAATTAGCCTATACCACACTTTTTAATCAATTAAATGCATTAAACATAACAAAAAGCACAATATTTGATTTTAATTTATTTCCTAAAGGAATAAAAATTACTGATTTAGCCACAATGAATAATCACATTACATCATTAAAAGAAAACGACTATTTATATGCTTTAGATTTTGATCTCCAAGTTCTGTACTCCACCGAATTAACAAAAAATATACAAGAACTGTCTGACAGTGCCGATTGTCATGAATATTTTAATACAAAAGAAAAAAACACTACAATTATTGGTTTTGGAGACTCAATGAATAATGAATTAATGGAAATGTTAGCTGTAAACGTTAATAAACTATTTGTTGTGCAAAATGGTAAAATAACAAACGAAGTTATTGATTTAATTAAACCAGATTGCATAATCTATCAAATAGGCGAACGAAGATTGAGCGAATTACTATACTTAAATAACGAATTTTTAGAAAGCATTGAATTAAATATGGAGAGTGATTTATAATGTACACATTTATGCAATTGAAAAAAGCTACCCTTACCACTTTAACCTCTCGTGAAATACGTCTTGTGGTTCTTTCTAATGTATCAACACAGTTTTTCTCATCGGCTTTACAAGGATATGCAAAACTGCAAAATATAAACTTAAATATTCTCGATACAGATTATAACCAGATAGATTTTCAACTAACTGATATAAATTCAGAAACGTATAAGTTCTCGCCAGATTATATACTACTATATATTTCAACAGAAAAACTATACGAAGAGTTTTTGGATACTAATATAAATGAGCGACAGAATTTTGCAGATAGCACAATAGAACGTATTAAAAACTATTGGCACTATATTAATGAAAATACAAATGCTCGGATAATTCAATTAAATTTCACCGAAATTAACGACAATGCACTTGGTAATTTTTCAAATAAGGTTGATACTTCTTTTGTATATCAAATAAGGAAATTAAATTATTTACTAAACGAATCAATTAGCCAAAATAACGCTGTTTATCCACTAGATTTACTTAGTGTCCAACTGCAACTTGGTGCAAGTAACTTCTTTGACCCAGTTTTATACTACTCATCAAAAATGGCAATTTCAATAAATTCGCTTCCTTATGTTGCAAAAAGCATTACCGATGTTTTACTTTCTCTTAATGGACAATTTAAAAAATGTGTTATACTGGATTTAGATAATACTCTTTGGGGTGGCACCGTCGGTGACTTAGGCCCATTTGGAATTGAAATTGGTGAACTTGGACGCGGACATGCATTTACGGATTTTCAAAGGTGGTTAAAACAGTTAAAAGACTATGGAATAATACTTGCTGTTTGTAGCAAAAATAACGAAGATGCTGCAAAAGAACCATTTATTAAACTTCCTGATATGGTTTTAAAACTATCCGATATTTCAGTCTTCGTTGCAAACTGGGAAGACAAAGCAAGTAATATACGACTAATACAAGAAACTTTAAACATAGGTTTTGACTCTATGGTGTTTATCGACGATAACCCTTTTGAACGCAACCTTGTAAAAAGCATGATTCCTGAAATTACTGTACCAGAATTACCCGAGGATCCTGCACTATATCTTTCTTATTTACAAAACTTAAACTTATTTGAAGTTGCATCAGTTTCAAAAGAAAATGCAAGTAGGACAAAACAATATCAAGAAGAATTTGAAAGGAAAAAAACTGAAACGCTATTTACATCAATTGATGACTATTTAAAAAGTCTTGAGATGTCATGTATTGTTGAACCATTTAATGAAAAAAATTATCCACGTATAGCACAATTAACACAAAGGTCTAATCAGTTCAATCTACGCACTATTAGGTACACCGAATCAGAGATAGAAAGTATTGCAAAAGATAATAATTACTTAACACTTACTTTTAGTTTACACGACAAATTTGGTGATTATGGCTTAATTTCAGTAATTATTCTAGAAAAAGTAAATGATACTACACTCTTTATTAACACTTGGCTTATGAGCTGTAGAGTATTAAAAAGAGGTGTTGAAGAATTTATAATAAATAAGGTAATTAATACTGCAAAAGAAAACAGCTTTACAATAATAAACGCAGAATATATACCAACTGCCAAAAATGCTATGGTAAAAGATATTTATAAAAATTTTGATTTTACTGAAACCTCAGAAAATCACTATACTATAACTACTGATAGCTATAGTCAAAAAGAAAACTTTATTAAGGAGGAATAAATATGGAAAAGAAAGAAATACTCGCTAAAGTAAATGAGATTGGTAAAGATGTTTTTGAAGATGAAAATTTAAATTTAACCGAAACAACAGTTGCAAAAGATGTTAAAAACTGGGATAGTCTTACACATTTAAGCCTTATAAATGAAATTGAAAATAATTTTAAAATAAAACTCCAAATGAGAGAAATTCAAGGTGCAAAAAACGTTGGTGAACTCGTTGACTTTATTTACGATCATTTAAAAGGAGAAAATTAAACATGGAAATACACCATATAGGTTATTTAGTAAAAAATATAGATAAAGCATTAACTAGCTTTATTAATTTAGGGTTTAAAAGTGAAAGTAAGGTATACTACGATCCTATTCAAAAATCTAATATTACCTTCTTAAGTAATGGGACATATTTGATAGAACTTGTAGAACCAGCTACGGAGGATGCTATTACATTCAACCTTCAAAAAAAGATAGGAAATTCGCCTTACCATATTTGTTATAAATGTAATGATATCGAGAATACATTTAATGAACTTAGAGAGAAAGGATTTTCTCCAATGAGTGAAATAGTAAATGCCGTTGCTTTTGAAGGAAAACGGATTTGCTTTATGTTTAAAAAAGATATCGGTATAATCGAATTAGTAGAAAATTAAAAATGCGGTGGATTTTCCACCGCATTTAATTATTCTAATGTAAATGGTAATAAAGCTATATGTCTTGCTCTTTTAATAGCAATTGTTAATTCTCTTTGATGCTTTGCACATAAACCAGTTACTCTTCTTGGAAGAATTTTACCTTTTTCAGAAACATATTTCTTTATTTTATCAGCTTGCTTAAAATCGATTACCAAATTCTTATCTGCACAGTATGCACAAACTTTTCTCTTTGGCTTTCTGATTCTTACATTATCATCATCAATGTTGTTATTATTGTTTTTACCTTTTTTGTAGTTAGCCATTTTTTATTTCCTCCTTTCATCAGAATGGTAGTTGTGTATCGTCTACCACTGGCGTAAAGCCTTCTGCTGAGGAGCCTTCTTGTGTCGTTTGGGCATTAAATCCCGATTCAAAATCAGATGTTGTATCTTGCTTTTTGCTATCAGCGAAATGAGCTTCTTCAGCTACAACTTCTGTCACATATACTTTTTTGCCATCTTTATCATCATAATTACGTGTTTGAAGTCTGCCTGTTACTGCAACCTGTTGACCTTTTGTAAAGTATTTACTACAAAATTCACCAGTTTTACTCCAAGCAACAATATTTATAAAATCTGCTGTTGGTTGACCTTCACGCTTAAAGCTTCTATCAACCGCAAGTGTAAAAGAACACACTAAAGTATTTGTATTACTTGTATATCTGACTTCAGGATCTTTTGTCAGTCTTCCCATTAAAATAACTTTATTTAACACTTTAACCCCTCCAAACCAATTATTCTTTTACTTCTTTTTCTTCTTCTTTTTTTACTGTAATAAATTTCATTACATCGTCAGTAATTTTATAAACACTTTCAAGTTCACTTATAAATTCAGGGTTTGCTTCAAAATTAGTTAAAACATAATAACCTTGTTCTATCTTTTGGATAGGATAAGCAAGTTTCTTCATTCCCCATTCTTGAGTTTCGGAAACCTTACCACCCTCACTTTCGATTAAACCATTGAATTTCTCAACATTTGCCTTTATTGCATCTGCTTCTAAAGTTGGCTTTAAGATATAAATTGTTTCGTATTTGTTGAGCATTCATTTCACCTCCTTTTGGACTTTTCTGACCCCACTTAATGTGGAGTAAGGTAGACTGCCTATACATAATACCATAACATTAGTAAAAAAGCAATATTTAAATTGTTTTTATAAAATTTATTAACAAATAGGTATATGGTTTTTTAGTTTTTAGAATACTACAATTATTTTTGTGCACTTTCTAGGAGGAATTATTATGGATTATTCATTAAATACAATTTTTACTTTTATAATTAGAGTATTTGAAGTTATGGCAGAATTTCTTATTGCCTTTTCTATCCTTGACAAAAAGGTAAAAATAAGAAATATAATCCTTTTTTCTATAATCGAAGTACTCATTACTACTATCTCAAAAAATGTACTTCCATATTCTATTTCTTGGCTTGTACCTCCAATAATTATGTTTTTCGTTATCTTTGTCGTAACAAAATCTAAATGGACTAATATTCTTACAATTTGCCTTTTTATTCTTCTTGCTACCTCTATCCTTGATATACTTTTATCATTTACTTTAGTTACTCTACTTGGTCTATCTTCATTTGATGAACTTGCAAATAACCCAAGTATTTTCTATATTGGTTCTATTTTGATAGCTACCTGCATGTATATTTTCTTTATTCTTATAAAGCATTTTAAACTTATAAAAATTGCTTCAGACAATGAACGTAAAAGAAGTTATTACACACTTATTAACATTTTACTAACATTTTTATTAATACTACCAAACTGTGTAATAATCATTCTATACTTTGATAATAAACCACTTCCTATTTGGATTATATTCTTAAACATATTTTCTTTGATTTTCCTTATGGTTATTAGCATAATAAATACAAACAATAGTGTAAAACAAGCGGTTAACGCTGAACGTCAAATTTATCAACAAAACTATATTACTACTCTTGAAAACTTAGTTGATGGGCTTCGTACATTTAAACATGACTATTCTAACACTCTTGCTACTATTAATGGATATATTCAGCTTGAAAAATGGGATGCACTTAAGAAATTCTTTGAACAGACACTAGATGAATCTAAAGCAATTAGCACTCTTGACAAATTAAACCCAAATTTGATTAAAAATCCTACTATTTTTGGTCTCCTTACTGCAAAATACCAAAAGTGCTTAAAAAATAACGTGAGAATGAACTTTGAAATACTCGGAACACTAGAGAATCTTGAAATTAACGAATTTGATTTCACTAGAATTCTTGGAATATTTTTAGATAACGCTATTGAAGCAGCAAGCTCTACTAAAGTTAAGAAAATTAATTTGCTTGTTTCAGAGCTAAAAAACACTACTACCATTGAACTTTCAAATACATACTCTAAAAAATCTTTGGCTAATGATAAAATTTTTGAAAAAGGTGTTTCAAGTAAAGGCAACGATAGAGGTCTTGGGCTATATAAAGTTAAACAGATTCTTAGTAAGTACCCAAATGTTGTGCTTACAACTGAAACTAGTGATAAAATGTTTTTGCAAAAGTTGATTATTCCAAAAGGAAAGTAAAAATTAATTTATCTTTTTTATCTCAACATTTTCTAACACACTAGTCACATCAGAATTATTGCTAAAAATAATTTCTAATTTTTCTATACTCTCAGTGAAAGACATACTTAAAGTTGCCATATTACTAGTTAAACTATCCAAAGTATATTCGACATTATCGTTATTATCCAAGTCATGAATATAATAATCTAAAACATTTAAATTTTCTCCGTTAACTGTTACTCTATATTCTCCTTTATCCAGCCTCCAATAAGGTCCTTTCGATATACCATTTTTATACAAATATCTCTTCCCATTTTTATCTTCGCCATTTTCAAGATTTTTATTAAAGTAAAAATATCCTATTACATTTCTCATAGTTTCAAAATCTTGAAATCCATATACTTCATAATCATCAGAAGAATATATTATAAAATTAGACATTTTCTCATTAGATAATTCTTCCACTTCTTCTCTTGATAAAATTAAGAAAACCTTCCCTTCAAATTCACCTTTTAATGCATCCGTTGATTGTAACCATCCGTATATATTCCAATCAATTAAATTATTTAAATCAATATAATGCTTAACTTTTATTTCTCCATTAGAAAATTCTGTTAGAAGATTGCTATTCCAAAAAGTTGCATATCCATTTTTATATTCTTTATCTTGTAATACTTTACTTATTGTAACCAATTCTGGTTTACTTCCTATTTCATCTTCCTTATATACAAAATTAATAATGCCTGTTACTAGTATTAAAAAAGTATAACCAAGTATTGCAATTTTCTTTGTATTATCCTTTAATTTACTATTACATAAATATATAAATATAATTGGAAATACAAATATCGCCACAGTTAAAAAATGTAATTCTTGCACTTCCATATTAGAGAAAACATGCTCCACAAATGTAATCAAAAATGCGAATATCAAATACAAATAAATATATTTTATTTTAATATTCAAGTTTTTATAATTCCTAAAAAACCAAACTATACTTAAAATTATTAAAAATACAGTTAGCGCACATACCAAATTATTAAAAAGCACAAACGAAAAAACTTTTTCCCCAGTAATATATCCCAAACAACGTAGCCATGAATTAATTACTCCTTCTACGTCATTAAGTGAAAACCTTATATACTCTAGTTCTGTATAATTATGGAAAATATACATCTTCCGCAAAAATAGTTCGCTTATCAAACATCCTAAAAACGTAGCTCCACTGGAGAAAATAGTAATACGCAATAAAGAACTGCTTTCCTTATCTTTGTTTTCATCAAAAATATAAATAGCAATACTAGATAATAACAGTGGTATAAAAAAGGTCAACATACTTCTAAGACTTTCTAACCCTGATATAAATGCTATAATAGCCAATATTGTTAAATACTTATATTTTTTTTGCTTAAGAAATCTTAACGCCAATGCCATACATATGATAGGTATAATCATTTTTGGTAAATAAACAGTACTTAATAACGTATAGTACCAGTATATATAACAAAAAGGCACTGACAATATTATGCCCAATAGTGGAAATTCATCTTTTAAATCGTTTTCCTTACAAAAAACATATATACAAAATAGCATTAAAGTATAAAAAATGAGTGTACTTATTATTCTAAC
The DNA here is from genome assembly GCA_017450465.1 of Clostridia bacterium. Classification (GTDB taxonomy): domain Bacteria; phylum Bacillota; class Clostridia; order TANB77; family RGIG9151; genus RGIG3495. The sequence goes on along the minus strand of JAFSUW010000014.1, from coordinate 60,270 downwards.
GATTTTCCAATTATTAAAAAAATTAAAAAGTATCGCAAAAATTATAGGTGGATCGAGCAATCTTAATTCAGCTGAATAAAACCAATTCTGCGTAAGTAATGTTTTTTCTTCAAACAGTTTTCTTCCTAAAATCATCTCGCCAGACATATCTGTGTCAATAAAATTCATTCCTACTATCAACGTGTAGAAATAAAAGCATATTGTAAATATAAAAAGAACCCATGCAGTGTATTTTATTATTTTAGGTATATTAATATTTTTTTTCATAATTTCATCTCCATTTAATATTAAGCTTTGTTAACACGTTTCCATATATCCTTCTAAAACATACTCCACGACTTTTCAAAGACAAGAATTATACCATATATACCTATTCCTATCCAAACTAATGTGCCAATAATTTTCACTGGTTTTATACTTTTTACCAACAAATCATTTAAAGTAAACATGTATACAACCAGTCCCGCTATAAATCTACCTATACTATAAAGTTCTCCTTGGGCTAATATAGTAAACGTGAATAAAAAGCACATTACACATTCTACTGGTTTATACTTTTCCATAGACATTGCTGTTAAAAATATACAAAAAACATTTAGCACTGCAAACGCAAATTCTTTGGTATTATATTTATAATTAAACAAAGAATATGCAATATGAGGCAATCCTAGGGAATCTACTTTGCGTCCCCATGCCTTATGCGAACGGATAAATGCAAACGGATCTCCAACAATTCTATATAAATAAAACATATGTATTAAAAGTCCTAATGGCACAATAAATACCGCTATTAAAAACCTTTCGTCCTTTAGCGCATTTATTATTAATTCTCTTATCGTATTTTTATTTATTTTTTTATCTTTCATAAATTCTACTACATACTTTGCAATTATTGCGAAAACAAAAAGACTTCCTACCAACTTGGTTGCACTTAAAAAAGCCCCACATACACCTGCTTTTATATATTTTTTATCTTCTAAAAAATATAGCCCTAGCACAAGTAACAGGAAAAACAAACTTTCTGTATAAAAGAGTGAATTATAAATTGTATAAGCACCGAAAGACATAAGAATTGCAAAAAGTATTCCATATGTATTACTTTTTCTAGTTATATATAAATATTTAAAAGATACATATAGTGCAATTCCCGTAATTATACTGCTTACAAAAAATGCAAGTATATATGGATTTATCGGTATAATTATATGAATTATTTTAAATAAAAGTGGATATAACGGAAAAAAGGCATAACTAGATAAGCCATCTGAATCTGTTATGCCACTGTAACCACTTTGCATTATCTCTACATATCTTGAAGCATCACCAAATTGAAGCATTTCACTAAATGTACCCACATCTTTATATTGTATATAATATATTCCAAAAATAAGTAGTCTAGAAAGTATTATACACAATATACTAAATATGATTGCTTTTTTTTTATCAAATCCAGTTAATTTATCTTCCATAATACCCTCTTAATATATTTTTATTTTATTTAATTTTACTTTATCAGTAGAATCAAGTTTAAGCTCTATTAAGCCATCATCACCTATATATTCTTTTTTTATTTCATATAACGCATAATCTTGCTCTTGAGTAAATTTATAAATCTCATTATCATTTATATAAACATTTATACTTTCATAGTCTTCTATTTGGCCTAAAGCCAATTCTAATGTTAAATCCTTTTTCTCTATACCCTTAAAAAAGATTCTCGCATTTTCTCCGTCTATATAAAGTGCTCCATCTTCCTCTATAGTAATAGACCTGTTTCCAATCCTTAACGAATCAAGATATGTACTTGTATCATTCATATTAGAATAATCAATTTCATCACCCAAATTATATGACAAAGCATCATTTATTGGATAGTATTTTAACTTATCTTCTATAAAGAAAAGCCGATATTCAGTACTCGTAGTATTTTTGGCATTTATACCTAAATATATAATAACCACATAAAAAATGCCCAATATTATGCAACACAAATATGCTAATATCTTTAATACTTTTTTCATAGTACTACCTCTATAAGTTTTCTTTTACTTTTCCAACAATACCATCTACATCAAGCCCATAAAGTTTAAGGAGCTCCTCTGCCTTACCCGACTGACCAAATTCATCGTTTACACCAATTCTTATCACTTTTGTTGGGCATTTTTCCGCTACTACTTCACATGCTGCACCACCAAGGCCACCTAAGATATTATGCTCTTCTACCGTAAATATTTTCTTTGTTTCAGTAGCTGCTTTTACCAAAATATCTTCATCAATCGGCTTTATTGTGTGCATATCAATAACACGTGCACTTATTCCCTCATTCTTTAATGCATTTGCCGCATCTACTGCACGTGATACCATCATACCTGTTGCTACTATCGTTATATCATTACCTTCTACCAAAGTTTTTCCTTTACCAAAAGTAAAACTTTCTGTCTCACTATATACATCAGGCACATCACATCTGCCAAGACGTATATAAAAAGGTCCATCTGTTTCTATTGCTGTCTTTACTGCCCATTTTGTTTCATATTGGTCACAAGGTACTATTATTTTTATATTTGGAACAGCACGCATCAATGCAATATCTTCTATGGCTTGGTGTGTTGCACCATCTTCACCAACGCTTATTCCAGAATGCGTTGCAGCAACTTTTACGTTTAAATTTGGATATGCAACAGAATTTCTTATTTGTTCAAAGGCACGTCCTACTGCAAATATTGCAAACGAACTTGCAAATACCGTTTTGCCACATGTAGCAAGCCCTGCCGCTGTACCTATCATATCTGCTTCAGCTATTCCCATATCAAAAAATCTATCTGGGAACTCTTTTTTGAATATTTCAGTTTTAGTTGCTTTTGCTACATCTGCATCTAATACAACTATATTTTTATTCTGCCTACCAAAATATGCTAATGCTTCACCGTAAGCTTGTCTAGTTGACCCCATAGTTTCCACCCCCAAGTTCTGATAAAGCTTTATTATATTCTTCATCGTTTGGTGCCTTGCCATGCCAGCCAATGTTATCTTCCATAAAACTAATTCCTTTTCCCTTAGTAGTTTTGGCAATTATTACATTTGGCGTATCAATACTATTTTTTGCTCTATTAAACGCTTCCATAATTTCATCAAAATTATGACCATCTATCTCATAAACATTAAATCCGAAAGCCCTAAATTTATCTGCTATTGGCTCTGGACTTTTTACTTCTGTTATTTTACCATCTATTTGTAATCCATTATTGTCTACTATTGCAATTACATTATTTAATTTATAATGTGCAGCAGTCATAGCTGCTTCCCAGTTTTGCCCTTCTTCTAATTCGCCATCACCAAGCATTACATATACATTATATTTTTTGTTATCTAATTTTGCAGCAAGTGCCATACCATTTGCTATTGAAAAGCCTTGTCCAAGCGAGCCATTTGTCATATCCACTCCTGGAACTTTTCCTAAAGCTGGATGCCCTTGAAAAACGCTACCAGTTTTTCTAAAACTTTTAATACTACCGACATCATAAAACCCCCTTCTTGCTAAAACTGAGTAAAGAGCAGGACTTGAATGTCCTTTTGATAATATAAATCTATCTCTATCCTCCCAAGTTGGATTTTTAGGGTCTAAATTCATAACATTAAAGTACAAAGCTGTTAATATATCCGTACAAGAAAGTGCACCACCTGGATGTCCTGATTTTGCATTATATACTTGTTCTACTATGTCGCGTCGAACGAATGTAGCAATTTTTTGTAGCTCCTCATTGGTATACATTTGACTCCCCCTTAAACTAAGATTTTAATGCTAATTTTATAATTTCTTCTACTGATAATCCTTCTTTATATACTCTACCAACCATTAACACTGCTTCTTTATTTGGATAGCCCAAAACCTGCAAAGCTGCTATTGCTTCTTCTGTATCATCATTATCTACCGCTTTTATTTCTGGAATATCTATTGTTTCAATGTCTTCTTTCTTCATCTTATCTTTTAACTCAACTATCATTCTTTCAGCTGTCTTTTTGCCAACTCCAGATATCTTTGTTAGCCTACTTACGTCATTAGATATTACAGCTATACTAAATTCAGCTACGCTTATATCTGAAAGTATTCCACTTGCAACCTTAGGCCCTATTCCACTTACCGAAATTAGAAGTTCAAATAATCTAAGCTCCTCGCTTGATGCAAATCCGAATAAACTTACATCATTTTCACGAATAGCCATATATGTATTTAATTTTGCTTCTTCGCCTACTTGTGGCAATGCTTGATACGTCGAATAGGGTATAAATATCTTATACCCTATTCCACCAGCTTCTATTATTGCTATTTCACGCGTTTTATCCGCTAAAGTTCCTTTTATATATGAAAACATAGTCATTCTCCTTTAGTGATTAAAAAATTTATATATATTTTCCGCTAATTTTTCATTCATTCCATCTACTTTAAGTAATTCTTCAACAGTTGCCTCTTTAATTCTATCAATTGTTTTAAAATGTTGCAACAACTTTATTTTTCTTTTTTCGCCAACACCTTCAATGCCGTCTAATTCAGAATCTTCAAGTGCTTTACTTCGTAAACTTCTATGATACGTAATAGCAAATCTATGCACCTCTTCTTGCACCATAAAGATAAATTTTAATAATTCTGGATGCTTTGATATAGGTATAGCTCTATTATTTACAAGTAATGCCTTTATTTTATGCTTGTTATCTTTTATCATTCCTACAACTTCTACATCGCAGTTATGCTCTAATAAAGCTCTCTTTATTGCTCCAACTTGATTCTTGCCACCATCGGCCAAAATTAAATCTGGTAATGTAGAAAAAGCTTCATCCTCACCTTCAACATGATTTAGTCTTCTAGTTAACATTTCATACGTACAACTCACATCATCTTGTGTTTCATTATATTTCATCTTAAATTTTCTATATAAATTTGGCATAAGTTTGCCATTTACTACGGTAATCATTGCTCCTACTATATTTTCGTTTCCGAGGTTTGAAATATCGTAAGATTCTATCTTTTTAGGCATTTTTGATAAATGTAAAACTTCATAAAGCTTTAACACAATAGCCTCACTATCATCTTTGGTTACAGAGTTTTTAAGTGAATTAAACGCATTTTTCTCAGCCATATCAAGTATTCTAGCATTTTCACCTTTACTTGGTACTTTTATTTCTACTTTACTTTGTTTTAAACCACCAAGCCATTCTTCTATAACATTTATATCCTCTAGTTCATATCTAATAACAATTTTCTTTGGAATATATAGTCTTGTACTATAAAATTGTTTTAAGAACATAGAAATAATTTCTTCATCGTCGTCATCTTCTACGCCTTCAAATTTATACTGTTCTTGGCCTAGCAACTTACCTCCACGTATTGTTAAAACTTCAACACATGCTCTTCCTTCATACTTACTAAGACCTATTACGTCACTATCTTCATTATTAAATTTAGATACTTTTTGTTTCTCGCTCGCCTTTTTTATACTATTTATTTTATCACGAACCGAAGCTGCTTTTTCATACTCCATATTTTTAGAGTAATCATTCATTTCATCGGTTAATTTTTTTACCACTTCTTCATATTTACCGCTTAAAAAATCACATACTTTGTCTATCATCTCGTGATAAACTTCTTTACTTATATTACCTGTGCAAGGTGCTAAACACTTTTTTATATGATAATTTAAGCATGGCCTATGATTTTTATTTATAGTCTTAAAATCTGTCTTGCAAGATTTTAATGGGAACAAGGTTTTTACAAAGTAAAGCATCTCTTTTACTGCTGTTACATCAGTATAAGGCCCATAATATTTTGAGCCATCTTCTATTACTTTGCGGGTAATAAATACACGTGGGAATGTCTCTTTAATGGTAACTTTTATATAAGGATATGTCTTATCGTCCTTTAGCATTACATTATATTGTGGGCGATGCTTTTTGATAAGATTACATTCTAATACTAGTGCCTCTACTTCATTATCAGTTATGATATATTCAAAATGGTCAATCTTTGTTACCATTTTCTCTATTCTACTAGATTTACGTGTTTTGCGAAAATACGAACTTACCCTACGTTTTAAGTTTATGGCTTTTCCAACGTAAAGTATAATGTTATTCTCATCACGCATTATATATACTCCCGGTTTTTCAGGAAGTTTTCGCAAATTTTCTTTTATATCAAACATTGTTCCTCCTATAATTTCAAACAAAAAAGAGGATACCCTAAAAAAGACCATATGTCAATATAGGGCGCCTCTTGTTGTTTACTAAATATATAATAAAATACTACTCTTCCTCTGCAGTTTCAGCAGCTGGTTCTTCTTTTAAAGCTTTATCATAAGCTTCTAAGATAGCTGTTTGAAGTTTTTCTCTTGTTTCAGAGTTAATAGGATGAGCTATATCCTTATATTCTCCTTCTTTGTTTTGTCTGCTTGGCATTGCTATGAATAATCTTGTTGGGCTTTCAATAACTTTGATATCATGAACTACGAATTCATTATCAATTGTTATTGATACTATTGCTTTCATTTTACTGTTTGAATCGATTTTCCTTACTCTTATGTCTGTTATTTCCATTGTACAGCACCGCCTTTATGTTAATTTTTGTTATTTTTAAATTCTACATAAATATTCAAAATCCTTCTAGATTTAGCAGTTTTTTTAATATTTTAACTCTAATTTTCAGTCAATGAAATAGATTCAATTTGCAATCCTAATTGTCTCACATCATCTGAATTATATAACTCATATGGGCTTTTAATATCATCAACCAATATATTAGCTTTTACGAATTTATCTGTTAAGAGACTACTTGGAATATAAAACTTCTTTTGCCCTAATGTTTGTAAATCTATTTTATATTCTAGACTATCATTAATAATAATTTTAGAATCATATGGTACAAACGTACCTACTACATTTATATTAAGATATAAATCATCCTCAGTTTCACCCAACCAAAAATATATGCTTTCATCATCGTCTGTCCAAGTCCCTGCATCCTCAGGAAAATAATCAAACTTATTAATTACACCATCAATTTCATTTTCTCCTGTCGAAGTAAAATTGACTAATTCACCTATATTGTACTTCGTATATACATCTTCTGCTGAAATTGGTGTATACTGATCTGATAATTTGTCAGCCAACCCTATATATTCACCATCAAAATTATATACATAAAAATTCTTACACTTTAGATATTCTAACATTGGTTTTTTGTAAAAAACATATATTTTTTCACTATCTGCATTACCAGAAAAAATCTTATTGGACTCTATTTCTTTATCATGATCTAGCAATTTATCATTTTTTCTACTGCTATACGTATCATTTATGACCATATCATTTTTAAAAGCTAAAATCTCATAAGTAAACTCATGTGCTCCATTACCATTAATTCGCCTATTAGAAAGCTCATCTAATACGAATATTTCTTTCTTTCCTTTTAATATTTCATCCCAAGCTGCAGATTTTAATGGAGATTCATAAACTATACCAGCCGACGTTTCACTTTCAAAATCATATACAGGATGTATATCAATATGTTGAATAATTAAACATAAGCAAAGAATGACAATTACTGAATTTTTTGAGAAATTTTTATTTACTAAATATATAGAAAAAGTTAATATCAAATACCAAACTGGCCAGATAAACCTTCCATTTGCGCGAAGCATTGCAAAAATAAACGTCACAAATCTTGGTAATGGCAATGTAAAAAGTAATTTATCATTAAACGTAAATCTTGGTAATGCAGCTATACATATTAAAAACACTGCACATAAAATAATATAAAAATATTCACTTTCTAATATTTTCTTAAATCCTGCAAATTTAATTTTTTTACAATCTTTTTTACTTCCAATTTTGTTATAAATACTTCCAAATACTCCTATCATTAGTAAGCATACTAAACCTAAACCTAGATATGAATAGCCTTCATAATCACCTTCTTTGAAATCTGGGAGCATATTAAACAAACTAGATGTATTAAAACCAGATCTACCAGGATTAAAAAATGCATTAAAATTTAAAGAACACTGTCCAGCTTCACCTGGTATAGCATACTGCACAAGTTTCGCATTACTACCACTTTCAAAAAGAAGAGAAAATACTAATACGCAAAACAAAAAATACAATAATAAAAAAACACCATTCCAAATTTTGATCTTTTTATTAACAACTTCATATAGAAGCATAAAAAATAATAACGTAAACGCCATAGGCAAAAAATAGATTTCTATGGATATACATAAAAGGACTTCTACTGTGCATATTATCATCCTCTTTTTTGTACTTAGCTCATCTTTATATACCCACATAATCATCGCTAATAATATAATAAAATGTGCACATAATGGCATATGTCCAAAAGCTCTTATCAATAATATTGGGGCTATACAAAAAAATACAGAAGAAAGACAAGAAATAACCTTATTTTTTATAATTTTATTAATCAATATCGTTGATAATGCACCTTGTAAAATAAAGCATAAAAAAACAAACCATCCAAAATATTGAAATGTCTCAGGCAAAAATTTGTTAAACGCTCTAAAAAATATAGCTAGTAGTGGTACAGAGTCAGAATGCAATATTGAAATTACATATGGATATAGAAGACCAGAAACTTGGCCAAGCGGAAAACTAAACGCACTTTTTCTTAAAAAGAGCCAACCAATATAACTATTTGTCTCATCTTCTTTAGCTACTAATAACCAATCATCATAGGTTACATCCAAAATAGCCGTTCCATATAACAATATAAATATTAAGGCACCTATTAAAGCACCTATTGCTACCATTGCCTTCCATCTTTTCTCCATTTTTCTCCCCCATTCACTTAATTAACTACTACATACAGGTCATTATATCATTTGGAAAAAAGAATTACAACATATCAGTTACTTATAAAAAACAAAAAATCCTCTCAAGGACCGGTTGAGAGGATTTTTAACTTTACTTAATTAGTCTTTCTTTACTAAGCATTTAGGTGCTTTTGTTTGACCTAAAATCAACATTATTGATGCATTTGATGACATCCCTGCATAAATATTTGATACTTTGTTAACAACCTTGCTTAACATTTTCTTCATAAATAACTCCTCCTTTTTATTTTCTTTTGAATATATGTATAGGGGTTGCGCGCATTACCCATATAACCTAAATTTGTGGTTCATAGATTCCATCACGAAATCCATACTTTGTACCTGCTATTTTATAAGCAAATGGTAACATTGTTAAACTCTGAAACAGTGTACCTATTATAAATATATTTCTTATAGTTAAATCAGTAATAACGAATCTACCTATTAAAATTGTTGCTATCATACAAACATACGAAATAATTCTTAAGTTTCTTCGAAGTTTTTTACTAACTATTGGCTTCATTTCAGTATCCGCTGGTGCGAAGTAATAAATTATTGGTATATTGAATAAAAATATAAAAAAGTATAAACAATCTAAATACGCACCTCTTAAATTCATTGAAATAAAGACATTGCCAAAGAATATCAAACAACTAGCAACGAAGCAGGAAACATGTCCCTTAAAATGAACTCCCCCTGACGGAATTCTATATATCGCCATTGAAAAAATAGCTATCAGTAAAAGTGTCCCTATCTTAAAATATATAGCTATTGCCGCCATTAAAATAATCTTCAAAAACTCGCCTACGAGCTGCTCTACGGTATACTTAACTATCTCTTTTTGATTAGGAGACGAAGATTCTACATTTTCTACTACAGTATCACTTACCATTTCTCCAATTTCTTCTAACATATTTCCCACTCCTTTAGTGTTTTGTGTCTTGGTTAATTTAATGATACTAAGTTTTAACATGCTAGTCAATTACTTTTTTACCATTTTTTTACAACAATTTTCTACATTTTTCGTCATTTTACGCCAAATTTTTAATGTTTTTTTGTCAAGTTTTGTAGGTATTTGTCGAATAATGTCGACAATATAATTTAAAACAAAAAAATACAGTACCGAATTGGTACTGTATCCATAAAATTATCTCTTTGAGAATTGTGGTGCTTTTCTTGCTTTCTTTAAGCCGTATTTCTTTCTTTCCTTCATTCTTGGATCTCTTGTTAAGAAACCATTTTGTTTTAATACTGCTCTATTTTCTTCATTTGCTTGAAGTAACGCTCTTGATAAACCATGTCTTACAGCTCCTGCTTGACCTGTATATCCACCACCAATAACTTTAGCTATTACATCATACTTAGCTTCTGTATTTGTAACAACTAATGGTTGTTTTACTATCATTCTAAGTGTTTCTAAACCAAAGAACTCTTCAATTGTTCTACCATTTATTGTGATTTTGCCTTTACCAGGTACTATTCTTACTCTTGCAACTGATTCTTTTCTTCTACCTGTTCCATAAAAATAATTTTTAGCCATTTAACTTAACCCCCTTACGCCTTAATCTCGAGTTTTTCTGGTTTTTGAGCTTCATGATCATGAGCTTCTCCAGCGTAAACTTTTAATTTTCTGAACATTTCTCTACCTAAAGCATTCTTAGGGAGCATACCTTTTACTGCTGTTTCAAATAATCTTTCAGGTTTCTTATCAAGCATATCCTTTGCAACAACTTCTTTTAATCCACCTGGGAAACCTGTGTGATGTCTATATACTTTTTGATTTAATTTATCTCCAGTAAGAACAATTTTATCAACATTAACTACAATTACATAATCTCCGCAATCTGTATTTGTTGAATATGTTGGTTTGTTTTTTCCTCTTAAGATTTTTGCTACTTCACTTGCAAGTCTTCCTAATACTAAACCGTCAGCATCGATTAAGTACCATTTTCTTTCGATTTCACTTGCCTTTACGATGTGTGTACCGTTCATTAATACCCTTCCTTTCAAATTACTTATTTAACATACTGTTACATTATAAAGCTAAACATAATCTGTGTCAAGGGCTTTTTTTGATTTTTTTAATTCTCAGAAGTTGAACTCTGTTTTTCTTTATTTTTCTTCGCTTTACTTTAATTATCTAATTTTCAATTTTATTTTTTGTAAGCGAAACAGATGATAATTTTATACCAAGTACCCTTGTATCGCTACCTGTTCCTAATTCTGCAGGGCTATTTGCGTTTTTAACATAAAAACTTGCATCAACTACCCCCTGCTCTAAAAGTTCCTTCGGGATAAAGAAACTTTGTATACCACGTTTTTTAACATCTATATTATATTTAAGCGAATCATTTATAACAATTTCCGCTAAGACGTTTGGCCTAGCATCAACTAAATTTATATTCACATATATATCTTCACCTATGTCATCAATTTTAAAATAGACATTTGTTCTATCACCACTTGTCCATGTTCCATCTGGTTCAGTCTCATACGATGTTCTTATAGATACACCCTCGGCTTTTTCGCTCTCATTAGATGTAAAATTTACATCTTTAGTAAAAGTATATGCTTGATATCTATTTGCATCAATTTCTTTGACATCATCATAATACAAAAGCTTATTAACTAGTCCTATTATCCTATCATCTACTTCATAAATATTAAGTACTCCCATTTTCACTATTTGATAAGATGGTATATCATTAAAGATGTATATTTTATTTTCATCCGGATTCCCAGATAAAAGTTCTTCCCATTCGATTTCTTTTAGTTCTCTAATATATTTCTCATCTTTTTTACTTGTATATGTGTCATTTATGGCAAGTCCATGATTATACGCAAATATTTCATAAGTAAACTCATGCCAACCTCTTCCTCTAGCACCCATATTAATAAAATTGTCCATCAAAAATATTTGAGTTTTATCTTCTGCAATTTCTTCCCAAGCACTTGATTTTAATGGTGACTCATAAACTATATCTGAGCCAATTCTATATCTGAACAACCCTCCCACATCAATATACTGTATCAATAAAGTAACTATAAGTATAACTATCGCAACATATGTCTTGCAATATTTGCTTATCACATATATAGCATATATAACTATTACATACCATACAGGCCATAAAAATCTTCCATTACTAAAAAATACACTAAAAATATATGTAAATATTTTAAAAACAGGAAATCTAAACAGCACATATTTTCCAAAAGTAATTTGTGGAAAAGAAGCAATTAATATTAAAAACATTCCACACAAAATAATATATGTGCTTTCATTATGCAAATAGCTTTTTAATGACCATTTCTCCCTATTTCCTCTAGCTGTTTTATTGGTTATGCATAATACCAAATCTAGAATTAACAGTACAATTACTCCTACTCCTAAATACGCATATCCCTCGTAACTACCAACTTGGCTATAATCAAGCATACTTAAAAACTTAGATGTATTAATATCCCAAGCCCATCGCGGATTAATAAAGGTATTTAAATTTGCTGTATATTCTCCATTGTTTGCTCCATTTGCTATTGATACTTCTGATTTACTAGCAAATCCTCCAAAAAACCACCAAAAAAATACAGTAATACCAAATACAAATGCTATTAGAAATACACTACTTTTTATAGTTACTTTTTTATTAACAAATTCATACAATAACATAAAACATAAAATTGAAAAAACCATCGGGAAAAAGTAAATATTAACAGTAACACATAAAAAGCTTATTATACCCCAAAGCAAACATCTCTCTTTTAAAGTGCTAAATTTATCTTTATACAACCATAGCAAAATAGAAAGCAATATTATAAATTGTCCACCACTTAAAGCGGTATGCAGGAAAGCTCTTACAACCATTATCGTAGAAATACAAAAAAATGTAGAGCCAACACATGATACAACCTTATTATTAGTAACTTTGTTTAAAATAACTGCAGAAATCCCGCCTTGAAGCATAAAACAAATTAATTCCCATATCCCCCAATACTGAAAAGTTTCAGGCAAAATATTATTAAAAATTTTGAAAAATATTGCAAACAATGGAATTGAATCGTTCATAATTATAGACATTGTACAAGGATATATAAGACCCTCAACATTGCCAATTGGGAAACTCCATGGAGTATTTCTAAAAAACAACCATCCTATATATTCGCATGTAAGGTCTCCAGAGCTTGCTAGTAGCCAATCATCATAAGTAACATTGAGCGTACTTACTCCATACAATGAAACAAATATAATTGCCCCTATTAAGCAGCCAATTAAAAAAGTTACATTGATTTTCTTAGTCATTTTTATTCTCCCATCTTTAGCACTTTTTTCACTTTATCAGCTACTATCTCCATTTCTTCTTCTGTTATTCCAATACCACTTGGAACATAAAAACCTTTTTCAGATATATACTCCGCTCCTTCATATTTTTCATTCACAAACATCCCTTTATTATTAAACACAGGTTGCTTATGCATTGGATAGAAAAATGGTCTTGTCCCTATTCCTTCTTCTTTTAGTTTATCCATAACTTGAATAGCATTCATTTTATAATCTTTTTTTAATGTAATCGCATAAACCCAATAGATATTTTCACAGTAATCCGTTTTGGCAATAGGTAAATTTATTGAATCAACATCTTTTAATAATTCAGTGTATTTTCGACCTATAAAATGTTTCTTTTCAATATGCTCATCTATTTTTTCAAGTTGTGCAAGCCCTATTGCTGCCTGTGTATTTGTCATCCTATAGTTAAAGCCAAGTTCGTCATGCACAAATCTCCGTTCAGGTTTAAAACATAAATTTCTAATCGACTTACATTTAGTTGCAAGCTCCTCACTATCTGTTACTATCATTCCGCCTTCGCCTGTTGCAATTATCTTATTTGCATAAAAACTAAATACACTAATGTCACCAAACGATCCACACTTTTTACCTTTATAAGTTTGCCCATGAACCTCTGCTGCATCTTCAATAATCTTTAAGTTATATTTTTTAGCTAATTCTAATACCTTATCCATCTCAACAGTAAGGCCATAAATATGTACAACCATAATAGCTCTTGTTTTAGGTGTTATTTTTGACTCAATTTCGTCAACATTCATATTAAATGTTTTCTCATCTGAATCTATTAAAACTGGTACAATCCCTCTATTTACTAGTGGAATTATACAAGAAACAATAGTAAAAGTTGGCATGATTACCTCATCGCCAGCTTTTAATCCAAGAGCCGCAACAGCCACTTCTAAACCTGCTGTTGCATTAGTAACAGATATGCCATATTTTCTATCAACAAAATGTGCCATACTCTCTTCAAAACGTTTTACAAACTCACCCTCTGAAGAAATCCATCCCGTTTCTACACATTCTTCAACGTATTTTTTCTCATTACCATCTAATAGCGGTGTATTTACTGGTATAAATTTATCCATTTTTTGCTTCTCCTTCGTTTTTATTAAACCTTACTTTATCCATATCTCCAAGATATGGACCTTGCTTTATTTCAAACATCTCTACTTCTTCAATTACTTCCATACCATGTCCACCAGAAGCAAGAAGTATCACATCTCCTGTAGTTACTGTTCTACTCTCAAGATATTTTTTATCTTTAGAATAAAAATCAACTTTAAGTATTCCCCTTTTTATATATAATACTTCTTGTGTATAAAAAACTTCCCTTTGTACAATATTGTGTATATGCGGTTGTATTTCATATCCAGTTGGTCTTTTCATGTAAGCAAGTTGTTGCGAATAGTCTCCTGGAGTAAAAAACTCTATTCCATCCTTTTCGAAACTTGACCTAATTATTATTCCTAACGTTTCATCACCATTTTTAATGTACTCAATCATAACATTATTCTCCATTTTTATTGTTTTTAAGTACTAAACATACAACTATTATTTTTATCTGTTTAACCTCTTAAAAACTTTATCCTATTTTGTATAATCTTGCCAACTGCAGTATCTGAGAACTCTTCACGTATAGTTTTTTGCCCGTTACTTGCTATTTCGTTATAATAACTTCTATCTTCATAAAGTTTTACCATATATTTCGCAGCATCATTTACATCAGCTTCTGCCCAAAATTGATTCTCACCAGATACAGTTGCATAAGTTACATCTACAGGAATTTTTTTATATTTAACCATACAAGAGTTATCAAATCGCATAAAATCAGTATTACCTGAATATCCTGTACCTATTACTGGCTTACCTAAATACATTGCTTCAGCAATGCAAAGACCAAATCCTTCTGCTCTATGCAATGATACAAATACATCACAACAATTAATTAAAGAATTTACTTCTATTTTTGGCAATGTACCCTCTATAACATATAAATTTTCAATTTCTTCCTTTAGCTTATCTAGCTTCTCAATAACTTCTTTTCCATATTTAGCATTATTTAATTTTACAACTAATCCAACATTTTTATTATTAGGAAATGCTTTTTTAAAAGCCTCTATAACAGCTTTAGGATTTTTTCTATCTGTAGAACTTAAAATATCATACATAAACACAAATAAGAATTTATCTTTAGGTAAATGGAAATAATCCCTATTATATTTTGAATCTGTTTTAGTTTCAATTGAATGTGGAACAGTTATGACTGGGCAATTAGCTTTTTTACTAATTACAGAAGCTGAAAAATTCGAAGGTGTCCAAATTTCATTAAAATAATCAAAAAAATGAACCCATTTATCAGGGAATTCTGTAAGTTCCCACACCCAATAACCAATATTATACCTTCTATCTAATACTTCTCTTGATAATTCTTCCTTGCCTAGTCCATCAATGTTACAATGGAAAACGTTTATATCATAGTCTAATGTCTTTTTTATTTTATTCTGCCAGGTATTATTAGTTTCTTTATGAAGTCCATCATTTTTCGCTAAATCTATAATATTAAAATCAATAGTAGTTTTAGCAATAGATGCCGCAGTTCTACGGCCTCCTTCTCCAATACCAAATTCTCCACGTATAAATGCAAACAAATTTATTCCTTTTTTGTATGCGTTTTCTATGCTATCATCTTTATCTCGGCTTGTTGCAACATTGAAAATCTTTTTTCTCTCATTTTTTTCTAATTTAGAAATTATCTCCTCTAAAACTTCCGCTTCAAATCCATATTCTTGAGGTGCATTATTTATAAGCCAATCCAAAAAACTTGGTTGTATAAAATCCTCTGAAATTGGATATGAAAACAAAGGTTGTAAATCAGGTCTTGAAGACCAAACCGTTTGCATAAATATTAATAATGGTAATCCCTTTAATTTTATACCTTTTAAATCCAATTTTTTCTCCTCCTTAAAATAATACTTTCAACTCAAATATCATAGAAATTCTTTGTGTCCTACATCTAATGAAAGTGTATTTAATGTTCTATTAAACACATCGTTTCTACAAAGAGGTGGGCATTTGCTACAATCAATACTTTCATAAACTTCCCTCATACGTGCTGAACGAAATATATTTTCTAAACTATCTTTATCTGTTATATCACCTAAAAAATATTTATCATCTTGCCTATGATGAAGACAAGCAAACACTTTTGCATTTGCTGTAATAACTGTAGAAAAGAACATCCCGCTACATTTATTATATGGTCTTTCACCTAAAGTTCCCATTTCTCTATATTTTTGCATAGACGCACGAACCTTAAAATCATCTGTTTCATATTTTTCTTTTAATTCATTATACTTTTCAGTTATATCAAGCATATCTTCTGTAAATGGTCTAAATTGTGCAAAATCTACTCCAAGATCACGCGTAAGTTTTACAAAGCCCTCCATATCACGCTCAGTATCTTTACTTGTTAAGAAACCGACACCAAAACTTGTACTACTACCAATTTCTTTCTTGATTCTTGCAAAATTCTTTATATTTTCTAACGTTTGATTAAAGCATTTTTCATCCATTCCATGTGTCAATTTATAAATTTCAGGAGTAGCTGCATCTAAACTAATTCTTAAATATTCACAATTTTCTGCAATTAAATACGATAACTTTTCATTTAACGCAAGCCCATTAGAATTTACTCCACATTTTATTCCACAATTTCTAAGTTTCTTTAAGGCATATTCAAAATAAGGACTAATTAATGGTTCACCACCACCAGATAAAATTGCACCTTTACATTCTAATGCATTTAAGCCATAAATTATGTTGTCAATTTGTTCTTTATTAAGTTCTTTGTTGTTTTCGTTTATGCCACAACATTTAGGGCATCTGTTATTGCATTTGTTCGTTAAATCAAACTCTACTACAATTAATGTCTTATGCGAATTAAAGAAATAATCTAGCTTGTCTACATATTTTAGTATTTTTTCATCCGCATTAAAATTATTAGTTACTGTACTCATTTTTTACCTCCTTAATTAAATGACTTAAAATCTACACTATTGCTTGATAAATTTACGTTATAATATGGATCTCCTGTTTCACAAAAACTTTTCCACCTATCTACAAATCTTCTTCTTTCTTCTGTTTCTATTTTGCTTTTCTCCAACGATTCATCTGGATGACCTCGTGTTACAGATTCTTCATGATAAAGCTCTGCATATGGTGTATATACTATATTATATGATTTACTCAAAACTTTTAAGCATAAATCAATGTCATTATATGCTATCGCAAAGCTTTCATCAAATCCATTTACTTTATCAAATACTTCCTTTCTAATCATTAAACATGCACCTGTAACTGCACTTAAATTTTGTACAGAGTTAATTCTATAAAAATAGCCGTCGTCTTCCTTCTGTGCATTTAGAAAATAATGTGCTGCAACACCCATAAGTCCAACACCAACACCAGCATGCTGAATTTTTCCATTTGGATAATATAGCTTTGCACCAACAACCCCAACATCTTCAAATTGTGCATACATAAGCATCTCCTGTATCCAATTGGCTGTAATAACTTCAGTATCATTATTTAAGAATAGTAAAACTTCTCCTTTTGCCACATCAGAAACTGCATAATTATTCATTGAAGAATAATTAAACTCTGGTGAAACACTATAATCTACAATTTTTATATTATCATTTAACTTTAAGACATTATAATACTCAAATGTTCTATCTTCCTCACTACCATTTTCTACTATCACAATTTCATAATTCTTATAAGTTGTTTTAGAAATGATTGAATCTATACATTTTTTTAAGTAAGCAACTTTATCTCTATTTAATATTATAATGGATACTAATGGTTCATCAACAAGAGAATATTCTATTTTACATATTCCATCGATATTAGTTCTTAAAACATTTGCTTTTCTGTTTATCCGATTAAAATGTTCTTCTACTATTTTCTTTTGTTCCTCAAAATCATAAACTTTAGGCAAAATATACTTTTTATCATCAAGTTTTTCATATCTTAAATGATATAATATTTTAGGTATATGAACTATATTTTTTGCTTTTTCTATTAATCTTAATGTCAAATCATAATCATATGCGTCACAAAATAGTTTAGATAATTCAATTTGACTTAATAAAGCTTTATCAAATGCAATAAAATTTGATATATAATTATAAGTTCTTAAGACATCTAGAGAAAAATCTGGCTTAAAAAACGGATCAAAAGCTTTTTTTATATTGGTATCAAATTTATCTTCATCACAATATATAAAATCAGCATTTTTATAACAACTTGCTTTGGCAACTTCAAATAATGCATTTACTGATAATATATCATTTTGATTTAATAATAAAATATAATCCCCATGAACATTACTTAATGAATAGGCAAGGCCTTCTACTTTATTTTTGCCCCTTAAATCTTTATATATTATTCTTTTATCCAAATTTTCTTTTTTTCGTATATACTTTTCTGCTGATTCAGGAATGTTACTTGTGCATTTCACAATAAATAATTCAAAATTTTTATATGTTTGTGATAAAACCGATTCTATCGTTTCATCTACACATTTCACACCATCTGTTAAAACCAGCACTATACTAACACACAAATCTTTAGGAAAAACCACATTAATTTGTTTTTCTATTTCATCTGCTGTTATCATGCTATCTTGTGCATTATAATTTTTCTTAGAAAAATGTAATTTATTTTTTATTTTTATATATGTTTTTTTAAGACCTTCATTTCTTAAACTTTTACAAACTTTCCAAATAATAATCGCAATCTTATTTTTTCTTATAAAACCAGCTATCTTTCTGATTGGCCAGGTTATCTTCCAAAATCTCGAATTCGATATAGTATTGTACTTCAATTCTAGCTCTTCTACTTGCTTTTTTAACATATTATTAGATTTTACGGTATCTAAATACTTGTTTTGATATTCTTTATATACAGATAGTTTTTGGAACTCCTGCTCCAATTCTTCATAATGCGGTTCAACATTTAAATAATTTTCTTTATACTCATTTAATTCGTTAAATTCACTAAGAACTTTTTCGTATCTAGCTTCTCCTTTATCAATTTCCTTCGAAGCTTCTATAATTGCTGTAAGCAAACTTAAATATTTCTTAGAAAATCTAAAAATTTTCATATCTATCTGTATTTTCTTTGCATCTTTTACGCATATAGATATTTGTGGCGTTTTTGAAATAAAATAATTAACATTGTTAAATTGCATACCATTTGCATTTTCATACGGAATTGTACCTATGCCTGATTGAACTATTACATCTTTTAATACTATAATATCATTAAATTCAAGAAATATTTTCGTTATACTTTTAGGAATCGATAAATTAAGAGAAAAGATAGGTAAGCTATATTCAAACGTCTTAGTCGTTTTTACATTAAAAAAATCATCTAAAAAATATACCGTTACAATATTTTGCTGTGACATTTGCTATCCTCCATTAACAATTTTCTTTTAGATCATTTTCTACCATAAGTTTTACTAATTCTTCAAAAGATACTTCACTCTTCCATCCAAAAGTATTAAATGCTTTTGTAGAATCACCAACTAAATAATTAACATCAAGTGGCCTAAAAAATTGTTTATTTATTTTAACCACAACTTTATTGTTTGCCGTATTAATAGCAACCTCATCTACCCCAGTTCCTTGCCAAACAATATCTATTCCAGCATATTTAAATGCAAGTTCTACAAACTCTCTTACCGTATGCGATTCGCCTGTTGCTATAACAAAATCATCTGGTTTTTCTTGCTGCAAAATAAGCCAAATTGCTCTTACATATTCCTTAGAATATCCCCAATCTCTTCTAGCATCTAAATTTCCAAGTTCTATATATTCTTGCTTTCCTAATTTTATTTTGGCAACCCCATCAGTAACTTTTCTTGTAACAAATTCTTTTCCGCGTCTTTCACTTTCATGGTTAAATAAAATCCCCGTACTTGCAAATATGCCATACCCATCTCTATAATTTTGGGTTATATAATGAGCAGCAAGTTTAGATATAGCGTAAGGACTTTCTGGCTTAAACGATGTTTTTTCATTTTGTGGTCTTTCTTTTGTATTACCAAAAAGTTCAGAAGTCGATGCTTGATAAAATCTTGCATCGCTTTTTTCCTGTTTTATCGCTTCAAGTAAATTCTCACACCCCATTGCATTAACTGAAAAAGTAAGCACTGGTTGTCCAAAACTTGCAGCTACAAATGATTGTGCTGCCAAATTATACACTTCGTCTGGCTTAGATTCTTTTACTGCATTTACAAGTGATACAAAATCTGTCATATCACCCGTAACAAACTTTATGTCATTCTTTAAGTGTTCTACCTTACCATAATCAAGGGTGCTTTTGCGTCTTATTAGTCCATAAACTTCATATCCTTTTGAAAGTAATAACTCTGCCAAAAATGATCCATCTTGTCCTGTTATGCCTGTTATTAATGCTCTTTTCATATATACACCACCTATGTTATTTTTTTTTGCTAAATACATTTTTTATACTTAACCCAATGAAATATGTAACTGAAGTTATATAACCAATTGCAAATTTCAAAAACTTTCGCTTTGATTTACCATATGCCCTTTTATCAAACGTAATTGGCACTTCATCTATTTTTAATTTAGGATTATTAAATTTCATTTTTAATATTACTTCTTGTAACACATCATAGTTATTTCTTTTTAATTCTACAGCTTTTAGTTGCTTTGCATCATATATTCTAAAACTCGTTGAAATGTCTCTTGCCTTAACTCCTACTACAAGGCGCATGACAAAATTTAAAAGTTTAGACATTACAATATGATACCAAAAGTCGTGCGTTTTACCTCCTTTTGTATATCTACTACCTATTACTATATCATTTCCTTCACTAAATTTACTATAAATTGCTGGAATAGAATCTGGATTATGTGAATCGTCTGCATCCATAACTAACACTCTATCTTTATCTGCATACTTTATCCCTGTCATAAATGCTCCAGAATAATTCGGGAATTCTTGTACTACATACTTTGCATTATTTTTCTTACAAACTTCTTCTGTGTTATCTGTAGAATTAGGAGAATCAATTATAAAAACATCATAATCTATTTTCATTCCATCAATTACTTTGTTTATTCTAGGTAGCAAATTAATTAAATTTTCTGCCTCATTATACGCAAGAAGTACAACACTTAAAGCCATTTATAACACTCCTTTATTTTTTTGCTATTATCACTATACTACTTCCAAAAGGAATCTTTTTATTCTTAAGAATCTTTTTATATTCTCTATTACAACAAAATTCTACTCCTTTACTTACAATAGCATTATTACCGATATTATGCTGACTATCTATTAGCTTTTTCTTTTCAGTATAATTATCATATTTACGCTTAAATATTTTATCTTTTAATGCACGTTCAAAGAAAATAGGTGCAAACAAAAACTCAAATAAATAATTTGAATATTCAATTTTGTATCCAAGCTCTTGAAGCATTTTCTCAGTATCTTTTTTTGAAAACCTTCTTACATTACCTATATCAATATCTTCTTGTGACCACAGTGACTTAAATGCTGGAACAACCATTATTAAATGGCCACCTTTTTTTAATTTAGAATATACTGTTTTTAACGTCTGCCTATCATCTTGCACACACTCAAGTACATCAAACATAGATACATTTGGAAGTGAATTATTTTTTACATTATCATCTGTAAGTATACTTAAAATTATATTTTTAACTCCACGTTTTGACGCATTTTTACATGCACTAAGCGATGGCTCCATTAAAATAGTATCATAACCTAAATCACTTAAATGCTTTGTATTAAATCCATTTCCTCCACCTAAATCAAGTATTTGACTTTTTGGCTTTATAAATTTTTTCATTATTTCTGTTACACATTTTATCCTGTGTTGAAACCAAAATGATTTTTCTTCTATGTTATCATACACATCATGACCATCAACAGGGAAATTAGTTTTTATCGCATTAAAACCATCTTTTTTGTTAAATAGTATATTACTTTCCATTTCATAATTTGCATTGTCTATCAAAAAATCGTACATATCTTTATCTCCTCCAATTTGTTTTATAACATAAAAAGCCCTATTTTGGTTGTTTCATATCAAATGTATGAGGTAAATTCTTATTATAATAAGGATCGCCTTTTTCAATAAATTTCCCCCAGGCAAGAAGAAATCTTTTCTTTTCATTTAATTCAATCATCGATGACTCAAATGTTGCATCAGAATAACCTCTAGTTAGGGATTCAGCATGATAAAGCTCTGCATATGGTGTAAAAACTACTTTATAACCTTTTGTAAGAATTTTCAAACAAAAGTCAATATCATTATATGCAACAGCCAGTCCTTCATCAAGCCCACCAACTTCATCAAATTTCTTCCTACTAACCATTAAACATGCGCCAGTAACAGCACCCAAATCTTGTGTACAATTTATTCTTCCAAAATAGCCATGAAAATCTTTAGGATATCCCATAAAATAATGCGCTGAAACTCCCATAAGACCTACGCCTACACCAACGTGCTGAAGTGCACCATTAGGATAATATAACTTTGCACCAACAATACCTACTTCATCAAATTGTGCATACATAAGCATTTCTTCTATCCAATTAGGAGTTATTATTTCAGTATCATTATTAAGTAAAAGTATCATATCACCTTTTGCAGTAGTTTCAACTGCATAATTATTTATTGCCGAAAAATTAAAAGTTGTCGATTTATCATATGTTATAACTTTTATTTTTTTATTTTGCTTTATTTGTTGATAATATTCAAAAGTTTTATTTTCTACACTATTATTCTCCACAACTATTATTTCATAATTCTTATATGTACTTTTATTAACTATAGAATCAATACATTTTTTTAAATAAGTAACTTTGTCCTTATTTAGAATTATAATAGAAATAAGTGGATTAATACTTATATCATATGTAATTCTATAAATATTTGGATAATCTGATTTAGTTACAACTCCTTTTCTTCCTATTCTTCTTAAATGCTCCGTCAAAACTTGTATTGCAGCAGTATCATCATATTGCTTAGGAAACACATATTCACAATTTTCGCTTCCAAAATATCTCATATGATATAAAAGTTTAGGAATATGAACTATATTTTTCGCTTTTTCAGTTAATCTTAATGTTAAATCATAATCATACGCTTCATTATTTAAGTTTTCAAAATTAACATCGTTTAACAAATTTTTATTAAACGCGATAAAATTAGAAATATAGTTATGCGTTCTTAGAGTATCCGGAGAAAAATCTGGCTTAAAATATGGGTCAAACGTTGTTTCAACTGTATTCTTAAATTTATCTTCATCACAATATATAAAATCAGCATTATTCTTATTAACTTCCATTGCAATTTCTAAAAAAGCATTCTCAGCAACAATATCACCTTCATTTACCAAAACAGCATAATCGCCACTTATATTTTTTAATGCATTTTCTATACTTTGTGATTTACTTTGCTTGTATCTAACTCTTTTTAAAACTACTCTTTTATCACGTCTACTTGACTCTTTTACTATCTTTTCAAGTCCTTTTGAAACATTAGCACCATAATTTATTAAATAGATTTCTAAATTATTATATTTTTGAGCCATCAAAGAACGAATAGTATCTTTTAAGAACTCTTTATTTTTATCATTTACTGCGACAATAGCACTAATTTTAATATTATTTTCAAAACTATAATTTTCATCTATTTCTTCTTTTTTATTAGTTTCTATATCTTTATCAGATACTTTATCTTTATTTTTTAACCACATTGCAAATTTGCATCGTTTAATCGCATCTAAACATACACGTATTGGTTTAGTTAATTTCCAACTTTTTGAATTAGCTATAGAGTCATATTGTACTTGAAGCATATTAACTTTATTTTCTAAATCGACTTTTTCACTTAAGATATCTGTATACCTTTTCTTATAATCCACCAAATTTTTTAATTCTTCTATTTTCTTTCGCAACTCTTCAGTTTCAGGCAATATATCTAAATATTTTTGCTTATATTCCATTAATTCTTTTAACTGTTGCTCTAACTTCTCACAAGCTTCTTCTTTTTCACAGTATATTCTAGAAAGATCAGCTAAATCACTAATTAAATCTATGTAATCACGGCCAAAACTAAACATTTCAGCTTTTAATCTAATATAACTTATTCCTTCGCCTCTAATATCTATAGAGATCTTTGGCTTCTCTGTAACAAAATAATCT
Organism: Clostridia bacterium; assembly: GCA_017450465.1. Lineage (GTDB taxonomy): Bacteria > Bacillota > Clostridia > TANB77 > RGIG9151 > RGIG3495. The sequence continues at coordinate 35,775 of JAFSUW010000014.1, read as the reverse complement.
AAATTTTTTATATTAATTCCATTTAAATTTTTATATCCTATTTTACCTTTATCTGAAAGCACTATAAAATCCTTAAAAATTGTAATGCCAGAAAACTCTACATATATTTCAGAAATTTGCTCTGGGACATCTATATCTAATGAAGCTTGAAAATTCTCCTCATCATATCGCAAAAAATCTGTTTGTTTTATAAGTGTACTCCCATTTTGCAGATAAATACTAACTTCAATTTTTTTATTCATTAAATACTCCCCCATACCTATTTTCTAGCAATTACAACATACTCCCTATTTCCAAATACAAACTTGTTAATTTCATCAATTCCAGCATTAAATTCAGTTTTATTTGGAAAATTGCCCTCTAATTTCGATATTTTTATAGGGAAATCGGCTTCTTTTGTTTCATATCTTGTTACTTCCGTAAAATTTTCTTTTTTTAGTAAATACTCAAGTGTTAAATAGTGTATTGGTTTTTTATGTTCCAAATCTATATTAAAACAGTTTAACCCAGCAAGTGTTTCTGGATTTGGAGTTGTTATTATACAATAACAGCCTGGTCGTAATTTTTTATATAAAAGCCCTACAAGATTAACTAAATAGTCATCCGATACATGTTCAACAACCGAGTCCATAAATATGCCACCAAGAACGCTATCTGGTATTTTTGATAAATGTGACAAAGCATCATCGTTTTCAACTCTAAAACCTCTTCTTCTACAATACGTTACAAACGGCTTATACACATCTACACCATATGCTTTTATTTCTTCATTTGCCATTAGTTCAAGGAATTCTCCTCTACCAGAACCAATGTCTAAAATCTCTGCGCCATGGCTTGTATCCCTAAAGTAGTGCACAAATTGGCGCTGCTTTTCCATTATTTCTTTACGTGTACCTCTAAATCTATTTTCAAAATCAAGATAATTAATACGCTTATTCAAAAGTTTTGTATCACAATCTATATTTAGTACACGTGTCATGTATTTTAATTTGTCTGTATGCTCTTTAATTTTAGCTTCTAATTCATTAAAACTATCTATTCTTTGATTGTTTACACTTTCAATATTAAGCCCTAAGTTCTTATGCGACTCATCATTTTGTGCTATTACCCTTAATAATGACTCATTTACTTCTTCAGTCTGCTTTGCTACACTTTCAATATTGGAAATTAAGTTTACACATTTTTCTTCATTTTGTATTATTGTTCTTTTTAAGCTATCGCTTATATCTTGAGTACGCTTTGATACACTATTAGTATTGTCAGATAATAATTTATGTGACTCATCATTTTGTTCAGAATAAATTCTAAGACTTTTTTCTACATTTTCTGTATAAGCTGCCACATTATCTATATTTTCGGATAACAATCTATGCGACTCATCATTTTGTTCTGTAAAAATTCTAAAACTATTTTCCAAATTAGCTGTATGCGTTTCCACACTATCTATATTTTCGGATAACAATCTATGCGACTCATCATTTTGTTCCGTAAAAATTCTAAAACTATTTTCCAAATTAGCTGTATGCGTTTCCACACTATCTATATTTTCGGATAACAATCTATGCGACTCATCATTTTGTTCTGTAAAAATTCTAAAACTATTTTCCAAATTAGCTGTATGCGTTTCCACACTATCTATATTTTCGGATAACAATCTATGTGATTCATCATTTTGCTCTGTAAAAATTCTAAAACTATTTTCCAAATCATCAGTATGCTTTGCTACACCATTTATATTTTCAGATAGCAATCTATGTGACTCATCATTTTGCTCTATAGATGTTTTTATATTATCTATACTTTCAGTAAATAGTTTATGTGAGTCTTCGTTTTGATCTTTGAGTTCTTCAACTCTTTTATCAATAGCATCAATTAGTGCATCATGCCGATCTAATTCATCTAAACACTTACCTATATTGTTTTCTATCGACTTATCATATAATTCTAATATTTCAACAACACTCATGTTTACTTTATTTTGTTGCTCTACTAATGGATTAATATACCAACCAAGCGATTTATTTACAACTTTTCGCATAATCTTTTTTAAAAGTACTATAAAAGGACCAAAAATTTTACTATGTGATTTTATTGGATAATTAGTTTCAATTACACATAGACTTTTTAGCTCTTTTAAGTCTTCTTTTATTATTCTATGTTCGTAGGATATAGGAATATCCTCGTTTTCTTGCTCGCTAGACATCGTCTCACCCGCTTTACATAAAAATAACTATGCTACCGCATAGTTATTCTATCATTATAAAATACAATTATCAACATTTAAATGATATTATTTTAACTTTATTATTAACCAAATTACATAACATTAAACACCACATTTATTAAACTCAAAACCAGAATTATGACAAAATTGTTATCTATTCCACCTTTGCTTAATTTTTCATCCGAATTAGATGAAATCATACCTAGAACAAGACCCAATGTTATCATATATGGTGCATAAATAAAATTTATTTCTATCATTGAATGAGCCACCATAAAAATAAGTATAACACCTAAAACTAGAATAAATTCATTGTTTCTATTCTTTATAACTAAATATATTGCAAATAAAATCATAGAAATTAGTGATATGGCACCAAACAAGCCACTATCACATAATGTGTCTATAAAAAAATTATGCGATGACCACGTATTATACTGTGTTGTCTGGACATCCCTAAAATGTATAAAAAACGCTCCTGGTCCCTTACCAATTAACGGATTTAATCGCCAAATTTTTAACCCATCTGCGAAAAACACAAATCTTTGTAAAGCATTTTGGTTAGAGCTAAATGGAGATAATCTATTTTCAACAAAATCTGGTATTAATAAATAATTTATTTTTATCTTTTTAATTAAACTATCATTTTTATCATATAACCTTGCACTAAGTAAATTTACTTGGCCTTCTGGCTTTATTGTAACTTTTATTGCCCTATTATTCTCCATAGTTTCAAATGGTACTTCTACATTACTTCCTGATACATTTTCATTATATAGCACATCAAAATTTCTACTACTTGCCTGTTCAAAAGTTTGCCCTTGAACTTCAATATCATATGTTAAAGCATCGTCAAATTCCAATTTCAAAACATATTCACCAGAATTAAGACGTACTGATAGTGACTTTTCCAAAGCATTTTCTGTAAATTTTACTTTACCAATCACTGTAAATGCTAAAACTAATACTATAATACCTACCGAACATACCGCTATAATAAATGGTTTAATAAATTTACTACTTAATATATCTTTTTCTTTTTCAAAAATTCCAAGTAAAAAAACAAATCCTACAAAAAGTGAAATAAGTGGCACATATGTAATAAAACCTGCTACTCCTATACCTTTTATACCAGTACCTACACAAAATACACTAATCACTCCAGTTGTAAGGACTATAAAAAGTTTCTTTGCTAAACTATTTTTCATGTTTACTATAAAATATATTAAAAATGCACCCGCAAGCATTAAAGTTGCACCTAAACTAAACGCATACATAAACGAAACAACATCTATAAGTAGCATAGCTACTGCTAGCTTCTTATATTTGCTATGCTCACACAGATATAGACTTATAAAAATTCCTACACCCATAAATGATGCAAACATATTTGGGTTGGTCATTATAGACTTTATTCTTTCACCGGTTTCTACAATTTTGATAGTCATGAAATTCAACCCTGTAAATAATTTTATAATAAGCCCCATATAAGCTGCTATAAACTTACATGACGCCATATCTATGCTAACTAGACCAATAAATGATAAAACGCTTGCCAAAGTAATTAATAACTTTTCAACGTTTTCTTTTTTATTACAAATAGCTCTTGCCAATATAAACGCATTAAATATCATCATTGGTACCCAAATAACATTCTTGCTATAGTCAGGCCTATTAAAATATATTGATACATAATAAGAAATCAAAAATAATTCAGAAAATATGATAAGTTTTGACTTTGCTATAAAAGAAAAACTTTTTATTATAACCATAATTGTTACAAAATTAAAAATCGTGATTACTACACTATTAAAAGTATCATAAGGTACAATCCTTAAATTATCAGGGCTACTCATGTTTACACATACCAAAAAGAAGTATAGTAGCCATACTCCAATTAATAAAATGTTATCTTTTATTTTTGTGTATATAGCGTTCATGTTTTCCTCCTATGTACAACTATTCATCACAATATATGTCCATAATTTGTTTTTTTACCGCATTTAAGTCAAATTTACTTAAATCATTTTTTGATTTTTTATAAATTAATATATCATGCATTTTCGCCGGAATTTCTTTTTCTCTACTAAAAAGGAGGCCATTCGCATCTTTTAATATATCTCTATGACCTTTTATATTACTTAAAACAAGTGGCAATCCCATATTGGCGGCCTCTAAAACACTAAACGGTATCCCTTCTGATTTACTTGCACTTATATAATAATCACACGCTTCATAAAGTTTTTGTATATCATACACATAATTCATAAAATATACTCTATCACGTAATTTTAGCCTTTTACTTAACTTCTCACAACTTTTTTGCTTCTTACCTGCACCTGCTAAAACTAATTTTATATTCTCATCATCTATTTTACGAAAAGCATTAATTAATGCTTTTTGATTTTTTCTGTTTGAAAACTCCGCTACATTTAAGAACAATATATCGTTATTATTAAAATTATATGTTTTTCTGGTTTCTTCTTTTAGTTTATTATTAAATTCAAATTTTTTACTATCAAAGCCAATTCCATTAGTAAAATATATTTCTTTACCTAGTCTATATTTTACTGCTATTTTATGATCTTCAACATTCATTACAATTAACTTATCTGTAACTTTTGCTACCTTTTTTTCGCAATGAAGTAATAATCTATTTTTTAGTCCGTGTTTATCCTTAAACAAATAACCATGGCACATATATATTACCTTTGGCTTATGCTTCATTGATTTTACTGCCATTCTTACATAAAAACTAGTGAGCGTAGTATGAAGAATTACTAAATCATACTGCTCTTTTTCTAACAATTTTTTTATTTTAGAAATTTCCATAAGATTAGTAAAACTTATAAATCTTTTTTTTAGTTTTGTTGTATGCACTTTTTCTACATACGGCAATTCTTCTTCTTTATCTACTAATATATCAATCTCATTATCACTATTCTTTAAATCCGCAAGATACGGCATATGAAAATTTTTTATATGTTCTATTGTAGAAGCAGCAAACAAAATTTTTTTCATCTTACAATAGTTCCCCCTTAATCTTCTGTAACGTCACTTTTCTTAAATATACTTGGCAAAGTAAGAAATAATATCTTTATATCGAGCCACATACTCCACTCGTTAATATACTTATTATCGAATTCTATACGTTTTTTTATAGAAGTATCACCCATATATCCATTTACCTGTGCAAGTCCTGTCATACCTGCTTTTACTTGATGCTTAAGCATATAATTTGGAATTTCATCTTGATACTGTTTAACTAAAGTTGGAATTTCTGGTCTTGGTCCTACCAAACTCATATCACCTTTTAACACATTAAATAACTGCGGTATTTCGTCAATTTTATACTTTCTAATAAACTTACCTACCTTTGTACATCTTTCATCTTCATCGGCTTTTACATTGCCCTTAAAAGATTCATCTACCTTCATAGAACGGAATTTGTACATATAAAATAGTCTTCTGTTATAACTTACCCTTCTTTGTTTATATATAACAGGTCCTTTTGAAGTAGCTTTTATTAAAATAGCCACAATAAGCGACAAAGGAAGTAAAACAATAATTGATATTATAGAAATTAAAATATCAAAAATTCTCTTGTTTGCCCTATTTACTATACTTTCAAGTGGAATCTCTCTAACGTTTATTATTGGAATTCCAATAAATTCATCAACATATATTCTTTTGAATAAAAACTTACCATACGCAGGTATAATATTTATCTTTATGCCAAATTTCTCACATAATCCATATATTGCTTCTAAATCGTCATTATCCTCAGTCGCAACAAAAATTTCATCAACTAAATTGTTTCTTAAATACTTATTTAAGTTTCCTATACTCCCCTTATAATTAGTAACGACATATCCATATTCATCTTTACTAGATAATTTTTGAGCAATTTGCACTAATCCATCGTTTTTACCTATTAACAAAATATATTTTATGTTATGCCCACTAGATCGTATTTTCCTTAAAAATATTCTTAAAGAAAATCTGAACGCAGTTAATAATACTACATTCACTATCATTGAATATAATATTACTAGTCTTGATACATTTACGATTTTTAGTAAATTAGAAAGCGCAAGTGCGATAACCGCAATTATTACTGTTGCTTCTAAAATTCGTAAAAATTCGTAAATTAAATTATTGGTTCTAAATGGCTTGTACAAATTACATATACTACATGTCCATAAGTAAAGTGGCATAATTATAACTGCACTCGACATATAGAAAGATAATTCTAAATGCTCCAAATCAGTTTTATAAAATCTTATATAATATGCTGCTACTATTGAAATAAAAAGTATTACTAGGTCTATTATCTTTTGAATGGAGTTTAGCACTTGTTGATTTTTTCTTATCACTTTATTCACCCACTAAAGATAAAATATATTTCCCGTAGTCAGTCATTTTGAGTTTATTACCTATTTCAATCAATTTTTTATTATCGATAAAACCACGTCTCCAAGCAATTTCTTCAATACAAGATATGTACTGCCCTTGCCTTGCTTGAATTGTATATACAAATTCTGACGCTTTTAGTATGCTTTCTGGAGTTCCTGTATCAAGCCATGCAAGTCCACGGCTTAATTGTTTTACATTTAACTTACCTTGTCTTAAATACTCTAGGTTAACATCAGTTATTTCATATTCCCCTCTAGCTGATTTCTTTAAGTTTTTAGCAATGTTTATTACTTCATTGTCATAAAAATATAATCCAGGTACTGCAAATTTTGACTTTGGTATCTTTGGCTTTTCTTCTATAGAAATAGCTTTGCCAGTTTCATCAAACTCAACTACCCCAAAACTTTCAGGATTTGCCACAGGATAAGCAAAAATGATTCCGCCTTCTTTTATATTTTTTGCTTCTTGCAAAATATTTACGAAATCACCACCATAGAAAACATTGTCTCCCAAAATTAAACATACATTGTCATCACCAATAAAATCTTCACCTATAACAAATGCTTCTGCTATACCATTTGGCTCGTCTTGAACTTTGTAAGACATCTTTATACCTAAGTTTTCTCCATTACCAAAAAGCTTTTTATAATTATCTACATCTGTACTTGTTGTTATAATTAGTATATCTTTAATATCTGCAAGTAACAAAGTTGATAATGGATAATAAATAAGTGGCTTATCATAAACATTTAATAGTTGTTTTGATACAACTTGTGTCATTGGATATAGTCTTGTTCCTTTTCCACCTGCCAAAATAATTCCTTTCATTGTAACCCTCCTAATACTTCCATGTATGGTCAAGCCTTATGATACCTGCCTCAACCAAATCATCTTTTACGTTAAATTTGCAAACTTCTCTATAATAATCATACGCATATCCACTAGGTTCATGAAGTGCAACATCTAATAAATAATTGCCTTCTAACAAGTTATTCTTTACCTTGCAAATAACTTCACCATTTTTATAAACCGTTAAGCCCTTTAATTTATCTATTAAGGTATTTGTTCCGTAACAGTTAACACCATCTGCTCTAAATATACCAATACCCGCAACAATGTTTCTTATACGCTTTTTTGCATTATACTTCATAACTATTGTGATATTTTCGCCAGTTTTAAAACTTCCTTTGGCGTTACCATTATCATCTAATAGCTCCACCGATGTTATTTCAACTTCACGACTACCCCAACGCTTTGAATTTTTCCTAAGCTCCTCTGTTTCAATCAAAACATCTTCATGCACCTCTTCAGTATCTTCTTTAGGTGGTTCCTCTACTTTTGGCTCTTCTGATTTTGGCTCTTCTACTTTCGGTTCTTCTGTCACTCCTTCTATTCTTTCTTCCTCTTCTTTTTCCTCTTTTATTACTTCCTCAACATCTTGATTCATGTATTTTAAGTACCTCTTGTGAACAGCTTTAGGACTACCCTCACAAATAATTTTTCCACCTTCAATCCAATAAGATTTATTACAAAGTTTTTCAATCTGTCCAAGTGAGTGTGAAACAATAACAATAGTTGTCCCACGAGATTTAATCTCTTTTAACTTTTCAAAACATTTCTTTTGGAAACTAATATCTCCTACCGATAAAATCTCATCTATAAGTAAAATATCAGCATCTACATTTATCGCAACAGCAAAAGCAAGACGCATATACATACCGGAAGAGTACGTTCTTATTGGATTATCAATAAAATCACCAAGTTCAGAAAACTCTATAATCTGTGCCATACGCTCTTCAGTTTCCTTTTTAGAAAGCCCTAAAATAGAAGCATTAATAAAAATATTTTCTCTACCACTCATATCTGGATGGAAACCTGCACCAAGTTCTATTAAGCTAGACACTCTACCTTCTACAGCAACAGTTCCTTTTTCTGGATACATAATTCTAGAAATAAGTTTTAATAACGTGCTTTTTCCGCATCCATTCCGCCCAATTAAACCTACCGATTCGCCTTTTTTTATACTAAGTGATATATCATCTAGTACCACTACTTCAGTATGGTTGTTTGCTGGATGGAACAAGAATTTTTCCTTAAAACTTTGCCTTTTATCTACGTATAAATCAAATTTTTTGTATATATTCTTAAGCTCTATTACATTCCCATTTTCCATTATAATTCCTCCGCAAAATGACGTTTTAACTTTGCAAACACTATAAATCCTATAACAACAACTACTACGCCTACTATAAACGAATATAAAAGCTCACTCATTTGTGGAACTCCACCTGCATATAAAATATCTCGATATGCTTCTATTACATAAGTAAGTGGATTATACTTGAATATTGGCATAAAAGCATCTGGAACTATATCTAATGCAAAAATGATTGGTGTTAAGTACATCCATGCCATAACTATTATCCCTAAAATGTGCTCAAAATCTCTAAAATAAACTGTAACCGCAGATGCGATCATCGTAAAGCCCAATGCTAAAAGATATTCAACAAGCATTACGATAGGCAAACATAAAAGCCCCAGCAAAGATAATTTTACACCCGCAAGCCCCACTACTATAAATATAATAACAAAACAAAATAGCATATTCATAAAGCAACTTGTAACAAAAGATACCGGAATTACTTCACGCGGAAAATATATCTTTGTTACCAAACTTTTTTGGGTAATAATTGATGCAGCCCCTCCTTGAAGTGATGTTTGGAAAAATATCCAAGGAATAAGTGCCACAAACAAAAATAAATAATATTTATCTATACCTGATCTCATAATATATGAGAAAACTATTGTATAAATTATAAGCTGGAATAATGGGTTAATAAACGTCCATAAAAAGCCCAAAACCGAACCCTTGTATCTTCCTCTTAATTCCTTCTTTACTAAATTAAAAATCATTTCTCTGTAATCATACAATTCTTTTAATATTTTCATAAGTATTTTTCCCCGCTACTCTCTTTTACTTTATTAATTATTTCTTTAATATTATTTGTACTATTCTTATCACTAATAAGTATAGCATCCTCTGTATCTACTATAACCAAATCTTTGACATTTAGTGTAGCAATTAACCTTTTATTACCACAAATAATACAACCATTTGTATTTACTGTAACAGTATTTCCAAGTAATACATTATCATTTTCATCTTTTTCATTAATTCGGCCAAGGCCTACCCAGGAACCAACATCATCCCATCCAAAGCTACCTGGTATGGTAAAAATATTACTTGCCTTTTCCATTATACCATAATCTATAGATTGTTTCTCTATTTTTTGAAATTCCTCATATAAAACTTCTTGTTCCTTTTCTGTCCCTATTACTTCTTTTATTTTACTTAATTTATTAAAAGTATCTGGCATAAATTTTTCCATGTTTTTTAGTATTGTACTAGCCGTAAAAATAAACATACCACTATTCCATAGATACTTTCCATCAGCCAAATATTCTTTTGCCTTATCTATGTTTGGCTTTTCCACAAATTTATCCACAGAAAAACTACCATTATTCATGTCTTTTAAGTATTTTATATATCCATAACCCGTTTCAGGATAATTTGGCGTTATCCCTATTGTAACTAAATTCTCACCAGACTCTGCAATTTCCTTCGCATTTTTTAAAATTTTTAAAAATTCCTCTGTATTTTTTATTAAATGATCTGATGGTAAAACAAACATTACTGCATCAGTATCTTTTTTAGAAACATACATTGCACCAAGCCCTATACATGGTGCTGTATTACGGCTTACTGGCTCACAAATAATATTTGCTTCTGGTAAGTCAGGCAATTGCTCTTTTACTAAACCAAAATAATCTTTATTAGTCAGTATATACACATCTTCTATGTTTACAAGTGGAAGTATGCGCTCTACCGTTAACCTAATCATTGTTTTTTCTTTATCTGTTATGTTCAAAAACTGTTTAGGTAAATTTTTACGACTCCGTGGCCAAAAACGTTCTCCATGACCTCCTGCCATAATTAGCACTGCTGTTTTCATAGAATGCCTCCTTAGTAACTATAACCCTAAATATTTTTCAAAACCGCTAATCACACCATTCATTAAACTTTCTGCATTACTCTCATCTTGTCCCTTTACTGAATAGTATAGCTTTAACTTTGGCTCTGTTCCTGATGGTCTTACTGTAACACTTACATCATTTTCAAAAATTAACTTTATCACATTAGACTTTGGCAAAGTAATTTTTTCTACTTTACCATCTACGTAATCTTTTTCGGATACCTTATAATCTTCTTTAACAATAAGATTATCGCCAACTATTGTATTTAATGGATTCGCCCTTAAAGTATCCACTACCTTGTTCATTTTATCACTACCATCTACACCTGTAAATTCAAATGACTTTAATTTTTGATTAAAATAACCATACTTTTCATACAACTCGTTTAATACTTTAACTAAACTCTTTCCTTGTACCTTATAATAATTTATCATTTCACAAATTGTCAAACTCGTATCAATAGCGTCTTTATCACGAGCTTTTGTATGAGTTAAATATCCATAGCTTTCTTCAAATCCAAAAATATAACGATCAAGTTCATGTTTTTCCTCTAAATAGCCAATCTGCTCACCAATGTATTTAAATCCGGTTAGAACATTTATTATTTCTATACCATAGTTTTTAGCGATTTTTTCTGCCATATCAGTTGTAACAATAGTTTTGATTGCTATTGGATTATTAGGTAGTTTTGTAGTTTCACAAATATAATTTAAGAGAAGTACTCCCATTTCGTTACCAGATATCAATTTATACTTTGTGCCATCTTTAACTGCAACACCCACTCTATCACAGTCTGGATCTGTTGCTAAAACTACGTCAAAATCATTTTCTTTTGCAAGGTTAATTGCGAGTGTTAATGCTGCCTCTTCTTCAGGATTTGGTTTTTTACATGTTGTAAAATTCCCATCTGGCATCTCTTGCTCTTTTGGTATAAGTATATTTTTATAACCCGCCTTAGCTAAAATTTTAGTAACTGGTTTTAAGCCAGTACCATTTAATGGCGTATAAACTATTTTTAATTCTTTTGGCACATAACTTTTATGAAGAGTCCTACAAAAAGCATAATTCATATATACCTCAAGCATATCATCGCTTATGTACTCTATCTTTCCTTCCTCTTTGGCCTTTTCAAAATCAATATTTTTTATGCTACTAAATATATCTATTTTCTCTATCTCGTTTAAAATACCATTTGCCACTGTATCTGTTATCTGACAGCCATCTTCACCATATACTTTATATCCGTTATATTTTGCAGGGTTATGGCTTGCAGTTATTACAATACCACCATCTAAACTTAGTTCACGAACCGCAAAAGAAAGCATTGGCGTTGGCATAAGCTCTTTATAAATATACACCTTTATACCATTTGCTGCAAAGACTTCTGCTGCTTTTTTAGCAAATAATGTTGATTTATTTCTACTATCATATGCTATACCAACTGATTTTTTATTGTTGTTTCTTAAGTAATTTGCATAGCCCTGAGACGCTTTCATTACTGTATATATGTTCATTCTATTTGTTCCAACACCTATAACTCCTCGAAGCCCTCCAGTACCAAATTCAAGATTTTTATAAAAACTCTCTTCTCTTTCTTCTTCTGTTAACGAATTTAATTCAGTAAGTAGCTCAGTATCTTTTACGTTTTCTTTCCATAAATCAAAATTAGTTTTGTAATCCATTATTGCTCCTCCTTAATGATTTCTCCTATTTCTATCGCTACCTTTTCCCAAGAAAAACGTTTTACATTTTCATATCCCTTTTTCATTAATTCTTGCCTTAATTTTTCATCATCTACTAATTTCTCTATCGCACTAGTTATTTCCTCTACATCATTTGGATTTACTAAAATAGCACCATCTCCTGCCACTTCCGGCATTGAAGAGTTGTTACTCGTAATTACTGGTATACCTAATGCTTGCGCTTCAAGTATTGGTATACCAAAGCCCTCGTAAAGTGTTGGAAATAAAAAGATATCTGCATTTTTATATAGTGCCACTTTTTCTTCTTCAGTAACATATCCTTTCAAAATGACTTCAGAATCGTTTTTTAATTTTCTAAGTATCTTTTTATATCTCCACCCAATCGGGCCCGCTATGACTAATTTGTGTGGCAAATTTAAGGCTAATTTTGCTTTCTTATATGCCTCATAAATTTTTAATATATTTTTTCTTGGATTCATATTTCCAATGAAAAACATATATTTTTTAGGCAAATCATCACATGCTCCTTCTATATTCTGTATATCATCATTTGCTGCACAATATATAACCTTTATATCGCTATCATTTATTTTTAAAATATCTATCATATCTTTTTTAGTACTATTTGATATAGCAATATATTTTTTACAATGTTTTAGCAAGACTTTATACTGCATTTTCCACAAAATACGTTGAAAAAAAGCATAACTTTCTGGCATCTTAAACAATGCTAAATCTGTTATAATCGGCAAAACTACTGTAGTTTTTGGAATTATTAATGGTATCTTTGAGTCAGTAGTAATTAATATAGCATTCTCACAATACTTCTTACCAAGTAAAAAACTTTGATAAACACTTCTACGTATTTTTTGGCTATTTTTATATGGTATTTCTATCGTGTTTATATTATCAAGCTCTATACCTTTTGGAACAATTACTGTAATATCATGAGTTTTGCTTAACTTATTTACTATTTCTAGTAACATTTTGCCTATGCCAGAATTCTCGTTATTCAATTGTAATCCATTTATAATTATTTTCATTGTATCACCTAATGGTTATTATATTATTTTAAAAAACAATAATCTACAATTTTATAAATCATTTAGGCAAATTATTGTTTGTCTTTCTCTTTAATAACCACGTGAACTAACCATTACGTTTGTTAACATTTCTTACCAAAATAATTGGTGGTCGCGCGATAGATGCATCCTGCATCGATCCTCACTCAAAAAAACATCCAGTTTTTTTGACCACCAAAAACTATTTTGGAGAAATGTTGCAAACTTCATTTAATCGTTCGCTATGGTTATTAAAGAGATTAAACTAAAATCATAATTTTATATATTTAAACTTTATGTTTGTCAAAGATTTGATGTTTTGGCAAGGCAAACGAGCGAGAAAACCGGAAACGTACGAGTTGTACGTTGAGGATTTTCGATGCGAAGTTTAACGCAGCCAAAACGCAAATATTTGACAAACTCAGCGACAAGCAATAATTTATACATCTAATTTTAAACATAAAAAAAGAGAGACTTAAAGTCTCTCTTTTTTATTTTTATTATTGAGCGAATACTACTACTACTGTAGCATCTTCGTCGCCTTCACCCTTGAAGCAGATTACATAGTCACCTTTTTCAATATCGTCTATTGAAATAACTGTTGGTGTCTTGTAATTTGAGAAGTCGAAGATTATAGCATCTTCATCTAAGTCAACTGTTCCAAGTTGAGCATATGGTTGCTCGTCTGGATCTTCTTCTTCTGCAGAGTAGATAATTTGACCACCCTTGTCATCAAGTTCAGCTTCGTCAACTTTGAATTGAGCTTTTACAGCACCATTTACTAATGATTCAGCACCAACTACGATAGGAGCTACTGCATCATCATCATCTAAATCAGCAAATGCTTTGATATCTGTGATTAAAGCTGTGATTGCATCAATTTCATCATCTGAATATGTGAATTTAGCAAATCCACGTTGTGCAACTGTACCATTGTCAGCTTCTAAAATTTCTTTTGTGAAAGCTTCATCTTCAGCTGTGAAGAATTTGATTTCGAATACTTTATCTTCGTCATCATTTACAGTCCATTTTTGGCTATTGTCTAAACGTAAACCAAAGATTTCATCTGATGATTGATATGCATCGTATGCAGCTGCAAAGTAGATAATCTTTGTGCCTTTTACGAATATATATGCATCACTATCAAGTTCTGCTATTTCATCAGCAGCGTTGATTAATGATCCCCAACCATCTTTTACGATTTCTGTTTTACCCTTAGGGCTAATTGTTGCAAATGATACTGTTGAATCTTTCCAGTTGTATGTCTTAGCGTTTTCGCCTTCACCTACAACTAATCTCTTCTTACCTTCATTACCTGTTAAATCATCAGGATCAACAACTAAAGCTGTTACACCTTTTTCTGATGTGAATGAGTATTCTGCATCAGCAACTACTCTTTCAATCTTGTTTGATTTAATCTTTCTATTTGCATCAGCTTCAAATACAACTAAATCACCTTTATGTAAGCCGTTAGCGTATACTATTTGAGCATCTCCATCTTCACCATTGTTAGCTGGAAGCTCATCTTCACTCTTCTTAGAATTGTAAATTGAATAACGTTTTGATTCGCCATCATCTGTTAAGATTTTAACTTCAAGATATTCTCTATCGTCATCATCATACTTAGTATCACCAGTATCTTTTGCTACAACACCAAGTGTTTTACCTGTAGCTTCTGCTGATGTGATAGCACCAACGATTTCACCTGTGAAGTTTAAGTAGAATTCTACTTCTTCATTTAATAAATCGATAAGTTCATCTCTATTAGCAACTGCTTCAGCATCTTCGAATTCACCTTCTAAGTTAATAACAGGTCTCATAGTTGTGAATAATTCGTCACTATCTGTTTTGAAAGTATAATCTTCAACAGTGTTTACTTTACCTTCAGCTCTTTCAGTTGAAATGTAAACGATTTCATATTCACCATTAACTTTAACAGCTGTGATTACATCGCCTTCTGCAATGTCAGCAAATGTAACAACTTCTCCGTCTTTGATAAGTCTGATATCATCGTCATCATCTAATTCTTCAACTTCTTTTCCACCGAAGAAGCTTGCGCCATCTAATCTTCTGATTACGCCAGCTTTTGTAACTGTCTTAACGATACCTTGTTCAACAACGATACCATCTAAGATAGCTTCTGGAACTTCTTCACCAAATGTGAAGTTAACTGCATCAATCTTGTTATTAGCATCTAATGTGATGTCAGCTTTTAATGCTCTGTTGAATGTCATAGCTGGGTTTTCAACACCTAAAGCATCAACAATAACTGCTGTGATAGCATCTGCACCTTCACCAATTTCATGGTTGAATACTGATACTACTGTTCCTGCTTTTACTTTGTATGTTGTGTCACCAACTGTAAGTTTGTTATCTTCTTCATTCCATTCTGTAACAAGTACATCGTCAACTGTATCTTCTGTTACATATAATAATGCAACTTTGTTTTCAGCTCCGAATAATACTGTAACTTTCTTACCAACTAAGCTTGCAATGCTTGCAACATCTTCTGGAACGTAAGCGATGATATCATCTTCTTGGTCTTCTCCAGCATATGTAGCTTCTTTTGCATTTTTCTTAGGTTTGTTTTGTGCATCAATGTATTCAGCGATTGTGTCGTCGCCCCATGTTCTTTCACCATTGAATTTTGTTTTACCAGCTTCAACAGCTAATGTGATTTGGTTTGCACCTAAGTCACTAGTTGTTCTACCTGATTTAACAACAACTGCATCATCAACTAATTTTACTTTGTAAGGATCTCTTGCTGTACCTTTACCAGCTACGAAATCTTTGAAGTATTTTTCTAATAATGAATCTGATTCACTAAGTGTAACTTCTCCACTCTCTAAGCTTGTTTCGATAACATCCCAAGTACCAACTTGTAATGCTTCCCAAGCTAAGATTGCTACGTTACCTCTGTTAGCTAAGTCTGAACCTGTATCAACCATATCATTTGTTAATCCAAGTTTAGCTGCTTCTTGTACATAGTTTCCAGGCCATGTTCCCATTTTGTCAACATATACGCCTTTACCTAGTGATTTAACAACTAATGTAATAGCTTGGTTTGTTGTTAATGGATCGTTTGGTCTGAATGTTTGATCAGGGAAACCAGCAATCATACCATTGTCAACTGCTAAGTTAACCCAACCTGTGTACCATTCACCTGCAGGAACATCACTGAAAATTGAAGGAATGTTCTTGCTTGCTGTAGCTGAAGCTTCATTTAAGCCTGCCATTTTGCAGACAATAACAGCCATTTCAGCTCTTGTAATATTACTTGTTGCATTGAAGTTACCGTTTTGATCTCCGGCAATTACTCCAACTGCTGCTAACTTGTTAGCATGTTCCCAATAAGCTTCTGGAATTTCATCGTTAAACTTTACAGCAAAAACTGGTGAAATTGCGCTTAAAAGCATTGAAAGAACTACTAAAAGTACTAGTGTTTTCTTTAAGCTCTTCATACGAAAAACTCCTCCTTATAAAAAATTTGTTTTGAAAGAAAGGCAAATTGTACTTACTTTTTAAGGGTTAGGTTATGCCTTTCTTTCGATTTTATCTTTTGATAACCTAACTTACTTTTTATATATTGAAAGGAGAACGGAAAATTCTCCATTTCAAGCGTATTATATTATATAGTTTTTTTTTTGTAAATAGTTTTTGAAAAGTGTAACAAAATTGTAACTTTTGAGAAACTATTTGGTAATTTGCGAAGTTTTTTCCTTTCAAATTCCTTATAATATATCGGAATGTTTCTTTTAGACTTTAGCGTTTTTTTTGTTTTTAACAAAATTGAAACATTTCTGTAACATTCGATATTTTTCAATGTTTAAACTGTGTAAATTAATATGCCTGTTTTTCGGTTGTGGCAATTAATACCCGCCATACATTACTAATCCTTCAACGAATGTTTTACGAATTCCACAAACAATGGATGTGGTCTGTTTGGTCTTGACTTAAACTCTGGATGATATTGTACTCCAGTGAACCACTTGTGATTCTTTATTTCAACTGTTTCTACCAATGTATTATCTGGTGATACTCCAGATATAACTAAACCCTTCTCTTGCATTTCATCTCTATAGTCGTTATTAAATTCGTATCTATGTCTATGCCTTTCTTCTATTAAATCTACTTTATATGCTTTAGCCATATTTGTATTAGGTGTAATTTTACATGGATATTTACCAAGACGCATTGTGCCACCTTTGTCGCTTATTGATTTTTGATATTCCATTATATGAATTACAGGATGCTTTGTATCAGGGTTTATTTCTGTGCTATTTGCATCTTTATATCCTAAAACATTTCTTGCAAATTCTATTACTGCCATTTGCATTCCAAGACATATACCAAAGTATGGCACATCGTTTTCACGAGCATATTTTACAGCAAGTATTTTACCTTCTATTCCACGATTGCCAAATCCACCTGGAACAAGTATTCCATCCGCATTTACTAATAATTCTTTATAATTTTTCTCATTTACTTCTTCAGCATTTATCCACATAATATCTATTTTTGCACCAAGTGCTATACCAGCGTGTTTTAATGATTCTGCAATACTTATGTATGCATCGTGAAGTTCTACATATTTTCCTACTATTGCGATTGATACTTCTTTCGTCAAGTTTTTGCTCATTTGAGTCATTTTCCGCCATTCAGATAAATCTGGCTTTTTAATTTCTAACCCAAGCGTTTCGCAAACTCTATCTGCTAATCCTTCTTCTTCAAGCATAAGAGGCACATCATAAAGACTTTCAGCATCTAAATTTTGTAATACATTTTTTGCTTGTACATTACAAAATAGTGCTATCTTTGCCTTTAATTCATCATTTAATGGCTTTTCTGTTCTACATACTATTATATCTGGTTGAATACCAATGTTTCTAAGTTCTTTTACACTTTGTTGTGTTGGCTTTGTTTTTAATTCTCCTGACATACCAAGGTATGGGACTAATGTTACATGTATATAAGCAACATTTTCTTTTCCAACATCAATGCTTACTTGTCTTATCGCTTCTAAAAATGCTAAAGACTCAATATCTCCTACTGTTCCGCCTATTTCTGTTATTACTATATCTGTATTGTCTTCTTTACCAACAGCATATGCTTTTTCTTTTATTTCTGTTGTTATATGTGGAATAACTTGAACTGTTCCGCCTAAGAAATCGCCACGTCTTTCTTTATTTATTACTTCCCAATATATCTTTCCACTCGTTATACTACTATTTTTACTTAAATTTTCATCAATAAATCTTTCATAGTGTCCAAGGTCTAAATCCGTTTCTGCTCCATCTTCTGTAACAAAAACTTCACCATGTTGATAAGGGCTCATTGTCCCTGGATCTACATTTATATATGGATCAAATTTTTGGTTTTTTACTTTGTAACCTCTTGCTTTTAATAGTCTTCCCAAAGATGCTGCTGTTATTCCTTTTCCTAGTCCTGATACTACACCGCCTGTTACAAAAATATATTTAGCCATGTTTCAATCCTCCTTATATAAACAAAAAGAAAAATAAAACATATCTGTTTTATTTTTCTTCTATCATGTTAGCATATTCGATTTATTTTTACAATATTTATTTTGTTATTTTATATATTAAAAAAATTGCTTCTACACCTTCATCTCTAGGCGCAATTTATCTGCAATCATAGCAATAAATTCACTGTTTGTTGGCTTACCTTTCCCCATATTTATAGTATAGCCAAAAACTGATTCTAGTGTATCTATTTTTCCTCTACCCCATGCTACTTCTATTGCATGCCTTATGGCACGTTCTACACGACTAGGTGTAGTATTAAATGTGTTCGCAACTGTTGGATAAAGTTGTTTTGTAATACCATTTAATATATCATTGTCTTTCATTACAAGCATTATTGCTTCTCTTAAATATTGATGCCCTTTTATATGTGCTGGCACACCAATATCATGTATTATGTTTGTAACTTCTACCTCTACATCATCCGTTGGTCTTAATCTTTTGGGGATTATATATTGATTTTTCTTTTCGAATATTGCCCCTGTGTAAAAATCTTTTTCTGAATTTTTCTCTTCATACACATCTTTTATTCTTTTTGCCAAAACTTCTAAGTCAAATGGTTTTAGCATAAAACAGTATGCACCAAGCGCTATCGCATCTTTTGTCATTTTCTCTTGTGATACAGCAGATAATACTAAAACTATTGGTTTTTTATCAATATCACTTTCGTTTATCTTTTGCAAAACTCCTATTCCATCAATACATGGCATTATAATATCTAAAATTACTACATCTGGCTTTGTATCGAGTATCTTTTCTATTGCCTCGTTACCATCATTAGCAACACCAACTACATCAAAATCATCATACCTTGTCAAAAATTCTTTTACTATATTCGCAAACTCCTTGCTGTCATCAGCAACCAAAATACTAATCTTGTCTTTCAATGAAATTCCCCCTTTTTTCTTTAGTAACCAAAACACAATCAACATTATATAATGGTATTTTGTAAAAAATCAATACTTTTTGTGGTAGAAAATATCGCGATATAATGCTATTTATCGACAATTTTCGTCATTTTTTAGAAAAATTTTACATTTCCCTCCGTTAATTCGCTGACGTCTTTGGTAAATTTATCTACATCCGTGTCGGGAACATTTACAGACATTTTTATTTTTTCACTATAATAAACTTCTTTTTCTTCATACTCCTGCTTTTTTATATAAAAAGATATCTTATCTTTCATTTCATACGGTATTTCTAGTGTTATCTTGGTTTTCTTTATTACTTCTATTCTTTCTGCTTCTTTAATGCCCAATTTTGCAGCATCTGTATACGCACGAACAAGTCCACCCGTGCCAAGAAGTATGCCGCCAAAATATCTTGTAACAACAACTACTACATTCCTAAGTTCCATCTTTTCAAGTAAATTTAATATTGGAACTCCGGCGGTTCCTTGAGGTTCACCATCATCACTGTACTTCGTATATAAACTTTCGCCTTCTATTACATACGCATATACAACATGCTTTGCTCCTACCATGTCTTTTTTTGTTTTATTTATTATATCTGTTGCTTCTTTTTGAGTATCAACAGGATACACATCTGCAATAAATTTCGAACGCTTTTCAACTATCTCGGCATTGCCATGTTGTTTTACAGTGTAAATAGTAACCACCCCCCAGAATAAATTAATTAAGAATGAATAATGAAGAATTAATAATTATTTATTATTCATTATTCGTTATTCATTACTTCTAATTGTGCGTACTTGGCCATTAGTCTTTTCATTCCTACTGAATCAAACATTATCTCAAGCTTTAAGTCGTCGCCTTCTGGTTCTACAGATGAAATTATGCCATAGCCAAATTTCCTATGATTTACATGTACTCCCGGCTTAAACTGTGATATATCGTTATTTACTACACTTCCTATACTATCTGCTACCATACTATATCCATTTATTTTAGACGCATACCCAAAGCCCACCACACTATTATAACTTGGTCTTTTTGGAACATACTCATAATTCTCTTTTTGCACTTTTGTTTCTACATAGCCCTCCATGAAGTCTTCCGGAATTTCTTCTAAAAACCTCGATGGCTTGTTATAACTTGTATTACCAAAAAGCGTTCTACTACTAGCACTACTTATATAAAGCTCCTCTCTTGCCCTTGTTATACCAACATAGCAAAGACGCCTTTCCTCTTCTACATCTGCATCTTCCGTTATAGACCTATAACTTGGGAAAACTCCTTCCTCAAGTCCAGGCAAAAATACTACAGGGAACTCAAGACCTTTTGCACTATGAAGCGTCATCAAAGTTACTGCATCATCTTCACCTTCATCTTCATCGACATCAGCAACAAGTGCAATGTTTTCTAAAAACTCACCCAAATTTGGTTCTTCTGCTTCATTTTCATACTCTACAGCAACAGAAACAAATTCCATAAGGTTTTCAATACGAGTTTCATTTTCAACAGTGTTTTCTGCTTCAAGTTCACGTTTATACCCACTGTCTTCAATTATACTTGTTATTAAATCTGAAACACTGTATTCTTCCTGATTATCTGCCATTTCGCGAAAGTCTTTTATTAGTTTTACAAAGTCTTTTATGTTGTTTGTAGAACGTGCAAGCCCTGGAATACTATCAATATTGTTTATTACTTCCCAAACTGTAATACCATTTGATTCTGCGTAACTTTGAATTTTATCTACCGTCGTTGTACCAATACTTCTTTTTGGCACATTTATTATTCTTTTCATACTTACAAAATCTGATGGATTGTGTATCACACGAAGGTACGCGATTATATCTTTTATTTCTTTTCTATCATAGAACCTTAAGCCGCCAATTACCTTATATGGAATTGCCTCACTCATTAGTGCTTCTTCTATAACACGCGACTGTGCATTCATTCTATATAAAACGCCTATATCAGAATAACGTCTTTCGCCTTTATCCATGATGGTTTTTATAGTGTCTACAATGTAACGTCCTTCTTGATATTCATTATCAAGTCTTTCATAATGAACCTTCTGCCCATTACCGTTTTCTGTCCAAAGTTTCTTTGCTTTTCTTCCTTTATTATTCTTTATAACTTCGTTTGCAGCATTTAATATGTTGCTTGTTGAACGGTAATTTTGCTCTAACTTTATTACCTTTGCACCAACAAACTGCTTTTCAAACTCTAGAATGTTTCTAATATCTGCGCCACGCCAACCATATATACTTTGGTCATCATCGCCAACAACACATATGTTGCCAAAACCAGATGCAAGTAAACTTACAAGCGTAAATTGAGCTGTGTTTGTATCTTGATACTCATCTACCATTATGTACTTAAATTTGTTTTGATAATAGCTTAAAACATCGCTGTTTTCTATAAATAGCGTAATTGTCTTCATTATAATATCATCAAAATCTAAAGCATTATTTTTAGTTAATTTCTTTTGATAAAGTGCATATGCATCTGCTACTTTAGATAACCTAAAATCTGTTTGATACATATTCATAAACGCTTTTGTATCAGTTAAAGCATTTTTTGCCTTACTTATTTCAGCCAAAATATACTGAACAGGATATGCTTTGTCATCTAAATTTAACTCTTTCATTACTTCTTTCATGAGTGTTTTTTGATCTGATGTATCAAATATAACAAAGTTTTTATCAAAGCCAAGTTTATCAATATCACGTCTTAAAATTCTTACACAAGCAGCATGGAATGTGCTTATCCAAATATCTTTTGCTTCATTCTCGCCTATTAAATTTTCTACTCTTTCCTTCATCTCGCGTGCTGCTTTATTTGTAAATGTTATTGCAAGTATGTTGTATGGCTTAACATTTTTTTCGGATATTAAATACGCTACCCTATGCGTTAATACTCTTGTTTTACCAGAACCAGCGCCAGCTATAATAAGGAGTGGCCCTTCTGTTGTTTTTACTGCCTCTAATTGCTCTTTATTTAATGTCCCGTAATCTATCATTTAGTTCATCCTTTCTTATTAAAGAAAAACAATCTCTTACTTTTCTGCTCTTTTGATTCAAACATTTCATCAAATGTTACTAAATTTAATTCATCACTATTCTTTGCAAGCTTCTTTAAGTCTTCAGTAAAGCCATTCTTTGAGAATAAATAGTACTTTCTATCTGCTACATCTAACTTTTTAGCATTATTTTTTAGCATCTCAAATGCTTTTATGCCTACTAAATCTTCTCTATAATAGCAATCTGCTACACAACTTGTAAGCGAATCTCCTTTTATTAAATCTATCTTACTTTGCTTGTCCCAAAAAGCACCTTCTTCTTTTATATCTAGTTTTATTTTATTTTCATCAGCAAGTTTTGAAATATAATCTCCACATATGTCTACAAAAGTCTTTTGAAGAAATTTGTCGAAATTTTCTTCTATATTATTGTATACATCTTCATACTTCTCAAGTTCGAGTATGTTTGCATTATCTGGAATAAAGTAATAATAAAACCTAAACAAATTGTTATCTATTATGTATTTACTTTGCTTAGTGTCGGTTTCATATAAGGATTTTTCTTTCCTTAATACTTTTTGTGAAACAAGCACGTTTAGGTACTTATTACATGTGCTTGTCGTCATATCCATCTTTTCTGCTATCGTATTTAACGTATCTGCACCTTTTGCGATTACCATAAGTATTTTGTTATAAACAGATAGTGTACGAAGGTCTTCTTTCATTATTCTTTCTGGCTCATTCCTAAACTCTGCATCCTTTTTTAATATAAGATTTATTATATTTTCTTTTATCGATTTTGTGTTATCAATGCTTTTTATATACCTACTATTAGTGCCAAATATACTATAATAGACAAAACTCTCCTGCTTTTTAGTTATATTGTCAAAGAAATTTATCCTTTTTTCCTTATCTACCTTTGTGATTACATCTTTCAAGTAATTTTCAATTAAATCATTTGCTTTATCAGTATCTTTAGATAGTAAATAAATCTTTGCATTCGTATCTTTTAAGCTAAAAACAAAATCTATTATACTTGTATCGCTCTTTGAAAATAGTCTTTCAAAATTTTTTATTAAGATGTTTGTTTTGTCGAGTTTAACCTCATTCCTTAAAAAAGACGATGCTTCTTTTAAAGTTCCACTTTTGAAAACTTTGCAAAACCTTTCTATGTTCGTCTTTTCATCAAAATCAAAGGCAGAATAGAAAAACAAATTCTCTTGCCCTACTTTTTTTATAATCTCGTTTACCCTATCTTCTTCAGGTTTTTCCAATAAATATATAAGTTCCATAGGCACTCCTTTTTAAACAAAAAATGTAATATACTCATTCGTATATTACATTTTTTTTATTTACTTGTCAATTAAATTACATGCCTAAAACTATTGTTTCTAAGCCAATTCTTGCATCAATATCGCCGGATTTACTTTTCTTATCTAACTCTATTAACTTTTTTAGCAAGTTCTTTAATTCTTCCTGCGAAAACTTATTTACTTGTGTGTTTAACTTACGAAGTACATATGGGTTTATTCCTAGCTCCTCTACCGGTGCGCCATGCACACCAGCAAGTTTCATCATATATAAATTGCGAATGTGTTTATATATCATAATAAGCAAATACTGTTCCGCCTGTTTTTGCAACACAAGGTCATTTATAAGCGTTACCGCCTTTACGCTATTTTTATTACCTATGCTATCGGTTAAATCAAATATTATTCCTTGCTCACTCTTCATACATACATCGTCAATTGTTTTATTGGTTATTTCTACCCCCGTTTTTGCTAAAACTGCAAGTTTCTTAACCTCTGTATATAAATATGTCATTGATGGGCCGCAACTTTCTGCCAAATATTCTGCTACCTTTAAGTCTATTTCTCCGCCTTCTTTTTTCATTCCTCGCACAATCCAATTTGCCAAATCGGTTATGCTATTATACTTATACTCTGTACACTTTGCGATTTTACTAACTTGTTTATACGCTGTAAGACGCTTGTCTACGTCTTCTTCGTTAAAAATCAACTCTACAAAATCCGGAATTTTTGCTAAATACTCAAGAGTATCTTCTACAAGACTAGCATTCAATTTTTTGCTCCCCGATGCGAATAATCCAGATTTTTTTACGACTATTATTTTCTTTTCATCAAAAAAAGGCATTTGTTCAGCATATTCAGGTAATCTACCTATTGTTTCTTCATTTAAATATACCAAATTCATTCCCGGATTTTTTAATTCTATGCTTTCTACCTGCTTTTTTGTATTGTAATCTCGCAAAAACTCTTCTTCACCATAGTTTAGGTAAATCACATTATCACCCTACCTTAAGTTTTCACATTTTTCGTGTATAAATTTATCAAAATCTTCTTTATTGCCTACTGTAAAATGATTCTCATCAAACATCACACCATTTTGGTTTGAAAACATTAAAACGCTACATGTCTTTAACTTGTGATACTTAATTATTTGTGAATAGTCTACGGAAATAGTTTGTGCACCCTCTGTTAATGTTATCTTATCATCAAATGTAACAACTACTTCATACTTTACTCCACTATGTAATTTGCTATCCAAATCTAGTAGCTGCTTTAATGTAACATATGGTGTAAAAATGGCAGTAAGTAAAGAAATAATTCCTGCTCCTAACATTAACCCAACGGTTAACTTACTCTCATTTATAAAAATGACACTCAATAAAAACGCACATACCGCAACAATTATGCCAAGAATCGTTAAATGTTTGCATAGCACCTTAAATATGTACTCTTTATACATTTCTTTTGTTGTGTAATACCTACTTTCAAACTTCATAAGTATCCTCCTTTATTTACACTAAATTATTTGTTTTCATCTATTTTTTTTGTTTCTTGCGTCAATCTATCAAAATCTGATATATAATTTTTATCTTGCTTAATTTTGAATTTTTCATATTCTTTTGATGCTTTTGTTTCTGCATCTACTTTCGAAATTTTTCCTTTACCTTCTAAAATTTTATATTTTCTCATTTTCAAGACATTATCTACTTCTTCTTTCCAGTCCTTCATGTACATTGGTATATTTCTTTCGGCATTGTCTTCTGCTATATCAAGAAAAATATTTACAATATTATTTAAATTCTTTAACTCAGCTTCTGATAGATAATTTTTAGCAATTGTTATATCTGATCTTAATATTTTCCCATCTGGTGAATCTTTCCAGTTTGTTAATCCCATATTAGGTTTTTCATTATTAGCCCTATTATATATTATTTCCGCAGCAGTTTCTCCAGTTATTGCATAGTGAAATTTGTTTTGTATACCAGCATAAAATTCTCTTGCTATCTCACTAGTATTATCATAATCAATTGAGCATTCTGCAAAAATATCAGTAATTTTTTGATAAAACATCCTTTCACTAGTACGAATTAATTTTACTCTTTCTAGTAACCTTTTAAAATATTCTTGATCTGTTTTTCTACCTTTCATAAACCTATCATCATCTAACGCAAATCCTTGAATCATATAATCTTTAATTATTTTATTTGCCCACGTTCTAAACTTAATTGCTGTCTTTGAATTTACTCTAAATCCTATAGAAATAATCATATCTAGATTATAAAAAGCAATATCCCTTGTAACAATTCTATTTCCTTCTTTTTGAACTTGTGCAATTTTTGCACAAGTTGAACTCTCTTCTAATTCATTATCATTGTAAATATTATTAATATGTTTTGTTATACCTGTTCTATCTATTTTAAATAATTTTGCTAATGAATCACTATTTAACCAAACGTTTTCATTTTGCAAAATAACTTCTATTTTAATTTGTCCTTCCTCATCATTATAAAAAATAATATTATTCTCCGTACCAATTAATTTATCATCCAAGGCATTTCACCTCCTATTTACCTTTTAATTTTTTCCCATAATAATACATGTCCATACAATGTAACCCATTGTCCCAAACTTCTTCCTTATAATTATCTACAAAAAAGTTTTTTACTGTCTTTTCATATGTATCGAAACCACTTTTGACGTAGAATGGTATGTTATTCTCGCTTGTTCCTACTATCATTTTTGCATACTTTTGTTTATATATTGAGAATAAATATTTAATAAGTCGCTTTGCATAGCCCATATTCCGATATTCTTCTTTGGTTGCCACGTTTTTTAATTCACATGTACTATCATCTAATTTAGCAACTACTGCCACACTTACTACGTTACCATCTAGTTTTAATGCGTATAAATCGCCGTTTTTTAAGTAACTTTCTACTAATTCTACACTTGGATCTGCCTCTAGTAATAGTGGCATATACTGTTCCTTTTCTTGCTTTATTTTCACTATTTCATAGGTGTTTTTTAGTTTTACTTCAGTAGCATTTTCGTCTTTGTACCTTTCCGCTTCACTATATACACAACCGCAATATTTTTGCATATATAGTCCCATTTCTCTTGCTATTTCTTGCCCTTCCTTAAAACCTTCACGAAAATCTATGTACAAAAACTCTATTCCATGTTCTTTTGCCTTTTCTTCTGCTACGGTTTTTAATAACTCGTGTTTTTGATAAGGGCTTACAAAAAGTGATGATGTAAAAGCATCAAATCCCTTTTCTTTTGCCGTTTTAGCAATTACATCAAATCGCATCTCATAGCAAGTTCTACAACGTTCATACTCATGGTTATACACTGCCCTTGTAAAATCTATTAAGCCATAATTATCTATCTCAATCGTTGGTATTTTCTCGATTTCCATTAGTTTTTTATATGATTCATACCTATTTTTGTACTCCATATATGGATGAATGTTTGGGTTAAACCACATTGACGTTATATCTATGTCTTGTGCTCTTAATAGTTTTATTGGATATGTTGAACATGGTCCACAACAACTATGCATTAATAATTTCATATTCTATTCCCTTCCTAAAAAATTACACCTCATCCGTCGTCTACGACGACACCTTCCCCTCAAGGGGAAGGCTTTGGTTTCTATATCTTCCCTTCGGCCTTAAATTTCAAATACTCGTCAATAAAGCCATCTATATCTCCATCCATTACAGCAGCTGTATTACCTACTTCAAAGTTAGTTCTATGGTCTTTTACTAAACTATATGGTTGAAACACGTAAGAACGTATTTGGCTTCCCCAAGCGATATCTTTCATATCGCCTTTTAAGTCTTCTATACGCTCTAAATTCTCACGCTCTTTTATTTCGAAAAGTTTTGACTTTAGCATTTTCATAGCTGTTTCACGATTTTGTATTTGTGAACGCTCGTTTTGACATGATACCACAACACCCGTTGGTATATGTGTTATTCTTACTGCCGATTCAGTTTTATTAATGTGTTGTCCACCAGCACCACTTGAACGATACGTATCTACACGTAAATCCGCTGGATTTATATTTATCTCAATATCGTCACTGATTTCCGGCATTACATCAAGCGACGCAAAAGACGTGTGACGCCTTTTATTTGCATCAAATGGAGAAATACGAACAAGCCGATGAACACCCTTTTCGCCCAAAAGATATCCATAAGCATTTGTACCTATAACCATAAATGTAACGCTTTTTATACCTGCTTCTTCACCAGCTAGATAATCTAACTCTTTTACCGCGAAATCATTTCGTTCTGCCCATCTGCTATACATCCTATAAAGCATTTCTACCCAGTCCTGTGCTTCTGTTCCACCAGCTCCTGCATGAAGTGCAAGTATAGCATTATTTTTATCATATGGCCCCGAAAGGAGGCTACTTAATTTCATCTTTTCAATTTGCTTATTTAATTTATATATTCCCTTACCTATTTCTTCTATCAAAGACTCATCATCTTCTTCCATAGCAAGTGAATTTAATGTAATTAAATCTTCCAAATCTTTTTTCAAACTTTCATAACTCTCAACAGAAGTTTTTAAACTTTTACTTCTTTGAAGTACCTTTTGTGAATTAGTTAAATCACTAAAAAAGCCATCTTTAGCAATTTCTACGTCTAGTTCTTCTATCTCTTTCTTTTTGTGAGCCACGTCAAAGAGAAACACCTAACTTTCCTAGTGTTTCTTCTAACTCTTCTAATCTTTGTTTGTACTCTTCAAATTCAATCATAATTTACTCCTTATAAACAATTATCTAATCCTATTATTTTTCATGATTTAAATATCATTTAGCCAAACATTCCCATGCTCTCTATATGTTATAATACCATCTTTGTTTAAATCATCGCTCTTATCGAAAAAACCACGCAATTCAGCAATTACTATTTCGCTATATGTTACAGTACCATCTTTGTCTAAATCATAGCTATTATCAACTACCTTATACTTTTCATCTCCTCTAGCAATATATTCTATTGCTCCACAGAAAGATGTTGCTTTTCCATTAATTTCACTAAAATCAATCTTTTTATAAATATTCCTTATTTTTTTAAACTCCTTATTTGTAAGTCTAGTTGCATATTTTGTGGTTGTTGGTCCAAAGGAATCAGCAGTACTACTAAAACGTACATACTTTACATACAATTTCTTATCTGTGGTAAGTGCTATACTATATTGGCTACCTGGAATACCACCATCATAATAATCTTTTACTACAAATACTTTATTTACATCTTCATCAAAAACATCCTCATCAAAGTTTATGTCTTCATCAAAATTTACATCGTCATTTTTAGTACTAGGTATAATCACACCAACAATAACACAAACAATCGCTAAAAGTAATAAAATAATAATTTTCTTCTTCATAAGTACTCTCCTAAATTATATGGTTTCCTTTTTAATACTTAAGGGCGACCTAAGGTCGCCCCCAAAATATTTACGCTGCTTCTTGATCTATTCTATCAATTAATTCATTAACTCGAATATTACCATATTCTCTCCATGTTACAGTACCATCAGCATTCAAATCTTCGTTACTATCATAATCTTCCAATGTATTATCTGTAAGTACTGCCTCTCCTCTTACGAGTGCTGCCAAAGCACTACAAAAGGTCCTGCCATAATTTTCATTATCAAAATTCATTTTGTTATATAAATTAATTACATTGTCATATTCTTCATCATTTAAAGTAAACATACTCTCTTCTACAGAGCCATCTTCTAACTCTTCATCTTCATTAAGTACGCTACTAGCACGATTTACAGTTACATATAAAACTTTATCTTTATTAAGTGCAATATTATATGTAGCACCTGGAATATAATTATCAAAATACTCTACTGCAAATACATTTTCTTCATTAATTACACTTTCTGTATCTTTATTATTTTTGTTAATTTTTATTACTGCAAACACCAAACCACAAATTACTGCTAATAATACTAAACAAATAATAACTTTTTTCATAAGTTTATACCTCCTATGCGTTTTTCCCACAACAATTTTTATACTTTTTACCACTACCACATGGACAAGGGTCATTTCTACCAACTTTTTGACCATTACGTACTGTTTGCGTCTTTGGTTTCTCACTCTCCCCTCCACGCGATTCTACCATGTTTCTTGGTCCTTCTTCTTTCATGTGTGGCATTTTCTCACGTCTTATATGGAATAAGGCCTTTGCTACATCTTCACGAATTGAGGCAGTCATTTCGTTAAACATTTCGTATCCTTCGTTTTTGTACTCAACAACTGGGTCATGCTGACCAAATGCACGAATACCGATACCTTGTTTTAATTGTTCCATTGCATCAATGTGGTCCATCCACTTTTGGTCTACAACTTGAAGCATTATAACACGTTCAAGTTCACGCATCGTTTCCTCGCCAAATTCTTCTTCACGCTTTTTATATAAATCTAAAACTTGGTTCTCTAAATCTTCTTTTAAGCCATCCTTCGTTGTTTCTTCCCATTTAGACTTTGGAACTATAAAGTCTTTAATTCCATATATTTCATCAACTTTTACACGTAAACTTTCAAAATTCCACTCTTCTACATGAGCATTTTCACCTGTAAATGTTTCTACTAAATCGTCCGCAACACCAGTTACCATCTTTATTACATTGTCTTTCATGTTTTCGCCAAGTAAAACTTTTCTTCTTTCGCCGTAAATAGTCTCCCTTTGAACATTCATAACATCATCAAAACGTAAAACGTTCTTTCTTATAGAGAAGTTACGTCCTTCAACACGTTTTTGAGCGTTCTCAATTGTTGATGAAATAATTCGCATATCGATAGGCAAGTTTTCATACTTCTCTCCACCTATTGAATTTGCTATCATCTGGATTCTGTCGCCGCCAAATAGCTTCATTAAATCATCATCAAGAGAAATATAGAATCTACTTTCACCTGGGTCACCCTGACGACCTGAACGTCCACGTAACTGATTATCTATACGTCTACTCTCGTGACGCTCTGTACCAATAACCTTTAAGCCGCCTGCCCTTGTTACCTCTTCACGCTCTATATCAATCTTTGCCTTAAACTTATCGTTTAACTCACGAAATACTTTTCGTGCCTTTAATATCTCTTCATCATCGGTCTCAGCAAAACTTGTTGCTTGGTTAATAAGCTCCTCATCGTAATTTTGCTTTCTCATTTCCTGCTTTGCCAAATACTCTGCATTACCACCAAGCATAATATCCGTACCACGACCAGCCATGTTTGTAGCAATAGTTACGGCACCTAATTTACCCGCTTGTGCGATAATTTCAGCTTCTTTTTCGTGATACTTCGCATTTAACACTTCATGCTTAATACCACGTCTTTTTAGCAATGCACTTAATTGTTCAGATTTTTCAATTGTAACCGTACCAACAAGCACCGGCTGACCTTTTTCATGGCTTTGTACTATATCTTCTACAACCGCATTAAACTTCGCTCTTTCTGTAACATAAACCACGTCGTTTTGGTCAATTCTTGCCATTGGTCTATTGGTAGGTATTTCAATAACATCAAGTTTGTAAATGCCTTGGAACTCTTGTTCCTCGGTCATAGCGGTACCAGTCATACCAGCAAGTTTTTCATACATTCTAAAGTAGTTCTGGAATGTAATTGTAGCAAGTGTCTTACTTTCGTTTTGTATTTGAACGCCTTCTTTAGCTTCAATAGCTTGGTGCAAGCCCTCGTTATAACGTCTACCAAACATAAGACGCCCTGTAAATTCATCAACAATAATGATTTGACCGTCTTTTATAACGTAGTCCTTATCTATTTTCATAATACCATTTGCCTTTAACGCTTGGTTAATATGATGGGCAATGGTAGAGTTTTCGATATCCGACAAATTGTCTATCTTAAAATACTCCTCTGCTTTCTTTATTCCGCGTGAAACAAGCGATGCAGAATTTGCTTTTAAGTCGACAATGTAGTCATAATCGCCGTCTTCAGCATCATCTATAACCTTCTCGTCGCCTTCTACTATAATCTTTGGCTTTAATCTCTTAACAAAAGTATCTGCAATTTTATATAGATCGGTAGACTTTTCAGCAGGGCCAGAAATAATAAGCGGGGTCCTTGCTTCATCAATTAAAATACTATCCACCTCATCGACAATCGCATAATGTAAATCTCTTTGAACCATTTGCGCCTTATACGTAACCATGTTATCTCTTAAATAGTCAAAACCATACTCGTTGTTTGTTCCGTAAGTGATATCGCAGGCATAGGCCTCTTTCTTTTGCTCGCCCGTCATGCCATGAATAACAAGACCAACAGTGAGCCCCAAAAACTTATAAACTTTACCCATCCATTCGCTATCACGTTTTGCGAGGTAATCGTTTACAGTAATAACATGAACACCTTTACCTGTTAAAGCATTTAAGTAAACAGGAAGTGTAGCAACCAAAGTTTTACCTTCACCTGTTTTCATTTCAGCGATTCTACCTTGATGAAGCACAATGCCACCAATAACTTGCACCCTAAAATGCTTCATACCAAGAACACGCATGGATGCCTCACGCATAGTAGCAAAAGCTTCAGGGAGAATATCATCTAAAGTTTCACCGTCTTCTAAACGCTTCTTAAACTCATTAGTTTTTGATTGTAACTCCTTATCTGTAAGCTTTGTATATTCTTCTTCATAAGAAAAAACTTTATCTACAATAGGTTCAATCCTCTTTATCTCTCTACTGCTATATGTTCCAAAAATTTTTACATAAATCTTCTCAAAAATGCTCAAAATAAAAACCCCCTTCATCCTTTTTACTCTATCATATAAAGGAATTATTTTCAATATTTAAATTGTTTATTTACTTATGTGTAACTTTAAGTTTAATTATAGGTTGATTTTTAAATCACCATATGGTAAAGTAAACATGTTGTAGAAAGAAGTTTTGTATAAACATACCCTACAGAAGGAACTTCTATCTATAACCGGGCTAGGGAAACCTAGCCCTATTTTAGTGTGGTCACGAGGGACAGGTGTGGTCAGAAGGGACGGGGGCAACTGACCACATTTATGTAACTTGTTTTTTGTTAAAAATTTTCCTAATCGTTTCCCTGCCAAGCCCTAATTTTTCGCTAATTTCACGTAGTGACATCGAACAATCATTTTTTAACAATTGCACAAACTTATGTAAATTCTCCTTATCATTTTTTAATTCAAAAAACGTACATTTATTTTCTTTAAGAAATTTATTTAATTCTTTTTCAAAATCAATCTTTTCTTTTGGCTCTACATCAATAAAGTCATATTCCGCTTCTGAATTATCATGAATGTATTTGTAACTGCTAAATTTATACTCCCACGGATTTTCGCATATACCCGCTTTTACTGGGTTATTGTATATATACTGTATACATTTGCTCAGCTGGTCCTTTTTGTAAATCCCCTCGGCCTTAAACCTGTCCCGAAACACATATCCAACCCTACTGTATCTTTTGTTGTAATACATAGCATACTTGGTGTTTATATCGTGCATATACTCGCTTAACTGATGCAAATTTTCTACACGTAAAAGCATATGTGCATGATTACTCATAATGCAGTACGCAAGTACTTTTACTCCCATCTTTTTCTTAGTTTTGTACATGTTTCTTATATATACTTTTGCGTCTATTGCTTTTTCAAATATGTAACTTTTATTAATTCCTTGCACCATAACATGAAAATAATTGGTGCGTAAATACTTTCTTGCAACCCTCACTACGCAAACCTCCTCAAAAAAATAATATACGACATTATATCGTATATTATTTACCTTTTTTGTCAAAATTTGTCGAAAGTTAAAAATTTGATATGCTTTTTACATAATATGCTTGAATGGCACGATTTAACGCGTTTATTTATCTAATTTGGTGGGCGACATAAATGTGGTCAATTGCCCCCGTCCCTTCTGACATTATGTAGCCAAAGTATTAAAAATAAGTATAAAAAACAGAGACTTATCAAAAATGTCTCTGTTTTTTATATACTTTGATTACATAAAATTTAGAATGTTCTGACAGTATATGGCTATATGTAGCAATTGCCGACTCTACATAATTGTGGTCAATCGCCCCCGTCCCTTCTGACAAGCGTGTCCCTCGTGACAACAATTGTCGAAAAAACGTGATAAAAACTACTTGTAAAAAAATACAGTTGTGATACTATAAAATATATAAATAATGACAATTTTAAAGGTGATTTTATGGATAAAATTAAAAATATCATTTATGAAACTTTGAAAGAACTTAATCTATCTGTAGCAAAAATATTATTATTTGGGTCACGTGCAACGGAAAATTATCGACCAGACAGTGATTATGATATATTGGTTGTAATTAATGAAGATATTGAAAATGATTTAAAAATAAAAATATCTTGTGCAATAACTAGAAGACTTGCTGATATATGGATTGACGCAGATATTATCGTAAAGTCCAATAGCGAATTGGATGAATATAAAAATCGCATCGGAAGTATTGTACGAGTAGCTTTAAATGAGGGGGTACTGGTATAAATGGAGAATTACGAATTAGAATGGATTAAATTTTCTAAAATGGATTTAGATGTTGCGAATCGTGAACTAAATCGTGAGGAAGATGAAAGTTTAATATTAACACCTATGGTATGCTTTCATTGTCAGCAAAGTGTAGAAAAAGCATTAAAGGCATATCTAGTAAAAAATAAAATTGATTTTGGTAAAATTCATAATTTAGAGACATTAAGAAAAATGTGTTCAGAAGTTGATAAAGAGTTTGAAAGTTTAGAATTCGAAGAACTAAATTATTATGGCGTTGCGATAAGGTATCCTGATGGGTTAATGGAAATGCCTACTTTCAGTCAAGCAAAAAAATTATATGAATTATCTGTAAAAATAACGACTTTTATTTTTGATAAAATAGGTTAAAATGTTAATAAAAGTGCATAATAAAAAGCTTAAGATTTTGTTGATTAATCTTAAGCTTTTTGTTTTTTATTTATGTGCTAAATTTTAACGTCCTGTCTACATAATGTTTAACGTTTGTTTGCACGGAACGTGGCTATGATGCTATTTGACAGTTTGCATAATTATGGTCAATCGCCCCCGTCCCTTCTGACATAAGCTTCGGAGGTTGATTGCAGTAGTTGCGATTAGAATGCTTTTTTGTTATTTACATAACTTGTGTCATTGCCCCCGTCCCCAGTGACATTAATTAACTTCCTTGTATATATATCCAACTACGTAATTATAATGTGTTATTACTAATCTACCATAAGAGTCACACGTACAACTTACACAATAAGAACCGTAATAACTATTTGTTGCAGTTAATCCACTATAATAAGTTAACCAGGCATATGTTTGTTCATTTTTAAGTGTATATCCATCACTATCATTACCACTGCATACCCATACTGCCCTGCTATTATTAGTGTACTGCATACCAACACAGTTAACTACGCTACTATCATTATCCACCAGCTCGCCATCACTATCTACCATTTTTCCTATTATGTATTTCGCACCATCTTGAAGCGAACTCGATGAATT